>USLU01000074.1 GCA_900555635.1 uncultured Bacteroides sp.
ATGGGCATAGTGATTTCTTTAAACGATCTATTTTATTGCAGCAATGATAGTATGCGCTTCTTACTTACCGATGCAGCATATTTACATCACTGATTATCAGTGACTATTCATTTTAATCGGTACAACCTCTGTTTTGACAAATACACAGAATGTGGGGATAAATGCAAATCGTTGTATTTCACAGCTTTGCATATACGTGTTGTACCGCCTCTTTTCAGCCTTTTTGTGGAATGTCCGCTATCAGATTCAACGTGTTGAACGATAGGGCATTTCCGCATGGATGTTACAGAACGCTTGTTGAATGCAAAGGTAGTGGTTTTCTTGGGATTTCTGTGGCTTGCGGTGGAATTTTTGCGTTCGGTACTCGATTCGTTGGAAAAAGTGTAGCAAAACTGAATTATTCGCTTGAAAAAGTGTTTGTATGCCATAAATGGTACACTTTTATTCGGAGGAAACCATTATATCATATCGGGTGTAATTCTGCATCGGACATCAATATTATACCTGAAATGGTATAAATCAATAGACTTGGCTGAACTCCATAATGTCGAGCATCTGATATAATATTCCGTCAATAGCGGAATGCCAATTTTGGTGAAAATGACCATAATACCAATGGTTCACCGGATGATTGTCAGTTTTGAGATGATGCAGGATCATATCCATTGTTTTTCTTTCAGATTGTACATCTTTAAGAAGTGATGAATCGTTCTCAGCCCATTGGTTAAGGTTGCTTTTTGAGAATAGCTCACAATGTGATGGCGCAGTATGTGTGACAACTGTATCAATCAAGAAGTTTGCACAGATGGTATTCATCTTATCAGCGTCGTAAATAGGAGCTTCATTCTTCCAATATAAATTGCGGGAAATATCATTTTCTTGCAACTCATTGGAGTGAACTCGATATTTCCGTTTGTTCCATTCATTTATGCGATAATTTCGGTCAATAGAAATAGCTCCGCCTACACAAAGGATGGAATGATTACAGGCTTGAAGGATAGTATAATCAGGAACAGCAATGAAACGTTTGTAACTGAATGTTGTTCCTTCGAAATAAGCTGGATTATCATGATTGCCACGTACAAATACAATCCAATTGTTGGCTTGATTCATTCTCTTGGTATTTCGTCTAACCATTTGCTCATAGTATTCTTTCTTTTCAAAGCCAAAACCACAATCCCCAGCTACAATCAATAGAGTGTCCGTCAACTTGTATTGAATACAGAGTTTGAATACCAATTGATTAAAATCTCCATGAATATCACCGGAAACAATAATTGTCTTGGCTTCGGGAAAAGATAGTGAGAATGTGTTGCTATGATTCATCTTATATTCCTAATAATAGCGCATGTAATTAATCTTATACTTGCAAGTTGTCAGAAATCATTTGGAGAATTTCTTCGTTTGTGGTAGTTGATTCTTGTTTGTTTTTTAATGCAAAAGATGCTGCATCTACTGCTTCTTTTGATGTTTGTGGAACAAGCCCCGAATAAACTATATTTTCTATATGTTCTAATTCTGTTCGCTTTTTAGAAATTTGTTCTTTTGTGTACAGCTCTGCCTTTATATCTGATAAGAATCCCGCATACTTATTGCGCAAATCGTGCATAACAGCAGCAAATCTTTCGCTGTCAGCTGCCTTCTTTTCTAGATTTTCAGCTTTGTATTTGGTGGTGAAATATGTTAATGTCAACGCTAAGAAAGCCATTAATGGGACAATGACAATTTCAGGTAGCCACTTGAATATATTGGTAATTGCAGAAGCTGATACCAAAACAGAAAATACTAAAAGAATCTGATTTTGTTTTTTCTTCTTTGATAGGTATATATTCGCTTGACATAAATGAATTTTGTGCGTCCAAATTATTTTGTTAAAACGCTCAAGAATCTCCCTATAAAGAATTTTTATTTGTTCGTCCATATGATTTATTCTTCTGTCATGTATTTTAAAACTTTGATTAATACATCAATGTATTTATATGTATCTACTGGCATGTTGCTTCCTGGTGCTGTCAGATTAAAGCTCCAAACAGGGCATGAATCATAAAGCCTTTTTTCGTAAGTTCCTATTGGTTGATTAGAACTTTGTTCTCCTTCTCTTAGCCAGTGCCAATCAGCAATATTATGATAAACAAAACTATCAATCACGATTCCCGGAAGATGGTAACTCCTAAAATAGTTATCACGAATTTCACGCATGTGCTTACATGTGTCGAATAACAAACCATTGCTTGCAACATTTTTTTCCTTCATTGCCTGTTGCTCGCTTTTGGGATTAGTTGTCAACCAGTTGCCACCCATATTTGAATCTGGATAGTCGTATTTCCCATTCCAATTACCCCACCAATCTAATTGACGAAAAGCTGGTAGAACTTCAAATTTAATCCCATCGGAAAAGTTTATCACAACGACTTGCCCATCTCCATGAATATCACTGTTCGGATAGGTTTGTAAAATTGCATTCTTCAATGCTTGTAGTAATCTGGACTGACCATTTCCTCTTAGTGTGTCATATTTATTATATTCGTCTCGTGGCAATTCGACAAGTATATCAATGTCACTTGTATCAATAGCAGTACCTCTACCATAAGAGCCCACATATAAACTATGAGCAGTTTCGCTGGTGCTACCCCAAAATTCCGAATTAACCGCTCTTGTTATACGTCTATATCTCTGAGATACTAACGAACGCTGTTCAATGCTAATTATTTCGCCTCTTTTTCTAACTGTATCCATATTAATTTTATTTCGTACACAAAAGTACAAAAATAATCCCAGTTTATCGAATATAATTCACTATATTTGCACTATAAAATCGTATCAAAGAATGAAACTAAATAGAATAAAGGCTGTATTATCTGAAAAAGGTATCTCTCAGACATGGTTGGCAAAGAAACTCGATAAGAGTTTCAGTATGGTCAATGCTTATGCTTGTAATAGGATTCAACCAAATTTAGAGACCTTGCAACAGATAGCAGAGATATTGCAGGTCGATTTGAAGGATTTGATAACCGACAAAAAGGATAGGTGATATGAAACAGTTTTCGGAAGCTACACGGGTGCAGATGCCTGCAATGGTTCACCTCACCCGAATAGGGTATACTTACTTCGGTAAGTTGAGCGAAGATAAGAATGGCACGGTCTATGACGGTGACACGAATATTCTTTTGCAGGTATTTGAACGGCAGTTTAAGAATCTGAATCCCGGACATGAGGGAGAGTTTCTTCAAGTTTTGAAAGATATTCGTAAGGAGCTGAACGATGATGACCTCGGTCGAGGCTTTTACAACCGTCTCAAAGCTGTTTCGCCTGTAAAGCTGATAGACTTTGATAACATTGGGAATAATACGTTCCATTTCACAGCCGAATTTACCTGTAAGAACGGACAGGACGAATTTCGTCCTGACATTACTTTATTCGTAAACGGATTGCCACTTTGCTTTGTAGAAGTGAAGAAACCCAACAATCATGGTGGTATGTTGGCAGAGAGCGCACGAATGAATAAAGAACGCTTCCCGAATAAAAAGTTTCGCCGCTTCATCAACATTACGCAGTTGATGATATTCAGTAATAATATGGAATATGATGCGTTGGGCGGTATCGTACCTATACAAGGGGCTTTCTATTGTACTGGGGCACGTTCATACGCACCATTCAATTGCTTCCGTGAAGAAAATTTAAGCGGTCAGAAAATAGCACCGTTCCATCGTGACTATCTGTATAAGGAGATTGATAAGACGGTGGAAAAACAGATATTGTCTGATTACAATTGCCAAGTCATTCATACAAGTCCTGAGTACCAGACAAATCTCGGTTTCAACACCCCTACAAACAGAATCCTAACATCCATGTGTTCGCTTGAACGGTTGTTGTATATCATTAGATATGGTATTGCCTATGTCCGTATGGAGCGTGAGGTGGATGGAAAGATAGAATCTACCGACCAAAAGCATATCATGCGTTACCAACAATTGTTTGCATCGTTAGCTATTCGCCAAAAACTGGCAGAGGGGGTGAAATCTGGCGTAGTCTGGCATACACAAGGTAGTGGTAAAACCGCCTTGTCATATTATCTGACCTATATTCTTAACGATTTCTATTCCAAACAGAATAAGGTCGCCAAATTCTATTTCATAGTAGACCGCCTTGACCTTTTGGAACAAGCTACACAAGAGTTTGAAGCTCGTGGATTGGTTGTATCTACCGCCAATACAAGAGCCGAACTGATGGAGCAATTCCGCAATAATCAGGCACAACAAGGTGTAAGCGGACAGGCAGAAATCACGGTTGTGAACATCCAACGTTTTGCCGAGGATAAAGAAAAAGTACGCATCAGTGATTATGCAACCAATCTTCAACGCATCTTCATTCTTGACGAGGCACACCGAGGGTATAAACCTGGTGGCTGCTTTCTTGCCAACCTCTTTGATGCCGATACCGATGCGGTTAAAATCGCACTTACAGGTACACCGCTGTTAAAGGAGGAACGTGCCAGTTGCAAGGTGTTCGGAAACTATTTGCATACCTATTATTACGATAAATCCATTGCGGATGGCTACACGCTGAAAATCATACGTGAAGATATAGAAACCTCCTATAAAGAGCGTTTGTCTGATGTGTACGATAAACTGGAAACCCTTGTGCAAAAGAAAGACATTCGTAAGTCGGAAATCATAGAGCATCCTAGTTATGTAAACGAGTTAGCCCGTTACATTATGACGGACTTAAAAGAGTTTCGCAAGATACAAGGAGATGATACTTTAGGTGGTATGGTCATTTGTGAAACCAGCGAACAGGCAAGACGGCTTTATGATGTATTTCAAGAAGAATGGCAGAAGTATCAGCCGAAGCCCATCAAGATAAAACTTTCCGATGGTTCGTATGTAGTGGGTGAACCGGAAGTGGATTACAAATCAAAATACAGACCGCTGAAAGCCGGAATCATTCTTCACGATACGGATGACAAGGAAACTCGCAAGCAGATAGTCAAGGACTTCAAGAAAAATATGACAGTGGATATTCTCATTGTCTTCAATATGCTTTTGACTGGTTTTGATGCGCCGCGTTTGAAACGCTTGTATTTCGGGCGCAAACTGAAAGACCACAATCTGCTTCAAGCCATAACACGTGTAAACCGTCCTTATCCTGGTATGCGTTACGGTTTTGTCATTGACTTTGCCGACATCAAGCGCAACTTTAAGGAAACCAACGAAGCATATTTACAAGAATTAAACCGCTTTAATGATGTGGATGAGACTGGCGAATCCGCGGCCACCGATACCTTTACCCAAGTCATTGAGGACAAGGAAGAGATATTGAATCAGATGAAGAAAGTTCGGCAAACGCTTTTCAATTACACATACGATAATGCGGAAGAATTTTCTTCTGAAATCTCCACCGAAGAGGATAAAGCTGTATTGCTCGACCTCAAACAGGCATTGGAATCAGCCAAGAACATGGCGAACATCGTGCGTACATTCGGTGATGATGAAATGAAAGAGCAATTTGCCAAACTCGAAATCACCAAGTTGCCGCAACTACTCTCTGAGGTGCAAAGACGGATAAGTATCATCAATCAGAAAGAGGCTTTCAATACAAATGAGGAAACGAAAACTCTAATCAATGAGGCAATGATGGATATAGAGTTCACTTTCTCCAAAATAGGACAAGAGGAAATGCGCCTTATATCCGGTGGTGTGGAATTGAAAGAGAAATGGCAACGTACCATTTCTTCATTTACCCAAAACTTCGACCAAGACGATCCGGAGTTTATCTCGTTGCGTGAAGCCTTTATGGAACGCTTCAAAGAACACGGTTTTGTGATTGACACGATAGCCAAGTTCAACGAAGAAACACAGGCTTTGGATGAAATCATCGGTCGTCTGCAAGACTTACAAAAACGCAATAATGTCTTGTTGAAAAAGTACAATGGCGATGAAAAATTTGCTCGTGTACACAAGCGTATTCGTGAAGTGAATAAGCAGAGGGAAGATAAGGGACAGAAGCCTATGTTCTCTTTCCTTGACGAAGAGATTGCGGCCATTCTCAACATTATAAAAGAGGATGTGGATGCCAAAGTCTACGACCGTAATGACATTCTAAAAAAAGATGCTTATTTTAATCGTACGGTGATGGCCCTTATCAATGGATGCTTGTATCATTTCCCACAGATTAAGCCGGAGATGGACGATTACAAGTTTATCCAAACACGTATTTCACAACAGTATATTAACCAATATAACGCCACTTACGGCATTGCATAAAGATTATGTCAGATATTAAAGAAAAAACATTAAGGCTCATCGACGGACTTAAAGCTACCTGCCAATCATACGGTATGGGAAACGATGGTAACGAATATAAGATTATCACTCAGGTATTTCTCTATAAATTCCTGAATGACAAATTCGGTTATGAATTAAAAAATGCGAAAAGTGAAATAGCAAAGAAACTGACCGGGGATGTAAAATGGGAAACGGCATACGAGAATCTTTCTGATGATGAACGTATGCTTATTCAGAGTGCCATCTCTCCAGATGTTCCGATGCTTGAACCTTATCATCTGATAGCCAATCTTTGGAATCAACAGGGAAAAGGGGATTTTGATACTATATTCGATTCCACTATGACAGATATAGCGGAACAAAATGCAGATATATTTTCCACGCAGACCACAGTCAACACGAAGATTCCATTGTTCGAGGCATTGACACCGTTTGTGACCGATTCGGCACAACGTGCGCCATTCGCCCGTGCTCTGGTGGATAAACTCGTGAATTTCTCCTTTGAAGAAGCGTTTGCACAGAATTACGATTTCTTCTCCAGCATCTTTGAGTATTTGATTAAGGACTATAATACCGCTGGAGGTGGAAAATATGCGGAGTATTATACGCCTCATGCCATAGCAACGATTATGGCTCGTCTGTTAGTGGGGGATAATGCTGATTTGCATAGCATGGAATGTTATGACCCCTCGGCAGGAACAGGTACGCTTCTGATGGCACTTAGTCATCAAATAGGAGAAGAACGCTGTACCATCTTTTCGCAAGATATTTCCCAGCGAAGCAACAAAATGTTAAAACTTAATCTGCTACTTAACGGACTTGTGTCTTCGCTTGATAATGCTATTCAAGGTGACACGCTTGTAAGCCCTTATCATAAAAGCGATGACGGGCAGCAGTTGCGCCAGTTTGATTTCGTGGTGAGCAATCCTCCTTTCAAGATGGACTTCTCGGACACTCGCGAGAAGATAGCCGCCATGCCAGCCCGTTTTTGGGCTGGAGTCCCAAATGTACCCGCCAAAAAGAAAGAGTCAATGGCTATATATACCTGTTTCATTCAGCACGTTATCAATTCACTGAAAAAGACAGGCAAGGGTGCAATTGTCATTCCTACAGGTTTTATCACGGCTAAAAGTGGTATTGAGAACAAAATTCTTCATAAAATTGTAGATGACAAAGTGGTGTTCGGCTGTGTTTCCATGCCAAGCAACGTGTTTGCCAATACAGGTACGAATGTCAGTGTGCTGTTCTTTGATAAGTCTGCAACCACTGACAAAGTAATCTTGATTGATGCCAGTAAATTGGGCGAGGAATATAAAGATGCTAACGGATTGAAAAAGGTGCGTCTGAACGATGACGAGATAGAAAAGATTGTCGGCACATTCCAGCGCAAGGAGGCAGTGGAGGATTTTTCTGTGGCTGTTTCTTACGATGAGATAAAGGAAAAAGGATATTCTCTTTCTGCCGGACAATATTTCGACATCAAAATAGACTACGTAGATATAACCGAAGAGGAGTTTAATGCACGTATGGCGAATTATAAGCAAACGCTTACCGAACAATTCAAAGAAAGTCATCGTTTGGAAGAGGAAATTATGAAACAGTTGGATGCTTTGCGGTTCAACGCAAATGTAGGAAACAATGAGTAACGAAATACAGTTTTTGTTATACAATCTTCCCGATAAAGAGGGAAGAGTACAGGTGGTTATAAAAGACGAAACCATTTGGTGTACGCAAAAGGCTATGGCAGAGCTTTTCGGTATTGACAAATCGGGTATTAGCCGCCACATAGCCAATATATTTAAAGAGGAAGAATTACAGCAAGACACGACGGTTGCAAAAATTGCAACCGTCGTAAATCGAGGCATAAGAGGCGAGGTTGAAGAGTTGGTTGATTTCTATAATCTTGATATGATTATTGCTGTTGGCTATCGTGTATCTTCTCCAAAAGCTACCAAGTTCCGTCAGTGGGCTACCAAGATTCTTAATGAGTATATCAAGAAAGGCTTTGTGCTTGACGATGAACGCTTAAAACAGGGAACGGCAGTATTCGGAAAAGACTATTTCCGTGAATTGTTGGAAAGGGTACGTTCCATCCGTGCCAGTGAACGGCGTATTTGGCAACAGATTACCGACATATATGCAGAATGTAGTATCGACTATGACAAGAATTCACCTACGACACATGATTTTTATGCCATGATACAGAACCGTTTTCATTATGCCATTACAGGGCAAACGGCAGCAGAAATCATCTACACTAAGGCTGACCATACCCAAGAACACATGGGACTGATCACATGGAAGAATGCTCCCGATGGGCGTATCTTGAAATCGGATGTGTCAATAGCCAAGAACTATTTGCAGGAAAATGAAATCCGTCGGTTGGAACGTGCAGTAACAGGATATTTCGACTATATAGAAGACCTTATAGAGCGTGAAAACACGTTCAATATGGAGCAGTTTGCTGCCAGTGTCAACGAGTTCTTGACCTTCCGCAAATATCAGATATTGCCGGATAAAGGACGAATATCTGCGGCACAAGCCAAGACAAAGGCAGAAAGCGAATATGATATTTTTAATAAGACTCAACGGATAGATTCAGATTTCGATAAACAGATTAAAGGAATGTTGGGAGAATAAAAACGTGGAAAGCAATGGAACTGAAAAAATATAATGCAAATCACACTCAAGTTCTGAAAATAAATCAAATTGTGCGTACAATTTCAGAAACTCACAAATTTGATAAAGACAAACTCATTGCCATAAATACATCTGATGTAGAAAATGGTGTAATGGGTAACGGTACGCTAACTTTTGTAGATGAGCTAAAAGGTCAATTTAAGAAGACCATAGTAAAGGACGATATTTTGTTCAGTGAAATACGTCCTGCTAACAGAAGATTTGCTAAAGTTACAACAAAAAATACTAAAGACTATGTTGTATCTACCAAATTGATGGTATTGCGAAAATATAATGAAGATGTTGATTTAGAGTATTTTTATTATTGTTTGACCAATCAGCCTTTTCTTGATATACTCCAACGAAGAGCCGAAAATCGGATAGGTTCATTTCCACAAATTACATTTGATTTACTTTCGGAATACGCTTTCCCAATACCGCCAATCAGCGAACAGAAAAGAATATCAAGTGTAATATCCACGTTAGACAAAAAAATAGCTCTTAATCGTCAGATAAATCAGAATTTACCGATACTTGACCGTTCATCAGAAGAGGCAGGAGTTCATCTCGCTGCTTAGCTAACTGAGATATTTCTTGATTATTTTGCACAATAGCCTTACGAATAGCATTTACTTTTCTATTATATGACAGTAGTATGTCTATGGGCGGAATAAAACAGTCTGTTTTACATAGCTCAACAGGACTGAGATTTGCTTGTGCTGCACCATTTGCTAAATTATCAATCACTGTTCGCATCGTACCACTATTAAGGAAATTATAAAAGTATTCCAAATATATTGCATCACAACACAATAATCCTACACGTTGATTTAATAATAGATTTTCCTCGCATACAACACATAACCTTCCACAATTTCCAGTTAGCGAAATCAGTCTATCTCCAATTTGAAGAGATATATAATCTTTTGCGCGGCTTGGAATATCATTAACATAATCACAGCCAGATGTTACAAGCTCCCCATCTTGAACATTCTTAATGGTTATAATCTTGTATCGCCCAATAGGTTTATATGTTTCCGATTTGAATGGAAATCCCGACTTGATTTCAAGCCAATTACTAAGAGATTTTACTTCCCAATATTCTGGTATATATTTTCTCTGCTTTTCATTCCAAACCATTTTGCCACCGAAACTTTTATACGGTCTCCCGTTTTCATTCGGAAAGTCAAATTGCACAAACCAGTAATCATAAAGTTGTTTTGCCATTGCTTCTAAATTCTGATTTATCTCACGATTAAGTACAATTTTTGAATCTATATCAGTTAAAATGCGACCTATTTTTTCCTGTATTGATAGTTCTGGAATCCAAACAGTACAGCCCTTTATCTTGTCAGGAGAAGTATGTCGTATTTTTGTTTGTTGAGCAGCAGTACTTAGCTGTTGACGAACGATATTTGAAGATATAAGATAATAGCAGAAGTTTGAGTCTATTAATTCTATATTGCATTTTACAAGTGCAACATCCTGACTTTGAATGTATTTTTCACTCTCGGGAATTCTAGCCGTTGTACCTAATAAACCTATTGATTGTTCTGTAAGAGGTGTGATAATATCACCTTTTTCAAGAATAAAATCGTCTTTAACCGTTCCTGTAAAATACAAATCATCCTTAGAAGTGTTCGTTTTCCAACCACCTCCATTCATATTGAAATTACCTAAAGTAAGGCGAATCAACTTACCCTCTGATGAATAATACTGACCAGATAAACTGGCTCCTCTGGTTACTTCAATCAGTTCACCTAATTTGTATTCTTTTAATTTCATAGCCTAAAAATTTGCGTGCAAAGGTACTCATTTTTAAGCAAATTAAAGAATAAAGAGTCTTGATACTATCAAACTCTAACCTAAAAACTTACGATGTGCCATTTTTACGTTGTTTTGATTCACCATAGCGTAGTGTAAAGTAGTATCTATGCGTACATGACCTAATAATTTCTGAACCTGTTCTATCGGCATGCCTTTATCAATGGCTTGTGTCGCAAGAGTTCTTCTAAACTTGTGGGGATGAACTTTTACTATACCTAATCTCTTGCCTAATTCTTTAATTCTTACTTCAACACCGCTAATAGATAAGCGAGTATAAGGGGCTTTCAATGAAACAAATAGTGCAGGCACATCGTCTGTACGTTCATCAAGATACTGTTTTAAATGTAGTTTAGTTCTGGCATTGAAATAAACAGTCCTTTCTTTATTTCCCTTACCAAATACGACACATTGTCGTTCATGAAAATCAATATCAGAACGATTCAGTTTTACAAGTTCTCCAACACGAATGCCAGTAGAAGAAAGGAAATCTATAATTGCTAAATCTCTCTTCTCGCTACAACTGTCTCGAAGCAATTCAAGTTGCTCATCATTCAGAACCTCTTTGACAAGAGAATCCGTCTTTACCTTATGGATTCTCCGCACTGGACTTTTAGCTATAAAATCTTCGTCCTCCAACCAAGAGAAAAAGCTCGAAAATATTCTTCTCATGTTATCAATGGTTACTTTGCTAGAGTTGTTCTTATTCTGATATTCAGATAAGTAGGCTCTAATATCCGATGTTTCTATATGA
This sequence comes from uncultured Bacteroides sp., assembly GCA_900555635.1. GTDB lineage: Bacteria > Bacteroidota > Bacteroidia > Bacteroidales > Bacteroidaceae > Bacteroides. The sequence goes on from USLU01000074.1 coordinate 11,542, forward strand.
TTGATTGCTTTGGCAATAATTTGCAAAAATCGTTCAATTGTATTCTTGTAGTATATAAGAGTTTTATCAGAGCAACCCTCTATTTTCTTAGCAGATATAAAGGTCTCAAGCATCTGAGTATTATCTTTATATCGTTGTTCGGTACTTTCGATATTCTGTGGTTCTGATATACAAACCTTATCAAGTTCCAATTTGAGAATCTCTTTCAATTTCATCATTTGACCATAGTCTAAGTCACGTTGCATAGCACAAGTAACAGCTTCTATTATAGATTTCTTCATATTTTATAAATGTTAGTTCCTCTATAATATAAGGGAAGTGCAATAAATCAGAATTTAGAGGCGATGGCGAAGCAACTTTACGATTATTGGTTTGTGCAATTTGATTTTCCTGATGAAAATGGGAAACCATACAAGAGTAGTGGTGGAAAGATGGTTTGGAATGAGAAATTGAAGAGAGAAATACCCGAATATTGGGAAAATGCCACATTAATAGATATTGCAAATATTACTATGGGACAATCACCAGATGGTTCATCCTATAATAATAATGGTCAGGGCGTGTTATTTTATCAAGGTAGTACGGATTTTGGTATTCGCTTCCCATCAGTAAGACAATATACTACATTGCCAAGCAGATATGCGGAAAAAGGTGATATTCTAATGAGTGTCAGAGCACCTGTTGGTGCATTGAATATCGCAAATAATAATTGCTGTATAGGACGAGGTTTGGCAGCTCTTTCTTCAAAGATGGGTAGTAATACACATTTGTACTACATTCTTGATGATTTGCGTTCTGCATTTGAACAAAGAAATGGAGTTGGCACAACATTTGGCTCGATAACGAAAGATGATTTACTTAGTTTGCCTATTGTTAGGCCTAAAGAAAATGTGATGAGTGCATTTAGCTCAATTGCCCAGCCAATTTTTGACAAACAAATGGAAATAGGATTTGAAATTGTCGAATTAACCAAGCAGCGAGACGAACTTCTACCTCTTCTGATGAATGGGCAGGTTTCGGTAAAATAAACCTTTTATTTGCGAAAAGACTATTATTAAGTATATAGCAATAGTGCTGTATACAATTTTATATTTTTTCAGAATGAAGAAAAAAGTAAAAGTTATCTGCGAGTGTTGCGGATTAGAGTTTGAAACAAGTGATGATGTAACAACTTGCCCTGAATGTGAAGAGCATTGGAACAATGATTAATCACAGTGAACTGGTGCGGTGTAAAAGCCGCCCAGTTTATGTAAATTCTGATTTATCTCAATATGAAAGAGAAGCGTTCGGGTTCATTACGATCACTTCTCTTTTTCAAAATAAAATATACAAAAATCAAATAATGTTTATTCCCACAATTTAGTTATTTCTTTACTGTGTGCATCCTTATCAGCGTAAAGCATATCAATATAGTTGATTATATTCATTGTTTCGTCATCATTAGCCTTTCGTAAATACTTACGAATCAACAAATTTTTATCGCAATCTTTTCTCAAAATTGCATTATCCCTTGCCATGAAGCAGGTCAATCCTATAGTTAACATATAGATACAAGTGGCAACAATGATGACGAATTTGCGAATTATCTTTGAATAGTAAATCCTATTTATGTAATACCATGGCAAATCTAGAAGCAAGAATAGTGGAATTTCTTTAATTGCTTTGGGGGTTGGTAGAGTTCTTGCAGTATTATATTCGTCAATACCAAGCTTTTTTTGGATGGCTTCCATCAAGGAATTTGCCTTTTTAACATTCTCATTATAAGAGAGAAATGCCTCGTTGTCTTTCTTAAGAATCTCCCTGACCTTTTCATATTCATTTAGGAATATTCCATTATTATCTACAGACTTTTTGTAGTATTCACCAATAATGCTCATGTATTCTTCTGCTGATACACGACCTTCAGCTTTATCTTTTTCTTCTCTCTTACGCTGTCGTTCTTCTAACAGCTTTATGATGGCATCCTTAACTGACATTGCAACAGCGGTTTTGAGTTGCTCCACATCAATTATTGGAAAACTGGAAGCAGGAGTATTTGCAATGCTCTGCATCAGCCCATTCATATTCAAACTATCTTTGTTACTATTACCTAAAGCCATAAATGTTCACTTTATAAGTTAATATTATCGTCTCAGACCTCTACTGCGTTGGCACATTTTACTTGCCTTTCTAGCACAACGTCTAGCCCAATTCTCATCATCTTCATCTTTATCTCTTCCCCAGCCAGTTAGGTCATTACTACCGCCACCACATGACCTTGACATACTGATTGCTCCTGACATATATTCTGCGAATAGAAGGAGCGCCACATTCTGTATATCTTCAATAGATGCAAATGGATTATTATCAGGAACAGTACATGCATCATTGATGATCGATTCTAGCTTTTCAGAAATTGATATATCATAATCGTGATATTCATCAGTAGATATTGTGTAGTTGTTTATAATTGGCTTAGACAGGATTTCCTTATCAGGTTCTGGATGATGGTTATTTCTAGCATCATCATTGGTAGCTGTATTTGTTTTAGCGGTAATACTATATGATTGTTCAAGCTGACTTTCAATATCGTGTAGCCTTTCCCATGTTGCTTGAATCTTTGAAGGCATGAGATTCCTGCTCTGACCTAAGTCCGAGGATTTATATTTGGAGTTACCACGCATTATGGAATATCCTCTAACTTCCCCAACACTATCTTTTGTAAGATTTACCAGATAACCACGTTGGTAAAGTGCCGCTTTATATTCATCCCAATTAAACATGTGCATCCTCTTAAGGATAGTGAAACAGGCATCTGTAATCTCAGCTTTGTGGTATCTGCTTATTTCTTCAGGGTTTCCCCAACCTCTGCGCATATTAATAACTTGTGCAGCTATAACGGCTCTCTCTCCGATAAACTTATCGGTATTTACATTGCCATCATTATCCACACGATTTGCATTTATATGAAGATGGTCAATCCTACCTTTGCTATCATGATGAAGCGAAACCACATATTGGCTGTTGTGCAAATTTGTATGTTTAGGTATGGTCTTTCTTTTAGGATTCCTCATATCGGCATTGTCAAATTCATGGATGTACTCGTTAGCTAAATGTACCCAATCATCCATCGTCCATCCCTGAGTTTCCTCACTTGTTGGGGAAATCTCCATTCTTATCATTCCTTTTTCTAACTTGCGGTAGCGGTTGATTTTCTCTTCAAACTTTTTCTGATGAAGTTGCATTCTTTGCCACATAGCTTCTGGTTCAATATAGGCTGGGAGAAGATTTACTTTGACCAGTTCCGCCTTATCCTTATCAACCGAATAGCGAGTTGCATTTGCGCCATGAGTGATACATTCTGCTTTGGCTATCATAAATCTGTTGGGGATTTTATGTAATTAATAATCTGCGACCATCGTTCTATAATTGGCAAAGTTAGCTTCATCCATTCCTCTACAAATCTTGGATTGCCAAAATACAAAGCACGTTGGTCTTTATTCATATTACTTACCTGACTTCTTATCTTCAGAATGTCTGCACGTGCGTCCACTAGACTGCACAGTGCTTCACATTCTTTCTCGGTAAGATGATGTTTTGGTCGGTGTCCTAAAGTGCATTTGCGAGTATATTTACTGACACTCATTCCACATTGCTCGGCAAGGTCTTTTACCTTACCATATTCTTCTTGCGTAACTCTTGCTTCCAAGCGTTTATCTCGCTGGATAGCATTTAACTTGTTTTCTTCTTTGTTGTCTTTCATACTGCAGAATAATAAAAGAGCCTTACCCATTGCGAGCTTGCGAGTAGTGCGTGAAGGTCATTGGAACACGGACAATCGAAGATTGTTTGTGCGACATTGACACTTCTTGTAACACTCCCTATGTTTTCACTGGCACACGAATGGTGTCGGAAATTCTGAATGGTTTCTGGTCACGTTTGGCTTATAGGGTAATATATACCTTGCTATAAATGAATAAGGTTCGGTGAATTAATGTTGTGGTAAGATGCAGCTTGAAGATTGAGCATTCAGCTTTGATGCCGCATCTATCTCAATGTCATTGGTATTATCAGATTCTTCAATGATAGTGCTTGTGTCATTATCTTTGTTAGGTATATTTCCATCACTATAAGAATGCTTGGTGCTGACATTGTCGGCAGATCCAACTGCATTCGATTCAATATTAGAGGTGATGGATGTACTTCCCGAATGCTCACCAATCGAATTCTTTTCACTGTCTGAAATGTGATTCTCTCCAAATATAGGGGAAGAAGAATGGTATTGGGCTGTATCTTTTGCCTGATGAGATAAATCAGTTTGTATGGTAGGGAAATCTTTTGAATCCTGACTATTGGTTGAAGATGTACTTTCCTTACCTGAATCTTTCGCTGTTTTATTCATCTGTTCATTAGTGAAATTGTCATGAACAATACTGTATTCATGCCGTTGCTCCATGCTTATATAATAAGGATTGCGAATCAACTTACCATCCACATACCACGCAGAGACACAATGTAAAATATGAATACTCGTTCTGTTGTTCTGGTCAGATGAGATAATACCTAGCTGAACCATCTTGTCAAGTACCCTCGAAATTGTCTTCTTATCATAGCTTAATTTGCTTGCCAATTCCACTTCTGACATAAGCACTTGACCTATTTGTAATGTAGTGGCAAATCCTCTCTTATTGATGATGGTCTCTTCTGTTACTGCACCTTGAATGAGTAACGTTAGAATCTTCGTTCTGTCAATGCCATATTTACTTCCACCAATGAAAGCAAGCTGCTCATCATTGAGCACTATGCTATAATAAATATTTTTTCTCATACTGCTGTTTTTAAATTTTAGTCCACCAAAGTAGTTTGCTTTCGACCTTTACCAGATTGCATCTTCTTTAGATGCTCATTGAAATCTACCTCGTTTGAATTGTCGTTTGTATATAGACCTCCAGATTCAATCCACTTCATCAATTCATCCTTGAAAAAGTAGAGCTTGTTGCCTGTCTTGTGGTAGGGAATACGTCCATCTGATGTCATACAGTAAATTGTAGAATTGGCTTTACCCAATAGTGTTGCTGCTTCGCTCAGATTCAGTAAAACATGATTATCTTCTTTCTGATTTGGTTTGACTACTATAGAATCAAATCGGGTTAATAGCTGGTCAAGTTTCTGTTTCAATTCTTCAACTGCTACTGGCAAATTTTCAAATGTTATCGTGCTCATATATATCTTTCTGTTTATGTTATTACTATTTTAGGGATATCTTGTTTGATGCTTCTCGTTTCAATTCATTGACAACATCAGCATAAACTTGTGTTGTTCCGATGTTGCTATGAGTAAGCATCTTTGAAATTGTATATAGGTCTGTTCCTGCTGCCAGCTGCAATGTCGCATATGTATGGCGGAAACAATGGAACGTGATATGTTTGGTTATTTTAGCTGCGTTTAGCCAGTTTGGAAGATTAGCTCTCACGACATTTGGTGTAAGGTCTGGAAAAACACTTCCCTCGCCAGGTTCTCCGCATAACTCAAAGGCTTCATCACATATTGGTAGGACTGAATTGGTCTTTGTCTTTTTTGTTTGAATCATAATGCACCAACCTCCATCACTAGCTTTCTGTACATTCTCCCATTGCAATAAGATAATATCGCTGATTCTTAATCCAGTCAAACAAGAAAATAATCCTGCTCGCTTCATAACATCGTTACCACATGGTGCTTTAGCCAGTCTTTTTGCTTCTTCAAGCGTCAGGAATTCACGTGGTTTGCTATCTACTTTAGCGTGCGTTAGTTTGGGCGCAATATTCACTTTGATTAATCCGTCTTCATGAGCCATACGAACAACAGCCTTCAACTTATTCATGTTGTTATTGGCTGTACTCGCCATCATCTTGGCTTTATTTTGGGTATCTAAATTTAGCATATATGTAAGAAATCCTTGACATAATTCAACCGACAAATCATTGAAACAACACTCCTTATTGCAGTAATTCTGAAAGTGCTTGATTGCTGTTTCCCAATTGCGTTTGTTGGTGCTCTCACTGGCTTTCTTCTTGAAATAGTCGATGAAGCTTTCACGACCTTTGCTTCTGTCTAAGAAACCAAAATCTTCACTAACAATGGCTTCAATACGACGGCATTTGATTAGCTCAGCATTCCTAAGCATAGTCTTATTGTATTCAATCTCAAATTTCTCTTTTGGATTCTCATAGATGTATATTCCCAAATACTCACGTCTTGTCATTTTTCCAGTCTTTGGATTTCTTATTTCTGGGTAGAAGTCAAGATATAGAGACAATTGATTCTTACTGATAGGTCTCTTGCGTACCGTTACTTTTGTACATAGGTTTGTCATATCTATATTCGTTTCGTTTTTATATTTGTTTCGAGTTCAAAATTATACAGTTTGTTTCGAGCCGCTTATTTTTATTTTGAGAATCTGATTGTATTTAATTGTATTTCAGATATATCGGCAAATTGTACTCTAAAATTGTACTCTCACGGCTATATCTCTTTTTGCTTTGGTGCTTGAACTTGTTGCCTCAGCCGCTTTTCGAGCTGCATCCCAATCAGCTTTAAGATAGTAATTGCGATTACCATGTACTATCTTTATACGTACATTGTGTGTATGAGCAAATCTTCTTACCTGAGTTTTGCCAAGTCCATATATGCGCATGATATCAAAGCATGAATACCAGTGCTCTGATAAATCTTTGCCTAAACGGGATTCTTCTTCTTTCATAGCCTTGTCAACTAACGACTTAGGAAAACACTTAGTACTCTGACCTTTTACGCATGGAATTTCATATCTCATCCTGAAATTGTAGAATCTGCCATAGGTATATTTGAACTTTCTACATATCTCAGCCATTGTGTATATTTCTTCATCGCAAGAATCTATAAAAGTATCTCTTACAGATTGCTGATAGTCAGATGATGGTTTGAGAGATTTTGTAGTGTTGGTTTTCTTTGGATTAGATTTTCCCTTCCCTTTGTTTGATGGAATTGAAGAAAGGGTAACTGTATCATCCTTTACTTTAGCGATAGTAGCATTTTCTTTTTCTTTTTTAGCTTTCATCTTATTTGCGAAGATTGAAGCATCTTGTTTGCTGTATGTGTTATCTGTTAGCATATTTTGAAAATCTTCTTTTTGTATAATTGTTATGTGATATGTTATCTTTGAAGCTCGAAGCTTACCAGTATATATGAGATTATAAACCGTTCTCTTACTCACTCTAAGTAATAAGGCTACTTCATCAATAGTAAAAAATGCGTGACTATAAACTTCATCCTCACTATTGCCCACTGTTCGTTTTCGCCTCTGCCTGATACTTTCTCTTTTATTGACCATAGATGTTAAATTTTTGATGTTTTTTTGCCCAAAAGATTGTGCCTAATGTTGCAAATTGTTGCACGCTGTTGCAAGCGTTGCGAACCCTCTGACCCTCTTGGCATGTTCCAAATGCGGTACAAAATTACCCTAAACACCTATAATCGCCAATAGCGAGAATTATCGAATGTTAATTGCTTTTGCTTTATAATCAATGCTTTATGCTACATAATTTTTGTTTGATTTAGGTCTGTTTATAGGCTGTTTAATCCATGTGGAATGATTTACCACTTCCAGAAGGTCCCAAACAGAAAAAATTCGAGTTGTCCGTGAGTTTGTTTTGTCCTTCCTTACCTGTAATGTCAATAGCTACAGGTACACCTTGACGATCTGTATAACAGATTTTCAATGGAGTGTTTTCACTATGCTGAATATTTTCCTTGTAGAGCAAACACATGGCTGCATCACTCAATGTTAGGAATCTATCATAGTCTTCACTCATTCCATAGCAGTTACCGGGAAATGAATTGACAAAAAGTTCTAACTGGTTATAAGCCCGTTTGCTGATATGGATACCCATGCGACCAAACTGGTTTTCCAAATGATTGGTGCATTTCTGAATATCGGTATCCATCTTGGTACATACCACCAAGTTATAGTGGGTGTAAACAAGCTGTTTGCTTTCTCTGGCAATGACTTCCTGAACCTGTTTGATGTCTTCTACTGCCATCTCGTTCGATGGATTCGGAATGCTGGCATGACGATTTTTCTTTTTATCCAACAATGACAACTCTCTTTTTTGATTAGGCAGGAATATCATCTGATTGTAGATGACGGTTTCCGCTCCGGGAATACTGTCAATATGGGATAGCAAATCAACAGGCATGGAGGTATTGTTTACCTCAATATTGGAGAACGGTCGAACCAAGCCTGGCAGATTGGCATAGTCTACATCTACCATACTATACACCTTACAGCGTTTATCACCCATTTCAATACATTCATCATCCACTTTAAAATTGCTCATGGAAATAGTCTTGTCAGTGAAGTTCATCGCAAAGTAGCGGTCAACATACTCGTTGGCTTCTTTCTTGTTCAAGAATTCCGCTTTCACACCACCATCACGCAACTGATCCTGCACTTTACGGATTTTTACTTGGAAGTCTCGCCATTTTTTTTGATCATAGGAGAATAATCGACTTTTCTTGGCTTCCTGAGTGATAGTTAGATAGCAGACACAATCTGTAAAGGTTCTACCTGTGAAGTAGCGGAAGTAGGATTCCGACAGGAATTCCTTTGGACTGTCATCATAAGCCTTGAACTGCTTTCTGGTGAAGATGTCCTGCTTATGGATAGCATAGCCTTCGCCCAATGTCTGAGCTAGAGCGGTAAACAGATGAGTAAATTCATAGTAGCTGTCAATATTGGCAGAATATTTTTGAACAGGATTTATCAGCTTCAGTACTGCTGAATACTCACCGGTCTTAGTATAGATGACACCCACGCCTTTGTTATCCTCCACGGAGAAATAGATATCCTGAAAGATTTTCTTGCGCTTGCCTTCTGTACCGAAAGCAGCTACTGAGATGGCCATGCCTCCCAGTAGTGCGAAAAAGAATAATATTACATATAGTGTCATACCTTTTCGTTTAACTGTTTAGTCTTTTAATACCTCAAGGATGATGGTGTCAAGACAGTCTTCCCAATGGTATCTCCAGTCATCGAGAACAAGGGTTCTGACAGGAATGCGTTCGCCATGCCAGTTAATACCAGTCGTAATCAATTTGGTGATTTCAAAGAGAATTTCATCACAAAGTTTTCTTGATATTCGTTTGCGATATTCCTCTGACATATCCCTGAGATACTCTCTACTGTCGTCTGTATTCGGATAAAGAGTGATATAGATGAGAGTTCCTGTCTTATCGTTAAAACCTACACATACCTTGTCACTATCAGCTGGTGAGTGAACAATCAAACGAAATGTACTTGGAATTAAGGCAACATGAGCCTTACTTTTGCCAGGAATGGTAATACTTGCTATATATGGTTTCATATTTATTTCTTGTTTGGATGTCTTGACTTGTTAGAAGGTTTTTGGGATGTTTGAGTGTGTTCACGTGCGACAATCTGCACTTTATATAAGCATTCACATTGTAAATCACAAAGCCATGCATTCTTAATATAGTTGAGATTCAAGGCTCTGATATTTTCATCGAAAATGGCACGATTGGGTTCTTCATTCAAATCATCGTCTTCATAGCTGCCATTAACAATGAAATAAAGAAGGTCATAATTGATGATTCCAAGCATGTTTGTCTCAATCTTGGTTCGATTATTTACATCGATTTTACAAAGAACCTCCTTTAATCTATTGTCAACATCAATGAGCGTTGACATGATAAGAATATCTTCCTGTGTGTAGAAACTCAAGTGGAAAAGACCTTCTTCGTCAATTTGAACACCAATTTTAAAACCTGATGGCAAAGTCGTGATAGAGCTTCTTATTCCATCATTGCTACGTAATACTTCCGCTAATACTAAATTCATTTTTTTTGTTTGTGAGGTTAGAATAAATAAAATAATCTCAACTGGAGTTTTGAGTATTGTTTTGATAATCCACCTGTGATTATCCCACGTTCAAAGTCTATCATATAGAAAGATTTATCCGACTGCTCCGTACTGGTAAGGTATTCACCACTGGGACTTTTAAAGCCTTTCGCCGCCAATGGATTCCCATTGAACGGATGCAAGCTGTAGTATAATTTTGCCATTTCTGCTAACGAAGGCACATAACTGCCAGGTTGTTTCAATGCCGCCTCCAACATACTCTTTCTTGGCAAGGTTATACTGGCATGAGTTGTGGAGAGCAAGTCTGTGAGTGACGTTGTACTTGTAAGAAGTTTATGTGTCAGCATTTCTCCTTGGAAATAGCCCAATGCACATTTTTCTGTGTAGGGCATCTTAGGTTTGAAAATGATGGTGTTTTCTTCTTCAATTCCATCTTCTTTAGATGGATTCAGTATACCTTCTTTTCGCTTACCATCAACAGTAAGGAATAGTTTTCCACTTGTCAAAGGTTTCTTGCTAAAACAGAAATAACCAATTTCATCATTCAGTGAGATGGCTTTTCCATGCTTACCGTCGGTTTCTACAATCAATGCGATGGAATTGCTGTCCATTTTCTGACTAATGAATCCTTCTTTCTGCAAATAGTAACCGACATTGACTGTATCAATGGCTGTTGCATACTTCGGTTCCATTAATGGACGTTCGCTTTCAACCCAGCTATTACAGATAGTAATACCGTCTTTCCCTTTTTTCAGAATGAGTTGTGTTTGACTTCCGGCAGCTAATGGAGGCAAGGTGGTTTTTACTGCATAATTTCTTTCATTTATTTTGGCGAAAAACGTCACAACACCCTTGTCGTCGGTTGGAATGAGATAGAAATCATGGTTTCGTCCATTGTTCAAAAGAATATTATGATCTTTTGCTACAATGCCACCATTCATGAGCTTTGATACCCATTGTCCACTGTATGGCTTATAAGTTCCATTCGTATAAACAACATCACCAATAATCTGAAGACTATTGAGAATATCACGAACCTCATTGCTTTCAACTCGGATTCTTAATTTGGCCATGGAACTTTGCATCTTCATCTGAATCTGAGTGTAACTTCCGTGGGAACGACTTGTTTCCAAGCAATACAGATTATCACCGAATGGGGTTTTCATAGCTACTATATCATTTGCCTTTACACCTTTCCTATATGGATAACAGGCATGGATAGCAGCCAAAGTATCTGTGGTCAGAGCGGTTCTGTCGGATGACTTATACACGTTCTGTGTCCTGCTGAAACTAACACCACTCAAGGCATTTCTTTCTTCATCGGTCGCATCGTTGAGTTCGACATATACACCGATTTCAGAAATCAGTTCTTGACTCTTGCCATTTTCTATGCTTATGACAAATGGCTTGCGTGTCTCCTCCCAATGTGCACGAGTAATATCAGCTGTAGCTTGCGCTTTCATATTAGAATGCTGGTTCTCCGAATTGCTACAACTTCCAAGCAATACAAGAAGAATGGCTATTAAAGTATAATTAATCATTAGCTTCAAAATAAAGATAGGCTGCCCAATGAATTCCAGTTGATTGCTGTCATCCAAAGGGAAGCCCATCAAAGATTAGACATTCATTTTGTTGTTTTGCGTGTTGTACACTGTGTTTGTGTTGTTACGTTTATACTTTCTTGGAATGTGCGTAGATGAAGATACCTTTGTCCTCTTTTTTGGAATGCAGTCCCTTCCTCTGTTTCAAGAAGATGAAAGCTGCCCCGGTTCCCAATGCGGCAACAAGTGTTATCAATCCTGCAACAAATCCAATCAGACAGTAGGCGAGAATGAAACCGACAATAGCTCCACCAATAGCACCGGCTGCCCAATAGATATAGCGGCCTTGAATTCCCATGAATTCAAGGGGCTTTTGAAGTCCCTTGAACATAGGATAGTCTTGATATTGCTCTTCGGTCATCCTTTTTCGCTAATGTTTAAGCACCTATACCAAAGAACAATGGCAATGCCTGAGCTGCTGCCACGAGGAAGATACAAGCACCGACAATCATCATGATTGACTTCTTGACATCCTGCTCCTCATTGTTCATTTTTATATACACTGAAATAGCACCTACTACGGCTACAATTCCGGCGATTGCATAGCACAGCTTGACTACATACGGAATGTATTTGGCGATTTCGGTGGTAACAGTACCCAAAGCGGTTGTACCTGCCGAATAATCACCCGCAGCATTCTGAGCGAAAGCTGCCGTTGTACCTACGGCCAACATTAAAGCCATTGTTTTCATTCTCTGAGAAGAGCAAAGAGACTTTCCCATGCTCTTGAACTTGTTTTTGATCTTCTGAATCATTCGTTTCTTTTTGGTTTGTGTATATACTCGTCTGGCCAGTTGAGTTTTCTTTTTCTAATTAGTTTCTTTTCTAAATCTGATAGCCGAAAAAGGCTGGAAATACTATGGATGCGCCTATCATAAAGAGGCACGCTCCAAGCAAAGTCAATATATCTTTGGTTACGCCTTCTTCTCCGACATTCATCTTGATGTAGATTTGCATGATTGAGTAGATGGAAATAAGTGCTGATACCGCATAAATGAGATATAGTACGTAGAGCATCATGGTCACAACATAGTCGTGAGCTTGAGCTAATCCATCAGCTCCCCAAGTATAATCCACATTTCCACACTTTGCTGACAGTTGTTGAACTGATGCTAATACAAATCCTATATTTATCAGTCGAAGACTTGGCTTATAATTCATCCTTCTTTACCTTTAAGAGATTGCCAGGAATTTTTTCTCTGTTCAATAGAGCCATTCTGAATTCTTTGCTTTCAAGTTCAACGGAGTGTTCTGGTTGGATTTGTTCCGTACTATCATAAATCTTAAGGATTGTTGAATCAGCTTGCGTTAGCTGTTTTACTTCTGGTTCTGCTTCGGCTTGGCGAATATCTTCTGTAGATGATACGGCACTTATTTCAGTTTCTTCTTCCATATCATCCTTCTTGTCTGTTGAAAATGAGAACCCATCACCAACTTCACTTACTTCTGTCGCAACTTCTTCATGTTCATCCGCTACAAAATTGAATGTTTCTTGATTGGTAATTTGCTGGTTCTTTTTGCCGTATAGATCTTTGGTAATCATGCCGGCATAGTAAATCATATAAATGACTGTAAGTACTATTGCAAATATTACAAATGCGCTCATATTTCTTTGTTTTCGAGTTTATGTTGTTAAAATTCGGATGCAAAGGAATAGCAGAAAATGTGTATAAAGAAACATTGTAGCTTTTAGAAGCTTACTTTTAACGGCATTTCAGAAATTAGCTGTTTTTGCACTCAATTATCATACTCAAAGGGACGTAATATGAACACAGATAAGGCTCTTCATTTACGAAGAGCCTTATCTTAAGCATTTTATATAAATTATCTTTGTTGTTTGAGTATGATTCTACTTTTTACCAACATTTTTCCTGGAGAAAAGCATTCAGATTTCGATATTTGGCATATTTAGTCGCCATGTCTATCACTGTACGGTCTTCAAATGCACCTTGTATTGTCTCTGTGGCTGTTTTTCCTGATTTGTTATTATAAAGCATAAGCGTCCACTAAAAAACGCAAAGAGTTCTTTGAAATGATTGAATATTAGTC
>USLU01000075.1 GCA_900555635.1 uncultured Bacteroides sp.
CAGAAGTCCCTGTGATAGGAATACATACAATATGTACCAATACAAGAGTCAAACCAATGGCAAGTCCTGCCAGATTGCCTGCTCCCTTCTTCGAGTCGGTAGAGCCGAGCACCACTAATACAAAAATGAAAGTAAATACTGCTTCCGCAATGAATGCCTGCAACATTTCTCCATCGCCAAAACCATTGGAACCTGTAGCCGTAGGTCCGTCATGAGCACCGGTGGAAACTAAGGCAAAAACAGCACTTCCGCATCCCATAAGAACGAGCACCATCGTTCCAATCATTTCTGCAATGTACTTTTTCATAACTATAAATAATGGTTGATGCATCAAATATAGAGAATTAACCCAAGAAAACAAAGCCTACGTGCCTAAATTATTATTGCCTTCGCAACATTTTTGAATAAAAGACAAGCAAATAAAATAAAAAAAGGACTTTTCTACGCCATATTAGCCTCTACCTTATGGGCCACCGTAAACTCTTTTATCAAGCAAGGATTGAGCTATGACTTCACTCCGATGAATTTCTCCGAAACCCGCTTTGCCACTGTTGGAATTATTCTTTTCGCTTATACCCGATACAAGGGTATATGACAGGAATCATCTCAACCTCTATTATTATAGCAAACACTGTATGGGCTGCAAAGTAAGCATTTCTTTAGGAACTGCAGCTTTTATTTCCTCTTTCAGAACACATAGCAGGCTATGACGAATAAAATCTCTATTTGTCGCCAGCACCACTTGCCGCGTCGGTCGGGGGATAGCAAACGGACGTACTAATTGTCGCTGTTCTTCCGTCAATTGAGCCACTGCCAGTTCGGGAATAAAAGTGATTCCTTTTCCGCTTTCTACCATTCTCATAAAGGTTTCCATGCTTCCCAAACGATAAGCCATCTGACTAACCTTCACCGCTTCCATCTGACAGAAACGGACAAGTTGGTCACGAAAGCAATGTCCTTCGTCCAAAAGCCAAAGATGTTCGCCTGTTATATCGGAAGTGCGGATTACGTCATGTTTGAACGAAGGTTCTTTCCGTGATACATAAGCATAGAATTGCTCATAGAAGAGAGTTTCTTCCGTCAAGAATGTGTCTTCTAATTTACTGGCAATAATCCCTGCATCCAAATCGCCGGCATGCAAAGCTTGCTGAATATCCTGGGTTTTCATTTCCGTGACACGAATATCCAGTTCGGGATATTTCTCCATCAGTTGAGGGAAAAAGCGGGGTAGCAAATAAGGAGCGATAGTGGGTAATACTCCCAAGCGGAATACACCTGATAATGATTGCTTATCTTCACTGATGATTTCTTTTACTTGAGCTGCCTGCGCCAGAATCACACGAGCCTGGTCTATCACTTTCTGCCCGATGGGTGTCGGACAAACGGGTTGCACTGTCCTATCGAATAACTTTACTCCCAATTCATCTTCCAGCTTCTGAATCATGGCACTCAAAGTAGGTTGCGTCACACGGCAATATTCGGCTGCCCGTGCGAAATGCCTGAACTGGTCTACGGCTAATATATATTCTAATTGTTGTATCGTCATCTATCAAATCATGTTAAGTTATAGATTTCATCTATGCAAAGATAGAAATTTTCAGTTTGACAACAAGCATTTTCCGCCTTATCTTTGCAGTACAGAAAAAAAGAAAACGAATATAAATCATTAAAAACAAATAGAATATGAAAACTTTAGAATTTATCAAATTGAACGAATCGGGAGCAAACAACGTAGTAGCATCTTTGCAACAACTATTAGCAGACTTCCAAGTGTATTACACCAATCTTCGCAGTTTCCACTGGAATATCAAGGGACATAATTTCTTTGTACTCCACAGTCAATTCGAAAAGATGTATGATGACACGGCTGAAAAGGTGGATGAAATCGCAGAACGTATCTTGATGCTGGGTGGTACTCCTGCCAATAAATTCAGCGATTATCTAAAAGTAGCAAATGTGAATGAAGTGGATAAGGTAAGCAACGGAGACGAAGCATTGAATAATATCCTTCAGTCTATCAGTTATCTGATTGGCGAAGAACGTAAGATTTTGTCTATCGCTTCTCAAGCCGGAGACGAAGTAACCGTTTCGATGATGAGCGATTATTTGAAAGAACAGGAAAAATTGGTTTGGATGTTGGTTGCTTATAATAGCAAGTAATTAAAATAAAAAGATGTCCCGGTCTTGCTTATTTGCAATCGGGACATCTTCTATTATATATAGGAAGACTTTTTAGTCAGTCTACCATTATCTATTTCTTCATTTTTCCTTTTATAAGGATATATAGTTTTGCTATTCAGCAGCATTATCAGGACAACGAACTCCTTGTACAAAATTGAGCGTTCCACGTCCGGCATAAGTAGCACTATATCCGTTTCCTGTAAGGTCGGTTATTACTTTATTATTATCCGGAGTAGACTCATTAAATCTCCAATAAGCCACTAAACCATCTGTTAAAGGGTCCACCCAGCAGACATTATTTTTCAGATCAGCAGCCGAACGAGCAACAGCCCATACACGTACTTCACTTACATACCCATCCATATAACGATTATCTGCTGCAGACTGACCAATATAGAATGCTGCATTTTTATCATGTCCATAGGCTTGCGTTAAATCGATAGTACCTCTTGTATCCGGAAGTTCTCCCTGTAATTCACCATTAACATATACAAACTTCTTTCCTTGTGAACCGTCATATACACAAGCCAAATGCAACCATTTATCATTGGGTAAAACATCTCTGGAATCAATTGCCGGACTACCTCCACTCAATTGCAATTTCCAACCGCTTTTATTATCACCGGCAGTACGCAAACAGAAATTCTCTTCCAATCCCATAACAGAGAAGCACCATTTTCCACTGGTAGAAGTCATCTTTTTAAAACGAACTCGTGCTTCAAATGTTACATTATTCAATGCCGTGGTATTGTATTGAGATTCTTTTCTGAAATCGACCTTGAAATACCCGTTATTAGCAGAAATATCCGCAGCTTGAGTAATAATAATTTGATTGATAACAATGTATATGGTACGTGAACCTTCTATTACGGACAAATTCTTATCCGACACACTCACAATACTTATAGGAAGCAGATACGTTTTGCCTTCCTTTAATAAGTCCCGGCTGATAACACTTAAACGCACACCATCTGTGGAAGTATTCTTTCCATTTTCAATAGTTAATGTTGTATTCTCCAACTTGTACGACTTTTCAGGAAGAAGTTCATAATTCTTCTTATATTCCTTATTGAAAGACTCCACTAATTCCGGAGTGGCCTTCATACCCACTTCTACATGATCTCCTATCGCACATGATGAAGCAACTTTAATTCCGATAACTGCAGGCAAATCATCAATTGTCAGATTAGCAACCGGTGATAATTGATCTGCGCCAACAACATATAATCCTTCATAGTATTCCTGACTTTTCTGGCATGATACCATTAGAAGGACAAGCAAGCTTAATAATATGTATTTTATATTCTGTTTCATTTTTTCTAAACTTTAATGTTCGTTCATTATTCTGATCGCATTACGTGTCCATTTGTAATTAGGATTGGAACGGTAATCGTTCTCCATGTGATAGGTACCACATCCTCCTTTGCGGGTGGCTAATTTTCCTTCATACATGGGGAGGAAACGTGCCATTCCTTCTAATGAAGGTACCGACCCGCCTTCTCTTAAAGAGTGATCTACTCCTCCATTTGCATACTTACCCCCCTCAAAGGTTTCAGCAAAAATGTATTGTTCCGGTTTCCAACCATTTTTAGCTGCATTATCGAAACGCCCCTGCAGATCTTGATATCCCCTAGAATTATAAGACTGAACCACTCCATAATTAAAATATTCAGCCAATCCTTGCTTTAAATGATAAGGTACTCCATCAATAATTAATAGATTACGAGTTCCCGACTTCGGACCAATATATTTTCCTAATGCCTTTACAAACATTTCCATATTATCCATATAATCAGGCCACATATAAGACGGACCTACTAAAGGACCACTGAACGGAACCCCAGGAAATTCCTGATAGCCGGGTTCATAATCAAGATCAATACCCTGATAACCATACTTATACATAGTATCTACCAAAGACTTGGCATACTCTTCTATTCCTTCAGGAGTAGCAATCTCATGATTTTCACCAGACATAAATTCATCTGGAATTTTGTGAGCAAAGATAGTATATGTGACACGAGTTCCTTTCACATCCTGTACATAACGTAAATCTTCCATTTGTGCCGGACTTAAGTTCTGGTAAGCTCCCCAAATAGAAATAATATCTACACTGTCAGGCACACTTCTTAAATAGTTGATCATATCAGCAGAGTTAGCCGTCCATCCGCCAAACCAGCCAAAAAAGACTTCATGGTCGTTTCTTGCTTTATATGCTCTTAAATTTTCCCAATATTCTTTGGACATCTTATCAGGCACCACTATATCCAAAGCTTCTATATCTGTATTACACGATATAATTCCCGTACCAACTATTACGAAAACTATTATATATGTTAATAATTTCTTCATGTCGTTTTATCTAAAAGAATATGATTACTTATTTTCTACATCCCACCATAAGCGAGTAGCTCCGGTATCCGGACCACCCAATAGTTTAACGGCTTTTTCCACCTCTTCTTTATTTCCTTGATATTCGGAATAGGGGAAAGGAACACGACGGATCTGTACAGAAGAGCTAATAACACCACCACTCTCATTATTAACTATTTCATAGATCTTAGGATAGCCTGTTCTGCGGAATTCACTCCATGCTTCCTGTCCTAATGGGTACATTGCTATCCATTTTTGGGTGATGATCTGTTCTAACTGCTTTTCTTTATCATTTTCATCCCAGACTATCGTAACATCAGATGGGGCTGGTGCGGAAGGACTGCTTTTGAATCCAGGGTATTTTGCCGGCACTTTAGTACTTGCAAGATAAGTTTCCACTCCTTTTACTCCATGTTGTTCGAAAGAAGCACGTATGCCTGAATGATACAAACTTTTAGCGGTTCCTTTCATGTTCCATGTCTTCAAGGCACCTTCTGCCCGCAAAAAATAAACTTCTGCAGCTGTCATCCAAACATAAGGGGTTCCTTGCAATATATTAGGTTTGGAGAGTCCTAAATCACCTTTAAATATATCACCATTCTTATGTCCGTTACGCAATCCACGATAATTGTCATTTGAAGACAATTGGAAAAATACGGATATACGTGGATCTCCAAACCCATTCAAATAAGCATCCATACTAGCTCCCATTACATCTTCTTCATAGCCGTCTGCGCTGCTAATACTATTTATAGGGTTGTGATAGGTGAACGAAAGAGTTGAATTAGATTGCATTGCCGGATTATTATCATTTGTTTCAATCACTCCATACGAATGTGTAACAGCAGCTTCTGCTTCTTTTTGAGCCTCCGGATAAACAGCACTTAAACGTATTGCCAAACGCAGCTTCAAAGAATTCGCAAAACGAATCCAATTAGGTATGTTACTGCCAAATATTAAATCAAACTTTTCCAATGCCTTAGAATTTGGGTTAGCTTGATCAAACTTGGTCAAGATATCAATAGCATGGTTCAGTTCTTTGAAAAAAGATTTATAGATAGCTTCTTGCGAATCATAAGGGACAGGATTAGTCAGACCAAACTTTAGATAAGGTAACGGACCGTACATATCTGTAGTTTTATGTATAGCTGTCACTTTTACAATTTCACCGACAGCAAACAATACAGATGCAGAGTCTACCTTTTGGCGTAAAATATTCCATGAAGATAAGAACTCTACAAATGCACTTTTAAAAGGTGCATCTTTCCATTCGTCAGAAATAGCATAAGTCGTTCCATTCGCTCCTCCGCCCCAATTTTGCGTTCCGGCAAAATATCCAGAATACATGTTGCCAAAAAGGTCTTCCGAGCGTTGAAACAAGTTAACATCTTCAGATACTACCCTACGTTGCATCGTAGTAAGATAGCTGCCCCATAAATTATCTTTATCCAATTCTTTTTCTTGAACTTTATCAGGATCCAGATTAATCGTATCAGACATACAACTTCCCAATAAAAAGCAAACAGCAAACACCAGGAAGCAAGTTTGTATAACGTTATAGATTCTATTTTTCATTTTATTCTTCGTATTAAAGTATTAAAATCAAAAGTTAACTTTTACACCAAAACCGAAACTGCGTAAGCTAGGTGGCATAAAATAATCGAAACCCTGATAATAAGTTCCTGTATTTGCTGTTAGTTCCGGATCAAACGGAGCTTTCTTATAAAACATCAGCAAATTGTGTCCTGTCAGTGACAGAGAAATGTTTAATTTTTCTCCGAACCACTTTGCCGGAAGCATATATGATAATGACATTTCACGTAAACGAACATTAGTCGCACTGTACACATAATGCGCCAGTAAACCTGTTTTTCCGGAAGCAACGGTACCATAATATTGTTCTGCATCCAACTTTCCATTATTTACAGGTACACCACCGTTATCACGGGCTGTAGCTGTTTGTTGTGATACTCCGAATTGATCCATCAAAGCTTGTGTAGCGGAAATCACCTCACCGCCAACACGCGCGTCAATCAGAAAATCAAGTTCCACCCCTTTCCAAGAAAAACTGTTTCTAAATCCTAGATTATACTTAGGAGCTGCCGAACCAACTTTTATGAAAGTATTTTCTTCAGCCGATACACCTCCATTTGAAATAAGAATATCACCATGTAAGTCTTGTTTCAATTTTGTCGCATAGATATCAGACATAGTACCACCTTCTTTCAAAATCATTCTGTATGAATCTGCACTGGCAACGGAAAATTCTGTTGGTGATTTTACTGTTGTACCAGTAGTGCGGTCAGTCACATACTCAGGAAGTAACTCTTTGATTTCATTACGGTTCATTGAATAAATCAAATTTGAGTTCCAATTTACCGGGCCTAAATCCTGATTAAAACCTACACTTAGTTCAATACCCCAGTTGTTTACTTTTCCTGCATTTTCATATGCAAAAGCGTATCCTGTGCTGGGCGGCAATTCATATTTAAACAACTGATTGTATGTGTTTGAATTGTAATATGTTGCTGCAAGGTTCAATTTATTATCAAACAACCGTAAGTCCATACCAAATTCAAATGCTTTGGTCATTTCCGCTTTAAGATGATTGGCAGGTGAGAAGTTAGCACTTGTAGCATTACCATTTTCCAAAACCACTGTTGCATAAGGCAAGTATGCACTTGGAGGATTACCTACTTGCGCATAGGAACCACGAATCTTCCAGAAAGAGAATACTTTTTTAGGAAGCGGAATAATCTCTGACAACACTACAGAAAGACCTACGGACGGATAGAATACATATTCCTTGGAAGTACCTACCAATGTAGAAAACCAGTCTATACGACTTGTCACGTCAGCATAAAGAAAATTGCGGTACCCCAGTTCTGCTTTACCATATAGAGATTGAGTCTGGGTATGCAATGATTGTTTGCTATATCCGCTTTCTGTTGAAGGTATATTACTTGGATGGAAAAAGTTCGGTACTCCAAGCAGATTGCCTTCAAAAGTACTTGATTTATATTTTTCATCATAATAACTACCACCAAGGTTTACTAACAAGTGATAATTCTCCCCGAATTTCTTATCTATATTTACTAAGAAATCAAGATAAGTTGCAGTATTCTTGTCTTCCTGTGTCATATAGTTACCTTGAGATTTGGAGAACAAACCATCAGTGGAAGCGTATAATTTACGTTCGAAATCAGTATAAGCATTATCAACGCGGGCACGTCCGATAATATTAAGCCAATTGGTTATATTCCATTTCATTGATAATGACATGATATAGCGGTCTCTATCAGTATTGAACATATTACGATTAATAATCCAATATGGATTCTGCATACCCAATCCCTGATTTTTATAAGGCCAATATTGAGTTTTGAAGTTTCTATCAGCGTCATATCGTTCATAAACTACATATTTATTCATATCATCACTTGGTGGAAACAAATAGACTGGAACCAACGGATTATAGTACATACCTTGTCCGTTACTGTTTTGGTTATTCTGTTTGATATAAAATAATCCCATATCCATACTTAAAACGTCTTTAACGATGTCCCAAGAATTACGGAATGTAAAATTATAGCGATTATATTTATTATTATCAATAACACCTTCTGAATTTACAGATCCAAAAGATATATGCGTCTGATTTGTTTCTGTACCAGTAGATACAGCAATAGAATTCATTGTATTAAATCCTGTTTGAAAGAAATCCAAAGGATTATAATCGGAAGGTTTCTCTAATTTATCCCCCCAACTTTTAAATTCACCTTCTTTACGTCCATACGTATTCTGGAATTCAGGAGTAATAAAAGGTCTTGAAAAACTAGTGCTATTTGAATAACTTATTCTGGGTTTTCCAATCGCACCTTTTTTGGTTGTGATCAGTATCACACCATTCGCACCTCTATTACCATATAAGGAGGCTGCAGAAGCACCAGTCAGGATGGACATACTTTCTATATCCTCCGGATTAATATTAGATATTCCATCTCCGTCGGCCACTTCCACTGACTCATAAAAATTATCTGATTGTTTGGTTCTTAACCCTTGCATTGGAATACCATCCAAAACGTACAACGCATTGTTTTCACCAAATAATGATTTGGTACCACGCATGACAACGCGGGAAGATCCTCCAGTTCCAGACGAACTCTGATTAATAGTCACACCTGCTACCTTACCAGAAAGGCTATTTATAAAGTTGGCATCTTTCACTTTTGTTATACCGGCAGCTTTTATTTCCTGCACATTATACGTCAATGCCTTAGCTTCTCTCTTAATACCCAATGCTGTAACAACCACTTCATCCAAGGCCTTTGTGTCAGAAGCCATTGTAATATTATAAACAGTCTTATCTGATATTTTAACCATTTGAGTCGTATACCCGATATACGAAACCTTCAGGAAATCGTTTTTGGTAACACGGATTGTAAAATCTCCATTCAGGTTAGTTATTGTACCACCACTACCACCATTAATTGAAACATTAACTCCAATCAAGGCTTCTCCTTGTTCGTCCACAACCCGACCTTGTATTTCCTTTGATACAGACTCTTCCTTTTTTTCCGGAATTATCATGATATAGCTATCTTTTAATTTATAACTAAATCCTGTTCCTTTTAATATGACCTTGAGTGCCTGTTCTAACGGTAGTTCACTCACATTCAAAGAAATACGTTTACTTCCTCCAAGTTGAGATTCATTATAGGCAACGGACATTTTAGATTGTTTCTCAACTTCTGTCAATGCTTCTCGTAATGTTATTTCATTTTTCTTAATAGTTATTTTCACATTACTTTGAGCAAAGAGCACTGTTTGCGCGAATAGCAAACAGCAAAAAAATGTTATACATTTAGCTTTTAATAGATATAAATTCATATCTTAGTAGCGTTTTTAGTGTTAAACTCATAATATTATATTCATCAAAGATTTAAGCTGGTAGCTTTAATACTAAAAAAGTCATTTCATATCCGGAATCAGGCGGCATCCTTTTTCCGGATACTTTTTTACATAATCAATGATATTTAAGGTTAAACAAAATATTTGTAAGATAATTACTTAATCAGTTTTATATAACATACATTCTCTTCTATTTTATAATCAAATCCTCCTACTACTTCTTTCATAATATCCATAATTTCTCCAATATCCGAGTTTTTACGGAAACTAAAATTATATTTATCATTACTGAAATGACTGATATTACATTGGAATGTGATATTAAAGCGACGCTCCAATTCAGCTATGATTTCTTTCATCGTATCTCCGCGGAATATATACAATCCCTTTTGCCAAGCTGTTACAGCTTCTACATCAGCATTAGCTAACACTACTTGACCACTATTTTTTTGATATATAATTTGCTGTCCCGGATGTAGTATATAGTTTCTTCTTTCTTCATCACAATCTATTTTTATCTTCCCATGAAGTAATGTTGCAACAATTTCATTACTTTCCGGATAAGCACCCACATTAAACTCTGTCCCCAAAGCTGTAACAGCCATGCTTCCCGATCTCACAATAAATGGTTTCTCCGGATCCTTTTTCACCTTAAAATTAGCTTCTCCTACCAAATATACCGTGCGAGTATCTCCTTTGAAAGCTTCCGGATAAAGTAATAAGGTTCCGGAATTAGTCTGTACTTTACTTCCATCGGGTAGTTCGATTGTAATCATATCACCAGCAGGAGTGAATTTTTCTATCATAGCAACTTCCGAATACATATTCTTAGCATAAAAGAAAGTTCCTGAAATAGCAACAGCCAGTACAACTACTGCAACTGCTGCATATTGCCATATCTGCATTCGGAATTTTCGCACAGTTTTTTGTTGACCTGCACCTATCTTATTATATACATTAGAAAGAGAAGCCCATGTACCCGCATCAGCTTTACCTTCAGTTTCACTCCATAGTGTATGTAAAGCAGCCTCTTTTTCATCAGAATACTCTTTATCCACCAGCCATTGATGCACTTCTTCAATTACTTTCTCACTATGCTTGGAAGCTGTGAATACACTAATTATTTTTTGAATATAATTCTCCATTTTTCTGTTGCCTTATAATATATAGACAACTAGCTAAAACAGACTACTCAATAGAAACAGAAAAAAAATGCAATTAAAATGACTTTTTTTAATTCTTGCAAAGCTAAATAGATATGTCGTTCTACAGTCCGAACGGAAAGCTGCAGATTATCAGCTATTTCCTGATTACTCATTCCTCTTTGCCGGCTCATAGAAAAAACTTTTCTCCGTTGCTCTGGCATATTATCTAAAGTAAGTTTTATTAAAAGTTGGAGTTCTTTTGCATAAAGCTTATCATACATATCAAATTCATAAGAAGGGGAATTTTCTTGAGATAGTTTTTCCTGATAATTAAGTTCTACGGACTGATGTTTCAGGAAGTTATAAATCTGATTACGAGCCATTGTATAAATATAGCTATCCCATGTCTCTTTATTCTCCCAAATCTCTGGATTATCCCACAGTTTGACGAATATATCCTGGGCAATATCTTCTGCATCTTCTTCCGAATGTAGGATTTTCCATGCGAAAGCTTTTACTTTAGGAAAAGTAAGAATGAAAAATTGTTCAAATTTTCTCTTCTTTTCTTGTTCTTTTATGTGTGTCATCAAAGATCGTCCGGTTAGATTTATTTTTTATGAGAGCCAAAGATAAACGCTTTTATCAAAAAAAACAAATAATAACAACGATAAAAATAAATATATTTATGTCATCCAGTCATCTACCACGCCAATAAGTCGTTCTAATAAGGGTCATTACCAACCCAAATAGAAAAAATATATTTTCTTCTTGAACATGATGACATAATCATATTTCTATAGTGTACTCATACAGTGTCATGATTATTGACACTATATGAGCAAATTAACTTATTTCACAGAAATCGTCTTTGATAATCTGATATCATCCGACGCTGCTCCAATCATCAGCTGGAAGCTTCCCGGTTCTACGATTCGCTCCATTTTTTGATTGATAATGGATAAATCCTCTTCTACCAAAGTGAATACAATTGTTTTTTTCTCTCCCTGCTTCAAAAAGAAACGCTTAAAATGTTTGAGTTGCCGAAGTGCCCGGACTACAGAAGCATACTCATCACGAATATAAAGTTGAGCCACTTCTTCACCATCATACTTTCCTGTGTTTTCTACATCAAATGATATTTCAAAATGCAAAGGCGCTTGTTGTGTCACTTTTAAATTGGAATATTCGAAAGTTGAATAACTTAATCCATATCCAAATGAATACAATGGGGAGGCAGACATTTCTACATAATCGTGACATTTAGGGGCTTTCTTATTATAATATACGGGAATTTGTCCCTCTGACCGGGGAACAGAAACAGGCAAGCGACCTGCCGGATTATAATCACCAAATAAAACATCAGCAATGGCATCCCCCCCCTCTTGTCCGGGATAATAGGCGGTCAGCAATGCATCTGCATGTTCCGCTGCCCAATTTTTATTTAATGGACGTCCCTCAATGTAAACCACAATCAGGGGCTTTCTCGTTGATTTCAAGGATTCTAGTAATTCCAGCTGTTTTCCTAACAAAGAAAGAGTTGCACGATCAAAGCCTTCTCCACACTCCATATCACTGATTTGGCTTTTATCTGCAATAGCAGCTCCCGTCTCTTTATAAGTCGTTTTAAAATCACGAGCACTGGAACCACCCACTACTGCAATCACCACATCTGCACGATTAGCAGCTTCAACTGCTTTCGCTATTTCATTGTTGGTAGTATCACGGATAGCGCAACCTCTTACATACTCAACACGTGAAAGAGATAATTTAGAAATGATTCCATCCAGTACCGTTTTTATATTTTCGTCTTTTTGGAGAGCTGTATAATCACCCAGCATATTATAACAATTATCTGCATTTGGGCCAATTACCGCTACTTTACGGATGTTTTTACTCAAAGGCAGAATGTCATGCCTATTCTTTAATAAAGTCACCGATGCTTGTGCCATCCGTCGTGCATTGGCAATATGATTTGCATTACGAACTCTTTCAATCGCTATTTGGGGATCTACGTATGGATTTTCAAACAATCCCATTTCAAATTTTAATCGTAGAACCCTGCAAACGACTTCATCAATAATAGCCTCTGACAAACGTTTCTCTTTTACAGCCCGATAAATATTCGTATAAGCTTCTCCACCTAAGTCAACATCTACTCCGGCAGAAACTGCTTGAATAGCCGCATCCTCTATAGAAGAAGCCGTATAATGACTTTCATATATTCCTTCAATACTATATAAATCGGAAACAACAAAACCTCTAAACTTCCACTCATTTCGCAACAGTTGATTCAGCAAATATGAGTTGGCAGTACATGGGATTCCGTCTATTGAATTATAAGAAGTCATCACAGAAAGAGCACCAGCATCAATCGCTTTTTTAAAAGGCGGTAGGAAGTTTTCATGCAATTCTCTCATTCCAACTAAAGCTTGATTCCCATTCTGTCCGCCCTCCGGTACGGCATAGGCTAAAAAATGCTTTAGAGTAGCTATCGTACTGTTTTTCCGGGAAATATTTCCGTTGATTAATCCATCTACCATTGCCGCCCCCAAAGTCCCGCTTAATACCGGATCTTCCCCAAATGTTTCTTCCACGCGGGACCAACGGGGATCACGGGTCAGATCAAGTACGGGACCGTAACTAATATGCCCACCTTGGGAACGAATTTCTTTAGCGATAACTTGACCAACTTCTTTTACTAACTCCGGTGACCAGGTAGCCGCCATTCCGATACCCGTAGGAAAAACAGTAGTACCAATTGCCATGTGCCCATGAGGGGCTTCTTCTGCTAAAAACATCGGAATTCCCAGACGGGTATTCTCCATCACATACTTTTGCAATGCATTTCCTGCCTTTGCTGCCAGTTCCGGATTAAGTCCATTTGCTATAGTTTTCTTTGTCCAAGGATCGGCACGATAGGTTGCCCAAAGCATTCCTACATTCCTTTCTTTGATTAATTGCTTGAACTTTTCGGAAGGATGAACTTCACTACCATGGATTTCATACATTTCCCAACCTAAAGGACAAAGTAACTGACCGACCTTTTCTTCTAAAGTCATGCGGGAAAGTAAATCTGAAAGTCTTATATCTATCGACAAACAGCGATCTTTGTAAGCAGGTAACGAGGGAGAGGATTGAGTAAACCCCAAAGTACATACCATCTGTACTATCACCAAGATATACAATCGTTTTATCATAATGTTATATGCAGTAAAATGACTCAATTAATTTATAGTGTATTTCTAATCTTTCAAATAGAGATATTCAATCCTACTTATCTATTTCTCCTTCAAATATAACTGTATGTACAGGTTGATGAGCATCATTTGTTATCAACTTGACCTTTGCATCCAATAGATGGTTTGAAGATGATACATTTAATTCAAACAGAATCTCCAGACACTCATTTTGCTTCAAAACCTTTTCACCCCGGATATTAGTAGAAACAAATTCCGGACATTCTATCTTGCGGATAATAAGAGGATTCGCCCCTTCATTAGTAACTTTTACTTTTCGCTGAATATGCTTTTTTAATGAGATATTCCCCAAATTAAAATAAGATTGTGAACATTTCATCCGGGGAGCAGTTGCCGTGCTTACTTTTCTCATATCATCAATCACTGTACCAAAGATTTGTATAGGAGAACTGTGTACGGAATTGGCACTAATAATAATCTTATCTTTAAATGTACCGTAAAAGCCTTTTAAAGGAGAAGCTGTTATTTTTATAGTCGCATAAGATCGACCTTGAAGAGATGATGGCATAGAAATCGACAAACATCCGCTCTTATCCAACAGCGAGTATGACAACCTGACCATTTTATCCGATCGGTTATAGATTCTAATTTCCAATTGTTTTGGCCTCCCATTATGTTGTAACAGATCATAAGATAGAGTCATTCGGTCTGCCAGAATATCTGATGATAAAGAATAAGGATATTCATCCTCTATACGATTCATTGTATTTATCGTGCCTTTTACCCAAAGAGTATTGACACTTTGCCCTGAATTAGAAACAACCCTTATACTCTTAGAGAAAAAGTTTGTTCGCCCTTTAGGATCGAAAGTTACGGTAATAGTGCCTGTATGCCCTGGTTTTACAGGTTGTTTACTATAAACAGAAATGGCACACCCACAAGTTGAAATCACTTCTTCAATCACAACCGGAGAAGTATGCATATTAGTAAAATGAAAAGTATGACTCACTTTGCCTCCTACTTCCTGAATATTACCAAAATTCCAAGTAGTAGTATCAAAACGCAATACAGCTTTTCCCTGTTGTTGCGCACATACGCCAACAATAGAGCACAGTAAAACGATCAAAGCTGATATAAAACGTTTCATCATCATTTCTTTAAGTTAATATTGGGAGCTACGTAAAAACACAATAACTCCCAATATAAAATCACATTTTAATTATCTTGAGGCAAATCATTGAATTCTGCATTCCAAATGATATTTGCCGAAGCCGGGAAAGTTAAATCACGCCCATTGCCCGAACTGTCCTTCAATGTATTTCCTTCTCCTTCATCCAATTTCCAATAGCCATATAAGTTCGAAGAAGATGGAGAAGCTATTGTACGCAAGTTAGCTTTTACTTCTTCCGCTGTCAGACACTTCTTCCACATACGAATATCAGAAATCAGACCATCAAAATACATACTTGAACTTGTATTACCAAATTGAATACCAGTCAACGTATATCCCACCTTGAATCTTTGAGAAGAGGATGGTCCCCAACGTTTAGTAGGTTTTGCAGAAGCAACTTCCTCACCGTTAATATATAAACGATAAGCAACCTCAGTATTCTGGCCCGTTTTCGTTCCGTCACAAGTAATAGTCAACCTTACCCATTGATTAGCCGGCAACGTTATATTTTGATTAGCCAATGTCAAGTCACATTGACGATTACCAATATTAGACGCTCCCGTTGCACCAGTTACACGTAGTTCACAACCACTAAAAACCTCATTATTATTGTTGGTATCCTTACCACGCCATGTACCTATATAATTAGTTCCACTGTGCCAATTATATGGATATACAAGCATTTCAAACGTATGCGTATTATCTTCAATCGTAACTACTTCATCATTTGCGAAACTTAACGTACGATACATATCCGTTGAATAAGAACTCATATTCAATCCCGGTATATAATCCAATTCCCCATCAATGCTAATCGTAAAATAAGAAACAGAACGAGTGTCCGTTACAAATTGTCCTACACACGTTTCATCTATTGTTGCAACAATAGGAAGCAAATATTCTTCACCTTCCACCAAACCGAACAATGATGAAAACTTAACTGATAAGGAATTGGATTCTTGCTGTCCTGCCTTCACTATCGCATTTTTAGCTTGCAACTCATAGACAAAAGCGGGCATCATCTTATAAGACGTGTTATTTGCAGCGTTATAAGCCTCTACCATACTTTCGTCCACGGCAATGTCACACAATAAAGTAGTAGCAGCAGGTTTATCCAGTTTGATAGTATAATCATAAACATAGCTTCCTGCATCCAGTATCTCCCTATAATCAATAGAAACAGGTCCTGCCTCCGACTGTGGCATCTCTATTGTCGGCAATTCAATAAAATCATTGTCATCATCCGAACAAGATGTGAATCCTACTCCTCCCAATAAAACAAGCAAAAGGAGAGTTAATCTATTTATATTGTTTTTCATTATCATACAGTCTATTCATTTATTATTACCTTATTCAAGACATTTATTCGTATCATCATAAGTCCAGTCAATCGTGATTCCATTCTTATAACTGATATCACGCTTTGACGGAGATAAATCATAGAAAGTAGTTCCTTCTCCTTCATTCATTCTCCAATAAGACACAAGCCCATTGGTAGAAGGGTCTACCCCACATACATTTGCTTTAATTTCACGAGCAGACAAAGGACGAGTCCAAAGGCGCATCTCACTCAAACGACCATAAAACAATTGTGAAGATTGATAACCTTTTGAAGGCATACCGATCTGTACTCCATAAAGCGCATATTCATACGGAGCAACTGTCATTGAGTTATCTTTCTCTCCATTAATATACAATGTCAACGTACTGCCGTCATTTACCAAGGCAACAGCATACCAGGTATTTAAAGCAAAGCGAGTATTCGATGACATTTTACCCTGTTTAGTTGTTACATGCAACTGGTTCGGTTCATCCGTTCCTTCACCAAAACGAAGCAGGTTCTGGTCACATTTAAAGCCTCCATCATCAATCGCTCCCCCTTCTACAGATGCTTCACTACCTCCAAATGAGCAAACACGGGTAGTACCGGAAGCTCCGGAAGAACGGAATTTAGTGGCGTAAATCTTCACTTCCCATGTATAAGTAGGCAAAGAAGGAATAGGATCCGGAAGCAAAAATTGATAAGCCATAGAAGCCTGTCCTACATACGGAGCATGGAAACGCAATGTTCGAGATACTTTCAGGAAAATAGTACGCCCTGCTTCTATAATATCCAAATCTCCCGTCGCACTTTTTATGGTAACCGGTATCAAATAAACACGTCCCGGAACAAATTCCGAATCATCGGCAATTGAAAGAGAGGCAGCAGAAGAAATTGCCTGTCCTGCTGAAATCGTAACCTCCGGATTTTCAAATGTATATGATTTATCCGGAATGGGATAATAATTGGTTCCCATTTCCTCATTATAAGTATCAACCAGACTTGCATCAACAGCCAGATTCACCTGAATATCCGATTCAACGCGAGAAGTTGAAGTCACAGAAACAGCATACGCAGATGGAAATCCATCAATGGCAAACTTTACCAATCTATCCGAAGATGTTCCGGTCATTAACAACCCGTCACCTTTTTGAGCGGCTTCCTGGCATCCCTGCAGCATAAAAGAAGCTATTCCTATCAAAGCAGCTCCCCATATCTTTTTTATATTATTCAATGTTTTCATACCTTGCATACAAATTTAAAATTCATCCATTTTCTTCTTCCGTTTCTTGTTTAGTAGACTGTTGTACAGGCTTTCCGGCAGGATTTTGTTCCTGAATACCACGTCGAAGGCTATAATAAGGAATAGCGGCTTTCTCTTTATCACCTATAGCCTGATTAGCAGGACGAGTGGTATTGTATTCATATTCAAAATAATATCCGCCGAATCCGCCTTTTCGTCCTTGTGTAGGATTCCAGCGTGCCATACCTATTACAGAATAGATTGGATTGCCCCATGAATCTACTTTATTTCCATCGGCTTCCGTAAATTCGACTCCACCATTCTGCCAGTACCATCCCATTTGTTCCGTAGCAACGAATTTTTCAGGAGGACACCAGCTGCTAAGCTGGTCAAATTTAGATTGCAAACTTTGAGCACTACCGGTGGTGTAACATTGTCGTACAAAATAATCGACATAAGGTTCTGTTTCCTTAGGAGGCAGCTGATTATAGAAGTCAACAATTAATAATTTGCCTGTACCCGATTGAGGACCGAAATAATTTCCCAATACCTTTATAAACTTTGTAAAGTTATCATTTTGCAACCAGTCGCCTTCCGGTTCGTAGTCCAAGTCCAAACCATCCAGATCGTTACGCAACACACATCTCACAAGATGTAAAGCATAAGCCTCGATACCTGCGTCGGTTTTAGGAAACTCCGTACTTCCAATACGGCAAATCGTACACATCACAACGCGAGTCCCCTTTACTGTACGGATATAATTCATTTCCTCATAAGCAGTCGGCAAATAACGCTCGTTATAATAACTAGTTTCTACATAAGCCGGATTGTTGGAAGGAATACCTGACCACAGACTGACGATGTCCAGACTATCCGGCAAACCTGTGAAATGAAGTCCCTGCGAAGGAGATGCTTCTGAAGTATAACCGGCATACCAGCCGAAACAAATAGCATGATCTGTTTTCTTATATTCACGTAAGTTCTGATAATATTCTTCATTATAAGTATTAGCCGCCTGTATAACTTCCGGTTCAATATCCGTATCACAACCACTCACAACAAATGTCAAGAGATAGGTGAACAAAAAATATACATAATTTCTTTTCATATTCTGCATTATTTAAGTAACCAATTATTTATTAGGCACATCCCACCACAATCTGACACCCGGGTTATCTACGCCACCTAAAAGTGTGATGCCTTTATCCAACTCTGTTCTATTCGTATTATATTCCGATTCCGGATAAGGTAATCTGCGGATTTGTATATTTGTGTCTACAGAACCTCCGGAACTTTCGTTCACAACAACCGGAAATACTTTCGGGTAACCGGTACGGCGGAACTCTGTCCATGCCTCTTGTCCCACCGGATAAAGAGCAATGTACTTTTGAGTAATGATTTGTTCCAGATTTGTTTTAAAATCTCCCGATTCATCCCAAGCGATAGAAACAGTACCCAAAGCATCCATGGAATGAGATGATGTCACCGGATCCTCATAATTGGCAGGCACATATCCACCCGCCGCAGTTCTTGTCAGATACGCGTCAGCTCCTGATGCACCATGTTCATCAAAAGACATTCTTATTCCATCTTCATAATACTTTTTAGCATCGGCATTCGTTCCCCAACGCAAAGCATATTCCGCCAACAAGAAATATGATTCGGATGAACGCATCCACACTACATTGGAAGTAGCAGTTGCCTGTGGTTCGGCAAAGATTCCTGTTATATATTTATCCTTACTTACGTCCTTTGACATTCCGGCTCTTATACCCCGATATTTTCCACCCGTACCTGCCTCGAAGTAAGCAGAAAGTCGTGGATCCTGATAACCATTCATGTATGAATCCAGCGTCGCTCCCATACAAATATCATCCCATCCTTTCAGAATATACAGAGGACTTTCATAAGTCGCTATTGGAGTAATATGCTGAAGTTCTGCTAAATCAGACTTCACATTCATCAATCCATAACTATTACCAATAGCCAGTTGGGCTTCACTTTTTGCCTTTGTTTCATCCACATAGGCAAGATGCAATGCAAGACGCAAACGAAGTGAATTGGCAAACTTTATCCAAGATGTAACATCACCGTTGAACACGCAATCCCATGATGACAAAACTTTACTTCCGGATGCAGCATAACTATCCAAGTTATTGATAGCTCCATCCAATTCTTCAAAGAATCTGTAATAAACATCCTTTTGCGAATCATAAGGCACTTCTTTTGAAACTCCAAAATTCAAATAAGGAATAGGCCCATAGGTATCTGTCACACGATGCATTGCCGCTACTTTCAAAATCTGCGCCATAGAAAACCGGGGATCTTCGTCATTGTTAATCGCTTTTCTTATTTCACGCCAGGCATTCATAGTCGTCAGGTAATTGGTAGTGAACATATCACCATACCAACTTCTTTTATCCCAATTGTAACGACCGGCAGAATTGATACTAGGAGCAGGAAAACCAAAATAGCCGACATAGCCATCTCCACCCATCACTTCCACAGTCTGATATCTGTCCGAACCGATATTAAGTCCCGGTTGTGCTACTACCAGTACGTTCTGCTCCATCTGTAAAAGAAGAGAACCAGTTCTCACATTATCCCAATCCGTCATCTCGTCGGTTGCTTCATTAGGATTGGTATTGTACTCCAGAAAATTCTTCGTACAACCTACATTTATCATGATTACTCCAAGGAGTAAGTAGTAGTTCCTTACTTTAAAAAACTTACGTATGTTCATCATTATTTTTTTTAAAGGTTATCCAATTAGAAAGAAATCTTTGCAGAAAATCCCATCGATCTCAAACTCGGTTGCATGAAATAGTCCATACCCTGGTTATAAGTACCTGTACTTGCAGTAGATTCCGGGTCAAATGGAGCCTTACAATATAGCATCCATAAATTACGTCCTACAAAGGACACATTCAATCCAGAAATCCATTTACACCATTTATTGATCGGAATATCATATCCCAATGTCAATTCTCCCAAACGAACATTAGTCATACTATATACATACATAGAACCTACATAACCTGTACCATTAGCTCCGATAGTCTGATACCATGTCTGGGCATCAATCATCTGGCCGTTTACTTTCACGCCACCATTATCCCGTGCTTCTGCCGATGTCTTAGACACTCCATAATAGTCCATTACAGCTTGAGTGGCAGAAACTCCGATACCGCCTACACGGGCATTCAACATAAATCCGAGGCTGATTCCTTTCCAATTAAATTCATTTCTCCAGCTAAGAGTATATTTCGGATTGGTATTACCGGCATAGACATAATTATTCTTATCTGTTTCCAATGCACCTGTCATTGAATTCATCCAGATATGTCCATGCTCATCAGTTCTCATTGTATTAACATAAACATCTCCCATAGAGCCCCCTACTGTTAGCCGTTGTTTGGCACCGCCTAACGAATAGACATCCATTTCGTCGAGATGTACTGTCACTCCCAACTCTTCATTTGTATATTCAGGGAGTAATTGGTCAATGCGGTTTCTGTTGAGCGACCATAGTAAAGTGGTTTTCCAATCTACAGGCCCTATATTCTGTTTAAAGCCAAGAGCTAACTCAATACCTTTATTCGTTACTTTACCTGCATTTACATATAGTTTAGAATATCCGGTTGTTGTAGAAATTTCCGGACTGAAGAGCTGATTCTCTGTATATGTCTTATAAGCTGTCACGTCCAGTGTCAGTTTATTATCAAACAGACCTAAATTAAATCCTCCTTCCCATGAATGAGTTCTCTCCGGTTTAAGGTCTTTTATCGGGAAATAAGAAGTGGTATTCAATCCTCCCAACACTGCGTAAGTAGTGATAGCCCTGAATCTTTCCGGTGCATTACCCACCTCACTATATGAAAGGCGAACCTTTGCATAAGAAAGAATGTTAGATTTCATTGTAAACATATTAGTCAGAATTGCTGAAGCACCGATAGAAGGATATAATATGGAAGAATGGTTTGTTCCTGCCAAAGCAGATATCCAGTCATTACGTAACGAACCGTCTACATAAACCATGCCCTTATATCCTAATGAGAATGTTCCGAATAAAGAATTGGTACGGTCGTGATAGTTCGTATTTTTATAGGTTAATTTACCGGAAACGTTCGCATTGTTAGAAGTAAACAGATTAGGAATGGTCAGTAATCCTCCTCCAAAATTAAGCTCCTTATAATCCAAATCCAATAAACTGGCACCTAAAGATGCTGTCAAATTCCATGTGTCGTGATAAAAATATTTATTGATATTCAACATGGCATCCGCATATATCTGACTGGTATTCTTGTTCGATTGCACGTATGCTCCTTTATCCGAGTTTTCAGCAATCACATTCAAAGTGGAAGCATACATTTTCTTTTCCGAGTTGATAGTTTCCTTATCCAGTTTCACGCGTCCGGAAACATTCAACCAATCTGTTATCGTATATTTTAGTGAACCGCTTGCCAGAAAACGGTCTTTCTTGTTGGTATACATATTCCGGTTCGTAATCCAGTAAGGATTCTGCATGGATAATCCATTTTCTTTCAATGGCCAAAACTGTGTTTTTATGTTACGGTCTACATCATATCGTTCATAATACTGATATTTCGAGAAATCATCACCGCGAGGAAATAAATAAACGGGAACCAATGGATTGGCATACTCTCCTTGCGACAACATATTCTGTTCCTTTACATTAGAATACATAAAACTTAAATCCATCGTCAGTTTATCATTCAGCATAGAGGTCGTGTTACGAACAGAGAAATTATATCTGTCCAAGTCATTATTCTGAATGATACCCCGGGCATTCACAGCACCTACGGATACATAGGTTTGATTTTTTTGTGTCCCTGTAGTCAGACTTACAGTGTTTGCTACATTGTAACCTGTCTGGAAAAAATCTTTAACTTCATAATCAGTAGGAGATGACAATTTAGATGCCCAACTATACCACTCTCCAGTTTCCGAACCATACGTATTCTGGAATTCCGGCAATCGGAATGGTGAATAGAAGGTTGAATTATTACTGTAAGTCAATCTGGTTTTATCTACAACCCCTTTCTTCGTTGTGATAAGTACCACACCATTGGCAGCAGCCGAACCGTATAGTGCAGCGGCGGCCGATCCGCTAAGTACTGAAATTGATTCTATATCATCAGCGTTGAAGTTAGCCAATCCGTCACCGGATTGTCCGGCACCCGTATACTGATCGTCAGGTTGTTCACCTGATATATTAGCCAAAGGAACTCCATCTACTACATATAGAGCGTTGTTATTACCGGATATAGACTTCGTACCACGCATTACCACACGGGCACCACCTCCAATACCGGATGAACTTGCATTGATATTCACACCCGCTACCTTACCGGCAAGACTGCTCATCACATTCATATCTTTCGCCTTTGCCACTTCGTCTCCGCCAATCTGCTGCACATTGTATGTCAAAGACTTAGTTTCTCGTTTAATGCCCAAAGCCGTTACAACAACCTCATTCAAGACTTTGGTATCTTCCGTCATCACAATGGAAAGCGATTTATTATCTGCAACCTTCACCTCTTGAGAAGCATATCCAATATAAGAGATCTCCAATACCGCTCCCTTTTTAGCTTGAATCTGAAAGTTTCCGTCGAAGTCTGTAATAGCACCGGTAGTTGTTCCTTTTACTTTCACATTCACTCCGATCAAAGGTTCTCCTTTTGTATCTTTCACTGTACCTTTTACCTGGATAGTCGGATCTTGCTCTGTTACATTCAATTTATTGGTAGACAAGATAATCTGCTTATCAACCACTGTATAAGTAATGTTGGTTCCTTTAAACACCTCATCAAGAATATCCAGTATCTTACCTGAATTGTTTCTCACAGAAACAATACGGTTCTTCTGAATTGTTTTATCATTATAAAGGAAAACATAGTCGGACGTCTCCTCTATTTTATTCAGTACCTGTTCTACAGATACATTGTTCATTGAAATGGCAACCCGCGTTCGCTGGGCATAGCCATCTTCGGCAGAAAGTTGTAATACTACTGCGAAAAGTAGTGCTAGACTAATCCTCATAACTAAAGGAAGTTTTAGATTTAAAGCATATTTAGGACATAATGCTGTAAATGAATGATTTTTTTTCATACATTTGTGGCTAACTAAAGTTTATTACTAAATGAACTATGGTTTGATTCCGGCTAGTGTTTGCGAGACCTTGTACCGTGAATCTGGAAAATTCGGAGGAAGACAGCTGTTGGTAGCAGCTTTCTTCCTTTTTTTCTTTTATTCTCTTGTGTTATTCCATGGGCTTTTATTTTAAGGGTTACTACTCTAATATAAATCTACTCTAATTTTAGTCTTTGATAATGTATCATCTGCCTGTTGTTGCGGTTCTTCAATTTTCCATTTTAAATCGGCAGACCTGGCCAGATAATCCAATATCTGCGACAGAGTTTCAGTCCGGAAAGTAGCCCGGTACTTATATTCTTTTCCAGACCTATTGTTAAACTGAATTTCTACATTAAAATGTCGTTCCAGACGCTTCAGGATTTCTTCCAATGAAGCATTTCTGAAAATTAGTTTTCCATCTTTCCAAGCTATCTTTCCATAGACATCCACTTTATTTTTTTTCGACTTTTGACTCTGTTTGTCGTAAAGCAACTGTTCTCCAGGAGCCAATACAATTGTTTCCTGATCGGGGGTTATCACATTTACCTTACCCTTTTCCAATACTGTTTCTATATAATTATCATCCTCATAAGCAGCTACATTAAATTGGGTACCATAAACATATACGCTCAAACCATTCGGAGTGTTTACATAAAAAGGACGCTCTTTATCTGCCTGCACTTCGAAATATGCTTCACCTTTCAACTCTACTAACCGGTTGTCTTTCTTGAAAGTGGTAGGATAACGCAATGTACTACCTGCATTCAACCATACTACAGAATGATCCGGAAGTTCATAACGTATGACAGAACCGGTAGCGGTTACCACCTCTGCATATTTCTCGTCAGTTTCTGTTCCACTAAAATATAAATATCCCAAAATCAGAGAAGAGAGAAATAAAGGTATAGTCAGAAATGCTGCATAACGCATCAATTGATTATACATGTTCTTTCTTCTATTAGTTTTTATTTTGGCTTGTGCTTGATAATAGGCACCCAATACATTAATGGATTCCATTTCTTTAATATCATCTCCCAATGCTTGTGCTTTACGGAGCAATGATTCCGGACTCATATTTTCCATATTTTCTTTCAAA
>USLU01000076.1 GCA_900555635.1 uncultured Bacteroides sp.
CGTGAACGGTTCCGGTAGTCCGTTGTATATTATTGACGGTGTGCAGAAAGACGATATGAACGACATCAACAGTAACGATATTGAATCTATTGAGGTTTTGAAGGATGCTGCTGCGACAGCACTTTATGGTGCACGTGCCAATAATGGTGTAGTTCTAGTGACCACAAAAAGCGGTCATGTGGGGAAAACAACCGTAACATTGAACGTAAATATCGGTAAAGGTTTTGCCCGCGACAACTACGATTTTATGAATGCCCGCGATTATCTGTATTGGGAACGTATGGCGGCAAAGCGTAGCGGAGACGACATGAATCTTGTGAACGGATGGGGTACAGGAAATGACATCACTGCCGACGGAAATAAAAGCAGCAACGGTATCTATAGTACCTCTATTCTGACAGATAAGAATAAATATCTTTTGGATTATGGTTGGCAATCGATGAAAGATCCGGCATCAGACAATTATCTATTGTTCAAGGAAACTGATTTTATGAAGTTGAACACGCAGGATGCCTGGACGCAGGATTATAATGTCTCTTTCTCCGGTGGAAACGACAAAGGCAAATACTACTCAAGTATCGGGTATTATGATGAAACAGGTTTTCCATTGGAGTCGGGATACCAACGTCTGTCTTTCAACCTGAACGGTGAATATAAGATCAAGAGCTGGCTGAAAGCTTCCGGTTTCGTGAATTTCTCACGTTCGGAAACCAATCCTAACTACATGAGCGACGCTAATTTCTGGAGCGTGGTAGCTGCTGCTCCCCCGACCTTTAAAGGAGCTAATTTGGACGGAACGGTTATCACACTACTCAATAATACTCAAAATGCCAATTGGAATGAGATGAAGAACTACTACTATCGCAGAAATACGGCT
This sequence comes from uncultured Bacteroides sp., assembly GCA_900555635.1. GTDB lineage: Bacteria > Bacteroidota > Bacteroidia > Bacteroidales > Bacteroidaceae > Bacteroides. The sequence continues at coordinate 878 of USLU01000076.1, forward strand.
TACAAGACTACGCTGGGAACTTCTTTCCAAGTGGATTTGATGAAAGGACTGAGCTTGAAACTGAGCGGTATGTGGTATCTTTGGATGAAGGAAACTGAATCTTTTGATAAAGAGTTACCTACCGCTCCCGGTAAGTTGAATTCTAACCGCAAAGCTTCTGCTACTTATGCGCGCAAACTGGATCAGACTTATAACGCCATTCTGAATTACAATGTCTCATTCGGTGACCATAACGTCAGTGCAGTCGGTGGTTTTGAAATGATAGACAAATACAACTACGGACTCTCGGCATCAGGTCAGGGAGCTACTTCCGATGATTTTATCGGATTGCAGTTCACTGCCCCGTTGGACGCAAACGGAAAATCCACCCGTAACATGTCTACCACTCACACACAGGAGCGCATCATGTCCGGTTTCCTGAATGCTACCTACGACTATAAGAGCAAGTATCTTTTTTCTTTCTCCGGACGTTACGACGGTTACTCCAAACTGGTGGACAACCGCTGGGGATTTTTCCCCGGTGTCAGTGCCGCATGGAACGTATATCGTGAGGAATTCATGGAGAAATATCTGGATATATTTTCCAACATGAAAGTACGTATGGGATATGGGCAGAATGGTAACGTGAATGGTATCGGACTGTACGAACTACAAGGTAGTTATGGAACAGCCGGTAACTACAACGGCATCTACGGCCTGTTGATTGACGATATTGCATATCCCGGACTGCGTTGGGAGAAAACCACCTCTTTTGATACTGCCATAGAATTAGGACTGTTTAATAAAGTAGATTTGACAGTAGGTTATTTCAACAAGAAAACTACCGATTTGATTGCCAATGTACCTTTGGCTTCTTCATCCGGCGTAGGCTCAATGACGACAAACAACGGCGCTGTGCGTAGTCAGGGTATGGAGCTTGAAGTCAATTACCGTATTTTTGACCGTAAGGACTTTAAGTGGAATATAGGTGCCAACATTACTTTTGTGAAATCCAAAATCCTGCAATTACCTGATAATGGTAATGAGAACAACCGTCAAGGCGGAACGGAAGTTTACAAAGGCAAAGGTAGTAATGAAACCGTTTGGAAAGGTGGAATACAGGAAGGACAGTCTTACGGTGATATTTACGGATTCAAAATGATGGGTGTTGTGCGTGACGAAGCCGATTTGGCAAACTATGCTTATTACGTAGATAAGATTCCCTCTAAACCGGTATATGGTCCGGCAGCTTATGCACAATTGACGGTTGAGCAGCAGAAAAATGCGCAGCAGTTAGCTCCGGGTGATGCTGTCTGGTACGATGTGAATGGTGACGGAACTATCGACACGTATGATCAGGTGAAGCTTGGTAATGAAATTCCAAAATGGATGGGTGGTTTCAATACATCCGTTACGTGGAAAGGGCTGACCTTGTTTGCCCGATTCGACTATGCGTTGGGATACAAGAAGTGGAATAGCGGTTATCAATATTTCATGGGTATCACTTCCGGTCACTTCAATGTTCCGGATTTGGCTAAAAAGACATGGACGGAAGATAATCCGGGTGCGGAACTTCCGGTATTGATGACTAACGACACTAACTTTAAAAAGAACTATACCCGCAACACTTCATTGTTTTGGGAAGATGCTTCTTACCTGTGTGCCCGTGAGATTTCCTTGAGCTACGATTTACCTTCGCAGTGGACTAAAAAAGCCCTCATGGATAAAGTGACGGTGACGCTTACCGGACAGAATTTATTCTACATAACGGACAATCGTCTCTACACTCCCGAGTATGGAACCACCAGTGGCGACAAGGGCGGATATGCTTTACCTAAGACAGTTCTGATGGGATTAAAGGTTATGTTCTAAAATCATAAAGAAAGATGTATTATGAAAAAAATAAAATATACATTATTAGTGTTGTTGATAGGAGCTATGCAGTCTTGCGGTTATTTGGACTTGAGTCCGGTAGACTCCTACGGTATCAGTAATTACTGGAGTACCAAAGATCAGGCGGAACGCTTTGTGCGTGGCTTGCATTATCGTGTCCGTGAGCGTCAGGAAGTATTGTTCAAGATGGGTGAACTTAGAGGCGGGACTTTTTACGGCTCAAACTCTTCTTTGTTTAATCAGACTATTAGCGATGTGCCGGCTGTGACAAACAATCTTACTGAAGCTAATTATGTGATAAACAACTGGGGCAATTTCTATATGGACATTATGCAGATTAACCATGCCATCCAGTCCGTCCCCGGCAGTTCTGCCTTGAATGAAACAGAAAAGAACTATTATATGGGCGTGTTACACGGATTGAGAAGTTTTTATTACTTTCATCTATTCCGTACCTATGGCGGAGTTCCTCTGATTGAAACAGCACGCGTGATGGATGGTAGCTTTACTCCTTCCGACTTGAATCAGCCGCGGGCCAAGGAAGAAGAAGTCTATGATTTCCTTGTAAAGGACATCAAGGCATCGGAAGATTATTTCGCAGATGACGCATTTACCATCAATTCTACAGACAAAAGTTCTTATTGGAGCAAGGCGGCAACAAAAATGTTGAGAGCCGAAATCCTGTTGTGGGGATGTAAAGTAAAACCTATTGGCGGTACAAGCGTCTACTCAAAAAATATATCGGCCGATTTGGCAGCAGCCAAGCAAGCGTTGCAGGATATCATTGATTGCGGCAAGTATGGCTTTGCTTCCAAGACCAGCTTTGAGGACGTTTTTGATGTAACGAAGAAAGATAACAAAGAAATGATATTCGTTATCCGCTATATGCTGAATGAGAAAGAAAACTTCTTCAGCAAGTTCATGTATCCTACCAATACCAATCTGGTCGGTTTTGAAAATGCGGACGGTGTAGAGTACAAAGGTGACAATGTGAACCCATTGAAACTGAATGGTACTGCATCCAACTACCAGTATGCGAAAGATTTTTTTGATACATTCAGTGAAAACGATATCCGTCGTAGCGCCACTTTCTTTGATGTATATAAGGTAGACGGAGGAGCGGCAGCCATACTCTTGAATAAATATAAAGGGGAGTTGGACAATGACATACGCAAGTTTACAAACGACTGGCCTGTCTATCGCTATGCGGATTTGCAGTTACTACTGGCCGAAATTGTGGCATTGCAGGGAGGTGATCCTGCCGCTTACATCAATAGTGTCCGTGAGCGTGCATACGGTTCCGCTTATGCTGCCAATAAATACCCCCGTAGTGGTGAAACAGCGGAAGATGCAATTCTGGAAGAACGCTCCAAAGAGTTTGTAGGTGAAGGTAAGCGTTGGTATGACATTCGCCGTATGAAGAATGGAGAGTTGGCTAAGGCTCTTCAGATTAGCGTTTCGGGCGATCTTGTCGAGAAGCACTTGTTGTGGCCAGTAGATGCTACGGTAATGTCGAAAGACCCGTTGGTTAAGCAGACACCGGGTTACTAATCCGCCTGTCGGATTCATATCATTCATTAAAATTTAGATTATACAAAGATGAAAAAACAATATATATTTCCAGTCTTAGGATTTTGTGCAGCGTTTCTTGTCACTGCATGCAGTGACGATGACTATGCCCAGACGGATTTTACGCGTCCGGCGGGAGGAAATCAGATCTTCCTCAGTTGCCAGTCACAGTTGGGTGATAACAAGACAGTTTGGGCGGCAGATAGTAAAATTGGTTTCTTCTGCGAACAGACAAAAACAGTCAATCTTGTTGTGGGAGTTGCAGCTCCTTATGTGGGACAGACCGAGGGAATGTTCTACACACAGGTAGTGTGGGGCAAAGAAACGGGAGAACACACTTTCTATGCTTACATCCCTTATAATAAGGATAATACGTCAGCGAAAGCAGTGGCCGGAGTTTTGAGTAACTCGCAATTACAGTCGGGCACATCAAACGCTCATTTGACGAACACTGCCTTGATGTATGCGACGGCTAAGTCTGCTGAGGTGGAAACTGCTGTTCCGATGACCTTTAGACATGCATTGGGATATTTAGACATCAGTTGTAAGACATCGGTCAAGTATGTCGGTTGGAAAGTGAAGTCCATCGAGTTTTCTACGGAGGATGGCATTGCTTTGGCGGGTGATTATAAATTTGACCTTACTACCGGTCAGTTTGCTATAGCCGATGGCTCTTCAAAAATAGAGTTGAGAGTAGACAATGCTCCGGCACTCGTTGCGAACGGAGTATTTCACGGATATATGTCTATGAATCCTGTGGACTTGTCAGCGAAACAATGTAACGTAAAGGTAGCGATTGAAAAAGCAGGGGAGGACGATCTTAGCCTGACAGGCAGGATTGCTTCTGTCAATATACTTGCAGGTGACATTAACACATTGAATTTGGAACTGGACAATCTGACTGCCGCACTTTTGGAAGACTTATCCATTGATTTGAGTGCAACGGAAACGGCAAACTGCTATGTGGCAGGAAAGGCAGGGCAGGAATATCGCTTTAAGGCTACCGTTATGGGTAATGGAACGATTACTCCGGCAGTAGAAGGTGATGATACAAAGAAAGGTATCACTCCTTCGCCGTTAGCTCCTGCATCGGCTTCAATTCTTTGGCAAAGCGAAAGAAGCCTGATATCCGGTGTGAAACTGAAAAATGATTATATCTATTTTACCTTGAACGGTTCGGAAGAAACGGCGTTAAAGGCAGGTAATGCGGTTATTGCCGCTTATGATGGCGCAGGAACGATTGTATGGAGTTGGCATATTTGGGTTACAGATGTGGATTTGGATACTAAAGTGCAAACGTATACTGTGCATGCAGATTATAACACATACCCCACTTTTCAGTCACCTGTGATGATGGATCGTAACTTGGGTGCAACGGATGACAAGCTGTGGTCGGCAGCTACTGATCCTAAAGGTTCGCATGGTTTGTTCTATCAATGGGGGCGTAAAGACCCGATTATCGGCCCGAGTGATGATGCGGCAAATGCACACGCCACAGTTTATGATAAGGATAATGAGGTTGTAAGTTGGGACTTTACAGTTACAACATTGATTTCAAGAGAAGATATAGCCAAATATCCGATGAAATATATTAAGGGAGATAATTGGTTGAATGAAGACGCTTATGATTTATGGGGAAATTCAACAGTGTATGCTACTAGCGGTGGAGACAGCTCTACCGGTTCAAAGTCAATCTATGATCCATGTCCGCCGGGCTATCGTGTTCCTCATCCTTATGTGTGGAGTGGATTTACATCGACAGTCAGCGGTGGCAATCATAAAACTGGTGCTGTGACTACCAGTGCTTCAGGTGATATAACGAAACAGGGTGGCGTTACTTTTGCAAATGGCGGAACGGCTATTTATCCTAGTACCGGTTTTATCAATAACGGAGCATTGCAGCGGGTAGCTCCTGCAGGTAATGGATGCATCAGTCTATGGAGCAATGCCGCAACTAAAAAAGACTTCGGGGCACAGTTCTATTACGATGCTACGAATTGTAATACACCTAAAGGAAATAAGCGTACATTTGGTTTTGGTGTTCGTTGCATGAGAGACAATACTGCCAACTAGACACTTACTTTTCATTTCCATAAATCCTTGGCATGTTTTTGAAGAATCATGCCAAGGATTCTTTGTACGCTCGGCATGAGCATTATCTAACGGGTGTAAGTCCCGAGTAAGCCCTAATAGCGGGAATTACATAGCCTATGGCAATGGTGTCCATTGCGAGTTGGAATCAGAAGGAAGTCGGCAGCAAACATCTGACCTGACGAACAGAAACTTTATATAAGGCATTTGACTGGGGGTAAGGTTGCAAAGCGAACCAAAGCCCTATAGCTATTCGGAACGGTTGGTGTAAATGAAGCAGGTATAAGATGGAAAGATAATGCCCTTATCCGAGGAGGTCTCACGGACTAGTTTTTTTTACGAAATGTACGGAGTAAAGCTTGCCGTGAGAAGTCAGCAGAAGTTATAGTAGTGGAGTTATCAAAGAGATAGGACGGAATCCGAATGGTATGAGGGGGTGCAGACTTTCATGTGGATGACCGAAGACAACATCGTGGAAGTACCATTCGACAAGGAACATCTGTTTGAACTTATTCTTAGTCCCTCTAATCTGAATAAAGCCTATAAAGCAGTAGTCAGCAATAAAGGGTGTGGCGGTATCGACAAGATGTCATGCGAATAACTGTTTCCATGGCTTTTGGCTAATAAGGATGAGCTTATAATTTCCTTGTAAAACGGGACATATCGTCACAATCCTGTCCGCAGGGTTGAAATCCCTAAGGATAATGGCAAGAAACGCCTTTTGGGTATTCCTACCGTGGTAGACCGACTGGTACAACAAGCCATACACCAAGTTCTGACACCAATTTACGAGCGTCAGTTCTCCATGACAAGTTATGGGTTCCGTCCGAAAAGGGGCTGCCATGACGCACTACGAAGAGCGCAGAAGATAGTGGATGCGGGCTACAGATATGTAGTTGACCTTGATCTAGAGCGTTTCTTTGATACAGTCAGCCATAGCAAGCTGAGAGAAATACTCTGCCACACTATAAAGGATGGAAGGGTTGTGAGCCAAGACCAGAGTGACAAATCTAAAGAAATGCGGTGTCCTTGACTGGCAGGCGTATCAATGGGGTAACACTCGACTCGGGTATTGGCGTGTAGCACTCAGCCGTCTGCTTACATTCGCAATGTCTAACGATAAGTTGCGCAGAGCAGGTTATGCTAGCCTAATGGATTATTATCTCGAATGGTACCCAAAATAGGAACCGCCGTATGCGGAACCGCATGTACGGTGGTGGTGTGCTATGTAGAGTTTTCTTAAACTCATAACTGACATTTAGATGGAAGCAGACCTTCCACTATCGGTAAATAGGTATCGGTAGTAAACCGGCAAGTGCTGCTGTATCTGAAAAGATATTGTAGTGAACGACTTGTTAAAAGGCTATATAAAAAAAATATAGTCAGGTAGGCAGACAAAAGATGAACGGAAGTGAACCGCTGATGAAGCATCGAAATGTGCGTTAGACTACATCAGAACTTGGTTTTCACCACAAACCTTGGATAAGAATAAGAGATACCTATACTGCTGCTTATTCGATGTACGGTGTTAAGGCGGCATGATTTGTCTGTAGGCTAACTGTCGGAACATAGGAACCTGCTTTAGAATGTCAAAGGAAAATACACAAGTGGAAGAAACACAAGGTAGAAATACTGATGTCTGATGCAGGGGCGGATTACCTCGTAGTAGTGAAGAACTCTCTGTAATGGAGATGGAGCGAAGGGGGTAACTTATTCAAGCGAAATTGTATTGTACAACTTAAATTCCATTAAGGATGACACAAAAGCAAGGAGCAAAACCATTCGATATTGACCGATGGAAACTATATTACGCATACAAGCGTGTGAATCAAAATCGAGGTGGTTCAGGTGTTGACAACGTCACACTTGAAAAGTATAACAGTAATTTGAAAAGAAACTTATACAAACTATGGAATCGTATGAGTTCAGGGAGTTATGTTCCTAAACCTATCAGACTGGTTCAGATACCGAAGCCTGCAGGAGGAACGAGACCATTGGGTATCCCTACAGTGGAAGACAGGATTGCACAGATGCTTGTTGTTGAAATGATAGAACCTGAAATCGAGAAGATATTTCATGAAGATTCCTATGGTTATCGTCCCGACCGTTCTGCTCATGATGCACTTGGACGTGCAAGAGAGAGATGCTGGAAATATGCGTGGGTTTTGGATATGGACATCAGCAAATTCTTTGATACGATAGACCATCAGTTATTGATGAAAGCCGTAAAGCTTCATGTAAAAGAAAGATGGATAATATTATATATAGAAAGATGGCTCAAAGTCCCATATCAGAATGCAGACAAAAGTCTGATTGAAAGGACCTGCGGTGTACCCCAAGGTAGTGTTATAGGACCGATTCTTGCAAATCTCTTTCTGCATTACAGTTTTGACAGATGGATGCAGATACATCATCCTGAAATCCCTTTTGAGAGATATGCGGATGATACTGTATGTCATTGTCACAGTAAACAGGAAGCTGAATCCCTGTATGAAGAACTAATAATTAGGTTTAAGTCATGCAAATTAAGCCTGAATGAAGAAAAACAAAGATAGTATATTGCAAATCAAGTAGAAGAAATGAAAATCACTCTAATGTTACTTTTGATTTTCTCGGTCATACATTTCGACCATGTAAAACCATTCATAAAAGCTCCCGTAAAGCTTTTACAGGTTTCCAACCAAGAATAAGTATGAAGGCAACAACAAAAATCAGAGCTACCATGCGCTCATGGAATCTTAAGTCAAAATCTCATACTCCGCTGGACTGCATAGCTCAAATGGTTAACCCCATACTTCGAGGATGGGCAAATTATTATGGTAAATATGGTGGAAAATCTTTTCAAAAATTACTTCGGTACTTCGATTTATTACTTGCAAAATGGGCAAAAGCTAAATATAAAACCTTTAGACGCAAGCCCATGTACGTAATATTGAAATGGCTTGGGAACATTGCAGAAAGGGATGCTATTTTCTATCATTGGCAAATAGGTCTCAAACCAGCCAAAGGTACGATAAAGTTATAAGGTTGAATAAGAAGAGCCGTGTGATAGGAGACTATCACGCACGGTTCTGTGAGAGATTTAAGGTGGAACTCCTTTTATCTACTCGACTGAGAGGTCGGAAATCGAGTAGGAGGAAAACGAAGTAGTTTTCTTCCTACTCGATTTCAGTATAAAGGATGATAAGATAACTTTTATAATACAGGCATTACAATGAAAAAGAACATAATAGCTGTTTTGTTATTACTATTGGTGCATGCCAACAGTCTTGCTCAAATTCCTGATGTGACAGGAAGCGAACATACTATCATTCAATCAGAAAGACAAGACGGACGATTCCTGAGTACCTATGGAGTTGTCCATGCAATGCTCGCGAACATAAAACCGGAATGTGCATTTCAGCCGGATATGACTGCCGAAGAATTCCGTGAATGGCAGTATAAAGTACGGAAGTCAATGCAGGAAATCATGAAATTTCCCGAAGTGAAAGATATGCCGTCGCCTAAACGGCTGTACAGCAAACAACGTGACGGTTACAAACTGGAGAAATGGGAATTTTATCCTTTGTCCCAATGTGTATCCACCTTTTTAGTCCTGATACCCGATTCTTTACAGCGGCCTGTTCCCGCCATTCTATGTATCCCCGGTTCAGGTGGTAGTAAAGAAGGGCTGGCGGGAGAACCGGGAGTTGCTCCGAAACTGAATGATGATTATCAGAATCCCAAGGTAACAATGGCACGCAACTTTGCGAAGGCGGGCTATGTAGCAGTAGCCGTAGACAATCCGGCAGCCGGTGAATCCTCGGATTTGGAACGCTATGCACGCGGAAGGAATTATAACTATGATTTAGTGTCACGCATCTTATTGGAATTGGGGTGGAGTTATCTCGGATATACTTCTTATCTTGATATGCAAGTTCTTCAATGGATGAAAACGCAGTCCTATATCCGTAAAGACCGGATTATTGTAAGCGGTTTTTCTTTGGGGACAGAACCTTTGATTGTATTAGGGACACTGGATACATCCATCTACGCCTTTGTTTATAATGATTTTCTGTGTCATACACAAGAACGGGCATTGGTTATGACTGCTCCAGACAAGACGGGTATACGACCTTTTCCAAATTCTATCCGCCATTTGATACCGGACTTCTGGCGTAAATTTAATTTCCCGGATATTGTAGCCTCTTTGGCTCCCCGTCCTGTTATATTAACGGAAGGCGGACTGGATCGCGATTTGGATTTAGTACGTGCCGCTTATAAGATGACCGGACGTTTGGAGAATGTCGAGATACATCATTATCCAAAATACGCTGATCCGCATAATCGAACAGACATAAAGGCACTGCCGGAAGGGCTCGATAGGAATGAGTTTTATAAACTGGTGAATGTGGACGGGGCCAATCATTATTTTAAGTCGGAGTTGATACTTCCTTGGTTGAAAAAACATCTTGAATAGATTGTGATATCTATCACTAAGGTAATAAAATATCTATCATACTATCATTCATTTTTATATTGTTCTCATTATTAAAACAATACATACGATAGATACATTTATCAAAAGGTATCTATCATTATTTCTCCAGTAAAAACAGGGTATCTATCATTAATAAAACAGTCTAATGGAAGGAGAAAAATCATAAAATGGCTTGTTTTTGTTGAAATGAATCCATATAAAGCGGATTATAATGGCTTAATAACCCGATTTGAGTGGCACTAAGTTTATAGCCCACGGTTGTGTGCTGTAGAGCCTGCATATGTGGGCTGTATGGTTTACATATGTGTGCTGTTCAGTTTGCATATGTGGGCTATAAAAAGACGACCGTTTCTAATAGATTATTAAGTAGCTAAACGTTGGTAATATATGAGATTTGTGGTGTTTATTTCTACTGGCTCATATTAATGATGCGGTTCTGTTTATGCTGTTTGTCATTATACGAGTAATCGAACTCATTAGCTTTGTCTTTCTAAGAATCTAATAGGCATAGTTTTTCTAATGTATAAATGGTTTTCTTGATAAGTTTTAATGGATGGCGGTTTCTGATAAATGCCTAAGTTCGATTAGAACTTATCTTCCGGAAATACTTATGGTTTCTTCATACAAATTCGACTATTATAATTGCAATATGAAAAAATAACTTCAAAAGAAATACCTATTATCTACTTGATGTATGAATATTTGTTTAGCGTATTAGCAAGGTGATTTATTAAACAAAATGATGTTTAACAGCATATGTAAATAAAATAATTTATTAATTCATTTGCTGTTATTAATAATATTTGTATATTTGCAGCGTCTTAAGAAATAGATGCTGAAAGTTAACAATAAAATTGTCAATGAAGCAGAAGTAATTCTAATATATAAATCACTTAAGTTCTAATCGAACTTAGGTGAGAAGTGTGAATAAACCTTTTTTATTAACTAAAAGTAATACTTATGAAAAAAAACATCTTTTTGTTGATGTTGTGCTTATTTGGCTTGATAGGGGCTATGGCGCAGACTAAAACTGCTACAGGTGTGGTTACTGATCAGGCGGGTGAGGCCGTTATTGGTGCGTCCGTGATTGTGAAAGGTACCACGAACGGTACCATTACGGATCTTGATGGTAAATTTACCTTAGGCAATGTGAAAAACGGAGATATTATCCAAATATCATTTGTCGGTTATAAAACGCAGGAAATTAAGTTTGCCGGACAAACGTTGAATGTCATCTTACACGATGACACAGAAGTTTTGGATGAAGTGGTGGTTACAGGTTATGGTGGTTCTCAGAAACGTGCGACGTTGACGACTGCAATCTCAAAACTGGACAACTCTGTTTTGAAAAATGCAGCGTTCAGCAATGCAGGGCAGTCTTTGCAAGGATCTGTAACAGGGCTTCGGGTGGTAAACACTACCGGTCAACCGGGTACGAATCCGGATATTACATTACGTGGTGGGGCGACTATCACTGGTGACAACAGTAATGCTTTGGTTGTTGTGGACGGTATAGTACGTAATAGTATGTCGGATGTTAATCCTTCTGATATTGAATCTATCCAAATTTTGAAAGATGCGGCTTCTACGGCTATTTACGGGGCTCGCGCGAACGGTGGTGTTATCTTGATTGAAACGAAAAGTGGAAAGGAAGGAAAAACTTCAGTTAATTATAAGTTCAAGATAGGCAAAAATTTCACTCGTAAGGGATATGAATTTGTAAATGCGGAAGATTATATCTATTATAATCGTTTGGGTATGCTTCGTACCAACCAGGCAAGGGATGGACGTATGGGCACATACAATGTAGATGCACAAGCTGGATATGGCGTAGGGAATGCATTGTACGATATTCGTTATTTGACGGATGAAACAGCTCATCTTCAGAATGAAGGATGGTCTGTAATGAACGACCCGTACTATGACGGAAAGCAGATTTTATTTAGAGATTACAACGGGCAGTTGGATGATGAGGTATTTAGCAGCAGTGCCATTACGCAAGACCATTACCTTAATATTACAGGTGGTAATGATAAAAGCACCTTTGCGAGCAGCTTGGGGTACTATAATGAAGATGGTATGATTAAAGGAACGGGGTTCAAACGTTTCAGTGGATCGTTTAACGGATCGTATAAGATTTTTCCGATATTAAATATCAAAGCCGGTGTTTCTTATGTATGGTCTACCCGACCGGAATTATGGATCGGTACTTATGAATTCTTTTATCGTACCCGTTCGCAGCGTCCTACATGGAATCCTTGGATGGAAGACGGAACTCCTGCCTCAGGGGGTGGCACTGGGGATGGTAATCCGGCTTACTATCGTGATTTGCTGACCCAAAAGAACAGTACAGCACGTGCCACATACAATATCGGCTTTACGTTGGATATTCTTCCAAAGGAACTGGTTTTGAACGGAAACGCTTCTTTATTGAACTATCAGTATCAGAGAGAAAAATTTGACAAGGCCTATCAAACACAGACAGCTTCTACGCCCAATACAACTCGCAATGCGGAAGCTTGGATTCAAAAATACAATCAGATTCAGCTTAATGCTTCATTGACATATACCAAGACGTTTGCCGAAAAGCATAATTTGGATGCAATGATTGGCGGAGAGTATTATACTTACAATCAATTTGATTTTGAAGCTAAGACACAAGGTTCTCCTACGGACGATGTCCCGACCTTGAATGTTGGTTCTGAAAGGACTTTCACTCGTACCGAAAAAACGGCTTATCGCATTCTTTCTGGTTTCGGTCGTGTCAATTATAACTACAATATGAAATATCTGTTGTCTTTTACAGCTCGTTATGACGGAATTTCTCGTTTGAAAGACAATCGTTGGGGATTCTTCCCGGGAGTATCTGTAGGGTGGAATATTATGGAAGAAGATTTTTGGAAAGAATCCAAAGTGTCCGACATCGTTTCTAATTTGAAACCGCGTCTCAGTTATGGTGTGAATGGTAATGTAAATGGTATCGGAAATTATGAAGTCTATGGAGAATACGCACAGGTGGATGCTAAAACTTATGGTGGGGCGACAGCTCTTTATAATAAAAAATTGCTCAATACCAACCTGCGGTGGGAACAGAGTCAGACCTTTGAGGTGGGATTGGATATCGGATTCCTGCAGAACAGACTTTCTTTTATTCTCGACTTCTACAGCCGTCGGACAAAGGATTTGCTGACCAAACAAGCATTGCCTGGATATACCGGATTCTCGGATATTGTAACGAATATGGGTACGTTGCGCAACTCCGGTTTCGAAGCGGAAGTGAAAGCAAATATCATCAACAAGGGTGGTTTCACATGGGATATGACTGCGAATATCACTTCTGTTGCCAACAAGATAATTTCATTACCTTATAACAATGTTGAGAACAACCGCGTAGGCGGTTATGAAGTAGCGGCTGGTAAAGTAGATGCTGATGGCAAGTTTCCGACCAAATGGATTGCCGGTCGTCAGGAAGGCGGTAAACTGGGAGAACTGGTTGGATACAGACAGCAGCATGTTTTCAAAGACTGGGATGACGTAAAGCAACACGCAAATTTACGTGTGGATGAAGTTGCCAACTTGTATGGTCCCGGACTGGCTGATCAGATCAACCCCGCTACCGGAAAGACTTATAAGGAATCTTCGGGATGGCAACCTATTGAGCCGGGTGACGCTTGTTGGGAGGATATCAACGGTGATAATATTATTAACGGTTACGACCGTTCCGTAATGGGTAATATCTTCCCGAATGTCACGGGTGGTTTCTCTACTACATTCGGATATAAAGGTCTGTCACTCTATGCCCGTTTCGACTATGCTTTGGGGCACACCTTATACAATGACTTGAAAGCGCGTTCGTTGGGACAATATCAGGGGCAATTCAATATCATTACGGATGTGAAAGATATGTGGAGCGAAGCAAATCCGAACTCAGACCTTACGAAGTTCTACTATGCCGACCAGTTGGCAAAGAAGAATATTACCCGTTCGAATAATGCTTCTACTGCAGCCGACAACAACAGCTCCCGTTATTATGAAAAGGGTGATTATCTGGCTTTGCGCGAAATCACATTGAGCTATCAGTTGCCGAAATCGCTTATTAGCAAGGCGCACTTGACAGAAGCATCTGTGTACGTCACCGGACAGAACTTATTCTATATCACCGGATATGATGGTGTATCTCCTGAACCAGCTGTATCGACTACATATGGTCGTGGTATTGACAATGGACGTTATCCTACTCCGAGAACATTTTTGTTCGGTTTATCTCTAACATTCTAATTTAACAGGACTCAAAAAGGAATAGAATTATGAAAAATATATTCAAATATTTATGGGTAAGTGCAGCTTTGCTGCCTTTCCTGACAGGATGTAACTCTTTGGATCTGGAGTCGGAAAGTACGATAACCGATGCCAACTATTGGAAGAGTGACACGCATTTCAGTGCTTTCAACGTTGGTCTGCATGCACAACTCAGAGAGCGTTCGTACAATTTCTTTATATTAGGTGAACCTCGTGCTGATATCTATGGTGATGCACCGTTCGGTGGTGAGGCAACTCAGGGCATGGAAATCTTCCCCGCCAATTCGCTGAACAGGGAGAACGTAGGGCTCAGTAATTTTGCTAATTTGTACGGAGTTATCAATCAGATAAATCTGATGATTGCCAAAACGGAAGATACTGGATTGCTGCCCGAAGCCACCAAAAAATATTATTTGGGAGAGGCCTATGGGATGCGTGCTTTTCTTTACTTTCACTTGCTCCGCTCATGGGGAGATGTCATTCTGCATTTGACTTACACCAGTGGTTCGACCATTGATTTGGCAAATATCCAAAAGGCTGCTTCGCCGGCAACGGAAGTGATGGCCCATATCAAAGAAGACATTACTGCGTCTGAGACGGCATTTAATGGTGATTATTCCTACAAATATGGAAAACATTACTGGTCGTTGGGAGCTACAAAAATGTTGAAAGGTGAAGTATACTTGTGGAGTGGCAAGCAGATGGGTGGTGGTGAAGCCGACTACCGTACTGCTAAAACGGCTTTGCAGGAAGTGGATAATTGTCCGGGTATCGATTTGGAAGATAACTTTACCAATGTTTTCGCCTATGCGAACAAGAAAAATAAAGAAATAATCTTCACCATTCATAATGGACGTGATGAATATAACATGTGGAATGGTAGTTTTAGAGGTAATCTTGTCCCTCAGCAAGCTTACATGACTTCCGGCAGTTATTTTGATGAGAACGGAGTTTCTTTTGCCGAAACGAAAGATGCTGAACTGAATGGTTTGATAAGATTTCAGATTAAAAAAGATTTTTATAATAAGGTATTCCGTGAAGGCGATACCCGTAAAGCAGGTTCTGTGAAAGCTGTTTATATGAAAGAGGGGGAAAACTTGGTATATAAGGCTTGTATCCCTTATAAATTTCAAGGAACAATGTTGCCCGGTGGTTCAGAGCGTGCATGGTTAGATGATTACCCTATTTATCGCTATGCAGACTGTTTGTTACTTCTTGCAGAGGCTAAAGCTTTGTTAGGTGAAGATATTGCTACGGAAATTAACACTGTTCGTAGACGTGCATACGGTGAGACCTATTTCGAGGCAAATAAAGCAACGGTGGCCTATCCGAATGAAAAAGGCGGTGAATTTTATTCCGGCAATCCGTTTGTGGCAGGTGATGATGACCCTATTGAAGCAGTCTTGAAAGAACGTTTGCGCGAATTGATGTATGAAGGAAAACGCTGGTATGATATACGTACTTTGGGTTATACGGCAAAATATTCTACAGCAAATGAAAAGCGGCTGCTATGGCCGATTGATGCCAATACACTGACCAATAATAGAGAGCTGGGGCAGACTGAAGGTTATCTCACCAGTGGAGAAGGTGAAGAATAATAATACTTCAGGTTGATAATCGAATAAAAACAAGAGGACGTATGTGTGGTTTAGCATATGCGTTCTCGCTTTTGTAATAGATGGTTTATTAATCGTGTGTTTTATAATAAATTATTTTATTAAATATGGAGGAAATTCGTTATAATTTTATATATTTGCAGCATGAAACATTTAAATAATACCATGAAAAAGAATCTATTTCTATCCATTATCTTTTCTTTCTGTGTGATTTTGCAGTCAGTTGCATCGGATACTGTATTTGTACGTGAAACTCAGATTCCAGTTTTGATTGAACGACAAGACAATGTATTGTTTATGTTGCGTTTGAACGCAAAAGAGAGTCGTGTTTTGGATGAAGTGGTTTTAAATTTTGGCAAAGATGTGAATGTGGCGGATATACAGTCTGTCAAGTTATATTATAGCGGTACGGAAGCCAGACAGAATAATGGAAAGAATTTCTTTGCTCCCGTGTCCTATATTTCCAGTCATACGCCGGGGAAGACATTGGCGGCAAATCCTTCCTATTCGGTTCATAAATCGCAAGTGGATAACCCAAAGCGGAAAGTTACATTGAAAGCCGACCAGAAACTTTTCTCCGGAATCAACTATTTCTGGATTAGTTTGCAGATGAAGCTGGGTGCTTCCTTGCTCGATAAGGTTTCGGTTGATATTGTAACAGTCAAGGTGGATGGTAAAGCTGCCCTTGTACATTCCGTTTCATCGGAAAATATAGCTCATAGGGTAGGAGTAGGAGTACGTCATGCCGGTGACGACGGTTCGGCAGCCTTCCGCATTCCGGGATTGGTAACTACCAATAAGGGGACATTGCTGGGTGTATATGATGTACGTTACAATAGCAGCGTTGATTTGCAGGAACATGTAGACGTAGGCTTGAGCCGTAGCGTAGACGGTGGCAAAAGTTGGGAGAAAATGCGTTTGCCTCTGGCTTTCGGTGAAACGGGCGACCTGCCTGCTGCACAGAATGGTGTCGGCGACCCTTCGATTCTGGTAGATACCAAGACCAACACAGTATGGGTAGTGGCAGCCTGGACACACGGAATGGGTAATCAGCGTGCCTGGTGGAGCTCCTATCCGGGAATGGATATGAATCATACAGCCCAGTTAGTGTTGTCAAAGAGTACGGATGACGGTAAAACGTGGTCTAAGCCCATCAATATAACAGAACAGGTGAAAGACCCTTCCTGGTATTTCCTACTGCAAGGGCCTGGACGCGGTATCACCATGCAGGATGGCACACTGGTATTCCCGATTCAGTTTATTGACTCTACCCGTGTTCCGAATGCGGGAATCATGTATAGCAAAGACCGTGGCGAGACATGGAAAATCCATAACTATGCACGTACCAATACTACAGAAGCCCAAGTGGCGGAAGTAGAACCGGGCGTACTGATGCTGAATATGAGAGATAACCGGGGTGGTAGCCGTGCTGTTTCCACTACTAAGGATTTTGGTAAGACTTGGACGGAACATCCCTCTTCCCGCAAAGCTTTGCAGGAACCGGTTTGTATGGCAAGCCTGATTAGCGTAAAAGCGAAAGACAATGCATTAAATAAGGATATTCTCTTATTCTCCAATCCGAATACGGTAAAAGGCCGTCACCACATCACAATCAAGGCCAGTCTGGACGGTGGCATCACCTGGCTGCCCGAACATCAGGTGATGTTGGACGAAGGTGAAGGATGGGGATATTCTTGTCTGACGATGATTGATAAAGAGACGGTTGGCATACTGTATGAAAGTAGTGTAGCCCACATGACTTTCCAGGCTGTCCGGCTGAAGGATATAATAAAATAGAGATATACACACGACCTGTAATCATGAAAAACAAATTAATATTATTCATATATTTTATAATTAACTTATACACAGTTTCAGTGGTAAAAGCAGGTGCTTGCCACCTGCTCCCCCAACCACAAAAGTTTACCCCCTCTCATACCTGTTTTCAAGTGAATAATGTGCGGCTTTCCACTCCTGTGCTTCAGCAGGAGTGGGAAGCTTTTGTCTTTGAAATGAGAGGGACTCTCTCGCCGAAAGCAACTGGTAGCATTGATGTGAAACTGTTGCCTTCTCTTCCCGGAATACCGATGAATCAGGAGGAAGCCTACCGACTGAACATCACAAAGAAGCGGATAACCGTTGAGGCCGTGACTGAACGTGGCGTTTATTGGGCCATGCAGACTTTAAGGCAACTGGCAGACACAAGAAACTCGAAAACACAGATTCGGGGAGCTGAAATCATCGACTGGCCTGCTTTCCGTATTCGTGGCTTTATGCAGGATGTAGGACGGAGTTACATTTCACTCGAAGAACTCAAACGTGAAATCGCCGTACTTGCCAAGTTCAAAATCAATGTCTTCCACTGGCATCTGACTGAGAATCAATCATGGCGTCTGGAAAGCAAGATATTCCCGATGTTGAACGATAGCGCAAACACCACCCGGATGCCCGGCAAATATTACACGCTGGAAGAAGTCAAAGAACTGGTCGCATTCTGTAAGGCACATCACGTGATGTTGATTCCTGAAATAGATATGCCGGGACACAGCGCTGCCTTTATACGTACCTTCCGCCACGATATGCAAAGCCCCGAAGGGATGAAGATATTGAAACTCCTGTTGGATGAAGTCTGTGAAACGTTTGATGTACCTTATTTGCATATCGGCACGGATGAAGTGCAGTTTACCAATTCCCGTTTTGTACCCGAAATGGTAGCCTACGTGCATTCCAAAGGCAAGAAAGTGGTTTCCTGGAATCCGGGCTGGCACTACAAACCCCGAGAAATAGACATGACCCAGCTATGGAGTTACCGTGGAAAGGCGCAGGAAGGTATTCCCGCCATTGATTCACGTTTCCATTATCTGAACCATTTTGATACCTTTGGTGATATCATCGCATTGTACAACAGCCGTATATATAATAAGGAACAAGGAAGCGATGACCTTGCAGGAACCATTCTGGCTATCTGGAATGATCGGTTGGTCAACACCGAATGGGAGATGATTATTGAAAATAATTTCTATCCCAACATGCTGGCTATGGCAGAGCGTGCCTGGAAAGGCGGCGGAACGGAATATTTTGATAAGAGCGGAACAATACTTCCCACAGACGAGCAATCAGAGTTGTTCAGGAACTTCGCCGATTTTGAACGCCGTCTGTTATGGCATAAGGAACACACCTTTGCCGGTTATCCCTTTGCCTATGTCCGTCAGACAAATGTGAAATGGAACATTACGGACGCTTTTCCGAATGAAGGGGATTTGGCAAAGGTCTTCCCGCCGGAAGAAGCCTTGCAGGATAGTTACAGCTATGAAGGAAAGACCTATCGGGTACGTCCCGCTATTGGTGCCGGAATCTATCTCCGTCATGTGTGGGGCACCCTTATCCCCGGATTCTATAAAGAACCGGAAGAGAACCATACAGCTTATGCCTATACCTATGTTTATTCGCCGATAGAACAGACAGTAGGCTTGTGGGCTGAATTTCAGAATTACGGACGTTCGGAAGCCGACCTTCCCCCTTTGCAGGGAAAATGGGACTATAAGGGAAGCCGTATCTGGATAAATGGAAAGGAAATTATCCCTCCTGTCTGGACAGCCACCCACCGGACTAAGAGTAATGAAATAGCTTTAGGCAACGAGAATTGTGTAGCGCGTCCCCCTTTGGAAGTGCATCTGCAAAAAGGATGGAACAAAGTACTTCTGAAATTGCCGGTAGGAAAGTTCGTTACCCCCGAAGTACGGTTGGTGAAATGGATGTTCACCACTGTCTTTGTCACTCCCGACGGGCAGAAGGCGGTGGACGGACTCATTTACTCACCGGATAAAACACTAAAGTGACCTGTCAATCAGAAGGGAGATATTTATGGATATGCCATGAGCTGATTTGAATATGCTATAATGAAAAACGGATATGCTATAATGAAAACTGAATATGCTGTAATGAAAAAAAAAGATATACTAATGAGTAAATAAAAGGAATAACCATGAGGAAGAACTTTTTTTTAGCGGTCATATTGACCCTGTCTTTGGCATGCCATGCGCAGGAACGCAAATATTCTACGTTTTATTACCAGCGTGCCACGTTGTTTGAAGAACTGCCTGTCACTTCCAATGACATTATTTTCTTGGGAAACAGCATCACGAACGGCGCCGAATGGTCGGAGCTGTTTCATAACAAACATATCAAGAACCGCGGAATCAGTGGTGATATCTGCATGGGAGTATATGACCGCTTGGATGCTATCCTGAAAGGTAAACCGGCTAAGATATTTCTTCTGATAGGCATAAATGACGTTAGCCAGGGAACTTCTGCCGATACCATTATAGCCCGTATCGGCATGATTGCCCAGAAGATAAAGGCGGATTCGCCGAAGACGAAGCTATATCTGCAAAGTGTTCTTCCGTTGACCGACCATTACGGTATGTTCAAAGGGCATACTTTGCGTTGGCAGGTCATTCCCGAAATCAATAAAGGATTAGTCCGTCTCGCAGAAAAAGAAGGAGCGACTTATATAGATTTGTACTCTCATTTTGTAGACGAGGAAACCGGAAAGATGAATACTGCTTACACGAATGACGGACTGCATCTTCTTGGAAAAGGGTATCGGAAATGGGTGGAGATTGTAAAACCTTACATCGGAAAGAAATAAAAGTCAGGAAAATAAAAGTCGAAAAGAAATACATACCGGAAAAAATAAATGAAAAAGATTTTACTATTATCCGTCTGTCTGTTCGTTTGTTGGGCATTGTTTGCCCAACAACGGATAAAGGTTGCATGTGTAGGAAACAGTATCACCTACGGAACCGGACTGGCTGACCGTGCAACGCAATCTTATCCCGTACAGTTACAGAAATTGTTGGGAGAGCATTATGAAGTTGAAAACTTCGGGAAGCCCGGCGCCACCCTGCTCAATCAGGGACACCGTCCATATACACGACAGGAAGAATACCGCAAAGCATTGGATTTTGCAGGAGATATTGTGGTCATCCATCTGGGAATCAATGACACCGACCCTCGTGACTGGCCCAACTATCGTGATTCCTTTGTGACAGACTATTTGAATCTGATGGATACATTCCGCAAGGCAAATCCCGATGTTCGGATTATCATCGCGCGGATGACTCCGATTGCCGACCGTCATAACCGTTTCCTTTCGGGGACCCGCGACTGGCACGGCGAGATGCAGACAGCTATCGAAACGGTAGCACATTATGCCGGTGTGCAGTTAATAGATTTTCGAGAACCGCTTTATCCCTATCCTTTCTTGCTGCCAGACGCCGTTCATCCTACCGCTGAAGGGGCTGCGATAATGGCGAAAACAGTTTATTCGGCTATCACCGGAGATTATGGCGGCTTGAAGTTATCTCCGCTTTACATGGATAATATGGTTCTTCAGCGCGATACCCCCTTGCTGATTCACGGGACAGCTAATGCGGGTGAACAAGTGACAGTCCGCATAGACCATCAGCAGTGGATAACTAAAGCTGCACTAGACGGAAAATGGTCGGTGAAATTATCACCGTTGAAAGCCGGTGGCCCTTACACGCTGACCATCTCCACTTCTCAAAGAATCTTGAAATATACAAATGTGCTGGCAGGGGAAGTGTGGCTGTGTTCCGGTCAGTCGAATATGGAATTTATGTTGCGGCAGGCCACTACGGGCAAAAAAGACATCCCCCAAGCCGCCGATGAACAGTTGCGTCTGTATGATATGAAAGCACGCTGGCGCACGGACGCGGTGCAATGGGACGCTTCCGTCCTTGATTCCCTGAATCATCTCCAATATTATAAAGATACTGAATGGGCAATCTGTACTCCCGCCAATGCTGCCCGTTTCTCGGCCATCGCTTATTATTTCGGCCAGATGTTGCGGGATAGCTTGAAAGTTCCGGTGGGGTTGATATGTAACGCTATCGGTGGTTCGCCTACCGAATCGTGGGTTGATCGGAATACACTGGAATACCAGTTCCCGGCTATATTAAAAGATTGGACGCATAATGATTTTATACAAGACTGGGTGCGCGGACGGGCTGCATTAAATATCAAACAGTCGGAAGAGAAACTCCAGCGCCACCCTTACGAACCTTGCTATCTGTACGAATCGGGCATCCGTCCGTTGGCGCAGTATCCCGTCAGGGGTGTTATCTGGTATCAGGGAGAATCGAATGCTCATAATTACGAAGCTCACGAGAAACTTTTTAAGTTGTTAATCGGCAGTTGGCGTAAAAACTGGGGGAGTGAGACGCTGCCCTTCTACTATGTACAACTTTCCGGTATTGCCCGTCCTTCATGGCCGTGGTTCCGCGACAGCCAGCGCAGGATGATGAACGAAATACTGAATACGGGTATGGCGGTATCGAGTGATTGGGGCGATTCACTGGATGTACATCCCAGAAATAAGAAGCCGGTGGGAGAACGCTTGGCTCGTTGGGCATTGAACAAGACGTATGGAATGTGCCATGTACTGCCTTCCGGCCCGTTATTCCGCCAAGCCGATTTTCGGGAAGGCGCTGTATATATAATCTTTGATTATGGCGAAGGCTTGAGAAGTTCCGACGGTCAATCTTTGTGTACGTTTGAAGTAGCCGAAACGGATGGCGTTTATTACCCCGCAGTTGCCGAAGTGGAAGAGGGGAGAACTTGCGGGGCAGAAACGGGACGGATAAAAGTATATAGCGAACAGGTAAAGCATCCGCGATATGTCCGGTATGGCTGGCAGCCTTTCACGCGGGCGAATCTGGTAAATAAAGATGGGCTACCTGCTTCTACCTTCAAAGCCGAAGCACCGGAGTCGTTCGTCAAAAGCATTGACTTGCAGAAAATGAAAGGATTCCCGAAATCAGAGAAAGGTATTGAATCGGGTGTTTCTGCCTGCTATTCAGGAATCCTGAGCGGAAAGCTATTGATAGCCGGCGGCTGTAACTTTCCCGGAACACCTGCCAGTGAAGGTGGAAAAAAGAAATACTACCAAGGCATTTATGTAGCGGAAATGAATCCCGACACGCTGCTTCTTTGGAAAAAAGTAGGCGGGCTTCCTGCACCTGCCGCATACGGAGTTTCCGTATCTTGTCCCGACGGCATTATCTGTGCAGGCGGAATGAACGACCACGGCGCATTGACCGGCGTTTACAAAATCCGGTGGGACGAAAAGAAAGGCAAAGTCTTCCTGGAAACTCTACCCGATTTGCCCTACGCCTTAGACAATATGTACGGAACACTAGCCGGTAGCCAACTTTTTATCACCGGTGGAAATAGAAGTGAAAAAAAAACAAATAGAAACGGAAAGCCTTCAAACTCTTTTCTTTGCCTTGACTTAAACAATCCCGCGGCAGGTTGGCAACAACTTCCCGAATTTCCCGGAGCACCGCGTCTGCAACCCGTCTGTGCCGGGGAGTACAAGGATGGCGAAGCCCGTATTTACCTGTGGGGCGGATTTGCCGCTTCCACCGATGGCAATCCTGCCACACTTTCCACTGACGGCTATTGCTATTCATCCACGTCCCGGCAATGGACTCGCATAGCCACTCCGACGGGAAACAATGGTGAAACCATATCTTTGGGTGGCGGGACAGCCATTGCCATCAATGAAAACCTGATTCTTTGTACCGGTGGAGTGAATAAGGATATATTCCTCGCTGCTCTTCGACACCCTGAAAAGGACTATCTTCTCCATCCCGCCGAGTGGTACAAATTCAATGACCGGATATTAGTATATGACATCCATCAGAATACATGGCAGGAAGTTGCCCGTACACCGCAAACGGCACGTGCGGGAGCGTCATTGGTAGGATGGAACAAAACATATTACAACATAAACGGAGAATTGAAGCCGGGCGTCCGTACTTCTGAAATAATTAGGATAACGGTCGAATAATAAAAAGAATAACAGATGTAAACAACATATTTTGTTAAATTATCAGTGAAATTTGCTGAAAAAATAATATCTTTGAATCCGT
>USLU01000077.1 GCA_900555635.1 uncultured Bacteroides sp.
GTGTAGGGAGATGGTAGAGGTCAGTGCCGCTAATGCTAGCAGAATATAGAACATCAGTGACAAAGCAATGGCTAACCAAGGAATATTGCCGAAAGCTTGCTGAAATACATTGGGTAGAGTAATGAACAATAGACTCGGACCTGCATCCGGTTGAATACCGACAGAGAAAGCAGCCGGGAAAATGATGAAACCTGCAAGAATTGCTACCATTGTATCAATTGCGGCTACATTAAATGCGGTCTTGGATAAATTCGTGTCATTCCTGAAATAAGAAGCATAAGTGCATAGACAACCCATTCCAAGACTTAAGGAGAAGAAAGCCTGTCCCATTGCTCCCAATATTACACTACCGTTCACCTTGCTGAAATTTGGTTTCAGCAGAAATTCAATACCTGCACCTGCTCCAGGTAATGTTACAGAACAAATGGCGAGAACAATCAGTAGTATAAACAGTACCGGCATCATGATTTTGGCTGATTTCTCAATGCCCTTCTCTACCCCTTTGACAATGATAAAATGAGTGGAAAGTAAGAACAATATCAACCAAATAATAGGACGCCAGGGATTACTCACGAAGCTGTTGAATGATGCAATGAAATCGGCTGCCGATTTTCCTGTAAAACTATTGGTAGCAGCTTCTCCGATAAATTCCAATGTCCACCCTGCAACTACGGAATAATAGCTGAGTATTAGGAATCCGGCCAATACGCCCATACGGCCTATCCAGCGCCAATGTGTGCCGGGGGCCAGCTTCTGGTAGGCACCTGCCGTATTGCTCCTTGAGTGCCTGCCGATAAGGAATTCAGCAATCATAATTGGAATTCCTAATATAAGTACGCATACCAAATATATAAGGATAAATGCAGCACCACCATGATTTCCTGTTTCAAAAGGAAATCTCCAGATATTACCTAGACCGACTGCGGAACCTGCCGAAGCGAGTATGACACCTAGTTTACTTCCAAAATTGGCTCTGTCATTTCTTGTCATAAAAAGTAGATTTTTCTTTCATTTCGTTATTAATACCTACTAAAACATGCAAATATAGAAAATGTTCCTTACTTTTGCCCTCAATTTAGTTCATTATTTGCGATATGCTATACTATATTAAAAAATATCCGATATCACTTGCCATTATTTTGACAGTGATCTATCTGTCCTTTTTCAAACCACCCTCTACAGATTTGAATGAGATCCCTAATATAGATAAGGTGGTTCATATCTGTATGTACTTCGGTATGTCGGGCATGTTGTGGCTGGGGTTCTTTCGGGCGCATAAAAGAGATCGCACACCATTATGGCATGCATGGATAGGCGCATTTGCTTGTCCTGTTTTATTTAGTGGGGCAGTAGAACTGTTACAGGAATATTGTACTACTTACCGTGGTGGCGACTGGATGGACTTTGCAGCCAATACTACGGGTGCTATATTGGCTTCGCTGATAGGTTATTTTATATTGAAACCTAGAATGGTAAAATAGTGGCTAATGATAAGTGTGCAATTCGGAATCACTTATCACTAACCATTAATCACTATCATAAGTATTCAATCACTGAACTCAATTTTATTCCATTTGATCCTTTGATAAGAATCATTCTGCCATTTGGCTTATCTTTTTGTAGTTCGGTGATGAGCGCTGCTGCATCGGGATAAGTGGAATAGGAATTTCGAGTTGCGGCGAAAAGCTCACCTACAAGTGCAACGTGTTCAAAGTTACATTCATTCAGGTAATCTACAATCTTTTGGTGTTCTTCGGCACTGTCTTTACCCAGTTCGCGCATATCTCCTAATATTAACATCTTGTGTCCGGCTTCCATATTGCGGAAATTGCTGATAGATGCCATCATGCTGGTAGGGTTAGCATTATAAGCATCGATAATCAAAGTATTGTCCGCTGTCTTTTTCAGCTGTGAACGGTTGTTCTGGGGAGTGTATTCAGTCAGGGCTTTATCTATCTTTGAAGCTTCCACACCAAAAAAGTGTCCGACAGTAATAGCAGCTAGAGCATTGGGGAAGTTGTATTCACCAATGAGTTGAGTCTGTACCTTGTGAATTTCTCCTTCCTTGCCGGCTTTCCATTCAAATGTGAGGTAGGGGGAATTGCCGGTAACACAGCCGTTTATGTATAAATCGTCTTCACTACCATACGCTATCTGTTTCAACCCTTGGGCAATCTCTCTTAAATAAGGGTTGTCATAATGGATAAAGATACTTGCATTTTCCTGTTTGCGTATGTAGTCATACAGCTCGCCTTTTGTTTTGATGACACCCTCAAAAGAACCGAAACCTTCCAAATGCGCTTTACCTACATTGGTAATAATGCCATAGTTTGGTTCGGCTATTTCCACAAGTTCCTTGATGTCTCCGGGGTGACTGGCTCCCATCTCTACTACGGCAAGGTCATGTTCAGGTTTTAGACGAAGCAGGGTCAGGGGGACACCAATCGGATTGTTCAGATTACCTAATGTAAAAAGTACATTATGGCTTTGAGATAGTACAGCGGACATCAGTTCTTTGGTGGTGGTTTTGCCGTTTGTTCCGGTAATACCGATGATGCGTGTACCCAATTGACGGCGATGATAATTTGCCAATTGCTGAAGGGTGTGCAGGCAATTGTCTACTACTATATAATGCGTGTCTCCGGCAGGTGCGTAGGCAGGTTCGTCTATAACGGCGTATGCACTTCCGCTTTCTAATGCTTTGGAAGCAAAAGTATTGCCGTTAAAGTTGTCACCTTTCAAGGCTATAAACAGTGAACCTTCGGGACAGTTTCGGCTGTCGGTTGTAACACAGGTACATTCCAGAAATATCCGGTAGAGAACGGTCATATCCATAATTTCTTCTTTTGAAATAATATTGGTAATCAAATAAATTACGGCGCAAAGATATAGTTTAATTTGCTACGTTGATTTGCTAATAGAAAAAAAATGGTTGGTTCAAAGTTTGTTTATTTTTGGAACTTTATGAATCAACAAAGGCTTTTTTGTTTACATTTGCAGATATATAAGAAAGAGAGGACTATTCATGGAAGTACTGCACCCTAAATATATCAATGTCAATGGCTCGTTATTAGACCTTTCCACGCCTTGTGTTATGGGCATATTGAACATTACTCCTGATTCCTTTTACTCAGGAAGCCGTATGCAAACGGAAGCGGAAATTGCTGGTAGAGTTACTCAAATCATAGCTGAAGGAGCCCGTATCATTGATGTTGGCGCTTATTCATCGCGCCCTAATGCCGAGAATGTTTCTGCCAAAGAAGAAATGGAGCGTTTACGTAGCGGACTGGAAATACTTTTTAAAGTTCAACCGGATGCAATTGTTTCCGTTGATACTTTCCGTGCGGATGTTGCACGGATGTGTGTAGAAGAGTATGGAGTAGCTATTATAAATGATATTGCTGCCGGCGAAATGGATGAAGATATGTTTCGTACCGTCGCCCAATTGAATGTACCTTATATCATGATGCACATGCAGGGTACACCGCAAAATATGCAGCAACACCCGCATTACGATAATCTGTTGAAAGATATTTTCCAATACTTTGCCCGCAAAGTACATCAGTTGCGTGACTTGGGGGTGAAAGATATGATCCTTGATCCGGGTTTCGGCTTTGGTAAGACCTTGGAGCATAATTATGAACTGCTTTCTCATTTGGAGGAGTTCCGTATCTTTGAACTACCTTTATTGGTGGGAGTTTCCCGTAAATCAATGATATATCGATTGTTGGGTACTACTCCGCAAGAAGCTTTAAACGGTACAACCGTGCTCGATACCATCTGCCTGTTGAAAGGAGCGAATATACTTCGTGTGCATGATGTAAGGGAGGCTGTTGAGACAGTGAAAATCGTTGGACAAATCACTAATCATTAACCACTAATCACTAAATAACGTGTTTTTTGAATTTGGCATAAAAGATTTTATAGATGTATTACTGGTAGCATTCCTACTATACTATACATACAAGTTGATGAAAGCTTCCGGTTCCATCAATGTATTTGCCGGTATATTGGTATTTATCCTGATATGGTTGGTGGTATCTCAGGTGCTAGAGATGAGATTACTCGGATCGATATTCGATAAATTGGTCAGTGTCGGAGTATTGGCACTTATTGTACTGTTTCAGGATGAAATACGCCGGTTCCTGTTGACACTAGGCTCGCATCAACATGCCAGTGCGTTGGTACGGTTCTTTACGGGAAACAAGAAAGAGAAGATAGAACATGATGATATTATGCCCGTTGTGATGGCATGTATCAATATGGGTAAACAGAAAGTGGGTGCTTTGATTGTAGTTGAACATAATCTGCCTTTAGATGATGTTGTACGTACAGGTGAGATGATTAATGCGGATATCAATCAGCGTCTGATAGAGAATATCTTTTTCAAGAACAGTCCGCTGCACGATGGGGCTATGGTGATTAGTAAAAAGCGCATCAAGGCAGCGGGATGTATTCTGCCCGTATCGCATAACCTTGATATTCCCAAAGAATTAGGATTACGCCATCGTGCTGCGATGGGTATATCCCAAGTTTCCGATGCTCACGCCATTATAGTTTCCGAAGAAACCGGTGCCATTTCCGTAGCTTATAAAGGTCAATTTTATTTGCGACTGAATGCCGAAGAACTTGAAAGCTTATTGACAAAAGAAAATTAGCTTCGAATGTGATGTGTCACATCTTATAAGCAAATAACTGTAAGTAATAACTTATAACTAAATACGATGGATAGACG
The DNA here is from genome assembly GCA_900555635.1 of uncultured Bacteroides sp. Lineage (GTDB taxonomy): Bacteria > Bacteroidota > Bacteroidia > Bacteroidales > Bacteroidaceae > Bacteroides. Next base: position 4,736 of record USLU01000077.1, read on the forward strand.
AAAATTCTTACGTGCGGGAAGTATGGCAGTATTAGGTTCACTGGCCATCCCGTCATTGGCTATGCCTGCATCTGTGCGGGGAGCTTTGGGAGGTGCGGACAATAAGTCTGCTGTGGCTTCGGCAATGAGTCATTTTGGAGTGACCGAGGCTGATCTGCAGAAGGTACTTGCTGCTGCTTTAGAGAAAGGTGGCGATTATGCTGACCTTTATTTTGAACATACCTTTAATAATGATGTGAGTCTGATGGATGGCAAGGTAAATAAATGCAGTGCCAATATAGACTTTGGTATGGGTGTACGTGTCTTGGCGGGCGACCAAACCGGTTATGCTTATGTAGAAGGCATTACATTGGAAGAAATGCTGCGTGCCGCTCATACGGCTGCTCGTATTGCTTCCTCAAATAAAGCCGGCAAAGTGGTGGGACTGATGGAACAGACAATGCCCAAGAGTCGTTATACGGTGGATACTCCATGGGAGGATGTAACTGTAAAAGCTAAAATACCTTATCTCGAAAAAGCGAATGAGAGAGTCTTTGCTTTGGATAAACGTGTAAACAAAGTACAAGCCTATTTGTCGGACAGTACCTCGCATGTCCTTTTCTGTAACTCTGAGGGGGTAAGTTACTATGATTATCGTCCGATGGTGTCTTTCAATGTATTTTGTATCATGGAAGAGAATGGAAGGATTGAAAATGGATATGCAGGTCGTTCCTATCGTAGAGGTTTTGAGTTCCTGACAGATGATATTATAGAAATCATAGCGCGTGAGTCGGTAGATAATACGGCTATCCTCTTTAAAGCGATTATGCCTAAAGGGGGTGAAATGCCTGTGGTGATGGGTGCCGGAGGTTCGGGTATCTTATTGCATGAGGCTATCGGACATGCTTTTGAAGCAGATTTCAACCGTAAGAATACATCTATCTTTTCCGACCAGCTGAATAAGAAGATTTGCAACGAACATATCAGTGTAGTAGATGACGGAACGATTCCTTTCAACCGTGGCTCTGTGAACTTTGATGATGAAGGCGTAGAAGGACAAAAGACTTATCTTGTAAAAGACGGTGTACTTACCAGTTATATACACGACCGTATCAGTGCTAAATACTACGGAGTGGCTCCTACCGGAAACGGTCGTCGTGACACTTTCCGCAATATACCTATCCCTCGTATGCGTGCCACCTATATGGAAGCGGGTAATATGAAAGAAGAAGATATTATCGCTTCAGTGAAGAATGGTATTTTCGTAGACCAGTTTACAAACGGCCAGGTACAGATTGGTGCCGGAGACTTTACTTTCTTTGTAAAATCCGGATATATGATTGAGGATGGCAAGCTGACACAACCTATCAAGGATATTAATATCATCGGTAATGGTCCGAAAGCTTTGGCGGATATTACGATGATAGCTAATAACGATAAGATTGACAATGGCACATGGACTTGCGGTAAAGACGGACAGGCTTGTCCGGTTACTTGTGGCATGCCATCGGCATTAGTCAGCAAATTGACAGTAGGAGGAGAGAGTTAAATATCAATTATCAATTAAAGAATCATGATTACAGACAATAATAAGAATTTGGCGCAATGGGCGATGGATTACGCCTTGAAGAATGGTTGCCAGTCAGCTAAGTTGGTGCTGTATTCCAACTCTAACGCTTCGTTCGAATTGCGTGATGCAAAGATGGATAAACTCAAGCAGGCTACAGAGAGCGGTCTGAGTATAAGTCTATATGTGGATGGCAGGTTTGGTACTTACTCTACCAACCGCTTGGACAAGAAGGAATTGGAATCGTTTATCAAGAACGGTATTGAGTCAACGCGTTATCTGGCAGAAGATGAGGCGCGTGTATTGCCCGATGCTTCGCGTTACTATAAAGGTGGGAAGCCGGACTTGCAGCTGTTTGACAAGAAGTTCTATGATATTAACCCGGATGACAAAGTGGCGATAGCACGTGCTGCTGCCGAAGAAGTCTTGGGGAAAGATGATCGCATTATATCGGTAAGCACTTCCTATAGTGACGGCGAAGATGCTGCCTATCGCTTGACGAGTAATGGTTTTGAAGGTGAAACCAAATCAACCTGGTATTCTGTTTTTGCAGATGTATCCATGAGAGGCGAAGGTGAAGCACGTCCTTCTTCCTATTGGTACGACTCTTCCTTATACTTTGATAAACTGATTAAATCGGGTATCGGAGTAAAAGCATTGGAGCGTGTCATGAAGAAGTTGGGACAAAAGAAAATTGCTTCGGGGAAATATACGATGGTTGTAGATCCGATGAACGCCAGTAATTTGATCGATCCTATGATTAGTGCTTTGTACGGTTCTTCATTGCAGCAAAAGGATTCTTTCCTGTTGGATAAACTGAATACGAAGATAGGTGCTGACAAGATGAATTTAACGGATGAACCCCATCTGGTGGGTGCTAGTGGTGCCCGCTATTTTGATAGTGAAGGTGTGGCTACCGAACGACGTCCGATATTTGAGAACGGTATTTTGAAAACCTATTTCATAGATACTTATAACTCCAAGAAAATGGGAGTTGCCCCTACTGTAAATTCTCCCTCTTTATTGGTATTACAGCCGGGTAACAAGGACTTGGATGGCTTGATAGTTGATGTCCAAAAAGGTATTTTGGTGACCGGATTTAATGGAGGAAATAGTAATAGCTCTACCGGGGACTTCTCTTATGGTATTGAAGGCTTCTTGATTGAAAACGGTAAATTAACGCAACCCATCAATGAGATGAATATAACGGGTAATCTGATAACTCTATGGTCTTCATTGGTGGCAGTGGGCAATGATCCGCGCATGTCTTCTTCCTGGCGTATACCTTCTTTGGTATTCGACGAAGTAAACTTCAGCGGATTATAATTAGTTATTGAGCATCAAACTCATATAAGGATTTAATGATGCAAAGACCTTTTCGGTGAGTTCGCCGATAGTAAGTGCCAAGTGACTGCCCGGCAGACGCTTGGCACTACTCATACATTTACCATTGTTTAAATAGTAATACCCGTTGTTGGCACTAATCTGCTCGTCGGTAACGTAAAGGGTGATCTCTAGTTCAGGATATACTGCTGCATACAGTTTCAGCATTGTTTTGGCATTAATAATTCGTGCCATGCCGAAGGGAGAATTGTTTGTATCTGCAACAGGCGGCATATATACTTCAATGGATGGAATATGTTTCTTCTCGCACAGGCGTTGCAGAAGCATAGAACTTATTTCGGGAGTATCCGATACAATCTCGCCAATATACAAACTGCCATCGTCGCTAGGATAGGCAATAGCCAGCGCTACAATATTTCCTTCATCATTTAGAGTATATATATTTCCTTGGCTTAATCGTAAATCGGATAAGACGAACTGGAAGTCTTTCGGGGTATGTTGGATGTAATTAGGCCGTTCTCTCAACTTCCGGTTTAAGTATTCGTATATTTCTTTCTTGTATTCATGGGTTACCTTTAAGACCGGTCCTTCTTTGGGAAGGCGAGTTTCGGATGCAGTATAGACTGACTTCCGGTACCGGAACACAGGAGCAAACCCATGGCGGGCATAATAATCGAATAGCCACGGTTCGGCAGGAATTAAAGTAGATACGGCAATATCATTAAGCAGCATCCTAATAAAAGCTTGAGATAATAGTTCATGCATTACCCCCCGGCTTCTATAATCGGGGTGCGTGCAAGCTCCCGAAATATAGGCAGAATTGATTTCTTTACCTTCGTAAGTCATGGGATAGGGAATCATCTGCAAAGCGGCGATCACATCATCCCCACTTTGAATGGCAATATTCACATCATTGTTATAACGCGAATGGAAATACAAATCTATATATTCCTCCGTATCATCAAAACAGAGCTTCCATAAGTTTTTTACTTTTTCCCGTAACATAGTCTTATCGTCTTCTTTTCACCACTTAATCGCCTCTACCGGTTCATCTTTCAGGCATGCAACATATTTCTCTAAAATAATAGTCGGCTGATAGGAAAGTTTGGCTTTGCGCAAACCCTCAATGCCTAAATCTTCTTCCCGATTGATGTAGGTGTATTGTTCGGGAATGTGGTTGGCAAATTCATAGTTTATCATAGCGTAGGCACCATCAATACTGGTGTCTGCTTTTTCTACACTTACGCCAAAAGTATCTTGGTTGATAGGCATGCCGAAGGTGAAGGCGGCAATTTTTCCATCTACATGAAGGATGCCTCCGGTCAGTCCTAATTCCTCAAAATTGTGCAAGGCATACACCAAGGCGCGGCGTTCATTACCTGTTCCTTCGTGTTGGTCACAATTATTGGCTTTGCACCATTCTGCTTCTAAATCAAGACACTCTTGAATCAGATCCGGGGTGATGGGGCTATATTCGTAATTGTAGGTACGCTTGAACTTGTTTACATGGTTGCGTTTGGCTTGAAACCTCTTTCCGGAGAGTGTGGCAAGATCGGTACGCAAATAGATGTAATCTGCATAATCTCGATCGGCTGTAAACTGGAACTGGTCGGGCATATATGCCTCCAGTTCTGAACACATTCCTGCACAAATACCTAATAAACAAAGAGGCTGCCCTTCTTGGCGGGCATCTTCTCTCAATGCTCCGAGCGCTTTCTCCAAATCACCGTTGCCAATGGGCATCATGTATACCAATTCACCCTCTGCCCAAAACTTCAGTAATAGGAAACCGTCCTGTATGGCAAACTTGGTATCGTATAAAAAGCGCCAGCTACAAAGATTGGAAAATGAAAGGTCGCAATTCTGTCTGGGGCTGTTTAGTGTATAAGAAGTGATGAGTTCTCTGTCTGTTAACTCAATATCTTTAAATGGAATCATAAGTCGATTTTAATAGTTCTAATTATAAGTAACAAAAATAAGAAGAATTTGTTAGAGAAGTCCCAATAATCTTAAAATAGTTGGGGTGAACAGGGCGGTAAAGATGCCATTCAGCGTCAAACCAAGACTAGCGAAGGCCCCATATTTACTGCTGATATCCATTGCCGTTGATGTTCCTACCGCATGGGCTGCCGCTCCCAGGGAGAGGCCTTGTGCCATGGGGCTGCCAATGTGGGTTAACTTCATGGTCTTGACTCCCAGGATACCTCCCAGCAGACCGACACAAACCACTACCGCTGCCGTCAAAGAGGGAATACCTCCTAAGGTTTTGGTCACTTCCATCGCTATCGGCGTAGTAACGGATTTAGGTGCCAGTGAAAAGATTATTTCGTCGGAAGCCCCCATCCATTTGGCGATAAGCACCACAGAGACAACCCCTACAATACATCCTGCCAATTGTGAAACCAATATAGGGAGTAGTTGCTTCTTAATAGTCTCTAGCTGAAGGTACAAGGGAACTCCTAGGGCAACTACTGCCGGTTTGAGCCAAAATTCTATCAGATGTCCGCCTTCGTTGTATGTCTCATAACTGATATTTGCCATCTTTAAAAAGATGATGAGAATGGCAATTGTCAGCAAGATGGGGTTGAGTAGCATTATACCTGTCTTCTTCTGCAATATTTTGGAAAAGAAGAATATTCCGAAAGTGATTGCTAACAGGAAAAATTCATTTTCAAAGAAATTCATTTGATTTTACGTGTTAATTGGTGAACCCATCCGGTGACTACAAGCACCAGTAGTGTACTGACTGTTGAGGCTATGATAATAGGCCAGAATTCGGCAGCGATAATGTCGAAATAGAGCATAAGTGCTACACCGGGCGGTACGAAAAAGAAGCCCAAGTTAGCAACCAGGAAGTCGGACATACCCTGCACCCAGTGCAGTTTTATCCAACCCAATTTCAAGAAAAGGGTGAGTAACAGCATCCCTATGATGCTGGACGGTAGCTTGATACCCGTAATAAAAACAATCAATTCACCCAAAGCTAAACATCCGAAGAGGATGGCGCATTGACGGATCATAATACTAATGTGTTATACCTATGTTATTTTTGAAAACGTTGCAAAGTTAGGCATTCTCTTCATTGCTTGTTGCAGCTTGGAGAACTATTTTTATGAAACAGAAAAGTATGGATGTTTGTTCTTATTGGTACTTTAATAGAGAATCAGTCATTCAATTTAGTTTTGTCTTTACTTTTACTCTCATGCTCTCATAATTATTGCTTATCCCTTTATTCATAGGCAATAGAGCTATGAGGGCAACTATGAGAGTAACTATGAGGGTAAAGGTTTGCTCTCATGGTAAAAACTACTAAGAATTGTATTAAATTATTGATTATTAAGTGATTAATGTAAAATATACATGGGCGCAATTTGTGTCAATATGAAGTTAATATCGTGTTGACACGTTATTTGTTTCTTGCAAGCTCAGTGCTGAGTGTCTGAAGCTACTGCCATTGATATGTCTTTTATCAGTGTTTGTTCTGTTAATGCTATGAGTTTGTCTTGTTGAAGCATGCTATTGATTCTTGTTCTACCTTAGTGCATCGATTTGTTCATAATAGTGCATCGATTTATTTACTATTATGAATAGATTGATGTACAGATGTGAATACCTTATAAATAGAAGGGTTTAGTAAAAGAAATGCTGAAGTCTCATAAGAGAAATGTGCTTGTAGAATAGGAGAAACGCCTGTGCTCCTGTACTTAAATTGCCTATGATGTCTTTGTTGAGAAGAAAGAAATTATTTTTGACGAAAAATGTAATAACTATTGAAAAAATGTTTATATTTGCGGCGTAGTCTTGTAAACTATAGCGAGAGTTTAATGTATAAAGGACTATTAAATATTAGAAAAAACGCAAGAAGCGAAAAGTTATTATCCTCATCCTCTAGAATCTGGAAAATTCAAAAATGTCGTAGGATAATAGCAACAGTTTCTTCACGTCTATGTTGTATATAGGCGTGAGGACTGTTGTCTATTTACGACATTGGGCATTTTCCAGAGCCTTAGAAGATGAATAGATATTAACAGTCCTCGCGCCTTCTTTATATAATATCTCCGTTTATCGAGGGCAGACGGAAGAATTATGAAAAACATAATGATGGCAAACAAAACTTTCAAGCCTTTGTTGCTCGCAGGAATGCTACTACTATTCCTGTTCTCGTCCGTGGAGGTTGCTACGGCACAAAACAAAATTCAGGTAACTTCTTTTCAACGTATGGAAACCGATGTCACGGCTCGTATCACAGCTCCGAAGAAAGATCAAAACGGAGAGGTCTGTGCCTTGGTTCGTATCGTTACTACGGAAAAGGACTTCATGTTCGAACCGGATGCGCTGGGTATTGTGGCACGCGAGAATAAACCCGGTGAGATCTGGTTGTATGTGCCACGTGGCGCACGCCGTATTTCCATCATGCATGAAAAATATGGAGTATTGAGAAACTATTTCTATCCTGATATCATTGATAAAGCCACTACATACGAAATGGAGATCAGTGCCGGTGACGAAGCGAAAGCAAGTGCAGTGGATACTAACATGCAACTTTTGGTTATGCGCCCTGAACCTGCCAATGCGGATATCTATATAGATGATGAAAAGATGCCGACCGAAAAGGGATTGTTTACGGCTACAATGAAGAAAGGTGCACATACTTACCGCGTGGAAGCGCCCATGTACGCTCCCGAAGCGGGTATTATTGATTTAGGTAGCGAACAGAAAATCATGAGTGTGACCTTGAAGCCTCGTTTCGGCTATCTGGAAGTGTTTTCTCTGCCCGAACAGGATGCTAAAGTCTATATAGACAGCACGGAAGTCGGCTTGACACCTTACAAAAGTGATCGTATGCCATTGAAAAAATATCATGTACGTGTGGAAAAAGAATTCTTCTTTCCGCTTGATACAATGTTGACAGTATTGCCGGGCGAAACAACTACCCACACGTTCCGGATGGTTTCTACAATTAAGCCTAAAGAACCGAGACGTACGTTGGTGATGTTGGAAGGGGGGTGGCATCCTGCGCAGACTTCATTCGGCGCAATGGTCGCTTTTGTAAGTACGAATGGCGCATACGTGCGTTTTCGCAGTGACTTCGGATCGGTATCTGCCGATTTGGAGTGTGACGATACGGGCGCACTGACAAGTGGCGGCACAGGTACACCTTATTATAAGGAAGGCGTTTCCAAAAAGTCGAAGATGTCTATCACCGCCGGATATATGCGTCGCCTTGCCAAGCCGCTTTATGCTTATGTGGGTGCCGGTTATGGTAGCCGTATACTTGCATGGGAAACAGTGGAAGATGAGTTGGTGAAGAATACAGATCATTCTGCTACAGGCGTAGCTGCCGAAATCGGGGCTATCGGACGTTTCGGTAAGTTCGCGGTTTCAGTGGGTTGCCAGACGGTGAACTTCAAGTATATGGAACTGAGTGCAGGTATCGGTTTCTTCTTCTAATTAATAAATTGTAATTAGCGTAATGAAAAGGTTACAATATATAGTATTGTGCGGGTTGTTGCTATTGGTGGCGGCTTGCGAAAAGGATACCCTTCCGATGAATTTCTCTCCTGCATTGACCACGGGAGCGGCATCGGATATATTCCGTGTAGGTGCTACGCTTTCGGGTAGCATACAAAAGACGGACGGTGTAGTGGTGAAGGATTGTGGTATTTTAATTTCCGAATTGCAAAGTATGGCGGAATATACGGAAATAAAGACTGCTTCTACGGGAAATTCATTCAATGTACTGGCTCAAGATCTGGAACCGGGAAAGAAATATTATTACTGTGCTTATGCCAGTAGTGGTTATAGCATTGCCCGTGGTGAAATAAAAGAGTTCACAACGACGGACAGCAATGCTCCGGTGTTCAGCGAATTGGCAATGGAGAACAAAGATGAAAAGAGTTTTACTGTAGCCACTACCATTCTCGATGAAGGTGGCAGTGACTTGATGCTTTGCGGTTTCTGCTGGAGATTAGCGGAAAGTAGTTCCGCAGATCCGACGGTAGAAGATAATGTAAGCAATGTATCTGCTCAATCCTCTGCTATTTCTGCCCGTATCAAGGACTTGACACCGAATAAGAACTACCTGGTGCGTGCATACGGCATCAACGCCAGAGGAGTAGGTTATGGAAAAACGGTTGCTGTATCGACGAACAATGCTACTGTTCCGGCAGTATCCAGTATCACTCCTGTAGATTCTACAGCTTTGAGTATATCGGTGAAAGCAAGTATTTTGAGTGCAGGTGAATCTACGGTTACAGAAATCGGTTTCTGTTGGAGTGCCGAAAGTCAAGAGCCTACTACGGCTAACTATAAGTATGATGCTACCGGGCAGGGGCAAGCTGCATTTGCTTACAGCATTGAAGGTCTGGCACCGGAGACGACTTATTATATCCGTGCATACGCTGTGAACGGACAAGGAACGGGATATGGCGATGTATATAAGTTTACAACTGGAAAGCCTACAGAGCCGGGCATATACTCCTTGCAAGATCTGATTGCATATAGGGATGCTAAGAATGCAGGTTCCACAACGGTAGAGTGGACAGTTGACGGAGTAGTAAATATTTATGCGGATATTGATTTGAATTCTGTTGAGAATTGGAAGCCTATTACTACTATTTCAGTAAATGAAGTGTTGAATGGCAATGGACATACACTTTCGGGATTAAAAATGACCTGCTCTCCCGATAATGATTACGGTTTTATCATGTATAATGATGGAACTATCCAAGATTTGCATTTGGGTTCAGGTGATGTGAATATTATAATTGCGGATAATACTGCATTACATTTTGGAACTTTATGCGGCTTGAATCGAGGCTTGATCTCAAATTGTTCGTCGGCTGTGACCGTAAAAGCAGAACGGACCAATGCGGATATCTTCAATAGCTTTTATGTGTCCGGTATCTGTGGCTTTAATTATTTGCCGGGACGCATCGTCCGTTGTGTAAACCGGGGAAAAATTACCGGTGGATGGCATGCTTGCGGCATTGCCGGAAATAATTATGGTGAGGTGGAGATGTGCGAAAATTATGGTACGATTTCTGCGCTTGATTTTAATCAGGCAGTGTTCGGCATTGCTGGATGTTGGGAAGAAGGGAAGATTTTGAACTGTACCAATTTTGGCACTATTAAAGGTGGTACGGCGGATTTTACAGGAGGCATCTGTTCCGGTATCTATGGCAGAATTCAAGGGTGTGTCAACGAGGGGACAGTATCCGGGAGCGGTTCCAGTGTAGGTGGAATTACCGGGGACTTGTACGGAAATGGAATCTTGCAAAATTCTCATAATAAGGGGGTAGTGACCGGAACTGATAATACTTATACAGGTGGTATTGTGGGGCACATCAAAAATGCATGTACCTATGATTTGAATCAGAATAATGGTACTGTAAACGGCGCAGCCGGTAGTGATGATAATGCCATTGGCAAAGATGACCGTAATGCTACTACCGATACACCGTCTATTGATGACTTGCCTACACATGAATGGTAATATTATAAAATGAGAATAGTATGAAAATTAAATATCTTTTCTTTGGTTTTGCAGCCTTCCTTGCTGTAGGGTGTGTAAACGAAGATCTTAATCCAACACCTACTACAAATGGTGTGAGGGTGTTTGCTGATATGCCGAGTACACGCGCCTCCTTTGGTGAAGGGGATGGTGTGACTCATGTAACATGGCAGAATGGAGATGTTATAAGTCTTTCCACTGATATACAAAGTAATTTGCAATACACTGCCGGTGTAGGAGAAGAAGGTGGTACTGTGACTGAATTTCTACCTGTAGGGGATAATTTACAGAATAATTATAAAAAGGTAGTGTATGCTTGTTATCCTTCTGCTGTGATAGATATGGAAAACATGACGGTGCCTCTACCCAATACACAGAATTATAATGATCTTGAGTTCCGTCCTTTTGTGTATGCGATAGATACTATTTTGGATGATAGACTTGAACTCCATTTCCATCATCCTTATGCCTATTTGAAGTTGACGTTTACGGAGGGAATACTTCCTCCGGACACGATTTCTATAGGAGCTGTAAAGATTGCTTCTGACGAAGTGATTGCTGCAACTAGCGGTAAATTTAACTTTGTTACGCAAGCGGTTGAAGCAGCAGAAGGTTCTAAGACTATGTTTATAGAGCGCTTGGGAGGTGATGGCTCCGGTCATGTTCTAAAGGATTCTCCTTATACGCTTTATGTTCCTGTTCTTCCTCAATCGGAAGGTACAAAGATTGCTATCCAAGCTTGTTATACTGTAGGTGCAGGTGTTGAGAATTGCTATCCTTACTATACAATGGAGAAGACTGTTCCCGCAGGTGGCTTTCAGGCGGGACATGTTTATACGTTGACGATGGATAAAAGGGATGAACCGATAGGACGTGAGCCGGGTATCTATTCTTTGCAAGATTTGATAGAATTTAGTGAGGCAACAAATCTTGCTGCTGATTTATCAAAATGGAAAGATCAAAATGGAGTAATCAACATATTTGCTGATATTGATATGAGTGCAGCCGGAAATTGGGCAGGCATACATTTTATATCATCCGATGAGGTCTTAGAAGGTAATGGTCATAGAGTATTGAATTGGAAAGTTGAATATGGAGAAGGCTTTGGTTATAACTATGGTACTAATTATGGGTTTGTTTGTAATAATAGTGGAGTAATTCGAAATTTGATAATAGGTGAAGGGTGTACATTCTCTGGTGGTAATATGGGTACTACGGAAGAGGGAACTGTTTGTGGTCATAATAATTATAGTGGAATAATTTCAAATTGTATCAGCTACGCATCGGTAAAGGTTGATGTTAATTTTGGAGGTATTTGTGGCTATAATCAAGGGGTAATTGAAGAATGTTCAAATTATTCGAATATTCAAAGTGGTGGCTCTGTTGGTGGCATTGTCTGTGCAAATGGGAAATTGGCGAAAAAAGGGGCGATTTCCCATTGCTTTAATTATGGTACTATAGAAAGTGGTGTTTGTGCTGGTGGTATATCTAGTAGTTCTGATGCTAGTTCCATTGTGGAATGTGTAAATGAAGGCTCTTTTGTATTGGTAAAAGGTGATTACACTTCTGCTGGTGGAATCTGCGGTGATGCCACAGGAACTTATGGCAGTAATAATATTTCGGGCTGCGTAAATAAGGCAAAAGTATCAAGCCCTTATTATGCAGGTGGTATCGTTGGAACATGTGCTAGCTCTGAAATTATGAATTGTCAAAATAGTGGTGACGTATCTGGTGCCCTTAAAATAACAGGTGGTATTTGTGGCATAATATCTGGTAGTTCTTCTTCTATATCCGGTAATACAAATAAAGGTACAGTTAACGGTGTTGCAGGAACTGATGCCAATGACGTCGGTAGTGATTCTAGTATTTAATAAAGTATTTACAATGAAACAACTAAAATATCCCATTCTATACATTCTGCTACTTTTCGTGGCAGCTTGCGAAAAAGACACCCTTCCGATGAATTTCTCTCCTGCTTTGACAACAGGAGCAGCATCTGATATTTATCGTGTGGGTGCCACGCTTTCGGGAAGTATTCAAAAGTCCGACGGCGTGGTGGTGAAAGACTGTGGTATCTTAATTTCCGAACTGCAAAGTATGGCGGAATATACGGAAATCAAGACTGCTTCTACGGAAAACACATTCGATGTAATGGCTCAGAATTTGGAACCGGGTAAGAAATATTATTATTGTGCTTATGCCAGTAGTGGTTATAGTATTGCTCGTGGAGAAATAAGAGAGTTTACCACGACGGATAGTAATGCGCCGGTATTCAGTGAATTGGATGTAAACAACAAAGATGAAAAGAGTTTTACTGTGGCAACTACAATTCTTGATGAAGGTGGTAGTGAACTGATTCTTTGCGGTTTCTGCTGGAAACTGTCAGAAAGCGGTTCTGCTGAACCAACGGTAGAAGATAACGTAAGCAATGTATCTGCCCAGTCTAAGGATATTTCTACTCGCATCAAGGACTTGACGCCTAATAAGAACTATCTGGTGCGTGCATACGGCATTAACGGACGAGGTGTAGGATATGGGAAAACAATAACTGTATCTACCAATAATGCTACTGTTCCGGCTGTATCAAGTATTCATCCTGCGGATTCTACTTCTTTGAGTGTATCTGTGAAAGCGAGTATCTTAAGTGCCGGTGAGTCTTCTATTTCAGAAATAGGCTTCTGCTGGAGTGCCGAAAGTAAAGAACCTACAACGGCTCATTTGAAGTACAATGCTACCGATCAGTTGGGACAAGCCGAGTTTAATACTAAGATTGCTGATTTGAAACCGGAAACTACTTATTATATCCGTGCGTATGCCATAAACGGACAGGGTACAGGCTATGGTGATACGTATACATACACTACCGGTAAGGGGATCAAGGTGGAAACTTTGAAGGTGGATGTTAATGGTACCAATATAAAGGCTTACGGACAAGTAACCCCCGGAACTCAGAATTATCATCATGGCTTTGAAGTAGCTACGAACAAAGATGAATTACTGAATGGTGGCAATAATGTAATCCGGGAAGATATTCATACAAACATGTCTTATAACGAGGCAGATGGGACTTTCAATGGCGACATCGCTAATCTGAAAGTAAATACTACTTATTATATTCGTGCTTGGTTTATTGATTCCACTACTCAAAGCGTTGTTTTTGGAAATGTTCTTGAATTTGAAACAGAGGATGCTCCTGGTATTTACTCTCTGCAAGATTTAATAGATTTTCGTGATGCGAAGAATGCAAAAATGAATCTGTCTAAATGGAAAGATAGCAATGGAGTTATTAATGTTTATACCGATATTGATTTGACATCTGTTCCTGTTTGGGCTGCTATTGAAGAATTGTCAGCCGGAGAAATATTTGAAGGTAATGGACATGAAATTACTAATCTTAAGAAATTAACGGCAGCTAATCCTATTACAATAAGCTTCTTTATTAATAATGGTGGTACTATTCGTAATCTAAAGATAAGTGGGAATCTTGATGTTTCAGGAAGTTTTATTCAATATGGTACATTTTGTCATTGGAATACAGGTACTATCTATAATTGTGTAAATAATGCAAATGTAAGTGGTGATGGAGCAGATGTTAATATTGGAGGCATTTGCTATATGGTAAGGAATAATGCCACTACATCTATTATAGAAAAATGCACTAATAATGGATCTCTAAAATCACCTAGTGGATGGGTGGCAGGTATTGTTGTATATAACGATAGAGGCAATGTAAAAGACTGTATTAATAAGGGATCTATTGAGACGCCTTTAGCTGAGGGGATTAGGGCTGTAAGTGGAGGAGTTGTAACATATTCTTATGGTAGCATACAAGGATGTTTAAATTATGGAAAAGTAGCAGGAACTGATGCGGGTGGCATATCAACTTTTATTGGTGCACATAGTATTATTAATAGCATCAATTATGGTGATGTTCATGGATTAATTGCTGGTGGGATTGTTGGCAGTGCTTCTTATGGCTTGAACTTTTTTAGTCTTGAAATAAGCGGTAATCAAAATGCAGGTAATATCGTAGGGGATATTGCTGGCGGAATTTGTGGACAGGTTATTGATGCTGATGAAAATCTAGTAATATCGAATAATGAGACTGGTGGTACGGTAAATGAAGTGGTTGGAACTGAAGCTAATGCTATAGGACAAAATATAATTAAATAGAAGTATATTTCTAAATGTTGAAATTATGTTGAAGACCTTTTTGTGTACATTGGGGCTGCTTTTGGCAGTCCCAATATTAAGCAATGCCCAGTCTGTCGAAGAAATCCAGCAAAGCCCGGATTACCTTTGGGGAACGGGCAATGCCACTACTCTGAAGAAAGCTGATAACGATGCTTTAGCTGCATTGGTCAGCCAGATATCGACCAAAGTATCTGCCAGCTTCGAGCAACTGACGGAAGGCACGACTGGGGGAGACAAAGCTGTTGCGGATGAAACTTTCAAATCTGTAATCAATACCTATTCGCGTGCTACGTTGAACAACACCCGGCGGATTGTGATAGAGAATGAACCGGAAGCAGTGGTAATGCGCTATATCAAAGTATCTGAGATTCAGCGCATCTTTGAGGGAAGAAAGAATAAGTTGCTGAACTTTGCGCAGGAAGCACAACGGGCGGAAAAGAAAGCTCAGGTAGCCGACGCATTGCGTTATTATTATTGGGCACTTGTTTTGTTGCAAAGTTATCCTGATGGCAATTTTCTTACAATGGAAGACGATGCAGGCAAAGAACAACTTCTTTCTGCCTATATTCCCAAACAGATGAATGAAATATTTTCGCATATCAGCCTTTCTGTGGAACGTGTACATACGGACGGTAATCTGAAAACGGTTTATCTGAAAGTACTTTATAAAGACCGCCCGGCATGTAACTATGATTATACATATTTTGACGGGCGTGACTGGTCGAATGTCTTTTCTGCTAAAGACGGAAGAGGGATTATCGAACTTCCGGCTATGGCGAACATAGACGGACTTTCGGTAAAAACTGAATATGCTTTCGAAGGAGAAGCCAATATCGATAATGAATTGGCGGAAGTGATGGAAACGGTCAGCCTCTCTACTATGCGTAGCGCCTACTTAAAAGTGAATGGAAGCTGTATGGAAAATGTGCCTGAAGAAACGGCAACACAATTTGCAGCCATAGCGGAAGAAAATAAGGAGGCCAATACCGGCATGCGCTTTTTGAGCGATAAAGCCATCACCCCTTATCGGGATACGATGCAGAAGGTTGAGACCGCCATTCGTACCCGAAACTTCACGGAACTGGACAATCTTTGCACGGAAACAGGGCTTGATATGTTTAATCGTCTCATCAAATACGGTAATGCAAAGATAATTCGCCAGCCGGAATATCAGTTCCTGGAGTTTGGAGGAGAGGTTACTTGTCGCAGTCTTCCCATGAGTTTCAGTTTTAGAGGGAATCGACGTACATTTGTTGAAGATGTTGTGTTTCTAATGAACAAAGAGGCTAAAATAAACGGACTTTCATTTGCGTTGAATAAACCGGCGGTAGATGATATAATGAACCGGACAGCTTGGGGAGACACTGTGAAGAATGTGTTGATAAACTTTTTGGAAAGCTACAAGACGGCATACGCCTTGAAACGTTACGATTATATCAATAGTATCTTCTCGGATGATGCGTTGATTATTACCGGTTCTGTATTGAAACATTCGGCTACGGGTGAAAAGCAACCTATGGACAGGCATGTCGTGAAATATACCAAACAAACGAAGCAGGAGTACATGAAGAAGCTTGGATACATCTTCAATAGCAGCGAGTTTATCAATCTCCGCTTCGCCGATAACCAAGTACGAAAATCCGGTGTAGGTGGTGAGGTTTACGGTATCCAGATCAAGCAAGATTACTTTTCTTCCAGTTATGGCGATACAGGTTATTTGTTCTTAATGGTTGATTTGAATAATCCGAAAGAACCGATCATCCACGTCCGTACCTGGCAGCCGGAGAAAGATCCGGACTTCGGGCTGATTGATTTGAGTTACTTTTAGTTGGCATTTTCATTGGAATAATCCATGATATGGTCAGATAGGTATTCTTCATGAAAAAAAGATACGAATTGTGATGCGATTAGAAATATTTGTCTACATTTGCAAAACATAGCATGTTTAAAGATTTAATAACAATACTAATCATAAAAGGAGAAATTGCGATGAAAAAGACTTTGTTTATCAGCGCTCTTGTAGCGTTTGTTATGATGTTTGCTGTCAATGTTAATGCACAAGAAAAAGCGGTAGGTAAGGACCGTAAAGCTTTGGTAAAGCATGAAAAAGTTTTGGATAAGGACTTGCAGAAAAAAGCAATAAAATCGGCTCGTAAAGAGGCCAAGGAATTGGAAAAAGAAGGCTTTAGAACTCCGGTGGGCAAATTGCCTTTAGACAAGCAGTTGGAAGCATCATGGGAAAAACAGGCTGAATTGGATATGGATGGAAATCCGTATTGGTATATTGCTACTTCAAGAGCAATTGGTGGAAACCAATCGGCTGCTGCTTTGCAAGCTACCAATGCTGCTAAAATTGATCTTGCCGGACAGATTCAGACAAAAGTATCTCAGTTGATCGAAGCTAAAGTAGCCAATGATGATATGGGACAGGAAGAAGCTGCTAGCTTGTCAAGTGTAGTTGCTTCCAGCAAGAGTGTCATTTCTGCTACACTGGGACGTACTATTCCTTTGGTAGAAGTTTACAGAACATTGCCTAACAAAAATGTAGAAGTTATGGTAACTTTAGGTTATAGCACAGATGCTGCTAATAAAGTTGCAATCAACGCTATACGTAAAGAACTGGCTGCTAAATCAGAAGAGTTGGCAAAAGAATTGGATAAATTGGGTTATTAATAAGCCCATTTACTAAAATTTGACTTTGAATGAATTGGAATAATCAGATTAAGTGGATATTCCTGCTGCTGATATTAATTGTGGTTCCGTTGCATGCCCAAAATACCGTAAAGGTGAAGGGCGTGCAGGGACGCTGGCAAGTTAGTGACAATGTAACGCTGAAAGAGGCGGAAGAACATGCCCGCATGGAAGCTAAGAAAGAAGCATTGCGCAAAGCAGGTGTGATGGAGAATGTTTGGTCTGTATTCGGACAAATCACCCAAGAGAACGGAACTGAATTTCAAGAAGCATATTCACAAATGAACGTGCTGGCAATTGGTGGAATGGTTAATGTCACTAAGGAAACTGTAGAGGAGGTTTGGGACACAAATAACCGCAGCCTTTATAAGGTAGTGACTATTGATGCCACTGTGCAGAAAGAAGAAAAGGTAGACAAATCGTATGCCCTTGAAGTGAAAGGTATCTCTACCTTATATAAAGAAGGAGATGTCTTTACTTGCACCTTGAAAGTACATGGCACGGATTCTTATCTGAAATTCTTTTGGTTTGATAGCAATGGAGGTGCTTTGCTTTATCCTAATGAATATGAAGGAAACACTTTGTTGAAGACCGAGCATGAGTATAAAATCCCTTTCAGCAATGCGGTGGATTATCGCATGGAAAAGCAAGGAAAGGAAAGCGAGAAAATCAATATGATGATGGTAGCCACCAAAGAAAATATTCCTTATACGGATGAAGTAAGCTACCAAAATGTACTGAAATGGGTATATTCTATTCCCAATGATAAACGTTGTGCCTTTTACGACATGATTCTAATTAAATAGAATGTTTTTATTAACTTCTCTAAATCTAATTACAGATGAAAAAGATGAAGGTTTTTTCAACAGCATGTGTCGCTTGTCTTTTACTGGCGATTTCTGCCAATGCACAAAATATAGAGAAAGAGTTTGAGGATTTTGAAAAGCAGCAGCAGGCGGAATTCGAGGAATTCAAGAATAAGGCGGATGCGGAGTTTGAGACTTTCTTGCGTGAAACCTGGGAAAAATATGATGCATTTGCTCCTGTACCTGCTCCTGTGCGTCCGGAACCTCCTAAACCGGTTGTCTTTGATAAGACAAAACCGGTGTTACCTCCTGTAGCAATTAAACCGGGTGCATTAAAAGTACCTGATGTGGCTGCTCCCGGTGTGGGTGAGAAAGTTCCGGTAGATGTGAAACGTCCGGATCTTCCGGCTATAGTAGATAAGCCTGCTCCAGGAGTGTATGTGCCTGGAAAACCTTATACGCCTATATTGGTAGAAGTCCCGGTAGTAAAACCGGGATCGACGGTACGGCGCACTCCGATTGAATTTTATGGAACTTCCTTTGAGGTAGCTACCGACGTTATTGATGGTTTGTCTTTGTCCGGTAATAGTGAAGGAAAAGTAGCAGATGCTTGGAAAGGCTTATGTAAAATGGATCATGAGCAGTTAGTAAAAGACTGTATGACCCTTAAACAAGAGAAAAATCTGAGCGATTGGGCCTATCTGTTATTCACAAAACAAATAGGAAAACAGTTGTACGGTGAAAATAAGAAGAATGAAATAGTATTCTTACAAATGTTCTTGCTCAATAAATCGGGATACAAAGTACGTTTATGCAAGATTGATGATGAACTTAAATTGATGATTGCTACTGCTGGCACTGTTTATGGTACTCCTTATCTCACCATGAGTGGTAACAAATACTATGTCTTTGAACCTACTCCCGGAAGTTCGATGGGAATTTATACCTATCGTCAGGATTTTGCGAATGCTAAAAATCTGGTAAGTCTCAATATCGAAGGTTTACCGGCATTTGCCATGCAAGAACAAGATCGGACTCTCACTCCCGAAGGAAGTACTCTGAAGGTGCAGACGGTAGTCAATAAAAATTTGATAGATTTCTATTATGATTATCCCAAATGTGATGTGGTAGTACATTACAAAACTCCAATGAGCGAGGAGTTACGTACTGCCTTATATCCACAGTTGAAAGCTGCCATTGCAGGAAAATCACAAAAGGATGCGGCTAACCTGTTATTAAATTTTGTTCAGACCTCCTTTCAATACATGACAGATGGAGAGCAGTTTGGTTATGAAAAACCGAACTTCCCTGATGAAACTTTCTATTATCCGTATTGCGACTGCGAAGACCGGGCGATGCTATATTCTACTTTAGTGAAAGATTTGTTGGGACTAGATGCCATATTGTTGGATTATCCTAATCATATAGCTTCTGCTGTTCGTTTCACAGAAACCATTCCGGGCGATAATGTCGTGTTGGATGATGGCAGCAAATATCTGATTTGTGACCCTACCTATATCGGAGCGCCTATTGGAGTTTGTATGGATCAATACAAGGATGTAGCTCCTGAAATCATTCGCTAGTGTTAAATTTTATAATAATTGCAGTTCGGGAAATAAAAACACCCCGAATTGCAATGTTGATATTGCAAAATTGTGTACTTTTGCGGCGTGAATAACACGT
>USLU01000078.1 GCA_900555635.1 uncultured Bacteroides sp.
ATAGAGTATGTCGGAATAGAAGATGGTAAGGTAGTATTGCGGCTTTTGTCTGGTAAGTATTCTTTTATATTGAATTCATTCAGATGAAAAAATATAGGTAAAATACTAGGAATTTGATTTCTTGTTCGTAATATTATTATAAGTGAAATAAAAGATAATATACGGTTATGAATACACGAATATACCTGTTTGCTATTTTATTGAGTTTCTTTATTGCAAACCAAATACATTCACAAGAAACCTCCTATGTATTCCGTCATATCGGCGCAACAGAGGGGTTACCGGATAATTATGTCGGTAGTGTATTTGCGCTGCCTGATGGACGCATGGGAATTCGGACTGTATTGCTGACTATGTATGACGGAGGAAACTATTCTAACTTTCCATTTGACTTACAGAAAGGTTATCCTATATCCTATAATCACATTATTTTTGAGCAGTATATTGATTCGGATAAACGCTTATGGATGAAAGAACGTGCCAGTCTGCGGGTTTTTGATTTGCCCACCGAGCAGTATATATATAATGTAGATTCCCTGCTATATCAATTAGGTTGGAAAGAAGAACTTGCCGATTTATTTATTGATTCGGAAAAACGTTATTGGTTTTTGACAGACAGTTCTTTGGTTTATACCTATGATGCAGAACAGGGAATAATGGAACAGATTTCTAAAAGTGATGAATCTGCGGTAGACGATGGAAAATTATTGGGAGTAGAGAGCCATGGTAAATGCAGTTGGATGGTTTATCAGAACGGAGCTATCCGGTATTACGACCATGAGAAGAAACGTTTCATAGAACAAGTGGATTTCTTGAAAAATCAATTGAAACCTGATGACCGGATTATCTTGAAACTATTGAATAATGGTGATTTTTGGGTGATGTGGGATCGTGGAGTGGGATACTATGATGTCTATAAGAAAAAGTGGAATCAAATTGCAGGAATCCAACTCGGACAAAACTCATGGCTGACTTCTATGGATGTGGATAAGGGGGGGAATGCATGGGTAGGCACTGTCCTAAACGGACTATGTGTTATTGATATACATAATTTTTCAGTCACTCAACTTCAGGATCTTCCTTTATTATCGGGACAAACCATACGCAATGGCATTCAAAGCATTTACTGTGACCGGGAGAATGGGGCCGTATGGATAGGATTATACAATCAAGGTATTTGTTATTATCATCCCAATTTGAATAGGATGACCTTATGTAATAAGAAGGTATTGAACGGTGATTGGAACGGGGACGAAATTCGCTGTATGCTTGAAACATCAGCAGGAGAAATCCTGATGGGAACCACACAGGCGCTTTATCGTTATGAGCCGGAAACAAAGAGACTGAGTTATTTTTATAAAGAATTCACCCGGAAAAATTGCCGTATGCTGTACGAAGACAGTAAAAGGCGAATTTGGGTGGGTACTTATCATGATGGGTTATACTGCATCGACGATGGTAAAATCAGATCTTACGATTATCCTGATACAGATTATCAAAATGAATTGGATTTTAGCAATATACGCGCAATGATAGAGGATAAGTCGGGAAGATTGTGGGTAAGTATTTATGGTGGAGTAGGGCAGCTGAATCCGGAAACAGGAGAAATAACTCTTTTATCCAACCAATTTCCCGAATTGAAAAAATATAAAGTGGCGAATACACTGGCGATAGATAATCAATCCCGGTTGCTTGTGGGAAGTGATAATGGATTGTACATATATGACCCAGATAAAAAAAAGATATGTGCATTGGAGCAGGAGGGTAAATTTAATTATGGTGGTATTAAATACAATCAAATATTAAAAGACTATGAAGGAGCTTTGTGGTTTGCTACTCAATATGGATTGTATGTATTGGCCCCCGATGGGAAAAGTTACGCTTTAGGAAGAGAAGAAGGACTTTCTAAAGCAATCCTGAACGTGAAAGAAGATAAGAACCATGATATTTGGATTTCGACAGTTACTTCCATTTATAAAATAAAAGTAGAACGTAATGAGAGCGAGTATCGTTTTCATGTAATTAGCTGTTTGGCTGAAGCTGAAATACTTCAGGATGATTTATTCAGTTTCCCGGCATTGATGACCTATGACAATCTGTATCTTGGACTTCTTAATGGATTTGTAATGTTCTCACCGGATCACATGCTGGATTCCTATCAGCTTTCCCATCCGTTATTTACATCTTTCCGATTGTTTAATGTTCCGATTCTTTCCGGAGAGAAATACAATGGTCGCGTATTGTTTGATAAGTCCCTTAGTTATTCAGACGGAGTATCTTTGGAATACAATGAAAACTACATCACATTAGAGTTTTCAGGCTTAAACTATCTCAATCCTTTGCAAACCTCCTTTCGTTATCAGTTGGACGGATTCGATAAGGAGTGGACGGAAACGTTGTTTGAAAATGGACAGGGGCGTATTACCTATAATAACCTCCTACCGGGCGAATATGTATTTCGGGTATCAGTAGCCGGTAATGACCGTATGTGGGGGCCGGAATCGAAGTTTACGATTGTTATACATCCACCTTTTTGGGATACGTTGGCTGCACGTATATTGTATGTAATTTTAGGTCTTCTTTTGATATTCGGATTGATTTATATTGTGAATCGGCGTAATCGTCAAAAGATGATTCGTATGCAACAAGAAGAAGCACAGAGACAAAAAGAAGAACTGGAACAGATGAAATTCCGTTTCTTTACGAATATCAGCCATGAATTACGTACTCCACTGACTCTGATTATTACTCCATTGGATATGATAATACGTCGATTGACGGATGAAACGCTGGCAAAACAGTTAGGATCTGTTTATAAAAACGCACAAAGTTTATTGACGTTGGTTAATCAACTGCTGGATTTCCGTAAGTTGGAGATGAAAGGAGAAAAGCTGAATTTATTGAATGGTGACTGGGTTGAATTTGTGCGGCAGGCTTGCAATTCTTTTCAGGAGATAGCTATAGAAAAGAGCATTTCTTTCCAGTTGGATACTAATGGCATTGATGAACTATATATGTACTTTGATCGTGACAAAGTACATAAAGTATTGAATAACCTATTATCCAATGCGTTCAAATTCACATCGGAAGGTGGAAATATCACGTTGGAGATAGAAAAATATCGGGAGAAAGAACATTCATATATTCAGGTGAAAGTGATAGATACCGGAGCCGGAATATCAAAAGAAGATCTGCCACATGTTTTTGAACGTTTCTACCAGGCTAAGAAGAATATAAATAATAACCTTTCCGGAAGTGGAATCGGCCTTCATTTGATAAAAGAATATGTAGAGCTGC
The DNA here is from genome assembly GCA_900555635.1 of uncultured Bacteroides sp. GTDB lineage: Bacteria > Bacteroidota > Bacteroidia > Bacteroidales > Bacteroidaceae > Bacteroides. Next base: position 3,298 of record USLU01000078.1, read on the forward strand.
ATGATGGACGTGTATCAGTAGAAAGTACATTAGGGGTAGGCTCTATATTTACCATTGCCATTCCTATGGACTTGTATCCGGCAGGTTCACCAATACAACAAGTATCAGCCGGAACAGAAGAAGAAAACACAGAGGATGAACCGGTATTGTCGGGGGATACGAAGCCTCTGTTGTTGGTGGTAGAAGATAATAAAGAGTTCAGGGAGTTTCTACGTGAACAACTAAGCGAATGGTATCATATTATTGATGCTGCTGATGGTGAAGAAGGAGAGAAGTTGGCTATCAAGCAGAACCCGGAACTTATTATCAGTGACATTATGATGCCGAATGTAGATGGAATAGAACTATGTCAGCGTATAAAAACAAACCTGCAAACTTCGCATATTCCGGTTGTCCTGCTTACAGCTCGTGCGTCGGACGAAAGCAAAGCGATGGGGTATGAAGCCGGTGCTGATTCATATATATCCAAGCCGTTTAGCATTGATGTCTTACTAACTCGTGTACGTAAATTGATCGAGCAGCAGAAAGGGCGTCAGGAAACATTTCATAAAGAGATTGTGGTGACTCCGAGTAGTATCACAATTACTTCCCTTGACGAACAGCTTGTGCAGAAAGCATTGGAATGTGTAGAACGGAATATGGATAACACCGAGTATTCGGTAGAGGAGATGAGTGCAGACCTCGCCATGAACCGTGCAACATTATACCGTAAACTGCAAGGAATAACCGGGCAAACCCCTAAAGACTTTATCCGTAGTATCCGTCTGAAACGGGCTGCTCAATTATTGCGGGACACAGACCTGTCTATATCCGAAATTGCAGATCACGTAGGATTCTCTACACGACGTTACTTTACCAAATTATTTAAAGAAACATTTGGTATATTACCATCGCAGTATGGAGGAAAATCACGTGATGAGAAATTGGATGAAGATGTACTCTAATCTCACTCTTTTATAGCAGAAAAATACAAAAAAGGCCCTGTAATAGCGTAAAATGTGATTTTGCAACAAGTGTAGCACTAGTTTGCGACAAAAGACACACGCCTGAACAGGGTGTTTTCCATAAATTTGCAATGTTGTTAAATGAAACATGTAATGCTATGGAAATAAATACCGTCCTATCCAATCACAAAGATTTCTCTGAATTCTATCAGGAATACAGGCATATTGTCTTGTCTTTTATAGCGTGTCGCATTCCATATAAATATGAGGCTGAAGATTTGATGCAGGATGTCTTTATCCGCTTATGGGAACATTGGGCATTTGTGAATAAGAACACTATTTGGTCTTTACTTTTCACCATTGCACGTAATATGGTGACGGATAAGATACGCCGTCATTACAGACAAGAGGATTTTGTCTCCTATATATATAATAATGTCAGAGAGGCAGGCCGGAATTCTATCGAAGACGCGATATATTATCGTGAATTGAAACAAATACATCATACAGCCGTGGGAACTCTTCCTGCTAAATGCCGTCAGATTTATAATTTGAGTTTTGAAGAAGATTTGTCCTGTCCTGCCATTGCAAAGAAGCTGTCTTTATCTTCCCGTACTGTGGAATGGCAACTGCTGATGGCTCGGAAGAAGGTACGTGTATGTTTACAAAATGAATTGTCTAGGGTCGGTTGAGTACCGGATCGAGAAAATATTAACTTTAATAATTTAATAGTATTATGGAAATTAAACCCAATTTCTTATCACGTAGAGGAGTCGTCATGGTTGTGGCCATGTTAATTGGCGGTTCTTCTGGTGCGTTGCTTCAGGCAAATACGCACGCGAAAGAAAGTATGATTGTTGCCCAAACGGGAAGGATAATCAAAGGAGTCGTTACAGACCAGCATGGAGAACCGTTGATTGGTTGTAATATTGTTGTTGTAGGTTCACAGAAGGGAGTAATAACGGATATTGACGGACGATTTAGCTTGGATGTCCCGGCAGAGGCAAAGCAGTTGAAAATCAGCTATATCGGTTATCAGGATCAAGTGGTAGATATCAATGAACGGACAAATGTTAAAATCATCCTGAAAGAAGATGATAATGCTTTGGATGAAGTGGTTGTAGTAGGATATGGCACACAGAAGAAGGCAACTCTGACTGGTGCTGTCGAGCAAGTGAGCAGTAAGGCATTGGAGAGTCGTGCGATAACCAATGTCGGATTGGCATTACAGGGGCAGACACCCGGTTTGGTAGTCACTCGTAATTCGCCCCGGCCGGGTAACGAGGGACTGGATTTTACCATTCGTGGTACTACGTCTGTCAACGGAGGAAGTCCGTTGATTATTGTTGACGGAGTGCCTACCTTGAATACTGAATCTTTTCAGAACCTGAACTCTGATGATATAGAGAGCATCAGTGTGCTGAAAGATGGAGCGGCATCTATCTATGGTGCGAAAGCGGCGAACGGAGTTATTCTGGTCACCACTAAACGTGGAAAGAGTGGAAAAGTCAATGTAGACTATAGTTTCAATATGCGTTTCACTTCACCGGGAATCACGGCTTTTTCACCGGATATGGGGCAATATGCTACCATGTGGCTGGAGGCTAATAAAGAAGAAAAGACACCTAACTGGTGGGCTTGGGTATCTGAAGAGAATATGCTGCGGATGCAGCAAAATGTAGCAGGAATTTATCCTACACAGTATTATGGAGAAATTTTTTTGGCTAATTCCAGTCGTACCGATGAACTGTTTGCTAATCGTAACTCTTATCAGCATAACTTGAGTGTGTCAGGTTCTACGGAAAAGTCAAACTACCGTATCTCATTGGCTTATGCGGATAATCAGGCGAATCTGACAACTGCTTATGACGGACAGAAACAGTTGAACCTTCGTTTGAACTATGGCCTACAGATGACTGATTGGTTACGTTTTGAGTCTATTGCTAGTGTGATTAGAACCAGCACGGAATCTCCTTCTACCGGTTTGGATAATTCATTGTATGGATATGATGTACCTTTCTTCCCGTCAAAGAATCCATTGGGACAGTGGTATGCTAACTTCGGTACGGTAGGTAACCGTAACTCTGTGGCAGCTACTTCTGAAGGTGGACGTGATGAAAAGGTAAAACTAACTACACGTATTGATATGAAAGTAGTGGCCGATATCTGGAAAGGTATCAGCTTTGAGGGAACTGCTTCTTTCCAAAACGAGGAATATCGCCGGGAACGGTACGTAGTTCCTGTACAAACGTATGATTGGTTTGGTAATCCGGCATCTGAACTGGTACAATGGACGAATCAGAATCTTATTTATCCAGATAATCCGTCGAATGTGAAGATTGAAAACAATCCGGGTTATCTGGTACAGGCGAACAACCTTTTGTATCAATTTTATTCAGCCTTACTAAAATACAACCGGACATTTGCCGAACAACATAATGTGTCTGTAGTAGCAGGTCTTAATGCAGAAACGACGGCATGGAGAAGAACATCCACTGCACGTGAAAAGTTTGAGGATAATGGTGTATATGATTTGGGATTAGCCGATGCAAGTAGCAAAATGGCTAATTCGGGTGGGAAAGGTAGTAGTGGCACTTATTCATATATTGCTCGTGTCAACTATAATTATTCCGAGAAATATATGTTGGAGTTATTGGGACGTCGCGACGGAGACTCGAAATTTGCTGATGGATATCGTTTTAAGAACTTCGGCTCATTCTCTTTGGGTTGGGTATTTACTCAAGAAAACTTTATGAAGTTTGTTACTCCAGTACTTGATTTCGGTAAAATACGTTTTAGTTACGGTGAAGCGGGTAACAACGCCGGACTAGGTGATTTCTTGTATGCTTCTGCCATTAATTCGGGAGTGACTTATTTGGGAAGCCCTCTGACTGGACAGATTTCTACTACTCTTAAAAACTCTGGACTTATCAATCAGACACTTACTTGGGAGCGGGTGAAACAGAAAAATATTGGTGTCGACTTGAATTTCTTAAATAACCGATTGACAGTTAATTTTGACTACTTTTGGAAAGATAATAAGGGAATGCAGTCGCAAATTACTTATCCGTCTGTATTGGGAGCTGACGCACCCAAAAGTAACACCGGACACTTAAGCGTGAAAGGATGGGAACTGTCTGTCGGTTGGCGTGACCAGATTAGTGATTTCTCTTATTTCGCGAACTTTAATGTGGGCGATACGAAAACAATGTTGAAGAAGATGGAAGGAGCCGATACATATGTAGCAGGAAAAAATGCAAAGGTGGTAGGATATCCGTTGAATTCCTTCTTCCTGTATCGTACAGATGGTTACTTTGCCGATGAAGCCGAAGTGAATCGTTATTATGAATTATATGGAGAAGGCGGTGGAGAATTGCTGGGTGTCCGAAAAGAAACGACTACAGAACTTCGCCCTGGTGATACGAAACGCTTGGATCTGAATGGAGATAACAAGATTGACGGTGCCAATGGTGACCTGCAATTTGTGGGAGACGGTGATCCGCATTATGTGTTTGGCATTAATTTAGGCGGTGCATGGAAAGGGGTTGACGTTAGTGCCATGTTTCAGGGAGTCGGCAAGCAGTATATCATGCGTACAGGTTGGATGGCTTATCCGTTTGCTGCCATATTTAGTAATCAAAACCCTTCATTCCTGGGTAATACCTGGACTGCAGAAAATCCAACTGCGGAATATCCTCGTCTGACTAGTTATGCGGGACGTGCTGCATGGAACTATGGAAATAATGACTTCATGCTGCAGAATAGCCGATATATTCGCTTGAAGTCATTGATTATCGGCTATACTTTGCCTAAACAATGGACTCGGAAAGTCAAACTGGAAAAAGTGCGTGTCTACTTTTCGGGTAATGACCTGTGGGAAGCGACAAGTATCAAGGATGGTTTCGACCCGGAGATGGGAGAGGTATCTCAAATTTCAGGTTATCCGTTCTATCGCACTTGGTCGTTCGGTGTAAATGTTGGTTTTTAATCACTTAAAGAAGAAAGAATATGAAAAAAATATTATATACAGCACTATTATTCACTCTAATGTTCGGGTTGTCATCCTGCTCGGATTGGTTCTTGGATAAGGAGCCCCAGGATGAAAGGACTGACGTGGTGTATTTCAAGACTGCTTCACAATTTAAGGAATATGCGACTAGTTTTTATGGTCAGCTTCAAGGATGGGGAAGTCCGTATGGTGGTTATTCGGCATTTATGGATGTAGCGACAGATCTTTCTGCTTATTTTGGCATTCATAGTGATGTGGGACACGGTAATATATTAGTGCCGTCTACTGATGTGCGGTGGGATAATTGCTATAAACAAATTCGTACAGTCAATATTCTCTTTGAAAAAGCGGAAGATTATCCGGGAAACCAGGAAGAAATCAAGCAATATTTGGCTGAAGCCCACTTCTTTCGGGCATACAACTACTTCTTTTTGCTTCAATTCTATGGTGGCGTTCCCATCGTGACTACTTCTTTAGATGTCAACTCGCCGGAATTATATGGTGCACGCAATAGTCGTTATGAAGTAATAGATTTGATTCTTGAGGACTTGAATGATGCAATAGCGGGACTTCCCAAAGAAACTTTGATTTCTTCTGCCGACAAAGGACGAATCAGTTATCATGGTGCGGAAGCATTCAAAGCGCGTGTACTACTTTATGAAGCTACATGGCGGAAGTATGTGGGTACTACTACGGACTTTAAAGGTTCGAGTGGTCCTGCTACCGATCAAGTCAATGATTTCCTGGATGAGGCTATCCGCTTGTGCAGTGAAGTTATAGACGATAATCTATATAGTATATGGAACTATAACAATATATCCGGCATGAAAGAAATGAGTTACCGTTATCTGTTCTGCTTGGAAGATGCGACTACCAATCCTGCCGGAATGACAAAAGAGTCGAATAAAGAATTTATCATTAAGAGTGTTTATGATGAAAACATAAAACCGGGTAATGTTAATCTGAACCAAACAGTTCAAAAGATGGATGCCAGTCGTAAGTTGATGGATATGTTTTTGTGCAGTGACGGTCTACCGGTAGAAATATCGAATGAGTTTCAAGGCTATGCTACTCCTGAAGCCGAATTCCTGAACCGTGATAATCGTATGAAATCTATTATTGATATGGATGCTCAAACCACTGCTGCCAAGGAATTGAAAACTGGTACTTCCGGTTATGGCAATATGAAGTTTGTCTGTAAGGAACGTGCCAACCTGAAAGAATCTCCTGACTATCCGGTACTTCGCTTGGCAGAGGTCTATCTGATCTATGCAGAGGCGGTATGCGAACGGAACAATGGAGAGGTAACCGATGAGCAATTGAACTATTCTATCAACAAATTGCGTGGACGTGCAGGTATTGCTAATTTGACGAATGCGTTGATAGATAAAATAAAGGCCGGAACCGGTACTACTAAAAGTAAGGGAGAGGTGATGCTGGATGAGATTCGTCGTGAGAGAGCGGTAGAATTATATATGGAAGGCTCTCGCTTTAATGATCTGAAGCGTTGGGGCATTGCCGAAGACGAACTGAATGAATCACATATGGGCACAGTGGTAGGAAATGCCGCTTATCCGACTACGTTTGTAGATGCTAGTGGTAATGCAACAGGTAAGTATTCGAAAAATACGTATGTATGGGGCGAAGAACAAATTGATACACAATGGGGTAAGTTGAATTGTGTCGTAGTAGACGATAAGACAAATTTCAAGTTTAGCCGAAGTAATTATTTGTGGCCGTTGCCTCAACAGCAAATTAGTTTAAATACCAGTTTGGTACAAAATCCGGGGTATTAATGATAAGCGATAAACTGATTAAAGATATAGATTTATGAGACATCTGATAAAAAATATAACCCTAATAGGTGCTCTTTCCGCTTTACTTTTCAGTTGCGAGAAAGATGGTAAAAAACAAGAATTCTATTATCCGGAACCGATTGTGACTGGTATTTATCCTACAACTGGATATACATTGTCCCAGGTAGTCATCAACGGTGAAAACTTTGGTGACCGTTTGGAGCCGGTAAGTGTGCACTTTGGTGACAAGAAAGCTGAAATCGTTTCGTGCAAGAATAATCGTATTATTGTGGTTGTACCTAAAGATGCGGTGAGTGGTGATGTCACATTGAAAGTATGGCAATATGAATTTGACAATGTTGGTAAGTTTACGGTAGTGCCTAAACCTACTATCATTTCCGTTAGTTCTTCCAATACAGACTGTCCATTGTTTGCGGCAGAAAATGATGTGATAACTATTACCGGAATTTCGTTTGGTACAAACAAAGAGGATATAACAGTTAAAATAGGTACTAAAATAGCAGAAGTAATTTCGATACAGGACGATGAAATTCAAGTTAGGACTCCTGCTGGATATGGTATCGGTACAGTGCAGATTAATGTCAAAGGATATGAAACGGAAAATGGTAGTTTTCTGGATCCTGCTTATACGGGAGACTTGACAATATATGCTTTGAAAAATAGTAGTCAGCCATTTGTTATGACAGATGATGGATTAGAGTCGGAGTGTTGGGCTATTCCTACCGAATGGCAGTATAATGATAAATTCTATTACGATGAAAGCGGGACAAAAGTGTTGATTCGTCCGTTATTGATTGATAAGAATTACCCGGATGGCTGTATCTCTTTGTTGTGTAACCAATGGGCAAATGCCAATCATAAGCACGGATTAGAGAATGCCAAGATGTATCAGGTATCCACTTTACCTGCCGGAACCTATAAGATATCTTGTTTCGTTCCCGAATGTGTAGGACTGGGTGGTAATCTTGAAGCGATTGTCGGAGCTACGAAGGGAAATGGCACACTGCCTGATTTGGCTGCAGTAAATGGTGTGTGGACACCTGTTGACGAGACTGCGTTTTTGGAAGATTTATCTGGGAATAAGGCATATTGCCGACTGACGGACAATAAATCTTTGGCTTATGATAAGGAAAGGGGAGATGTGGAATTTACCTTGAATATAGTATTAACAGAGACAACAGAAGTCACGATTGGTTTTGTAGCGAATGTCAGTATGCTGAATAATACCAGTAAGGGAGGTAATGTCAATATTTCTAAGATGGTAGTGGAAAGAGAAAACTAATCAACTAAAAATCGAAAAAGATGAAGAAAATATATGATTTTATATGCTTTGGGGCTTTGTTTCTATTAGCTTCTTGTGGAGAAGACGGAACAGATGTCTTTGAGCTAGCGACAGAAGACCCGGTTGTAGCCATTACTGCACTTTCACCTGATTATGGTTATGTAGGGGATGAGTTTGACGTGATCGGTGAAAACTTGGCTGGTGCAGTAGATTTCGTAAAGGTTAATATCGGAGAGAATGTTACCAAAGTACTATCTTGTACGGACGAACGCATTACAGTACGGATACCGGAAGATGCCACGACAGGAAAAATATCAGTGAAGTTCTTTGAAGAGGAATTAAAAACAGACTTGATGCTTCGGGTTTTGGGTAAACCATCTGTCGAGACAATTAGTAAAGAATGGGGATTTGTCGGTGACTTAATAACTTTTACCGGAACGGAGTTGGGTACGAAAGCGGAAGATATCAAGATGGTATTTGGTGATGCGAAAGTTAATGCGCCTGTGACGGAATGGAGTGAGACATCTTTCACTGTACAAATACCGATTGGTGCTACTTCCGGTAAGATAAGTTTGATGGTTTATACGCAAAAAGTTAATACGCCTGTGGACGAATTTACCATTCGTCAGCATGCTACATTGGGTAGCCTTACACCTGCCGTCGCATATAAAGGATCAGAAGTGACGATAAAAGGCACGAGCTTTGGAACGACAACTGAGGGACTGAAAGTACTTGTGGGAGGAGTGGAAGCAGAGGTGCTTTCGTGCAGTGAGGAAGAAATTAAAATACGTATCCCGGTCAGTGAATCTTTAGCGGACGATCAGGAAGTAGCGGTGAAAGTGGTTACTCCGTATGAGGAGGTAGAAGGTGAACTGAAATTTACAGTGAAAGCTACACCGGTAGTAGATGCCGGTACAGGCGTTTCTCCTTTAGAAGGATACATCGGTACAGTAGTAACGATCACAGGAAGTCATATGCCGGAAACTTCGGAATTATTAGTAGCGAAGTTTAATGAGGTAGAAGCAACGATTAGTGATTATCAATATCAGGATGGCGGTATTGGCGCATTTACAGTGAAAGTTCCGAATGGACTATCGGTAGGGAATGTGAAGATAACTTTGTCTGTTGGTAATTTACAATTCTATGAAGGTTCTTTCAAGGTATATTCATCACCGGTGATGAACAGCATTGTAGAGAAATTGGTGCAACCTGGTGAAAACGTTACTATTAAGGGGGCTAATTTCGGCACTAATAAAGAGGCGGTAAATGCATTTTTGAACGAGACAAAAGTCGAAATAACTTCTATCAGAAATGATGAAATAAAGATTATAGTTCCTGTTGATTACGAAACAACGAAAGATGCAAAAGTTCGTTTACAGTATGCTGATATTCCGGCTGTGGAAGGGCAGACTGTGAATGTGATGGGTAAGACCGGTGATGTGACGGAGGTGGTGCTGCGTAATAGCCGACAACCATTTAGTAAAACAGGGGATGCGTTGGATGGTAATCTGTGGGCTATTCCTACAGATTGGAAATTTAATGATAAGTTCTATTATGAGGAAAGTGGTCAGGATGTGTTGATACGTCCTATGTTATTTGATACAAATAATCCGGATGGTTGCATTTCTATGTTGTGCAATCAGTGGGCAAATGCCAATCATAAACACGCACTAGAGAACGCCAAGATGTATCAGGTTACACCATTGCCTGCTGGAACGTATAAGATTTCATGGACTGTAACCGAATGTAATACATTGGGAGGAAACTTCGGAGTAATAATCGGAGTGGTAAAAGGCGAAGCTACACTTCCTGATTTGTCTGTAGTGGGTGGCGCATGGATGCCTGTTGATGAGTCTGCTTTTATTGAAAAAACGGATGGCAGTAAATCTTACGTTAGAATATCTGATAACAAGGTGCTTAAAGCGGAGGGGCCAAAGAACTTTGATATGACTATTGTACAGTCTGAGACGACGGAAGTAACTATTGGCTTTGTGGCAAATATCGGTATGATAAATAATAATAGCAAAGGAGGTAATGTCGATATTTCCAATATTTCTATAGAACGTCAACAATAATAATCCAAATAGGAAACGATTATGAAGAAAATATTTTATGTAATTGCAGCGTTTTTATTTTTATCATGTGGAGATGGTGTCGATTTGCCGTCGCCTGGTGTAGAAACTGACCTGTATAAACTTCCTACAAGAGAAGAAGATAAGGAAGCATTGATGAAAGTAGCATTGAAACCGGAAAGTGAACCGATGATACATTGTGGTGCCCTGCATACACCGGAAGACTTTGAATATATAAAAGTACGTTTGAGTAGAGATCCGTGGAAAACGGGATATGCGGCTTTGGTTGACAATTATCATTCTCACTTGGACTATGTAGCTAACTCGCAGGCTGATATCCGTCGTGGTGTGTCGGGTGATGAGAACTATATGAGAGCTGCCAATGATGTAGCAGCTGCTTATCAGATGGGACTTCGGTATCATTTGGGTGATGGCAATGCCTATGCTGACCACGCTATTGAAATACTCGATAGTTGGGCAGTAACTTGTAAGCTAGTTACCGGAAATACTAATTCTGCATTGGCAGCCGGTCTCTATGGATATGAATTTGCAGTAGCCGGAGAGTTACTTCGTGACTATTGGAAAGAGAAAGATGCAAATGGTTTTGCCAGATACCAACAATGGATGCTTGATGTATTTTATGTAGCTAACCATGAATTCTTAGTTAATCATTTTGGAACCGTTCCGGGACACTATTGGGCGAATTGGGGGCTTTGTAATCTTGCGTCAATGATTGGTATTGGTATTTTGGCTGACCGTCGTGATGTTTATAACGAGGGTATCGAACATTTGCAGATAGGAGAAACGAATGGAAGGCTGACTCATGCCATTAATCATGTATTTACAGGTGATTATGCTAATTTAGCCCAATGGCAGGAGAGTGGTCGTGATATCGGACATACTATGTTGTGCCAGGGGTTGATGGGAGTTATCTGCCAATTAACCTGGAACCAGGGAGATGACTTTTTTGGATATGATGACAATCGGTATTTAAAAGGTTGCGAATATAACGGACGGTATTTGTCTGCTGGTATGGATGTGCCTTTTGAAGCTTATTATCGTACCTGGAATAATGCCTGGGGACCAACAACTGATAAAATACTGACTATTGCAGAACGTAATGGAAGTAACGGTGCCGGGGCAATTTGGGCACTTGCATATTATCATTATGCCAAGATAAAGGGAGTAGATACTGAAAAGTGCCAGTACACAAAGATGGGGATGGAGATTAGTTTTCCGGAGATAGCCGGTCTGGGTGGAACCAGTGGTGGATATGACCATTTAGGTTATGGCAATTTGATGTATGCGAGAGATTAAAGAAGGAAGAAGAATAGTCTCATATATTATGAGGCTATTCTTTCCTATTGATTGAAAATATTAGACTTTTGTAGTAATATGGTGAGAAAATACCTACTTTTGTTGGTTCTTGTATTAGCCGGGAATGCAGCATTTCCTAAGGATAAGTTAGTAACTTGGGATGCTCCTGAAGGAGCAGCTTTAAATAATGATTTTTCCGTCAAGGTGCGCCAACAGGGCGGAGAATGGAAAACTTTATCTACCTATTTGATAAAAGTGGATGAAGTGCGGGAAACAAAACATCAGGTAGAGAAAGCTTCAATGGTAACTTTTGATTTTTCCGGGACCGTAGAGGTTGCTGTAACTTATAATTGCGGACAGATGAACACGGCAAGAGTTCGTCCTTTGTCATATGACATCCCGTTTAAGATAAAGAATAATACAGTGACGTTTTCGCTAGATCATCCCAAAAATCTGTCGGTAGAGATCAATGGAGATATTTTTCATAATCTGCATTTATTTACCAATCAGCCGGAGGAAGTAGTGCCGGATAAGAATAACCCGAATGTTCTTTATTATGGTCCGGGTATTCATTCTTTTGAGAATGGGGAGTTAAAAGTCCCTTCTGGAAAAACAGTATATCTGGCCGGTGGTTCTGTATTGATGGGACGGGTAGTGATGGATAAGGTTAATAACGTAAAACTGATCGGAAGAGGTATTATCGACCATACGGTTAAAGGTGGTATTCGGATTGCTAATTCTCAAAATGTATATGTAGAGGGAATTATAGCTACACAGTGCTCAACCGGCGGTTCAGATCATGTGACTATTCGTAATGTCAAAAGTATTAGTTACTATGGATGGGGTGATGGTATGAATGTATTTGCCAGTCACAATGTTTTGTTTGATGGTGTTTTTTGCCGTAATTCGGACGATTGTACTACTGTTTATGGCACTCGTGTAGGATTTGAAGGAGGATGCAGTAATATAACTATGCAGAATTCTACGCTTTGGGCTGATGTAGCCCATCCTATTTTTATTGGTATTCATGGGAACTCGGAAAAACCGGAAACATTGGAAAATTTGAACTATATAAATATTGATATCTTGGATCATCAGGAGAAGCAGCTTGACTATCAGGGATGCATGGCTATCAATGCCGGTGATAATAACCTGATACGTAAAGTACGGTTTGAAAATATTCGTGTGGAAGATTTCCGTCAAGGACAGCTCATTAACCTGCGTATTTTCTATAATGAAAAGTATTGCACTGCACCCGGAAGAGGTATTGAAGATGTGTTATTTAAAAATATATCTTATACAGGAAAGAATACGGAACTTTCTGTTACCGAAGGGTACAATGAAGAACGGCAAGTTAAGAATATCCGTTTTGAGAATTTACAGATTAATGGTAAACTGATTTATGATAAGATGTCTGATAAACCTGCCTGGTATAAAACATCGGACATGGCTCGTATCTATGTAGGAGCTCATACAGAGGGAATCGTATTCCTGGATGGTAATTCAGAAATGGCTGATGGACACTAATATCATATGTGAATAATATAGAAAATATATCATGAGAAAATTCTTATACTTTATTTTACTGGCATTTATGGCGATACGGATAGATGCGCAGGAATATCCGAAAGTGATTTTACCGGGTGATTATCCTGATCCTTCCATCATGCGTGATGGAAAGGATTATTATATGACTCATTCGCCTTTTTATTATAAACCGGGATTTCTGATATGGCATTCTGATGATTTAATTAATTGGGAACCTGTTTGTCGAGTCATGCCGGAATACACAGGCTCTGCCATGGCACCTGATTTAATTAAGTATAAAGGTCGATATTATATTTATTATCCCACAGATGAAACGAATTGGGTGATTTGGGCGGATGACTTAAAAGGACCGTGGAGTAAGCCGGTTGATTTAAAAGTAAGCGGTATTGATCCGGGACATATTGCCGACGAAAATGGTAATCGTTATCTGTATGTGAACGAGGGCGAAGTTATTCGCCTCACAGAAGATGGTTTGGCTACTATCGGAGAGAAAGAAAAGGTGTATGACGGATGGGAGTATCCTAAAAACTGGAACACGGAATGTATGTGTCTTGAATCTCCTAAACTAAATTATAGAAATGGGTATTATTATATGACTTCCGCTCAAGGCGGAACTGCGGGTCCTGCAACAAGTCATATGGTTGTTTCTGCACGTTCTAAAAATATTAAAGGACCTTGGGAAAATTCTCCTTATAATCCTATTGTCCATACTTATAGTGAAAAAGAAAACTGGTGGTCTAAAGGGCACGGTACATTGGTGGATGATGTGAATGGGAATTGGTGGATTGTCTATCATGCGTATGCAAAGGGGTATCATACGCTGGGACGTCAAACTCTGATTGAACCGGTTGAATGGACTTCTGATGGATGGTATCGTACTAAATCTACTGCTACTTCTGTACATACCACTACTGCCAAACGGCTAAATGGCTTGAAACTATCCGATGAATTTGCTGGCTCAGAGTTAGGTTTACAATGGACTTTTTGGAAAGAATATGCTCCGAAATCGTTGACTTTCGGTCAAAAGACTCTTCATATAAAAGCTAAAGGAAACGGACCGGATAACGGTCGTCTGTTATTGACTACGGTTGAAGATAAAAACTATGAAACTCAAGTAGAAATTCATGTCGGAAAAGGAAATGTCGGCGGACTTCTTTTATATTATAATGAAAAGGCTTACACAGGAGTCGTGTCTGATGGAAAGAACTTCACTATTTATCGGAATGCAGACCAAAAGACGCAGCTTCCCAATGAAATCGGAAATCGTTTCATTGCAAGAATTCGTAATCAGGGTAATAATATAACGATTATGGTGAGTAAGGATAACAAAGATTGGCTTACTCTTGCTGAGAATGTGGATGTTTCCCAATTACATCACAATAATTACCAGGGTTTCTTTGCTTTACGTATTGCTCTGCTTTCTGCAGGAAAAGGAAGTGCCGGATTTAGACAGTTCTGTTATAAAAATGCAGTACCCCGGGAAAAAGATATGAGTGCTTACCTGATGGTCTTCCACAAAGACGAAACACATGGGCTTTATATGGCTGTCAGCCGTGATGGATATACATTTACTGCTTTGAATGAGGGCGAACCCGTAATTGCCGGAGATACAATTGCTTATCAAAGAGGGATTCGTGATCCGCATATTTATCGTGGACCGGACGGTGCCTTTTATTTAGCGATGACAGATTTGCATGTATTTGGCAAAAGAGACGGCTATCGGGAGACAGAGTGGGAACGCGACCGTAATATGTATGGTTGGGGAAATAACTATGGATTAGTCTTGATGAAATCATGGGATTTAATCAATTGGAAACGTACGAATATTCGTTTTGACAAACTAACCGCAGGATTGAATGAAATAGGTTGTGCCTGGGCACCGGAAGTGACTTATGATGACAAGAAAGGAAAGTTGATGATCTATTATACAATGCGCTTTAGGAACGAACCCAATAAACTTTATTATGTATATGTGAATGATGACTTTGATACGATTGAAAGTCTGCCGGAAATCTTATTTGAATATCCTAATGAAAGAGTGTCGGCTATTGATGGAGACATCACAAAGGTAGGAAATAAGTATCATTTGTTTTATGTGGCCCATGACGGACCTGCCGGAATAAAGCAGGCTGTTTCAGACCGGATAAACGAAGGTTATGAATATGATGCGCGTTGGTATGACTTTGAACCTAAAGCTTGTGAAGCTCCTACTGTATGGAAACGTATCGGTGAGGATAAATGGGTATTGATGTATGATGTGTATAGCGTAACTCCTCATAATTTTGGCTTTATCGAGACTTCTGATTTTGTGAATTTTAAGAATCTGGGACGTTTCAATGAAGGAGTCATGAAAACGACTAATTATACAGCACCGAAACATGGCGCTGTGATTCATTTGACTGCTGATGAAGCTGACAAACTGGAAAACTATTGGAAGCAGAATAAGAGAAAATTTGTTTCTCCTGCCTCTATACAAAAGAATCCGGTTATTCCGGGATACTATGCAGACCCGGAAGTCATGTATTCGGAGAAAACAAAGAGATATTATATTTACCCGACGTGTGATGGAATTCCTAATTGGGGAAGTACGCTTTTTAAAGCCTTCTCTTCCGATGATTTAGTTAACTGGAAAGAGGAAGGTGTTATATTGGACTTGAAAAATGTTTCCTGGGCGAAAAGGAATGCATGGGCTCCTTGTATCATCGAAAAGAAACAGGCAGATGGAAATTATAAATATTATTATTATTTTACTGCGGAAAAGCAAATAGGAGTGGCTGTAGCCGATAGTCCGACTGGTCCTTTCATCGACTCGGGCAGACCTTTGATTGGAAAGGAATTGCCCAAAGGAATGCCCAGGGGGCAAAATATAGATCCTGATGTGTTTACAGACCCGGTTAGTGGTAAAACGTATCTGTACTGGGGGAATTATTATATGGCTGTATGTGAATTGAATGATGACATGGTGTCGGTTAAACCGAATACAACTCGTATCCTGATAAATAACGATACTCATTACAGTGAAGCTGCTCATGTATTTTACAGAGATGGTTATTATTATTTCACATGGTCAAAGAATGATACACGAAGTGTTGACTACGAGGTACGTTATGTACGTTCCAAATCTCCGGTAGGTCCTATTAACCCGGCTGAAAGCAAGGTCATTCTTTGTAAGAAACCGGATCAGGGTATTTATGCTACCGGGCATCATTCGGTAGTACAAGTACCGGGTAAAGATGAATGGTATGTCGTATACCATCGTTTTAAATTTCCTGATGCAGTGACGAAAGGAAGAGATGCAGGATTTCATAGAGAAGTCTGTATTGATAAATTATACTTTGATAATGAAGGCAATATAAAGCCTGTTGTACCAATGCTGTAATATATGTTTAAAATGAGACTGAAACAAGTGATATTAATGATGGGGCTTGCGGCTGTGACGACTACTTCTGTTATGGCTGAAGAACCGGATTCTGTCTATATAATGCCATTTGCCGATACACATAATATGGGACGTCTGGGTATGAAATTGAAATGGAGTACTGATGGGGTTAATTGGGAAATGCTGGGTGGTGGACGGACAGTTGTGAGAAGTGACTGGGGTTCATGGAAAACCATGATAAATCCGTGCATAGAACGTACTACTGATGGCGGGTATCTCGCCACATGGCAAATTAGTACGAGTGGACGGATCTTTGCTAAAACCCGAAGTAATAATCTTTATGAATGGAAAAGACAGCATTATTTTGAGAAAAAGGAGTCGGAAGTCAAGAATTCTCCTTCGGTCTTGAAGGTCGGGTATAAAGAGGTACAGGCTCTAATGAATCATTTTGAATACGAAGATTTTAAGAATGCAGAATATGGGGAGAGAGCCGAGCACGATGGAATACGTTTTAAAGACCTTCAACCGGTTAATATAGATATAAAAACTGATATATCACGGGCTATACCTATTTCTGATATGCTTATTGGAGCCTTTTTTGAGGATCTAAGTTATGCAGCCGATGGTGGACTTTATCCCGAACTGATACAGAACAGGGACTTTGAATATTGTGAGGGAGATTTTGCACGTGCAAAAAACTGGACACATGATTATGCATGGAGTGTTACCGATGGCGCTTCACTTGTTATCTCTAAAGAACAACCGATACATCCGAATAATAGGTTTTATGCCGTATTGGATATAAAGCGTATAGGTGGGGCTCTTATAAATTCGGGATTTGATGGTATCTGTTTGAAGAAAGGAGAGAAATATGACTTCTCATTTTTTGTTTCTTCCACTGCTATGACTCCGAAGGGAGCAATTGTCGAAATAAAGATTGTAGCTAAGAATGGAAGTATTATAGCTCAAAATAAAATCAACCTTTATGCTAAAAAATGGAGACAATATCAATGTGAACTCATAGCAACAGCAGATATTACTGATGCAAGGCTTGAAATAACGCCTTTGCAAACAGGCGTATATATGCTAGATATGATTTCTCTTTTTCCACAGAATACATTTAAAGGACGTAAGAATGGGCTTCGTCGTGATCTAGCACAAGTTATAGCCGATCTTCATCCGCGTTTTGTCCGTTTTCCGGGTGGCTGTCTTGCGCATGGTGATGGGCTAAATAATATGTATGATTGGAAGGGTTCTGTCGGTCCTCTCCATGAACGTCGCCATCTTCCCAATATTTGGCGATATCATCAGACTCGTGGATTGGGCTACTTTGAATATTTTCAGTTTTGTGAAGATATTGGGGCAGAACCTTTGCCTATAATAGCAGCAGGGGTAAGTTGCCAAAATTCAGGTTCGCTTTGTAAATCCTTACCCGAAAATAAAGATTTACCGGAGTTGTTAACTGAAGGACAACAAGGTGGAATACCAATGGATAAGATGCCTCAATACATACAAGATGTACTGGATCTGATCGAATGGGCGAATGGTAATCCTCGTCTCTCAAAATGGGCAAAAATGCGTGCGGATGCCGGACATCCTGAACCTTTTAATTTGAAGTATATTGGTCTTGGTAATGAAGATATGATAACGGAAGAATTCAAAGTCAGGTTCAAGACGATTTATGATGCGGTGAAAGAACGGTATCCTGATATTATTGTGATAGGAACATCCGGCCCTGATGTAAAAGGGAATGATTATGAAGAAGGGTGGAAGTATGCTACTGAATTGAAAGTTCCTATTGTAGATGAACACTGTTACCGTCCCACAGGATGGTTTATCTATAATCAGGATTTTTATGATCGTTATGACCGTTTAAAATCCAAGGTTTATCTTGGTGAATGGGCGGCTCGTAGTCAGGGAAAATCACAGACTAGTTTGGAAAGTGCTCTTGCCGAATCACTGCATCTTATCAATCTTGAGCGTAATGGAGATATTGTTTGCATGGCGAGTTATGCACCCTTGCTCGCAAAAGAAGGACATATCCATTGGAACCCAGATTTGATCTATTTTGATAATTCAGAGGTTCATCCCACTGCAAGTTATTATGCTCAAAAAATGTTCGGACAAAATAGTGGTGACGAATATATACCAGTTGAAGTAAATGTCGATAACCATGATCGGAAAGTTGGGCTTCGTATTGGACATTCAGTAGTTCGTGACTCACATACAGGTGATATTATTATTAAGTTAGTCAATCTGTTACCTGTTAATGTTTATGCCGATTTACATCTCCCTTCGCTTCAAGGGTATAACATGATGGCTTTAAAGAGTGTTTTGACTGGTGATATAAAGGCAAAAACGGTTGTTCCTGTGGAGGATACTTTAAAAGTGAACGAAACATTCTTTTATGAGATGCCGCAATACTCATTAACGGTGATAAGAATATCTAAAAATAAATTGTAATATGAAGAAATTACTAATAACCGGGCTGTTTTCTATCGTTATGGCTTTGGCAGTAAAGGCACAGTCCAACGAATGGCTTGATCCACAAATAAATGCTGTAAACCGTATAGCTATGCACAGCAATTATTTTGCCTATGAGAATATGGATGTTGCAAGGAAAGGGCAAAAGGAACTATCTGCCAATTACAAAACGCTGAATGGTGTTTGGAAATTCAATTGGGTGAAGGATGCGGATGCTCGTTCTTTGGATTTTTGGAAGAAAGATTTCAATGATAAAGGTTGGGATAATATGCAAGTGCCTGCGGTTTGGGAATTGAATGGATATGGTGATCCTATTTATACGGGGGTAGGGTATTCTTGGAGCCATTTTTTCAAAAATAATCCTCCCGAAGTTCCCATAGAGAATAATCATGTTGGTTCATATCGTCGTGAAATAATGGTTCCTGCCTCTTGGAAAGGCAAAGATATTATTGCTCATTTCGGCTCTGTTATCTCTAATATGTATTTATGGGTAAATGGACGTTATGTAGGTTATAGTGAAGATAGTAAGTTGGAGGCAGAATTCGATTTGACTTCCTATTTGAAACCAGGGGAGAAGAATCTGATAGCCTTTCAGATATTCCGTTGGTGTGATGGAACTTATTTAGAAGATCAGGATTATTTCCGCTTTACAGGTGTAGGGCGTGACTGCTATTTATACGCCCGTAGTAAAAAGCGTATTCAGGATATTCGCATCACTCCGGATTTGGATACTATGTATCAGGACGGAGTGTTGTCTGTGAAACTAGATATGAAGGGAAAAGGTGTGGTTGATTTGGAGTTAGTGGACGCTACCGAAAAACAAATAGCTACTGCAATAGCTAATGGTGCAGGTGGAGTATCTATGGCTGTGGAAAATCCTAATAAATGGACGGCGGAAAATCCTTATCTATACACTTTGTATGCTACGATGAGAGGTAGTGATGAAATAATTCCTGTTAAAGTAGGTTTCCGTAAGATTGAATTAAAAGGTAATCAGCTTTTTGTGAATGGTAAGCCTATTCTTTTTAAAGGTGTTAACCGTCACGAAGTAGATCCTGACGACGGATATGTGGTATCTCCTCAACGTATGGTTCAGGATATTCAGTTAATGAAGAAATTTAATATTAATGCGGTTCGCACTTGCCATTATCCTGATGACAATCTATGGTATGATCTTTGCGATCAGTATGGACTTTATGTGGTAGCTGAAACAAATATAGAGTCTCATGGTATGGGATTCAAAGAGAAAACTTTGGCTAAAAATCCATTGTTCAAGTTGGCACATATGGAACGCAATCAGCGTAATGTTCAGCGCAACTTCAATCATCCTAGTATTATTTTTTGGTCATTAGGTAATGAGTCGGGAGATGGTCCTAACTTTGAAGCTTGTTATAATTGGGTTAAGGCAGAGGATCCTAGTCGTGCATGTCAGTATGAGCAGGCATGTCAGTATAGGAAAACACGCCAGACAGGACATACTGATATTCTCTGTCCGATGTATTATGATTATAATTCTATGGAACAATACGGAAAAGCTACCGATACCACGAAACCGTTAATTTTATGTGAATATGCTCATGCTATGGGAAATTCAGAAGGCGGATTTAAAGAGTATTGGGATTTGATTCGTAAATATCCGAATCTGCAAGGTGGTTTTATTTGGGATTTTGTAGATCAGTCTGTTCGCAGGAAAGGTAAGAAGGATGTCGAGATTTATGCGTATGCTGGCGATTTTAACAGGTTTGAGACGGATCATACCAATTATTGTGATAATGGTTTGGTAGGTCCTGACCGTATTCCTAATCCTCATATGTATGAAGTTGGCTATTTTTATCAAAATATATGGACTACATTGGTAAATGTGGCTGAAGGTGAAGTGGAGATATTTAATGAGAATTTTTTTCGGGATTTATCTGCTTATTATATGGACTGGGAATTATTAGAAGATGGACAACTGGTTCGCTCGGGACGTGTGGATAATCTGAATGTTGCTCCTCAACAAACTGTTAGAATGACATTAGCATTGGGGGAGATGAATCAAAATGTCGAATGTTTATTGAATATTTCTTATAGACTAAAGAATCGTGAAGGATTATTGCCTGTTGGACATATTGTCGCATGTAATCAATTAGTATTGAATCCGTATAAGGGTAACCATACTATTTTCCGCCACGCCAATTTTATCGGCTGTCTTTCAGCCGATAA
>USLU01000079.1 GCA_900555635.1 uncultured Bacteroides sp.
CCTGTACCGGTATCAACAATCCTTTCAAGGCGGCAAACAACTCTTTGGACAAGTCACTCTGGATATCGGTTTTCACTAGTATCTTGTCGATTTCTTTTCCTGCCTGAATGGCTTCTATCACGGCACGAACGCCGAAAATCATTTCACTTTTATCAACCATTTTGATAATTAAAAATTAATAATTAAAAATTAAAAACGAGGACTACTGCTTAAGAAGGGCTTTGGCATTATTCAAAGCAGCTTCGGTTAAGGTAGCTCCGCTTAGCATATGAGCTATCTCCTCTACCCTCTCCTGATCTGTCAGTCGACGGATATGGCTGTTTGTCTCGGTTTCATTGTCTTGTTTATATACTTTATAATGCGCACATCCACGGGCGGCAATCTGCGGCAGGTGGGTGATACTGATTACCTGACGGTCACTCTCGCCCATTTCCTGCATAATATCCGCCATGCGATCGGCTATCTCGCCCGAAACTCCCGTGTCTATTTCATCGAAAACGATGGTAGGAAGCTTAACAGCACCTGCTATCATGGCCTTGATGGATAACATGACACGGGCTATTTCACCACCGGATGCTACCGAAGATATGCTTTGCAAAGTTCCGTTCTTATTGGCGGAAAACAGGAAGTTAACGGTATCGGCTCCATGTGCACCCGGTTCTTTACGGGCACCGATTTCTACCTGAAAACGAACGTTAGGCATTCCCAAGGGCATCAGGCGTGCAGCCATCTGTTTCTCAACCTCATGGGCAGCAGATATACGGGATTTAGTCAATATAGCCGCTTGTTTTTTCACCTTATTATATAAGGACTCACAACGAGCCTTCAACTCTTCTATATTTTCTTCGGATGAAGTTATAGCAGAAAGCTTGGTAGTATATTCTTCTGCCAAAGACAAAAGTCCGTCAACTGTGGTGACACGATGTTTTTGCTGGAGGGTATAGATCAAATTCAAGCGTTCGTTCACCTCTTCCAGACGTGTCGGATTGAATTCTATTTCTTCCTCCTTGTCCGATACTTCCTGAGAAATATCTTTCAGTTCAATGTAGGTACTCTCCAAACGTTCGGCAAATTCACGGGCAGGAGTGTAAACATTCTGCAACCCGAGCATTGTATTCAAACAATCTTTCAGTCCGGCCAATAAGCCACCTTCATCTGAATATAAAGTTTGATTGACGCGATATAATCCCGCTTTAATATCTTCGGCATGACTCAGCGTATCGGCTTCTTGTTCCAATTCTTCTTGTTCGCCTGCCGACAAGTGGGCTTCTTCTAATTGTTCCAACTGAAAACGAATAAAATCTTCATCTGATTTATCCTGTTCAGCACGAGCTATCAGGTCTTCCAAGTCTTGCTGCGCTTGCTTCCATTCTTTGTATAAGGCTTGATAAGCATTCAGGTCTTCTTCATTGTGCGAAAGTATATCCAGAACATTGAGTTGGAAGCCTTCTTTATTTAAAAGAAGGTTCTGATGTTGAGAGTGTACGTCTATCAATTGCTCGCCCAACTCCTTCAGCTGTCCTAACGATGCCGGAGTATCGTTAATGAACGCTCTGCTCTTGCCCGAAGAGTAAACTTCCCTGCGGAGTATACATTCGCCTTCATATTCCAATTCATTTTCATCAAAGAAGGGACGCATTCCGTATGCCGAAATATCAAATCGTGCTTCAATGACACACTTCGATGCTCCGATACGGATAGATTTTACATCCGCACGCTGACCTAACAACAAACCGATGGCTCCCAGAATGATGGATTTACCTGCACCCGTTTCGCCTGTAATGACGGAGAAGCCACTGTTGAAATCAATGTCAAGCTTCTCAATCAATGCATAATTCTGTATGTAAAGTGAACGCAACATGTTATCAACTAAGAATTATAAATTATTAATTCAATCACAGTCTTTCAAGAGACTACTTTGTTTCTTGCAACACCTTTGCCAAGTGATCTATAATATCCGCAGCCACTTCTGCTTTAGATTTCAGCGGATAATCGGTTTTATGCTCCCGATCGATAATACTGATTTTATTGGTATCATAACGGAAACCTGCCCCCTCGTCTTTTAATGAGTTCAGCACAATAAAATCAAGATTCTTTCGATTGAGTTTATCTTCGGCATTCTGTTGCTCCTGATTGGTTTCAAGAGCAAAACCCACCAATACTTTCTTAGCTAGTTTGGAAGTCAATGTACTCTTTAACTGTCCTAATGTAGCAGCAATATCTTGGGTCGGTTTCAAGTGAAGAGACATGTTTCCAGTCTTTTCACGTTTGATCTTTTCATCGGCTACCTGCTCGGGAGTGTAATCGGCTACAGCAGCGGACAAGATAGTGGCATCTGCATTTGCAAACAATGAGAGAGCAGCGTCATACATTTGCTGTGCCGACTCCACATCGTAACGTTGGAACACCGGGAAATGAGTCTTTTGCTGAACCGGTCCTGTAATCAAAATCACTTTTGCACCCCGGCTGGTACATTCGTCAGCAAGGGCAAAACCCATCTTTCCAGACGAGTAATTACCGATAAAACGCACCGGATCAATCTTTTCATAAGTAGGTCCGGTAGTTATCATAATGGTCTTTCCTGCCAGATCACCTTCTTTTGCAGCAAAGTATTCTTCTAGATGGAGAATGATAGTTGAAGGTTCTTCCATGCGTCCTTTACCGACAAGATGACTGGCTAGTTCTCCGGTACCAGGTTCTATAATATGGTTACCGTATGAACGCAGAGTTTCCAGATTCTTTTGTGTAGAAGGATGGGCGTACATATCCAAATCCATGGCAGGAGCCACAAACACCGGCGCTTTTGCCGAAAGATAAGTAGTAATGAGCATATTGTCGGCAATACCATTCGCCATTTTACCAATGGTAGAAGCAGTTGCAGGAGCAATCAGCATGGCATCTGCCCATAAGCCCAAGTCTACATGACTATTCCAGGTACCATCGCGCTGTGCAAAAAATTCACTGATAACCGGTTTGCCGGTTAAAGCAGACAAAGTAATAGGGGTAATAAATTCCTTACCGGCAGGGGTAATAACAACCTGCACTTCCGCACCACATTTTATCAACCCACGGATAATATGACATGCTTTATAAGCAGCAATACTTCCGGTGATACCTAATATTATTTTTTTTCCTTTAAGTGTATTTGCCATGATATGAATTACAAATTACAACTTAACAGCAATCACCTACGTGCACTGTTACTTTTGAGTTAATTCACGCAGACGAATCTTGGTCAGCGTAGCCTTTGTATTCAGTGTAAAATCACTGTTCAAAATCCAGCTGTAGTAGCCCGGATCACGCTTTAAAACATCCGATACGGACATTCCTTTGTACTTTCCGAAATTGAAAACCTCCACGCCGTTATCATCATACACCATGCGACCGGCAAAGTCTACATTCTTGTTGAAACTGGAATAATCGGCAAGGAAAGCTACATCATTCTTCAAATCTTCAGGATACCTATCCAATTGAGACATCAGTACCTCGTAAGTGGCACGCGTATCTGCTTCGGCAGTATGGGCGTCTTCCAAGTTCTTGCCGCAATAAAACTTATAGGCAGCAGACAAAGTGCGCTGTTCCATCTTATGGAAAATAACCTGCACATCCACAAACTTACGACGAGTCATATCTATTTCAACATCAGCCCGAAGAAACTCTTCTGCCAAAACAGGAATATCGAAACGGTTAGAGTTGAAACCGGCAAGATCACAACCTTCAATATCATTTGCTATGCTCCGAGCTACTTCTTTAAAAGTAGGACAATCAACTACATCTTCATCATAAATACCATGAACGGCAGATGATTCGGCAGGTATGTGCATTTCGGGATTGATACGCATGGTTTTTGCTTCTTCATTCCCATTTGGATAAACTTTGAGATAACAGATTTCGACAATCCGATCAGAATTAATGTTTGTACCGGTAGTCTCTAAATCGAAGAAGACAAGCGGATTTTTCAGATTTAATTTCATTGTAGTCTTTTATTATATAAATTCACCACAGAGGACACAGAAGGCACAGAGTTTCTTCTTATTATTTTAAGACAAAAGAACATAAGAACAAAAAGAATTTAAAAATACGCTATCCTTATGTTCTTTTGTTCTTATGTCTAAAGAAAAAAACCGGTGTTCTCTGTGTCCTCTATGGTGAACAACTTTTAGTCATTCAGCATCATCGGCATCAACAACATCAACAAATCTTCGTTTTCTTCCTGCTCTACCGGAACAATGACACCGGCACGTGAAGGATCAGCCAATTCTATAATAACTTCGCTAGAAGAGAAGTTATTCAGTATATCGATCAAGAAGGTTGATTTGAAACCGATACTCATCGGATTGCCTGAATACTGGCATATCAAAGTTTCTTCGGCAGAAGTTGAGAAATCGATGTCCTGAGCAGAGATAACAATGAGATTCTCCTGCATACGCAGTTTGATAAGGCTACTTGCCTGAGAAGAGAATATAGACACACGACGTAATGCTCCAACCAATTGCTGGCGGTCTACCGTTACTTTGTACGGATTATTTTGCGGAATTACAGAGTTGTAATTCGGATAACGGCCTTCAATCAAACGGCATACCATGCGATAGCTTTCCAAAGTGAACACGGCATTGCGTTCATCAAATTCAATAGTTACCATACCTTGTTCCTTGGGCAACAAGTTCTTCATCAAAGAAGCCGGTTTCTTAGGAAGGATGAAAGCCGCACGTTCGTTACCTTTGGCAGCCAACGTTTTGCAACGAACCAATTTATGACCGTCTGATGCAACCATGGTTATGTCTTCGGTAGTAATATCAAAGTAGATACCATTCATTACCGGACGAAGTTCATCGTCAGCCGTAGCAAACACGGCACGATTGATACCACCCAACAAAATCTGTGCATCCATTTCTACGCGTACAGCGTTGTCACCTAGCATAGCCGACTGTGGGAATTCATCCGCATTCTGCCCCATCAGGCTGTATTTACCATTCTGATACTGTACTGTGATTTCGAGAGAATCTGTATTTATCTCAAACGTCAATGGTTGTTCGGGGATTTCTTTTAACGCATCCAATAATGTCTTGGCAGTCACAGCAAAACGTCCGTCCATATCACTTTCGTTCACTTCGACTGTAGTAACCATAGTTGTCTCACTATCAGAAACCGTAATAGTCAAAGTTCCGTCTTGCAGTTCAAAAAGGAAGCAATCCAAAATAGGCAGTGCATTCTTCGAATTAATCACTCGGCTAATAGCCTGTAAATGGCTGGAGAGTGCAGTACTTGAAACGATAAATTTCATATAATCTGTATATTTAAGTTTTTATTTTGTCTTCTTTTAAACTAACGGACAAAGTTAAAAAAAGAATTCCCTACAACAAAGAAATACTAAGAAAAAACAGCCGATTATTCGTCTCATATTACTAAAAAATTGTAACTTCGCCGCATCATTAAAATAGAAAACAATGGAATTTACAGGAAAAATTATTGCTATACTCCAGCCTAGAGGCGGAGTTTCTAAGACAGGCAATGAGTGGAAATCACAAGAATTCGTAATCGAAGACCACGGTCAATACCCCCGCAAAATGTGTTTCGACGTTTTCGGAGCAGATAAAATAGAACAATTCAATATCCAGATGGGTGAAGAATTAACCGTATCTTTTGACGTAGATGCACGCCAATGGCAAGACCGCTGGTTCAATAGTATCCGTGCATGGAAAGTAGAACGTGTAAACGCCGGCAATCCGGCACCGGCACCGGGAGCACCCGTTCCTCCTCCGGCACCATCTGCAGCGCCTGAGTTTCTTTCAGGAGATGCAAAGGACGACCTGCCTTTCTAAACAGGAATCAAAATATCAACAAAAAAGGGAAAGCATGCTTTCCCTTTTTTGTTGATATCAATCAGCCTCACTTCCTTTGTAAAGGAGGACAATATTAGGATAAACCACTCCGTCCGTACATGTAAACTGCACTGCAAAGATAAAATGGCGGAAGAATTTTGCCTGACGGAAGAAAAAATTAGGAATCAGCCGCACATACGTCTCCGGCTGGCGCAGCATCTCTTCCATATCGGCCATCATCACAAAATTGTAAGAAGGAGACAAACTGCCGATACCTTCTTCATAAGCCGGTTTTCCATCCATCACGTCTCCACTCTCCAGCGCATTAATGTAAGCCGAAAGGCTCACAGCATCAGGAGCAAGCAAGAGATGACCCTTATAAAAAGAAGCAAATGTATACAGTGCCGATTCCGTAATACCCGTCATTTGAGTCAACAACGTATTTCGAGGCAGCACATATTGCTTGAATTTCCTTGCTTTGGGATACTGATTGTATTCAGGAGAAGTCTTTGGAACCTCCGGCGCATCTTCTTCTTTAGGGGTAGTGTATAGCAGGGATTGCAGACGTCGTTCAGCTTCCAACTCATTCTTTACAGGGATGCTCATTATTGCACAAGGATGATTATTCAAAGTATCATTAGCGTAAAACAAACAAGACATCACACTTTCACCACTATGATCGCTCAGGAAAGTAATCCACTCTACATCACGGTTTTTGATATAATCAGAATAAGTTGCCTTGGCATATTCCTGCCTGGCGGTAAAGGTAAATACAGCCTCCCTATCCGAAATAGCCCAACGATCATAGAAGAAGGTAGAAGACGGAAGAGATATTCCAGAGAAGCCTTCCACCGGCTTTTGTTTGCGCAAGGCATTAATAAACGTCTGTGTGGTATCCACTCCGTGACTAATACCGGAACAATAGATAGCATCTTCATTGAATTTCATATCAAATTCCGCCCAACTTCCCAAGCGGGATTGCGAACGAATACCATCGGTAGGCTTGCCCATGTCCACAGATTTCATACGCACATAAATCGTTGCCGCCACATTGTTGTGCTTCCCTGCCTGCATAGCACGAAATGAAGGAAGTTGCATCAACGATTCTTTCTTACGATATGCGTCAATCACATCTTCTATCAAATGTTTCTGAAAACTCACAGCCAGAAAATCGGGTGTAAAGTAAGCTGCCAAGAAGCGACCGTCCGCCATGGGGTATATGCGTATCTCCTCTCCTTTGTAATCAAAGAACTTGGAAGGGAAAATGCTTGAACAATACTTTTGTATGAACGACTCTACCAACTCATAATCGCCTGAGCCAAGGGTACAATACAGCACTTGGTTCATCGGAGTATCAGGTTCATGGAAGCTGATCATCATCTTATTCATCTGCTTGCTTAAGCCATGAGGAGTATTATCTACCAAAGTATATAAATACTTTTTCAAATAGACAAAGAGTTCTGATACATACAGAAAATGATTATCTTTGCTACAATGCAATTGATTGATATCGTCCACCAACTCTGCCATACGGTCTGTTTCGAATATGGCTGTAGCATCTTGCGGAACTAAAGAATAGAGGTTAAAATCTTGTTGATTTTCTGCCGCATTCATCCTAAAATAAGAATACACACCGAAACCCGTGCATAGCAACACTACAGATACGATGACAGCTATTCTTATAACGACTCGGAGTTTCATGGCATTTACACAACAAGTTTTGGCAAAAATAACATTTTCTACTAATAAAACAAAACAAATGTTTCAAAAAGTTTAGAAAACTATTTCCAATCCATCATAAGCATAGTGTACATGGGGTGGCATCTGCTTCGTCAGCTCAGCATGAAGGCCGGCATGATGACTCATGTGGATGAAATAGGTTTCTTTTGCCCCAATCCGTTCCGCAGTCGCCAATGCTTCAGAGATGCTTTGGTGTGTTGGATGGGATTGTGGTCGCAAAGCGTTCACTATCAAAACATCCAACCCGCTTAATTGTTCGTAAGAAACATCGGGCATTGTCAGCATATCGGTAATATATCCCAAACGTCCTCCGATACGATAGCCCAGAATAGGCAATCTGCCATGCATCACCTGCAAAGGTACTATTTCGGTTCCGTTTATATGAAAAGGGTTACCTGCTTCCACCTCTTGCAGATAGATGCGGGGCACACCCGGATATTTCTTGTCAACAAAACAATAGGGCATCCGGATACGCAGATGATCGGCTGTATAAGCATCCGAGTAGATAGGAATCTCGCCAAAACGGCAGAAAGGACGTAAATCATCCAAACCGCCTACATGGTCGTAATGTTCATGCGTAATCAGCACTCCATCGAGCTTTTCGAAAGTAGAAGTGCGCAACATCTGTTCCCTGAAGTCAGGGCCACAATCTATTAAAATGGTAGCATCATCGGTATGTACAAGAGACGATGCACGCAAACGGTTATCCCGCGGATCGGCAGAAGTACAAACCGGACAAGTGCAACCTATTTCCGGAACACCCGTAGACGTTCCGCTCCCCAATATTTTTATTTTCATAACTCCTAGACTAAATAAAGTTTACTTCCGGATGAATTTCTATTCCGAATTTCTCACGTACGGAAGCTCTGACTGCATCCGACAAAGCTATGACATCCTTACCGGCAGCACCTCCCAAATTCACCAACACCAATGCCTGCTTGTCGTGAACAGCAGCAGGCCCCAGTGCCTTGCCTTTCCAGCCACATTGGTCAATCATCCATCCGGCGGGGATTTTTACCCCACCCGCGTCTACATCGTAACTGGGCATAGAAGGATATTGCTGTTTCAATTCTTCAAACTGCACACGTGGCACAATAGGGTTCATAAAAAAACTCCCGGCATTGCCCAGCACCTTCGGATCGGGCAATTTACTTTCACGGATATCAATAATCACCCGGCGCAGAGTTTTTAAATCAGCAACCGGATGCTTCATCAGTTCCTGACGAATAGTGCCATAATCCAGTGTATAATGTTCTTTCTTTGATAAGCAGAAATTTACATAGGTCACAAACACCGATTTCATTTCCGGTTGTTTGAACAGACTCTTCCGATAAGCATATTCGCATTCATCCACCTGATAAACACGCTTCTCGCCTTGAATGTTTATCGTTTCAACAGAAGAAATCAGATCCTTTACCTCTACACCATACGCACCGATATTCTGCACGGCACTTGCACCGACTTCCCCCGGTATCAATGAGAGATTTTCGGCACCATACCAATTATGGTCTACACAATAACCCACAAAATCATCCCACACTACTCCGGCACCGACACGTACGGACACTTTGTCTTCATCTTCCGCTGTGACCTCCACTTCACTGATACAAGAGTGTAGCACTGTACCTTTATAGTCTTTGACAAACAGCAAATTACTGCCTGCACCAATATGCAGATAAGGAGAAGCAATGCGCCCTTCGGCGATCCACCTCTCCAATTCCTCTACTGATTCATATTCCAGCCAAACATCAGTTTTGACGTTAAACCCGAATGTATTGGGTATCTTCTTCCCTTCAAGCCTCACCGTATCCGTCCTTCTATTTTTTAATTAGTAATTTTTAATTAGCTAAATACTTGTATCTTCATATTTGTACAACTCCCACTCCCCACCCCGCCTGCGGAAGTAGAAGATATTGGAGTAGCCATTTCCGATACCGTTTACCTTTAATATTTTAGTGTTTGAATTATCCTCGTTCTGCTGACCATAGTTAATGTTCGAAAGTTTATCAACAGGCAATACCGGACGGAATGCATACCACTGATTTACGTCCAGCGTAGTTTCCAGTATAGAAAACTCATCATCCGGATCTATGGTGATAAACTGTAACGGATCACTGAGGTGGCGGCTCTGATATACACTATCGGTTGCAAACCGTGCATAGAAACTAACAAAGTCCTCATTCTCCTTTTCTTCGATATGGCGCAGGTTGATAGCTTCGAGTTTCCACATACCCTTGCGGCGTTCAAAGTAGTACTTCTTCACCATGCGGGTTTTCAGATAAATCCACTCTACCTGTACCGATTTCAAAGTAGTATCCCCTACCATGTCCATATCATCTTCCTTATCAAAAAGCAGGGTATAATAACTCTGGTTAGTAAAAAGGTAGTCATGTTTCCAAAATTTTTCTTCTATTTTTGTCGGAGACTCTCCGTTATAATAAGGCAATGGAAAGATTGTCCGCTGCTTTTGCAGGGCATTATCCGAAGCATAATTGAAGATAAAATCATCAAACAGCTCATCAGCCTCTATAGGTTTCGGTTCTTCCTTTGCCTGCTGATACAGTGAATCGGTTTTGCGAATGCTAACCGAATCCACCATATCAGTAAGAGTAGCAAAGGGATCTATTTTCGTCTTTCTATTTCCGCATGAAATCAAAAAGACTAGTAAGAAAAATCCCAGTAATAATTTTCTCATTTTTGTAGACCCAAAGGTCACTTATTTAATTTTGCTTTTAACTTTTCAAGCATGTCTACGGTCATGGATTCCAGATCATATTGCGGTTTCCAATCCCATTCTTCGCGAGCGCAAGAGTCGTCCAAAGAATCGGGCCAACTGTCGGCAATTGCTTGTCTCAGGGGGTCAACCTGATATTCCATTTCGAAATCGGGTACAAACTTCTTGATTTCCTGATAAATTCCTTCCGGATCAAAACTCATAGAAGCAATGTTAAATGCATTGCGATGTTTCAGTCTGGCAGGAGCAGCTTCCATCAAAGTGATAGCTGCATTCAGTGCATCGGGCATATACATCATATCCATGTAAGTACCTGCCTTAATGGGGCATATAAACTTTTCACCTTTCACAGCAGCATAGTAGATGTCTACTGCATAGTCTGTAGTACCACCACCCGGAGGGGTTACATTGGAAATGATTCCCGGAAAACGTACCGCACGGGTATCAACTCCGTATTTCGTATAATAATAATCACTTAACAATTCAGTAGTCACTTTTGTTACACCATACATGGTGCGTGGACGCTGAATAGTATCTTGTGGAGTATTCACATGAGGTGTTGCTTCACCAAAAGAACCGATAGAACTAGGTGTAAACACAGCGCAACCATATTCGCGTGCCACTTCCAGTACATTCCACAATCCATCGATACCAATCTTCCATGCCATAGCAGGACGGCTTTCGGCAACTACCGACAATAATGCTGCCAGATTGTAGATAGTATCGATCTTGAATTGGCGCGCTACCACTTCAATAGACTGACGGTCGGTTACGTCGGCAATAGCCGAAGGTCCTGATGCTTTCAATTCTCCCTGAGGCATAGCGCTCGGTATATATCCGGCTACTACATGGTCAGCACCATAACGCTTGCGCAACTCTAACGTGAGTTCCGAACCAATCTGTCCGGTAGCTCCAATTACCAAAATATTCTTCATACGATTTATTAATAAGGTGTTTGTTAATTACGAGGCGCAAATATACGTACTTTTTTTTCATATTTCTATCATTTTGCTTTGTTTATTCGAAGAAAAATTGTGTCCTTTGTATGCTCATGTTTATGTGAGATAATCACCTTTAAAAAAAATTTCTATGTACGGTAAAATGCAAGAACACCTCAGCAACACACTTGCTGAAATTAAAGAGGCCGGACTCTACAAAGTAGAACGCCTGATTGAAAGTGCACAACAAGCTGCTATCACAGTGAAAGGCAAAGAAGTACTGAACTTCTGTGCCAACAACTACCTGGGATTATCCAATCATCCCCGCCTGATAGCTGCCTCACAAAAGATGATGGACCGTCGCGGTTACGGTATGTCGTCCGTTCGTTTCATCTGTGGAACGCAAGACATCCACAAAGAGCTTGAAGCCGCTATCTCCGAATACTTCAAAACAGAAGACACTATCCTATATGCAGCCTGCTTCGATGCAAACGGCGGTGTATTCGAACCTCTCTTTACTGAAGAAGACGCGATCATTTCCGATTCACTGAACCATGCTTCCATCATCGATGGTGTACGTCTGTGTAAAGCCAAACGTTATCGCTACGCCAATGCCGACATGGCTGATCTGGAAAAATGCCTGCAAGAAGCTCAAGCACAACGCTTCCGCATCATTGTAACAGACGGCGTTTTCTCTATGGACGGCAACGTAGCCCCTATGGATAAGATATGTGATCTTGCTGAGAAGTATGATGCTTTGGTAATGGTAGACGAATCGCATTCTGCCGGTGTGGTAGGTCCTACCGGTCACGGAGTAAGCGATCAATACAACACGTATGGTCGTGTAGATATCTATACCGGAACTCTGGGCAAAGCTTTCGGCGGTGCTTTAGGCGGCTTTACTACAGGACGCAAAGAGATTATCGACCTGTTGCGTCAACGCAGCCGTCCTTACTTGTTCTCCAACTCACTAGCACCGGGTATTATTGGTGCCAGCCTCGAAGTATTCAAAATGTTGAAAGAGAGCAATGCCTTGCATGACAAATTGGTAGAAAACGTAAACTATTTCCGCGATAAAATGACTGCTGCCGGTTTCGACATCAAGCCGACTCAAAGTGCCATCTGCGCAGTTATGTTGTATGACGCTAAATTGTCTCAGATTTATGCAGCCCGCATGCAGGAAGAAGGCATCTACGTAACCGGATTCTATTACCCTGTTGTTCCGAAAGGCCAAGCACGCATCCGCGTACAGATTTCTGCCGGACACGAAAAAGAACATCTGGATAAATGTATCGCTGCATTTATTAAGGTAGGAAAAGAACTGGAAGTACTGAAATAAATGAAGAATGAAGAATGAAGAATTTAGCTGCGCAATGTATACACACACCGCATGGTAATTCTTCATTCTTCATTCATTATTCTTCATTTCAAGAACGCTTGCCCAGTTTAGAGTCTATGTAGAAGATTCCCGTAGGACTAGCTTTCTTAATCATATCCACTATAGTCATTGCCGAAGATTCTTCTTCAACTTGTTCGCGAACAAATCCCCACAAGAAGTCCTGCGTAGCTTTATCTTTTTCTGCAGCGGCTATGTCTACCAGCATATCAATCATCTTAGATACACGACGCTCATGTTCGTACACTTGTTCAAATACTTCAAGCGGAGTACCGAAGTCGTTAGGAACTACATCAATCTTGTCCAACTTTGCTTTACCGCCACGTTTAATAATATAGGAAGCCATTGAACAAGCGTGCTCATTTTCTTCCGATGATTGTTTTTTCAGCCATGCTGCCATTCCGCTAAAACCTTCTTTCTCCATATAAAAGGACATTGCTAAATAAAGGTTAGACGACCACATCTCAGCTGTAATCTGCTCATTAATTGCATTTTGTAATTTTTCAGTAATCATAATCGCATTTTAGTTAATTAAAATAATTACAAATATAACAAATTCAAAAGAAGGGTTGTTCACTCAAAAACCTATTTTTTCAGAGAAATTGTTTATCCAAAGTAGTGAATCGTTGAACAAGATGGGGATTTTCAATCAGAATGCTTTCAGAAATGAACTATTTCACCACAGATTACACAGATTTTCACAGATGTATTTTACTTATAATCAAAGGTGTAAATATTAATCCGTGAGAATCTGTGTAATCTGTGGTGAATCAAAACCATACAGTAATAAATAACTTACCCAACCAGCATTTAACCCGAAAACCCGATGCACCCTACATACCAAACTGTAATTTAAGATCTTCTAGCGTGTCATCCTCTAACATATCTTTCTTAATCGTTTTACGGTTACCTTTATTATCCTCAACAATAAGATTACCAAAAATATCCTTACTGATAGTTTTAGGGTACTAAGAAAACCTATATCTCACGCATCGAAAACGGAAAAGCCGACGTTCAACTTTCCACCCTTCATCGTATCTTTGAAGGATTGGGCAAAAGGGTGAGCTTGACTATCTTATAAAATTCGCATGAACATAGCGGGAAGCGCAATAACAATAAAGGGTATATCAGTTTTCCCGATATACCCCTCATTCATATTTTCAAAGAAGAGTGCTATTATGCCAGCTCTTCGATGTATATCCTCGCGGCAACTCGCGGCAATTATACCCCGAAGCCATTATCTCCGCCGTATGCACCAGCAGAACGAAGTGCGATAAGATCGCCACGCTCCACCCCGTTCAAATCTACAGCCTTGCCAAAGACATCGGACGACTCACAAATGGGGCCTACCACATCATACGTCTGCAACGGAGCATCCGAAGTGATATTCTCAATCTTATGATAAGCCTGATAAAGTGCGGGACGTATCAAATCCGTCATACCTGCATCAAGAATAGCAAACTGCTTGTTAGCGCCTTTCTTCACATACAGCACCTTTGATATGAGCGAACCACACTGCCCTACCACCGAACGACCCAACTCAAAGTGCAACGTCTGATAAGGACGCAACTTCAAATGTTCGTCGTATACTCGGAAATATCCTTTAAAATCAGGAATAGCCTGACGATTAGGATGATTATAATCAATACCTAGTCCGCCACCTACATTGATATGTTCTACCAAAATGCGACGGGCTTCCAGTCGGTCTTGCAATTCGTTTACCCGGTTACACAACGCCGTAAAATCTCCCAGATCCAATATCTGAGAACCAATATGGAAATGCAGACCGATAAACTTCACATTCTTCATCTCCTGTGACACATCGATCACACTCTCCATGTCCTGCATACTGATGCCGAACTTATTCTCAGCAAGCCCCGTCGTAATATTGGCATGCGTATGCGCACCTACATTGGGGTTGATGCGGAACACCACATTAGCAACTTTACCTTGTGCAGCAGCCAGTTCGTTAATTACCCGAAGCTCCGGAATAGACTCTACATTGAAGCAGAAAATGTCGCTTTCCAGTCCAAGTTCAATCTCCCAATCAGCCTTGCCCACTCCGGCAAACACTATCTTCTGAGCAGGAATCTTGGCCTTGATGGCGGCACGTATCTCGCCTCCGCTCACACAGTCGGCTCCCAATCCGCTTTCACTGATGATATTGAGAACTTTCGGATTAACATTAGCCTTCATGGCATAATGCACGTCGAAACGTTCGTATTTGGCAACTTCACTCTTAATGCAAGCCAAAGTATCACGCAACACCTTCGTATCATAATAATAGAAGGGCGTACGCAGTTCACGAAATTTATCTATAGGAAATATTCCTTTCATATATCAAATCACTTCTCGTTTACTCTGCATTGAACAGCGCATCACTGAGCGACTGTAAAGCAGCTTTCTTATCATTCTCGCGAATAAGGAAGGAGATGTTATAATTGCTACCACCGTAAGAAATCATACGTACAGGGATATTGCGCATAGCATCCAGTGCTTTTGCTTCGAAGCCTACATTTTCCCATTCCAGATCACCCACTACACAGATGATACACATATTATTGTCTACCGTTACCGTACCATATTTCTTAAGGTCGTCCAAAATCTCATTCAGATGCTTCAGGTTATCAATAGATACAGATACCCCTACCTCGGATGTACAAATCATGTCGATAGATGTCTGATAGCTTTCGAATATCTCGAATACCTTGCGCAAGAAACCATGAGCAAGCAACATGCGGCTGGATTTAATCTTGATAGCCGTGATATTGTCCTTAGCAGCTACCGCTTTGATTTTATCCTTTTCGGTATCGTTGGATATCAATGTGCCCGGAGCTGTAGGTTCCATTGTATTGAGCAGACGAACGGGGATATTTGCATACTTAGCCGGCTGAATACAAGTAGGATGAAGAATCTTAGCGCCAAAGTAAGCCAACTCGGCAGCTTCTTCGAAGTGCAACTGGCGTACAGGAGCCGTCTTATCAACAATACGCGGGTCGTTATTGTGCATACCGTCGATGTCTGTCCAAATTTGTATCTCAGTAGCGTTGATTGCCGCACCGATCAATGAAGCGGTATAATCGCTACCACCACGTTGCAGGTTATCGATCTCGCCGTAAGCATTGCGGCAAATATAACCCTGAGTGATATAGATTTCAGCATCGGGATGCAATTCCAATTGAACCTGAAGTTTCTCCTTGATATAGATAGGATCGGGCTCGGCGTTCTTGTCCGTACGCATGTATTCTAAAGATGGAAGAAGAACTGACTTCACACCGCATTCCTGCAAATAGTAGTTCATCATGGCAGTAGAAATCAACTCGCCCTGAGCCAATACCACTTTCTCTTCAAACAGCGTGAAGAGGTCTTTGGTATAAGAACGGATATAGTCAAAATGAGATTTGATGAGTTCCAGACCTTTCTGTTTATACTCCGGTGTAGCAAAAAGCTCAGCAATATGCTGGCGATATTTTACTTCCAGCTTATTGATAATCTCGTTGGCACCCTCCGGATTCTTCTTGTACAGATAGTCCGAAATTTCCACCAATGTGTTTGTGGTACCCGACATGGCTGAGAGAACCACAATCTTACGTTCACCATCGGTAATCAATTTGGCTACTTCTTTTATTCTTTGTGCTGAACCTACTGAAGTACCTCCAAACTTTAAAACTTTCATTTTCGTTCCTGTATTAATTAGTTTATAGTTATAAGCTACAAGCTGTTAGCTACGAAGCTTTCATTTTTAATTCTTTAATTATCAATTTCCGCAGGATTGTATTCTGCTGTAACATCTGTCATCAAATGGTCGGCGAAGCGATATACTTTCCCCGGAAACTCACGAAGCAACTGCAAGTTGTGCGTGGTCATTATAACAAGCGAACCGGCTTCGCTGATGTCATGCAATAGTCCGGCAATAGCACGTCCTGTTTCAACATCCAGATTACCTGTCGGTTCGTCGGCAAGGATAATCTCAGGAGAATTGAGCACGGATCGGGCAATCACTATGCGTTGCTGCTCTCCACCCGAAAGTTCGTTAGGTAGTTTATAGCCTTTATTACTCATGCCCACCAAATTCAATACTTCGTCAATCCGGTCTTTAATCTCTCCCTTGTTTTTCCATCCGGTGGCCCGGAGAACAAATTCAAGATTATCATGTACGGTACGGTCGGTAAGCAACTGGAAGTCTTGGAAAATAATTCCCAACTTACGGCGTAACTGAGGAATGTATTTGCGCTTGATATGAAGCATATCATAGCCCAATACTTCCGCCTCTCCTGATGCGATATCCAATTCTCCATAGAAGGTCTTCAGCAGGCTGGTTTTACCGGAACCTACTTTTCCCACCAGATACACGAACTCTCCTTTGTGAAGTTCCAAGTTCACATCATTCAGTACGCATAACTCCTGCTGGTGTATTTCTACGTCTTTATATCGTATCAGTGCTTCTTCTCCCATACTGCACTCTCTTTAATTAATGATTATTTAATGCTTCTTCCAAGATGCACTATGACGCACTATCAATTCTTGTGCCAAATCTTCAATACGATAACCTTTGGAAGTGAGCAGCACAATCAGGTGGTACAACAAATCAGAGCCTTCATAAAGCAAACGGTCGTCTGTACCATTCGTAGCTTCAATTACAGTCTCAACTGCTTCTTCACCCACTTTTTGTGCTATTTTGTTTATTCCTGACTGGAACAAGCTTGTTGTATAGGAGCCTTCAGGCATTTCGGCATGACGTTGATCAATAAAGTTCTGAAGTTCCTTCAAGAACATGACGGGTTCTTCATTTTTTTCGCCCCAGCATGTGTCTGTACCTGTATGACATACAGGACCAACAGGATGCACTTGAATCAATAAAGTATCTTGATCGCAGTCTTCTTTCATAGAGACTACATTCAAGAAGTTACCGCTCTCCTCGCCTTTTGTCCAAAGACGGTTCTTTGTACGGCTAAAGAATGTTACTTTTCCGGTTTCTACTGTTTTGTCATACGCTTCTTTGTTCATGAAGCCCAACATCAGCACTTTAGCAGTATTTGCATCCTGTATAATTGCCGGAACAAGTCCGTTCATCTTATCAAAATCCAACATCTTTATTAAGTTATAAGTTACTAGTTATGAGTTATTTGTTATGAGTAAGTTAGGGTTATTCCGACTTTATGGGCGGCTAATAACTTATAACTCATAACTTATAACTCCTTCTATAATCTTCTCATCGCAATTCCTTGGCTGCAAAGATACGATTTTAAATCGGGAATTTTAATTTCTCCGAAGTGAAAAACACTGGCTGCCAAGGCAGCATCTGCTTTACCTTGAAGAAAAACATCGCGAAAATGTTCTTTATTACCTGCACCACCCGATGCGATTACCGGAATGGAAAGAGCATCTGCCATTTTGGAAAGGGCATCGTTTGCATATCCGGTCTTCACACCATCATGATTCATACTAGTGAAAAGTATTTCTCCGGCGCCACGTTCCTGAGCTTCTTTAGTCCAGGAAAACAGTTCTTTATCTGTCTCAACACGACCACCGTTTAAGTAACACCACCACCCTTTTTCAGTCTGCTTGGCGTCTACTGCAAGCACGCATACCTGTGAACCAAAGTTTTTAGCAATCTCATCTATCAGTTCAGGGCGACGAATAGCAGAAGAGTTGATAGAAATCTTATCAGCACCGGCACTTAAAAGCCGATCCACGTCACTCAGTTCATGAATGCCTCCACCTACTGTAAAAGGAATGCTGATATTGGCAGCAATACGCTTCACCAGTTCGGTAAACGTTTTTCGTTCCTCAAAACTAGCGGTTATATCCAAGAACACAAGTTCATCAGCCCCTTGCTCACTATAAGCACGGGCCAACTCAACCGGATCACCTGCCTGACGCAGATTCACAAAATTGGTACCTTTCACTGTTTGCCCGTCTTTTATATCAAGGCAAGGGATAATTCTTTTCGCTAACACAATATATATTAGTTATAAGTTATGAGTTATAAGTTATGAGTGATTGGTCAGCAACGTAAATATCCGAAGGGGAACATTAACAAATAACTAATCACTAATAACTTATAACTATAAAAAGTTTTCCAGTTCTTTCAAGGTTATGCGGCCTTCGTACAATGCCTTACCGAAGATTACGGCAGGTACGCCGGCAGCTTCAAGCTCATAGATGTCATTGGCGCAACTTACACCTCCACTGGCTATCAGATAAAGATCGGGATGTCGTTCCAGCATTTCTTTATATAATGAAATAGAAGGTCCTTGCAACATACCGTCACAACTAATATCCGTACAGATAACCTTACGAATACCTTTTTCTACGTAATCTTTAAGGAAAGGAAACAGTTCGCATACACTCTCGTCCTTCCAGCCATTGACTGCAATCTTATAGTCTTTTACATCAGCACCAAGAATGATTTTTTCAGAACCGTAAGTTTCAAGCCAATGACAAAACAAATCTGGATTCTTCACGGCAATACTACCGCCGGTCACCATCTGCGCACCGCTTTCAAAAGCTATCCTCAAGTCTTCATCACTCTTTACTCCGCCACCAAAATCAACAATCAACGAAGTCTGTGAGGCAATCTGTTCCAACGTGCGATAGTTTACCACATGATGAGATGCCGCACCGTCAAGGTCTACCACATGAAGACGACGAATACCGTAAGCCTCAAATTCTTTAGCTACCTCAACCGGATTCTCATTATAGACTTTCTTGCTGTCATAGTCTCCTTGGGAAAGGCGTACGCACTTTCCGTCGATAATATCAATAGCGGGGATCAGTTCTATCATTTTAATTACAAAGGACAAATTACAATTAGACGGAATTATTTCAAATCTAAGAAATTTTGCAAAATACGCTCTCCTACTCCTCCACTCTTTTCCGGATGGAACTGGGTGGCGTAATAGTTATCTTTATGCAAAGCAGCACTAAACGGAAGGATGTAATCTGTTACAGCCGCCGTACAGGCATTCATCGGAACATAATAGCTATGTACAAAATAGACAAACTCTTCTTTGGTAAACCCTTTAAACAGTTCACTATTTGTCTGCACAATCGTATTCCAACCCATATGAGGTACTTTGTCTTCATGCTTTTCAGAGACAAACCGCTTCACCTCTGCATCAAAGATGCCCAGGCAGTCTACATCTCCTTCTTCAGAATGGCGACACATCAACTGCATGCCCAAACAAATACCCAGTACCGGCTGGCGTAGTTCCTTTATCAGTTTATCCATGCCACCTGCACGCAGAAAATTCATAGTAGTTTCCGCCTCACCCACTCCGGGAAAGATAACTTTATCGGCTGCACGCAGCACAGCCTGATCTGCCGTAATCACCGCCTCCACTCCCAAGCGCTTCAACGCATAATCCACCGAACAGATATTACCTGCATTATATTTGATGACTGCAACCTTCATAAGCAACTAATTTGCGTTAATTAAATATCACTGTTTTATTCTTATATGCCAATACCTTCCGTTCGATATGTTTCTGAACGGCACGGGAAAGGACAATTTTCTCCAAATCCTTACCTTTATTTACCAGATCACTCACCGTATCTTTATGGGTAATACGTACCACATCTTGTTCAATAATAGGACCGGCATCCAGTTCAGTAGTAACATAGTGGCTGGTAGCCCCTATAATCTTCACACCACGTTCAAAAGCCGCATGATAAGGTTTTGCCCCTACAAATGCAGGAAGGAACGAATGATGAATATTGATAATCCGGTTAGGATAAGCATTAATCATTTGTTCGGAAATGACTTGCATATAGCGAGCCAGGACAATAAAAGTTATCCGGTGCTTTGCCAGCAGTTCCATTTCTTTTTGTTCTTGTTCTTCTTTTGTCTCCTTCGTAATAGGAAACAGATAAAAAGGAATGCCGAAACGCTCTGCCACATGTTGCATATCGGGATGATTACTTATAATCAAAGGTATTTCTACATTCCACTCTCCCGCTGTATATCTTGCCAACAAGTCAAACAAGCAATGCGACATCTTCGATACAAAGATGGCCATACGCGGTTTCGTATCCGAGAAGTAAAGACGAAAACTCATCTCATACTTCTGCGCATACAAAGTTGCAAAATAATCCTCTATTTTTTCTTGGGGTATCAGGAAATCTTTCAATTCCCATTCAATACGCATGAAAAAGATATCTTCTACGTGATCTACATATTGATCCAAATAGATAATATTACCTTTATTCACCGTTATAAAGTCTGTCACTTCAGCTAAGATGCCGGGTTTGTCAGGGCAGTGAAGCAACAGTTTGGCTGTTTTCATCATTATTGAAATCTCTTTTAATTATATTCAAATTACAACATTCTTGTTTTGAGTTCGCAAAAATAACGATTTATTGCAAAACAACGAAGTTTTCGAGCAAGAAGTTTAAAAGAAGGCTCAATTTGTTTCGTTTGCTTCAAATAACGGTTATTAATCAGTATAGAGATGGTAAATAATCGAACTTGCAAACAAACGTTAATTATCGATCTTCCTTCTTTTTCCAATATTCTCAATATGAGGATTTAAAGAAAAACTCTCAATAAACGTTCAAAAAATATTTCATCACAGCTATTGCAGATATAAAAAAAACACCTACCTTTGCAACCGCAATCGAGAGAGATAGCAAACAAAAAATGAAATAATGGTTCGGTAGTTCAGTTGGTTAGAATACATGCCTGTCACGCATGGGGTCGCGGGTTCGAGTCCCGTCCGGACCGCTTTCTTGAGGAAGCAAAACAAATAAAAGCTCTGAAATCCTTTTGGGATTTCAGAGCTTTTTATTTTTACCCTCAATATCTTTAAATGCAAAAATTCTCCCCTTTCTTGTAACAAATACAGCTTCTTTCTTGTTGTTTATTCAATAAGTATCAATAGAACTCACTTTGTATCAATAATCTATAAATCGCAAACCCATGAAGATACATGAATATCAAGCAAAGAAATTGTTTGCCGCTTATGGCATTCCGGTAGAAAAGCATTTGTTATGTGAAACTCCTGCCGAAATACGCACTGCTTTTAAAGAACTAGGCAACAAAACTGCCGTAGTAAAAGCGCAAGTGCTGACCGGTGGTCGTGGAAAAGCCGGTGGTGTGAAACTGGTACACAACGAAGAAGAAGCCTTTAAGCAGGCAAATGCCATACTGAATATGGAGATCAAAGGATTACAAGTCAAAAAAGTATTACTAAGTGAAGCCGTAGATATCAAATCCGAATATTACGTAAGTTTTACCATTGACCGTAATACTCGCTCCGCTATCCTGATGTTAAGCGCTTCCGGTGGCATGGATATCGAAGAAGTGGTACACCTCAACCCCGAAAAGATACAGCGTTTCATCATTGATCCTTTCATCGGATTGCCCGACTTCCTTGCCCGGCAATATGCATTTACCTTGTTCAGAGAGATTGAGAATGTAAATTCTATGGCGGTAATATTACAGTCACTTTACCGTCTTTTTATAGAGAAAGACGTATCGCTGGCCGAAATCAATCCACTCGTATTGACCAACAATGGAACACTCGTAGCCATCGACGGCAAACTAGTATTCGATGATAACGCCCTTTACCGCCACCCGGACATCTCTGCCTTAAACGAACCTACTGAAGAAGAACGAACAGAAGCTTATGCCCGTTCTTGCGGATTCAGTTACGTGCGAATGGACGGAAGCATCGGCTGCATGGTAAACGGTGCCGGACTGGCTATGGCTACCATGGATTTAATAAAACTCTATGGTGCCTCACCTGCCAACTTCCTTGATATCGGTGGCAGTTCCAATCCACGCAAAGTGACCGATGCCATGCAACTACTTCTTGCCGATCCAAAAGTATGTGTAGTACTGATTAACATCTTCGGTGGCATCACCCGATGCGATGACGTTGCACAAGGACTTATCCAAGCCGTCGAGATGCTGAAACCTTCTATTCCCATTGTAGTGCGGCTTACCGGCACGAATGAACAGGAAGGTCGCGCCCTTCTTGCCGGCAAGCAGTTCTTTATAGCCCAAAGCCTGGAAGAAGCGGCACAAAAAGCAGTGAGTTTATTTAATGAATTACCTTAAAACACTCCCAAACCATGAGTATATTGATTAATCATTCAACCCGCGTGATTGTACAAGGAATCACCGGACGAGACGGACAATTTCACGCATTGCGAATGAAGGATTACGGAACGCAAATCGTAGGCGGAACATCACCCGGCAAAGGCGGTTCCAGCGTATCAGGTATTCCGGTATTCAACACCATGAAAGAAGCCGTAGCTGCTACTGCCGCCAACACTTCTATCATTTTCATACCGGCTCGTGCAGCAGCCGATGCTATAATGGAAGCTGCCGATGCAGGCATACAACTAATCGTCTGCATTTCCGAAGGCATTCCTACACAAGATGTTATCCGCGCTTATCGTTTTGCTCAGGAACGGGGGGCACAACTTATCGGACCTAATTGCCCCGGATTGATTGTACCCGGAGAAAGTCTGATAGGAATACTTCCCGGACAAATTTTCAAGCCGGGGCATACTGCTGTTATCAGCCGTAGTGGTACACTTACTTATGAAGTAGTCTCCCTGCTTACTAATAATGGTATCGGCCAATCCGTAGCAATAGGTATGGGTGGAGATCCCGTAGTAGGATTATATTTCCTAGAATTACTCAAAATGCTGGAAGCAGATACACAGACCGACTCTATCGTACTGATCGGTGAGATTGGAGGTAATGCCGAAGAACTGGCTGCCGACTATATCCAAAAGCATGTCACAAAACCTGTAGTTGCTTTTATTGCAGGACATTCTGCCCCTCCGGGAAAACAAATGGGACATGCCGGAGCAATTATTTCAGGAAGTTCGGGAGCTGCCGAAGATAAGATTAAGGCATTGGAAGCAGCAGGAGTACA
This sequence comes from uncultured Bacteroides sp., assembly GCA_900555635.1. GTDB lineage: Bacteria > Bacteroidota > Bacteroidia > Bacteroidales > Bacteroidaceae > Bacteroides. Next base: position 23,523 of record USLU01000079.1, read on the forward strand.
CGTGGCAAGCAAGCCATCAGAAATACCGTTGTTACTACGCAAAGAGAAGAAAGAATAAACAGAAAAGGTTGTGTCAAACGTTACTACCAACTTTTGACACAACCTCTTAGAAAAGTTACTTATTCGAAATCGTAACTATATAGTCTTCTTTTATAAATTCGTCATACACCCGTTTAGGATGATCGAATGGAGCTGTACCGTTACTATTTTCCTCAGTCTTCTCACTACGTGACTTCTTCTGTTTCACATTATCTTCTGCATACTCTCTCAGTTTCCTTTTTTCACCACTATAAAGAGAACTGTCCAACACTTCCGAATCGAGCAAACTTTCTTTCGGTGTGATAGTTGGCAGCAGGTTCTGCTCTAACAGTCCGCGATAAGCACCTATGTACTCACACCAGACACTATCGCCTATCACAAACAAGCGGTAGGCGTATTTAGACCATGCAGTTTTTATAGTC
>USLU01000080.1 GCA_900555635.1 uncultured Bacteroides sp.
CGCAAAGATATGGCGGCTAACAACTTATGTCAAGGCGGAAAATAGAATGGTTACGCATAACTGGTAGAGGTCATATACCTCCTGATAGTTTACTTTTTCTTTTGCCATAATCATTTTTGTTAAAGGTTACGGCGCAAAGATATGGCGGCTAACAACTTATGTCAAGGCGGAAAATAGAATGGTTACATTTTATTATTATATTTTCCATTATATCATTCGTCTCATTTAGCCCCGCTTTAATGCCTTTTAGGAAAAAGTTCCTCTCTTCTTTTGGTAGAATCTTCGTCGATATTAAGAATGCATATTGAGTCCATTTATCAAGAGTATTATAACTTTCTTTTAATGTAGATATCCAACCCGAAAGCTCAACATTATTTGCACTTGCTAATAAAATTTTTCGTTGTTCCTCTTTCGTTGCTTTTTTATATCGCTTTATCAAATTTTGAGTATGGTTTAGTTTGGGGTTTCGGATAAAAAGATTCAACAAGGTAATTTTGAAATATTCAATATTTGCAATCGAAGAATGATCCAACAAACTTAATATATTCTCTCCTACATCTTTCCAGTCAGAAATGTAATTCTCGGCGCAAGAATTTATATATAAACAAACATCATTTAGCGCAGGGATTAATCTATCAATATTATCAATTGAAAACTCAACGGCATGCGGTAATCCTACTTGACTTAGCCTTCTATAAAACCAACGGATTCTACTGAAATTTGGCTCCTTAGCATCCAAGTATTCCTCAAGTAAAGATACGACATTGTCCTCTGACAAAATAGATAAATGCTCATCAGTTATATCAGATAACTTAATTCTTGTATAAGCATTTCCTCCAGAGTAAGTGCGAATTACGTCAAGTATGATTTTTTCTTTTTCATTGATAGGGTTGTCCAAAAGCATATCTTGGGTATGATTATAGAAATCAACAATATCATAAATCTTAGTTTTTTCTCTTTGCAAAACAAGTCTTTGCTGCTTGTCTAAAGTATCAGCAATATCATATAAAATACTTTTAGCCTCTAATTCACTATTACAGAAAACAACAATATCATCAACATATCTGATAAATCTATATCCTTTAGCTTTAAGCGTATTATCAAATGGGATTAAAGACATTTCTGCTATTAAGTGAGTAGCATGGGGGCCAATCGGAATACCTCTTGACATTTTAGCAGTAACAAGCTCCAATAATGCCATTATTTGCTTCTTTATTTGGTTTGGCAAACCGCTTTCTATCAATTGATTTTCGATTATATGATGATATATTTGATTGTAAAAATCGGAAATATCACAATACAAAACATAAGGGTAGTTATCATCTATTTCATCTTCATCAATGAGGCAATAACGTTTACATCTATTCCAAAATTCATACCAAGAATTATTCGTTGAATATAAAGCCCCATTCGCATTTGGTGAAAATCGGTAGCTTATTGCATTATCAATTCTTCTATTTTCGATATTTTGCCCATATTCATGGATTATAGATAATAAAATTATATTATCTATCGGATTCAATTGGGTTGCTAATCTATAAGAAATTTCATCTTTAGGAATTAAGAATCTCCTATGACTATTCCATTTATAATTTGAAACATCTATATTGAGACATGCAGATACGACATCTTCTTTCATTTCTGCAATAATATCAATTTCTATGGGCTTAGGATACAAATCGGTATCACTTTCTCGCAACAAATGATTTATTGCCCATCTGATAGAATCTTCTTTTAATTTCATATATTCATTCTTTAATTACAAAGCTTAGCTATAAATTAAAATCATCGAAATAATAATTAAATCGGTGTCGGAGCGACTTCGGGATACTCGATAAATCGTTTACAGACCATGTCTTTTTCAATAAGCTTATTGTCAATGCTTTTGCAGAAGTTAAAAATAGTAGTAATAGCATTATTGGTTAGGTCGTAATTCAATGCAATTTTATCGCCTTTCTTTATTGTTACAAGACCGTTGTTCATCTCCTTGAAAACATTATCCGCCTTAGATTCATCATGAATTATTGAATGTCTTATTTGCAGATAAATCAATGCCTTATTCTTTAAATCTTCATCAATATCAATCTTAGTATACGATATTATCTTGTTCAATAAGGTTGGGGTACTTCTTTCATTTTCTAATCTTCTATAAATTTTCTTTGACATTTCTTTTATTACTACATCGAAAGACCCCGCTTTTAAGATATCATCAAAAGGAAGAGTATTATCTTTATTACCTGCAATACTATTTAGCAAAGGCATTGGATCGGTTCGAACAAATTCTTCAATGATATTAGTGACATAGTTAGCAAAGTATCTGTACAAATCAATAATGGCTTGTTCATTTAGTTTAATTCTTGATGAAGTAAAAGTCCTACTTATATCAATATTTTCACAAGGTACATTTAATTGAGGGTGCTTATTTTCATCCGTATTTAGAGCTTTCCCGATTGTATAACTTTTATTTTTATTATTCCCGCAAATCGTTTGACTTATCTTCAAAGAAGCATCCAATAACTGAAGATGCAATTTTAGATTACGGACTTTTCCATCGAAAATTTGCCACGCCTTAGTTTCTGGAAAGGTTTTCTTTTTTTTGCCCATGGTAATTATTTAAGGATTAGACGCAAAGATAGATATAATACTGAAATATACTTCATTCCGACTTAATTTATATTCCACTCAATCACTAAAAAATTCTCTTCCGTCAATCCGTTTTTCAATCCTGCTTCGAGCCAATTAATTTGCGTTTGGCGAATAGAATCTTTCTTTTGCCTTTTTGATTCGGCAAAGATAATCTTGTCATCCTTCCAAGCTACAACATCCCAACAACCTGAAAAGGAATTATCATTCAACAAAGCGACTTTATTCAGCAAATCCATCACCCAAATTTCGTTTATCGGACAATTTTCTTGATTAATCAGCTTGTCATCTTTCCATTCTTTCAGAAAAAGCGGATTTTGCTTACCTCTTCCATAAGTACAAACCCAACGAGCTTCCCACCCTTCTTTTGCAAATAAATCAACTATTGCAAGTTCTGCAAAAGTCGATTTGCTATCAACATTTATCAAGGTCTTTCCTCCAAAAGTATTTTGGATAGCCTTGCCAGTCCATTTCTCAAAGGAAACATTGCTTTTGGGTATTTGATATTTCTCCTCCTCGATCTCAAATATTTCGATAGAATTTGAGATAAGCGATTTCGGGTATTCTATTTTATTCATCTATCACTTTGTATTCTGCTCTTATTTTCGATTTACAGCATTTTTCATATCGAAAGCGAAGCCGATAAGCCCACGAGGGCGAAAAGCGAAATTTCAACACGAAAACGACTTGAGCGAAAATTTGCGTCAAAATATACTTCGTAAACCTACCTTCTAAGGCTTCGTTTCACTCAGCCTTAGAAATATGCCCAACCTCCAATAAATTAGATGCCCTATAAAGCCAGCTTCACATTTCGGTACTCCTACTTTCGATTACAGAGATAAAAGCTCAACGAAGTGCAAACAATATACTGTACCATCATTTTATAAGTCTTTGCGTTTAGATTTTCACAGAAGTATTATATTATCTGGGTAGACCTTTGTTATTCAACTCCAATTATAGAAACTTATCTTTGCGATTCTCTGCGGTTCTTAGTTATTCGATTGCGTTTAGAAGCAAATAATAACGATACGCAAACGGATAGTTTATTAGTTTGGGAGAACTGTACATCCTCAATAGTATTTCTATTTGTCTCTGTCAGTGATTATTTATTAATCGTAATATGACAATTTATATTTTGGAACTGCGAAATCGAAAAACCGAAAATTTGCGTCAAAGTATATAATACTCTTTTATATTGTCTATGTACTTACTTCTTCTGCTTATTAAGTAGAGAAATACCCCATAAATTTCGTATTAATATGGGTAAATCAAGGTTAATCTGCTTACTTTTTCCGATTAGGTATTTTGCGACATCCACTCTTAGGTTGTATTTGTTATAGATTTTCTTGTCATAATACTTATCCAAAATCTCGCAGATAGAAGTGAAAGCCTTGCTTTTTGCACTCTTTGTACTTTTTAAAGTAGAGGCGTTTGACATATATGAATCCTGGTAAGCATCTACAAAATCAAAAAATCCTAAGTCTTCCAATCCGAATACGATTTCTTTTTCTTTTTCAGAAAGTTCAGCTTCATTATACTTCAAACTATTATAAACGACAATACGACTAATCTCTTTTGTCCAAAAATTATATAATTCAGAATAGCAGTTTATTAAATCTCCTATTGTTCTGATATGATCCATTCCTCTATTTTTAAAAGCTCTATGAGTTTTTAAGGTAAATTCTATCCGTAAGTGATGAATTCCTTTCACCTTTAATTTATCGAATGACTTCTTTTTGAGGATTCTTTTTTCTTCTGAGAACGTATGAGCCGCAATTTCATCATCTTTCACATAGAGCTTGAGAAGTCTGTCAGCTCCATTAAAATAAAGTGTACCTTTTTCAATATAATCATCAATTCTTTTATAATGAGCGTAATCAACAATCATAGGTAAAATATCAATAGCTTGAATTCGGGTTCTGATATTTGCCCCTACTTCACATTGCGTAAATTTTGCTCGTTTTAATTCTTCAAAAGGAATATTTAAGTCATTTGCTATGCCTTTCAAAGTCTGAATAAATTTGCTTTGCGGCATATCTAATAGGGTCACTCTATTGTAACTCCTTTTACGAAGACTCCCCGTCAAGGTTACAGTCTTAGTGTCTTTATTATAGCTAACTTTTAGATAATGCTTCTCCGAACCACTATTGTTATACAGTCGAAAATTATCATAATCATATTTTTCATTATCAGGATTCTTTATAAGTTTTCGAGGTTTGACTTTGCGACATTTCTTATTCAAGTCTCCCGAAAAATTGCTCAAAATGATTTTTATATTATCTACCATACTATCTTCGGATTATAAGCCCCAAAGATACAAATTATAGAGCTACTAACCTCTCAAGCATCACTTTATAATAAGAATCTGCGTATAAATCATTCCAAACGTCTCCGATAAATATATTTAGGCAGTCATCTATCTTTTCGAGGTCGGGGCGATTTACGCTTGAGAACATTATTTTTTCGTCCGAACTGAATGAATTCAACTTGTCTATTTTCTTGCTAACCAAATTTATATCGGTAGTATTTGAAACTTGGGCGGCAACTGTCTTATTATGGCTATTTGCCCCCAATATATCAACATCGGCATAATTTCCTCCTGTCCTAATTATTTGATAGCAGATTTGATACGATTCATTTGCGAATCGTGAACGTAACCATTCAGTACACATTACTTCAATCGCTGAATCAGTCATTAAAGATAAATCTAACGGATATTTAACTCCGTAATAAATGCTGTAGATAGCACTTTTTCTCTGGTTTACAGCACTAATGGTTACTTGTTGCGGTATTATACTCTTTATAATCGGATAAGTTTTTAAATCAATGCTCTCAAATTCTTCGCTCCAATTCGGAGTACAATAAACGCTTTTCATCTTTAAGCAATATAAAGTAAATCCGTCTCCTTTCTTGCAAAACATTTCTGAATCCTTCTTTATCAATCCTATTTTCGGATACTTCCCAAGAAAGGAAGCTATAACAATAACATCTTGCTCTTTAACCAAATCAACAAGACTTACAAAACGCTGAATATAGGGCAACTTGTTATTATACGGAGGATTATTGCCGTTTATCAAAGCATCAAAATATTCTTGGTCTTCCGTTTGTTCATCTTGAATACAAATAGAAACAATATTATTCTCATACAAATATTCCAACTCGGAAGCTGATTTTTCGGTGTAGTTACAACGTACCAAATAGATAGGCTCCTCAAATAGCGGTTCATCCAGCCAAAGAACTCGGATTATCTTTTCCGCAAACTCAAATAGCCGTTCTTTTCTAAGCTCTGCATTTGCTTTCAATAATTCGTGGTCTTCAATGGGAAGGTATTTCTTAATAAAGACATTTGCTATTTGCGTTGCCGGCATTTGCAAGGAAGGCAGCCAATATCGGATATTATTATTCCGAATATCGGGAATCAAAACATCTTTGAACCAAGAATATAACTCAACATATTTCCATTGAGGTTGAGAACTTTCTCTTTCGTCTTTATCTTGTAATTGCTTACTTATATCTTTCCCAAAATCAATGCCTATAACAGAGCTTAGAACGAAATAATCTTGGGAGTTTTCAATATACGCAATCAATAAATCTCTGATAGCGAACCTTTCTTTTATCGCAATAACAAAAGCGTTTGTCGCATCTTGAAGTCTCTTTGGCTCGTTTTCTTCATCATAGAAATTTTTTATCAGTTTTTTGACTTTGGGCGAATAAGAGCCACTTTCAAGTACTTCATCTAAGATTGTACGAGAATACAAATTGAGGGTGTCAATTATTTCATTCTTTCTAACCTTATCCGTTGCCGCATCTTTTCCTTGCAAATAATCATCTACCACCTCTTTTAGGCTATAATCTGCGTATATAATCTTCGCAAGAACTTCTATTCTCGTTTCTACTCCAACTTGGTTTGCCTCATTGGAATAAGCCTGGAATAAGGCTTTGGGCTTAATTGTTATGCCTAACTCTTCAAAAGGATTTTTTTTCATATCGCTGCTATTGTTCAATTAGATATAAATTTCAAATTGGACAAATATAGCAACAATTAACAAGAAAACCGCATATATGCGAACGTTATTTATGCGGTTACATAGATGCGGAGTTAGACGTAAATTCGCATAAAATATGATTAGTAAGAAGTCTCAAATATCGGAAGATAGCCGTTTGGCTGCAATAGGCAATCGCATTCGCACTCTAAGGAAGGCGAATACAAATCTTAGTGCCGAAGATTTTGCCAATGAAAAAGGATTTGACCGTGTTCAATACTCCCGAATTGAGAACGGAGCCAACATTACAATGAAAACGCTTCTAAAGGTCGTAGATGCTCATGATATGACAATGGAAGAGTTCTTCCGTGACCTGATATAGAAAATTACCCACGCATCAATTTTAGATATTCTTCATCTTTCAGTAATCTTTCCCTTCTTTTTTCTTCGGTTTCTCCAATACAAGAAAGCAATATTATGCTAATAAGCGGAGTCAAGCAAAGAGAGAAATATATCCAATAAAAAGTGCTTCTTCCATTTTTGCAAGCCATTTCATAGACATAATAGAATAGTATCAAGGCGTTTGCAATGATTGCTATTATTACCAAGACCGCTAAAAAACCGATGGAGTTGAATTCAGTTTGCATAGTAGTATTATTTTTTCTTTATTGCTTTCTTTTCCTTAATAACGTCTTTTATCTGAAATAATGGGAGCTGATTGGCGGCATACGCTGCGGAAGCGGAATCCCACAGAGTATAATATTCTTCGGTAGTTCTTGAACTTCCATGCCCCATATACCCTTTTAGTATTTGCAAATCAGTTCCTTGTAGAATTGCAAGCGTAGCAAACGTTCTTCGGGAGGAATGATAGGTCAGATATTTTTCAATTCCGATTTGTTCTGCCAATTCTCTCAATATCTCGTTTATATCTCCCTTTACTTCCAAAAAGATATTATTTTCAAGCTCAACATTATTAATATCATTTTCCGTTGCCAATTCTAATATTTTCCCAGCCAACTCAAATACAGGAACGGCTAATTTTCTCTTTTTCCTTGCCCGATTCTTTATTGCCTCTTTAACAAAGGTATTTTTCTCAAAGTCAATATTTTTCCATTTAATATCTACTACATCGCTTATTCGGAAGCCTGTAAAGCAGGAAAATAAATACATAATCAAAACTCGATATTCTGGCGTACCAATCTTTATTTTGCGAATAAGTTTATACATTTTATCCAACTCATCAAAATCTAAAAAAGTTCCGTTTGGTTCAAGTTTGGGAACCACAACATCTCCCCTCCGAAAAGGATTTTCAATTTCAATTCTTTGCCGCTGCTCAATGAAATTTATAACGGCTCTGACGTGTCTTAATCTATTATATCGACTTCCTTTGACATCGCCATCTCCCGATTCATTTCCTCTCTTTATTAGGAAATCATCAAAAGCATTAATGAGTTTTGCGTTTATCTCTCGTACCTTAATTTCTTCTCGAAAGGATTTTAACGCTCGGAGGGTAGTCATATAGGATTTGAAAGTACCTTCGGACATACTCCCCTTCTTTTCTTGCATCACAAGGTATTTATTGAAAAAGTGGCAGAAAGAAGCGTTTCTTGATTCATCTACATTCTCGTTTTCAACGATTTTCCTTAACAAGTCAATCGTTATCTCTTCCTCATTGATAACGGCTTTATTTACAGCTTTTTTTATTCGGCTAAATTCATTGTCAATGATTATAGCCAATTCCGTATTGTATGGGCGTTTATTTTCATTGTCCCATTCTTCTTCGGAAAATCGAAACGCTTTGCCTCTTTTTCCAAAAGAAAATTTAACCTCTTTGCCGTTAATTCTTGGAAATCTAATCCATAGAGGCTTTTTGTCACTCCCTTTTTTATTGTCAGTCTTTAGAAATAAAGTCGGAGTAGGAACATATACGCTCATAATAATACAATTTTTACGCTAAGATAAATATTTCACGCTAATCCATTGCTATTTATTAAGAAAACGTATGAATTCCCCTTGCCGATTCTCTTGCTATTGACAAATCGTATTTCAAATATCGCTGGGTCATGTTTACCGATTTATGTCCTAAGTATTTTGAGATTTTGTAAATGTCCACTCCATCCACTACAAGTAGGGTCGCAAACGTATGGCGTGAGGAATGGTAGGTAATATGCTTATTTATCCCTGCAAGTTTTGAATGTTTACGGAGCGTTTGATTAACGGTCGGCTCCGCATAATTATAGAATACCCTTGTATCGCTATTTAGCAAAGCTCCGTTCTTTGACCATTCCATTAATATATCACGAGCCATCGGAAACAATGGAGTAATAACATCAGTTTTGGTTTTTATCATCGTTTTTCGGACAATACTATTCTCAAAGTCTATATCTTTCCAAATCAATGTCATAGCATCGGAGAATCGCAATCCACAAAAGCAAGAGAACTGATACATTTTTAGAATCTGATACTCCTTTGAGTTTTTGTCGAATTGTTCGGTATATTCTATTAAAGTATTAAGCTCCGTTTTATCCAAATATATTTCTTTTGCTTCGGAGCTGGGAATCTTAAACCATTTGTAAGGATTGTCAATTGAAAGGTTGCGTTTCTGCATATCCAAAATAACGGTTCTTAGATTTTTATGCTTTGGATTACGTCCACCTGCTGAATTTCCGTTTACTTCTCGCATATGGTCATCGAACTTTTCAATAAAAGGCAAGGATATATCTGAAATCCGTATATTTTCTTTGAACTCCTTCAGGACATTGTAAGTAGTCATATACACCCGAATAGTCTCTGGGTTAAGACCCTCTTTGCGTTTACGTTCTACAAATTCAAGATAGTAGTCGTATAATGAACCGTTTTCGGGCTTTACTTTTTTCTTACCTGAATAGAACTCTTTTACCACGTCTATGGTCAATTCCTGCCCTTCTATAAGGATTCTATGTATATAAAGCTCTAATTCCATTACCTTCCGATTTAAGAGGATTAGCAATGCCTTATCCTTTGGCTCCTTTTTCTTATCATCCCATTGCTCTTTCCGCACATCTAATTGAGCGGATACTTTGGTTTCTTTGATTCCAACCCGAATACGAATATATATTGGATACTTGCCATTTTTCTTTATGGGCTTATCTTTCCTTATAGAACTTATGATTGAATATTCTGCCATTTTCAAAACAATTTATTAACTCGCATGGGCTAAGTTAGTTGGCAGCTTGGAGACGGCAAAATATTTTTTGGGAAAGTTTTTATTTCTGAAAAATATACTATCTTTGCCATTAACTCCAAATTGGATTAGCTTAGTTCTTTGTTTTATGTCAGTATCTTTAAGTTGCCCACCGCCTACCTTTTTTCAGTTTGCCTTGGGAACAATATCAAGTTTCGGCTTTATTGACAACTTAAAAAAATACGATATGGAAAATAATATTTTGCAGTGGGTAGGAGCCAACGTGGGTAGTCTCATGCAATTTAAAGAATCAGACAAATACATTGAAGGAAATAATCATAGTTGGCAAGGTTCGATTCCTTCCTACCCACCACAAAGTAAAGCAGACTTTGGTCTGCTTTCTTTTTAAGAAATTACAGGGGCGCAAAAGGGGGCGCCGTTTTTCGATATAGAGCAAAGCTTTTAATTTACTGGGTTTTCTCGGAATTAGCAAGGCTCTAAATTTGAATACTATAAATCACAAATATCTCATTGTTAAGTATATAGGTAGTTCGCCAGGAACCTCAACTATCACTTTAAAGCCCTTGAAAGTCAAGCACTTTCGAGGGCTTATTTTTTACGGAGACCGTTTCGGGGACCACTTGAAAATTCGAGAATATTTTCCAATATATCTTTTGATTATTTTTAGGATTCAGTTTACAGCAGAAGCACAAATGATTTAAAGTGATTTGCCATTCAAGAATCTCGTAGTCCTTAAGTGCTCTTTCTATTATATGTGATTTATATGAAGAAATATAGATTGAGGGGATTGTGTACCCCCTCTTCTATGGAAGACCAGCTAAGAGACCATAACTAATGTGGTTTAATTGGGTGCTATAATTAAGTAGCCTGCCAAATCTTCCGGTTCATCATTCTTGGGTGTATCATTAATAATATCCCACACTAATGTTTTACCTACAATTGATTGTATAAAGCTAGCAAGGTTATATATATCCTCTAATTCTAATTTGCAGTCTATATTCCCAATAAATAGTAATTTACACTCTTTGTTTGCTTCCAGTTTGATAGAGTTACTAATTAATTGGCGAATAACCTCAATAGACAAATCAGAGAAGTTTAGTGACAAGATTATACTTTCACTATCTCTAATAACCTTAAACTTAAAAGACTTTACTCTCATTGTAGTTTTCTTTCTAATGGATTATGTTATCAGCTATGTTATCAAAACGTGCAAATTGACTGGAAAATTTTAATAAAGTATTTCCCGTCTTTCCATTACGATTTTTAGCAACTATGATTTCAGCCATACCGTGCAAATCATTTTCTTTTTCATCTTGGTATATTTTGTAATATTCGGGACGATGGATAAAGCAAATCATATCTGCATCTTGCTCAATAGTTCTGGATTCTCGTAGATCACTTAATTGAGGACGTTTTCCCTCAATGCCTTCACGTGATTCTTTACCACGATTTAACTGTGAGAAAGCTATAATAGGAATATTCAATTCTATAGCCAATGCTTTGAGCGAACGAGTAATTACGCTAACCTCTTCTTCACGATTACTATAACTCATGCCACTTGTATTCATCAGTTGGAGATAGTCAATGATAATTAGCTTAACTTGATGTTCTCGTACAAGGCGAGATGCCTTAGTGCGAAGTTCTTGTATAGATAACGCTGGTGTATCATCCAGAAAGATAGGTGCATCTTCTATAATTTTTTCTGCATCATCCAATAAGGCTTGTTCTTTCTCACTATACAATTCTGCATGATTTATTTCCACGTTGCTTACATTTGATAAAAAACGATTCATGAATTGAACAGTGGACATTTCGAGGCTAAAGTAAGCAATAGGGGTTCTATTAAGGATGGCGATATTTCTCACCAAGGATATTGCCAATGCTGTTTTTCCCATTGCTGGGCGTCCACCAATCACAATTAATTCTCCTTTTTTCCATCCGAATGTAATTTTATCCAATTCAGTGAAACCGGATTGTATGGCTCTCTCACCTACATACTCATATTTGAATATACCCAATTTTTTCATATTCTTTTTCTTATTTAGTCTTAGTGTGAGCAAAGTAACTAAGACATATACGTCATTTTACGACGTAACTCTCGAAAAAAAGAAACCGCTACAACTTGACATTATAGCGGTTCTTGTTCGTAGTTAGTATGTAATACTTTGATTTATATTTCATTACATGAGAACAAATGTTTTTTATTCCACATCATTATTCAAGAAAATATCCAATTTAGCTTCGGAAGTCTCTGCTTTTTTGAATAATTTCTCAATAGGAGTAATTTTCTTGCTATACCATTTCCTCATTTTGGAACTAACAGTTGCATACTGTTGGAGTATAGCCAACGTCTCGCTCAAGTTTTTACCCTCCAAGCTTAAAGTAAGGTATTCAGTTGTTGCAAGATATGCATTGTAAGCATTCTTGTGTATTTTGGGCACATTATCTTTATACCCTTGTTGACCTCTATAATAAGTGTAAGAACATTCCACGCATTGTAAGTCGTCAGAAATCTGTTCTACCATTTTTTTCATCATAGATAAAGTATCATACTTCTGCATGAAGTCTCGACTGATTTTATCAATGTATTCACTTATCAATTTTACCGATTTATAATATTTTCCATCATTTTTTTTAATCCCTCTTTCCGTGTATTCATTGCGTAGACGAATAACATCATCTAATTCTTTTTTATGCGTTTCGACCGCAGTCTCTAAAGCCGAGGATTTTCCACTACTCTCATATGCTCCTTTTCTACAATATACTACGTCAGGACGAACAAACTCCATTTCTTTTATATTCATGGAAACTTTTGTAGGGAGAATTTCTTGCAGCTTGTTATATAAAGAATCATACTGAAGTTCTAATAGCTTTTCTTTTCTTAATTGCTCCACATCATTTCCATTTTGATCTACTATCTTCTTAGAATATACTTCGTTATCTTTATATAAAGATACCTCATAATATTCATTTCCTGCTTCTCTCAGAACTTTTATAGATTTGGTTAAAGCACCATTATCATAACATTCTATCACATCTGTGCTTAGGTTCTCTTTTTGTGTGATAGTTTTGCCATCTTCCGCATAAAACGAAATGATATTATCATCTAGTTTCTCAATTAATATGCCCGTTTCGCTATATCTGGTATACTGAATTGGAGTTGTTATATTTCCATAGTTTCCCGGTGTCACTTGAAGTATTCCTTTGTATTCTATTTGTCCGTTTTGAAACCAGTTTGTGTTATATTGTTTGTCATCTACTAATTTTGCATGGCTTTTTTTTTGCCCTCTATTTTTGGCATCCGTGTAGTAGGATGTTTTCTCTATCATTTCATCTTCCTTATATATACATTCTTCCAAAAGATAGTGCCCACTACTTCCCAAATTATAATTCTTTTCCACTCCGCTCTTTTTCCCATTTAGATAGTTTGTGGATTTAGAAATATATTTTTCGGGTGTTCCGAAATATTCGATACATAATCCATGTAAAGCTCCATGATTGTAGTTTGCGGAGATTAGTAACATTCCATTCCTGTCGTATTCCTTATAGGAACCATGTCTTGTTCCAGTACCCGCAATTACAGTAAAAGACTCATGTAAACGGGAATTCCCCCAATCCCAATAAGTTTTTTTAGTCACAAGATTCTGCGCACTAGCTATATCAACTGATGATATTATAATGCAAATAAAAAATAAAGGTGATTATTTACGACAATACCCTAACTAACTTTGCTAATAATACCGTTCAGAACAAGAGTTTTGGGCGGTATTTCTATATACACAGATAACTGTTTTCCCAAGCAACTTTTCTCACCAGAGTTATATATAGCAAGAACTATAAACTTTGGTAAGATGAATATCGGTAAATTCAACTCCTTATATGACCTCTTGGAAGCATTCCCTACGGAGGAAAGCTGCATCAAGTATCTGGAACAGCTACGCTGGGCAAACGGTATTCCCGTTTCTCCTTATGACCCAACGTCCAAAGTATATAACCGTGGCGATGGAATGTACCGTTGTAAAAATACGGGCAAGAACTTTAACGTCAGAATAGGAACGATGTTTGAAGGCTCTAAATTACCATTGAGAAAATGGTTCGTGGCTATCTATGAAATAACATCCCGCAAGAAAGGTATTTCATCAATCGAATTATCCAAAAGAATATCCGTGACCTATAAAACTGCGTGGTTTATGAATCAGCGTATTCGTGAATGCTTCGGTATCGTCATGGAAGAGAAACTTGACGGAGAAGTAGAACTTGATGAAACTTTCGTGGGCGGTAAGAATAAAAATCGGCACTATAACAAGAAAGTAAAGAAATGCCAAGGTAGGAGCTTCAAAGATAAAGTTCCCGTTATGGGTATGCTTCAGCGTGGCGGTAAGGTGGTTTGTAAAGTAGTCCGTGACACTTCCTATAAATCGTTGACAGTTCCTATTCTCAAAACCGTAAAACGCACGGCAACGTTATTCTCAGATGAGTGGTGTGGATACAAAACTGTTAGCAAGTTATACGAGCATTACGTGGTTGACCACGGTCACGGACAATACGTTGATGAAGATGCTTATACTAACAATATCGAAGGTTTTTGGAGTATTCTGAAACGTGGCTTGACAGGAATATATAACCATACGAGCAAGAAACACCTCCAACGATATGTTAATGAGTTCTGCTTCCGCTATAATACGAGAGATTTTGATGATGTTTCACGATTTAATTTGTTACTTTGTAACTCAAATTATCGTATAACTTTTCAAAGTCTGACAAAATGAGTAAAAAGAAACAAGTAACAATAGAAGACATGGAAAAGGCAATGGCTATCGAACTTCTACCTGCAAAAGAATTAAAGAAGCAAGCAGAAGTTCCAGTGGATTTTTCTGCTCTTATGCAGAAGGCTCTGAAATACGATATTAAACCTAAAAAGAAGGGCAATAAATAATCCTGCCTTCATCTAAATTTGACCTTGGGAGCTTGCTCTGCGGTTTTCTTTACCTTCTTAACCCAGCATTGCTTTTGGTCACTCCAATATATGCCGTTCTTTTTGAGAACTTTATCAAAAGCCTTTTGGATTTCGTCATCTTCAAGTCCTGCATAGTTCCAATCCGTTTCGTCATCCCAGCCAGTACTTGAATTGAAATAATCATTCAAATCTACTGCCCGTTCAATATAATTATCGGAAAGTTCTATTTGGGGAGCTACTTCTTCAATTTGATAGCTCTTTCGGAGTTCCCTTTTTTCTACTGTACGATTGTAGAAAAATACGGCAAATAATACAAGCGGTATAAGCACGATACTCCATAATACCTTAACGAGTGTATCACTTTCTCCTTTTTCACGCTCTAAATGCTTGGAACATGCTAATACAATCAATCCTACAATACCCCAGAATAGGGATAAAAAGAACCAGTTTACAGAATTACGTCCTTTTCGGGAAGCTAATACAGCGGTGGCAATAGAAATACCCAACGCAAACAGAATACAAAAGAAACCTACAATAAGTTCCATGGTGGCGAATTTTAACGAGTTCTCCACGACAACCATAGGAGAAGTTTAACAATGTTAGTTGTTAAAGAAAGTGGGCTGCCCCTGTGCATACTCGTTAGGTATCGCCAAACACCTGTATATACGCACAGTAGGGCAACCCACAAGTATGAGCTGTCCTCTGTGCCTCGTATATACCTCTTGATAATTTGGCGATTTCAACGAGTATAAGGCACTTTCCTTATTTTCTGAAAACTTTGTCCCGTAGGACTTTGCAAAGATAGTGAGAAAAATCGTATCTTTGCAATCGTCAACAATTAAATGAATTCTGATGAAACAAATATGCCCTAAATGCGGAAGCACAAAATTTCAGTTAGTCGATATCGATATCGATATCGAAAATTGTCAATATGGTTTTACGTCCATTAGTTGTAAAGCATGTGGCTACTCAATTGGAATTACCAATTACGAGAATGTTCCTGCAACAACAATTAAATACGGAAAAGAAATTCTGGATAAATTAAATCGTATGGAACTGGCATTGAAAGAAATATCAAAGACTAAGTAGATTTCATATTACTAATTTCAGATAGTTTACACCCTTTTTTCTGATAACCATTACATCTGAATCGCTTGTCGCAATCTATATCTAAATGTTTAAATACGCATTTGCCTTTATTCGGAGTAGATGCGTTTTTATTGTCCTTTTTCATGATTTGTTCTTATTTATCAAGTGTTCTATAATCGGGATTAGCTTTCATTTTACTCCGTATCGTAATATCATTGAATAGCTTACGAATACAAAGAATACTTAAACTTTCGCCAAGTTTCGGAAACTTCTCCATAAACCGTCCTTTCAGAAGATGAAGACGCAAAGAGTGCTTTTCTTCGTCCTTATAATCAAACTGCTCTTCAAAGAAAATCTGATTGTTCCGTTCTCCTCTGACGATGATATTAGCCTCTTTACCACCGTGGTCTTGTACTTCGATTGAAATAATTGTTCTGTTCATATCTACAACTGCTTTTTAATTAGTAACTTTGCCGAAAATATCAATCTAAAATTTTACAATCATGGAAGCAATGAATTATGAATATCTGATTAGAGCAGTCTTCAAATGCGGACGTACAAGAAGATTTGGAGCTGATGCTGATATTTTTCGTGGATTAGAAAGAGCATCTGTACCATTTCCTGGTCAGAAGTCGGTTGACCAGTATAAACTTGGCTTCAAAATAGGAGAAGTGGCAGCATACTTACATACAGCATTATATGAAGCGCAAGAACAATATAAAGACAATAAAGAGTTTACCTCAAAAATAGATAAATGTCTTGAGTATCTATATGAGCCTTCATTAGAAGATATAGATAAATGCATCGAAGAAGCATGGGTTGCATTCAAAGAAATTGGATTATACGCAGGATAAAAAAAGAAAAACAACGGGAATAGCTGGCAAGGTTATTCCCGTTACTGTTTTATCAGTTATTATAAATCAGACAAGCCTATTTGGGGTATTGTCGTAAATAATCACCTTATTTTATAGTGATAATGAACCGCTGAATGGATACGATCAGTCTAAGCCAGTTAGTATGGCACTATATCTGGAGACTTTGCATCCGGATGACCGTAGTCAGGTTACTGAAGTAATGGAAAGAATGAGCAATGGGGAAGATTTTTCTTTTTCTTTTGATAGCAGGGTTATGTTACCGGATAGCTCAACCTGGCAATTTTGTACGATAAGCGGTGCTCCTTATGAATTTGATTCTAATAAGAAGGTATTGAAATATGTTGGTACCCGAAAGAATAATACGGAGGTGCAGAAAAAGGAGCAGTTCTTCTATAATATATTAAATAATCTTCCGTTATCTGTTCATATCAAAGATGTAGAGAATGATTTCCGCTATGTTTTTTGCAATGAAGAGAGTAAGCTCATGTTTGGTACCAGCGAGGATAAAACTACTTATGATGTGCTGAGTGAAGAAGAAGTAGAGCGTATTCAGAAGACTGATTTAGAGGTATACAATACTGGGAACCCTTATTTCGGCATGGAACGTATTATACTGAAGGATGGACGCAGCTATGATACTATTGTTCGCAAAAGTATAATTGAAGATGATGGCAAACGCTTTCTGTTAAATACCCGCTGGGATCAGAGTTTACAAAATGAACTGAAGCGTCGTGCACAGCTGTTAACTGTCACTATGGAAGCGATGAATGCCTTCACCTGGTTTTTTGAGCCGGCTAAGAACAGGGTGAGTTTCGGTGAAGGTTTTGATAAAAATGGGAAAAAGGCATCAGAAATTAATTCGGTCGAGAAATATCTGACTCTCGTACATCCTGATGACCGACAAAAGTTTGCTGAAACTTTGCAAAAGGCGGTAGAACTAGGAAGCGGTGTATGGGATGTGGAATATCGCATTGACTTTAAAGGAGATGGCATGTATCAATGGTGGGAAACGCGTGGCCTTGTTGAAACCACAACTTTGAACGATGCTCCTTATAAGTATTTGTTCGGTATGACGCAAAATATCGATTCCTATAAGCAGACTGAATTGACCTTACTAAAGAATAAAGAAATACAGGACGCTTTGGTACGACAGAATGAACTGGTTCTTAACAATACGAATTCAGGGTTGGCCTACATCACGAAGGAATATATGGTTCAATGGGAAAATATTTCGTTATGTTCAAAAAGTCTTTCTTTTGAAGCCTACAAAAAAGGTGAACTTTGCTATAAAAGTACATATAATCGTACTTCTCCCTGTGAAAATTGTGTGATGCAACGTGCTTTTGTTTCATTACAGACGGAACAGATGAAGTTTTCGTTGGACAGTGCGCATACCGTTGAAGTGTTTGCCACTCCCGTAGTTCTTGAAGATGGATCTGTGGATGGTGTTGTAATTCGCGTGGATGATGTAACGGAGCGTGAAAAAATGATTAAGGAATTGCAGGAAGCCAAACATCAGGCAGAGCAGTCTGATAAATTGAAATCTGCGTTCCTGGCGAATATGAGTCATGAAATCCGTACTCCCTTGAATGCTATTGTAGGTTTTTCGGAGTTGATGGCTTATGCCGGAGAAGAAGAAAAGGCGGACTATATCCAGATTATTAATAGTAATAATGAGTTATTGCTAAAACTGATAAATGATATACTTGATTTATCCAAGCTGGAAGCCGGTTCGGTAGAACTGAAATACGAACCGTTCGACTTATCCGAACATTTTGAAAACATGTTTACTTCCATGAAACAGCGCCTGAAGAATCCAGATATCGTGTTAACTGAAATCAATCCTTATCACTGTTGTCGGGTAACTCTGGACCGTAATCGCGTGGCACAAATTATAACGAATTATGTCACTAATGCTATCAAATATACTTCAAAAGGTTCTATTAAAATGGGATATGCATGTAAGGATGGAGGCGTCTATTTTTATGTGAAAGATACCGGTATTGGTATAGCTGATGATAAAAAAGGAAAAGTATTCCAGCGTTTTGAGAAACTTGATGAGTTTGCCCAAGGTACCGGACTTGGACTTTCTATTTGCAAGGCAATTGCAGAAGCTATGGGAGGTAAAGTCGGCTTTGAATCGGTACACAATGAAGGATCGCTGTTTTGGGCATTTTTACCTTGTGAAGTCGATACACTTTCTATGGTAGAAGAGAAGAAAGAAGAGAATATCTCCGGAGGAGAGTTTGGTGCGAATGACGAAGTGATGGAGAAGAGTGCCGGTCGGAAAACAATTCTCATAGCTGAAGATATACAAAGTAATTATCAGCTGGTGTCTACTATCCTGAAGGATCATTATGATTTACTGCATGCGGAGAATGGGCAAAAGGCAGTGGAAATAGCGCGTAGCCAACATGTCGATTTGTTGTTGATGGATATGAAAATGCCTGTACTGGATGGATTGAAGGCTACAGCTGAAATACGTAAGTTTAATGCTAGCTTACCTATCGTCGCACTTACCGCCCATGCTTTCGATTCTGACCGGATTGCTGCAATAAAGGTCGGCTGTAATGAATATCTGGTTAAGCCGCTTGAAAAAATGAAATTAATGGTGGCATTAAAGAAATATTTATAATCTTTGCATTGTGAATATCTGGAATTAGTTGAATATATCGATGAATCGTATTAAAGGTATACTTTATGCGGCGGTATCCTCCTCCACTTTTGGGCTGGCTCCGTTTTTTTCTATAACTCTGTTGTTAGCTGGTTTTTCGGCTTTCGAGGTGCTTTCTTATCGTTGGGGAGTGGCTGCTATTGTATTGACACTGTTTGGATGGTGTTCGGGATGTAATTTCCGGCTGGCAAAGAAAGATTTGTTAGTCGTTTTTTTATTAAGTTTGTTGCGGGCAACCACCTCATTCAGTTTGCTCATTGCCTATCAGAATATAGCCACGGGGGTAGCATCGACTATTCATTTTATGTATCCGTTGGCTGTATCATTGGCAATGATGTTTTTCTTTCATGAAAAGAAATCTCTTTTGGTGATGCTTGCTGTTTTAATGTCTTTGTTTGGTGCTGCTTTACTGTCATCGGGAGAGTTGGAGGCGAAAAGTGGTGATACAATAGTAGGATTGGTGGCGGCTTGTATTTCTGTCTTTTCTTACGGAGGATACATCATTGGGGTTCGAACAACACGAGCCGCTCAAATCAATTCCACTGTACTGACATGTTATGTTATGGGGATGGGAGCTGTTTTCTATCTGATAGGAGCTATGGCAACTTCCGGGCTTCATCTGGTGACAGACGGTTATATATGGCTGATTATTTTAGGACTTGCATTGCCGGCTACGGCTATTTCCAATATAACTTTGGTACGGGCAATTAAGTATGCGGGACCTACACTGACTTCTATTTTAGGTGCGATGGAACCACTGACAGCCGTTGTGATCGGTGTCTTTGTTTTTAAAGAACTGTTTACCCTGAATAGTGCTATTGGAATTCTTTTGATTTTGTTGGCTGTGGGTATGGTAGTATTTCGTAAGCAAAAATCTTAAAGAAGATATTAATAAAAAATGCTGCTTATCTGATGTGATAAACAGCATTCATTCTGGAGAGCCTCTTGTCGGATTCGAACCAACGACCCCGAGATTACAAATCACGTGCTCTGGCCAACTGAGCTAAAGAGGCGTTTTTCTTTTGCGGGTGCAAAGGTATGAATTTCTTTTAAAAATGCAAATACATCGCATACTTTTTTTATATTTGCAAAGTTACCAATGATTAGATGAAAATGAAAATTATGAATGTATGTAGTGTGGCGCTTTTAGCCATAGGTATATGGGCTTGTTCCGGACAGAAGAAAGGAACGGCGAATGTTGAAGTTGCAACAGATAGTGTAGAAGTAACTGCGGATGCAAAATCAGTTCAGGCAGATAGTACAGGATATATTGTTCGGGTAGGAGAGATGGCTCCGGATTTCACAATTACCTTGACAGATGGGAAGCAAGTGAGTTTATCTTCCCTTCGTGGTAAAGTTGTCATGTTGCAGTTCACTGCAAGCTGGTGTGGGGTTTGCCGTAAAGAAATGCCGTTTATCGAGAAGGATATTTGGTTGAAGCATAAAAATAATGCAGACTTTGCTCTGATTGGCATTGACCGTGACGAACCGCTTGACAAAGTACTGGCTTTTGCAAAATCTACCGGAGTCACTTATCCGTTAGGACTGGATCCGGGAGCTGATATCTTTGCGAAGTATGCATTACGTGAATCTGGAATAACGAGAAACGTGTTGATTGATAAGGAAGGGAAAATTGTAAAGCTGACTCGTTTATATAATGAGGAAGAGTTTGCTTCTCTTGTGCAGGCAATTAATGAAATGCTGAAATAAAAGAGAACCTTCATCAGATGTTTCCAACGGAACATATATGAGTATATAAAAATAGTAACGCTATCCTGATGTGATGGCGTTACTATTTTGGTTATATAGTGACGCTATCCGGAGTGTATACCGTCACTATATGAAGATGCATTTTCAAGCAATGCTAAGTTTGACCAGGTAATCGTAATGCTTTCCTTCTTTTATCAATTCTGCCTTAAAACCACATTCGGAAGCATATAAGCTAAGAGTCTGGAAATCTACATATAACCAGTCGAATGTGTCTCCTTTTACATCTTTATATTGCATTTGGAAGTCGATCTCTCCGTAGTAATCTCCGGCCAGATCGATGACTATGCTACCGTCTTCCTCTTCAAAAAGATAACGCAAATCACTGGAATCCATAAATATGCATCCACCGGGGTGGAGAATACGTTTCATCCGTTGGAAAAATTCGGGCATATTATTCAGCCGTCCGATGATTCCGGAACCATTCATGAGCATTAGGATCGTATCGAATGTTTCGGAAAATGTTTCATCAAAAAGGTTGATGAGACGAGGATCGTTCACTCCGCGTTGTTTCATTACTTCGACAGATAAGGGAGAAATATCAATGGCGCATACGTCTTTTCCCATTTCCTGAAGTGCGAGCGCATGGCAACCACTTCCGGCACCTACATCCAAAATCCGTCCAGTAGCCATTTGCAGGGCGGTGCGCTCTAGTACAGGCATAGACTGTATACTACGAAACAGTTCTTTGACGGGAATTTCATCTTCTTCGAATTGAGAAGAAAATACCCGCAAACGATCAGCTCTATGATGGTTGAAATAGTCAGAAATAGCGGCTCCCATCGGGTCCTTTTCTGCAGAAAGAATTGTTATTGCCATTGGTGGTTACGATTGTTAACTTTGCAAAGATAAATAAATCCGTAGAAAAGGGTTATCTTTGCCATCGGAAATGTTGAATACTAATAAATGATTATATGAGTATAGAAGAAGCAATCATGGGTGGCATCGTTTTTAAAGGTAAGAAAGATAAGCCCAAAGAAGAGGAAAAGGTGAAAACGAAAGCGAAAAAAGCGACGTATATTCGTGGACAACATGGTTCGGGTGCAGCGAAGATGAAAGCAGATATCCGGAAGAAAAGAGCTAGCCGACATAAAAAATAAAGGCTGTAGCAATAAACGGATCATCAATCCGGTTGCCTTTTAATCATTGAGGAGTGGCTTTTTTCTGATTAAGCAACTGGCAAAGGTGGTGTTTATTTTCGGATACATATTTATAGTATTTGTTGTTTTAGGTATATATACTATGTGTTTGATAGATCATATATTCTACATAAAAAGTGAGGTTGTGTCAAAAGGGACTCTCCATAATATTGTGTAAATAGAAAACTACGGGATTCTTCTCGTAGTTTTTTTATTTATATATTAACTTTGTAAAAAAGCAGATTTTATGGACATCCCCAAAGAATTTTTAAGTAAAGAGTTCCTGTCTCAGTTTAAGACAGGTGAAGATGTTACCGCTTTCATGAAAGAGCTTCATACTCGTGTCTATGAGCAAATGTTGGAAGCTGAACTTGATAACCACTTAGGTTATGAGAAACACTCCAATCAAGGCGATCATAGTGGCAACTCCCGCAATGGTAGTTATAAGAAGCAGATTCAAACAGAGATGGGAGAATCTGTTATTCAGGTTCCTCGTGATAGAAAAAGTGAATTTGAGCCAGTTGTAGTCCCTAAGCATCAATCCCGTGGCTTGTCTATTGAACGTCTTGTAATCTCTCTTTATGCCAAAGGCATGAGCGTATCTGACATTGAGTCAGAAATGCAAGAAATATACGGTATCAATCTTTCCACCTCCGCTATCTCTATTATTACCAATAAAGTCAGCCAGGCTGCTTCAGAGTGGCAGAATCGTCCTTTGGAGAGCTTATATATGATTGTCTGGATGGATGGTATCGTATTTAAAGTCAGGGAAAATGGTAAGGTCATCAACAAGACCGTTTATTTATGTGTAGGTCTAAATAAGGAAGGCTTGAAAGAGGTATTGGGTATGTGGGTTGGTAAAAATGAGAGCGCTGCCTTCTGGATGGGCGTTTTAACGGATCTCAAAGCTCGTGGTGTAGAAGATATACTGATTACGGTTACTGATAATCTGAATGGATTTACAGAAACTATCAAGAGTGTGTTTCCAACATCTACCACTCAAATATGCGTAGTGCATCAAATAAGAAACTCCTGTCGGTATGTGGTCTGGAAAGAAAAAAAGGAGTTTACTTCTGATTTAAAGAATATCTATAATGCACCTACTAAAGAAGCCGCAAAGATGGAGTTGGAGAACTTTGAGCAAAAATGGGGGACTAAATATCCATATGCGATACGCTCATGGAGAAATAATTGGGAAGAACTCACCGTATTCTTTGACTTCCCGGTTGAAATTAGAAAGATCATATATACAACGAATCTCATTGAAAATCTGAACGGAAAAATTAGAAAGTACACCAAAAACAAGCTATCATTCCCAAATGATGATGCCTTGAAAAAGTCTGTGTATCTGGCTATTACAGAAATAGAAAAGAAATGGTATCAACCTATTTGGAATTGGGCATTGATTTTTAATCAATTTATAACTATATTTGAAAACAGGATTCAAGTATAAAACTCGAATCCTCTAGTTTTCTATTTACACAAAATCGTGGACAGTGCCTGTCAAAACGTTGGCACAACCTCTTTTATATTTTACAGTTCTGCTATATTTTCTTTTGGCTATGCTGCTTTTTCCTC
>USLU01000081.1 GCA_900555635.1 uncultured Bacteroides sp.
TCGACTTGTCCAAAGAGTTGTTTGCCGCCTTGAAAGGATTGTTGATACCGGTACAACGTGTTCCCGTAGAACGCATCAACCGCATAACTCGTAAAAATCACCAAGGAGTGATTGCTTTTATATCTTCGGTTACTTATCAAAAGACAGAAGACTTGGTGCCATTCCTTTTTGAGCAAGGCAAAAATCCGTTATTTGTAATGCTGGATGGAATCACGGATGTTCGTAATTTCGGTGCAATTGCCCGTACTTGTGAGTGTGCAGCGGTAGATGCCGTGATTATTCCGGCCAAGAACAGTGTGTCGGTAAACGCCGATGCAATGAAAACCTCTGCCGGCGCATTGCATACCTTGCCTGTTTGCCGCGAACAGAGTTTGAAAGCAACTTTGCAATTCCTCAAAAACAGTGGCTTCCATATTGTGGCTGCTACCGAAAAAGGAGATTATGATTATACCAAGGCTGACTATACCGGACCGATGTGTATCATTATGGGAGCTGAAGATAGAGGGGTATCCTACGATAATCTGGCATTGTGTGATGAATGGGTGAAGATTCCTATGCTGGGAACCATTGAATCGCTTAATGTATCGGTAGCTGCCGGAATCTTGATTTATGAAGCTGTGAAACAACGTATTCCACAAGAATAAAAACAGATGATCTGTTTACCCCAAACGGATGATGCGTTTCACCCAAACAGATGATGCATTTGATGCAAACAGATGATGTATTTCGGGCGAACAGATGATGCGTGATTTCAAGAATAAAAAGAAAGATAATTGAAATATGAAAAAGAAAACCTTCTTATTGCTTACTCTTTGTTTGTTGACTCAATGGAGTGTAGCGCAAGCGCCCAAATGGGTGGAAAAGGCCAAACGTTCGGTCTTTTCCGTAGTGACTTATGACAGTAGCGACAAAATACTGAACACAGGAAATGGCTTTTTTGTAACAGAAGATGGTGTGGCACTATCCGATTACAGCTTGTTTAAGGGAGCCCAGCGTGCAGTAGTGATAAACTCGGATGGCGTGCAAATGCCGGTAGAGTCTATTATGGGAGCAAACGATATTTACGATGTCGTTAAATTCCGCGTGGGCATATCAGGAAAGAAAGTGCCTGCTTTGACTTTGGCTGCTACAGCACCTGTAGTTGGGGCTGATGTATACTTGTTATCATACTCTACTCAGAAAGACCGGTCCTATACAGCAGGAAAAGTGAAAGAAGCCAGTAAAGTTGCCGGAAATTATTACTACTATACACTTGATATGCATCTGAAAGATAAAATGGTAAGCTGCCCGGTAATGACAGTAGACGGACAAGTATTTGGTCTGGCTCAGAAATCATCAGGACAAGACACTGCTACTATTTGTTACGCTATTGATGCAAACTTTGCTATGGCTCAGAATGTAAGTGCGTTATCTTATGGTGACATGTCCTTGAAAGGAATCGGAATCAAGAAAGCTTTGCCTGATACTGAAGAGCAAGCTTTGGTATTCTTATACATGGCATCCTCACAGTTGTCGCCGGAAAAGTATATGGATATCTTGAATGATTTTATAGCTCAGTATCCTACTAGTGCCGATGGTTATCTTCGTCGCGCTTCCCAGCAGTTGTTTTTGTCCACTGACGATGCTTCGATGAGCAAAGTAGTGGCGGATATGGACAAAGCATTGGACGTTGCCCAGAAGAAAGACGATGTTTATTTTAATCGTGCTAAAATGATCTACAGCTATCAACTGGGAAAACCGGAAAAAGCTTATAAAGACTGGTCATATGATAAAGCGTTGGATGAAATTAGAAAGGCAATAGCTATCGAAGCACTTCCGGTCTATGTGCAATTGGAAGGGGATATCCTCTTCGCCAAACAAGATTATCCGGCTGCACTGGCCAAATATGACGAAGTGAATAAGTCAAACTTAGCATCTGCGGCAACTTTCTATAGCGCTGCAAAAACTAAAGAATTGATGCAGGCACCTGCTGAAGAAATTTTAGCATTGCTGGATAGCTGTGTAGCACGTTTTACAGAACCTTATACTGTTGAAGCCGCTCCTTATTTGCTGGAACGTGCCCAAGCTCGTATGAATGCCGATCAGGCACGTAATGCAATGTTGGATTACGATGCATACTTCAAGGCTGTAAAAGGTGAAGTGAACGATATGTTCTATTATTACCGAGAACAAGCTGCGTTGAAAGCCAAACAATATCAACGTGCATTGGATGATATGGCTAAAGCTATTGAACTAAGCCCGAAAGACTTGACTTACCGTGCCGAATTGGCAGTAATCAACATTCGTGTGGGCCGTAATGAAGAAGCTCTGAAAGTGCTGAAAGCTGCTTTGGAGATAGATCCTAAATATGCGGAAGCTTATCGACTGATGGGCATTGCACAGGTTCAGTTGAAATTGAATAAAGAAGCTTGTGCCAGCTTTGCCAAAGCAAAGGAGCTGGGCGATCCTAATGTAGATGAATTGATTGCAAAGCATTGCAAATAATGGATAAAAGCAAAGGCTCTGTTTTCGCAAGCAGAGCCTTTGTTTGGGGAAAAATCCCACCGTGTTAAAATAAAAGTTAAGTCTTAGGTATTAATAAGGTTATGAGTGAATGTTTCTTTTGTGTATTTATATAATAAATGCGTTAGTAAAGGGAATACTGCATATATCCTGATCTTTTTTTATCACGGACGAAATAATGAATTGATTATTAATCTAATAAACTAAGAACTCAATGAAAAAAGTAATTTGCAGCCAAAAGGCACCGGGGGCTATAGGTCCTTATAGCCAAGCAATAGAAGCTAATGGAATGGTATTTGTATCTGGTCAGCTACCTATTGATGCCGCTACCGGAGTGATGGCAGAAGGTGCCGAGGCACAAGCCCGCCAGTCTTTGGAAAATGTAAAGCACATCTTGGATGAAGCAGGTTTGAGCATGGCAAATATTGTGAAGACTACAGTTTTCCTGGCGGATATGTCACTGTTTGCTGATATGAATAAAGTATACGCCACCTATTTTGACGGTGCTTTCCCGGCACGTTCGGCTGTTGCCGTGAAAGCATTGCCCAAAGATGCCTTAGTGGAGATTGAGTGCATCGCGGTTCGCTAGCAAATCGGCAACAATAAAACTACTGCCTCCTACGAAGATAAAATCTTCCGGGAGGCTTTTTTCTTGTGCAGCCCGAACGGCGGCAGGTACATCCGGATAACAAGTGCCTTGAAGTCCTTCGGCAGAGGCAAGCTTGGCTAATTCATCCTCGGGTAGTGCACGCTTTACGCTGGCTTTAGTGAAATAATAAGTGGCTTCTTTAGGCAGTAATGCCAATACTCCCCGGATATCCTTATCATTTACCATGCCTACTATAATATGTAGTTGACGATAAGATTGTTGCTCCAATTGCTCCACAATGTAGGTAATACCTCCTACATTATGTCCTGTATCACAAATCAGGGTAGGGGTATCTTGGAGTTTCTGCCATCGTCCCATTAAACCGGTGAGCTTGGTGACGTGGGCAAAACCACTGCGTACAGATTGTTCATCCAGCCGATAGCCTATTTCTTTCAGAAGAGGAAGAGCGGTAAGAATAGTACGGGTATTTTTTTTCTGATAGATTCCCTTCAACTCACACTCAATTCCAGGGTAATCCTCACGGTCATTTTCTTCTGCAAAATAGATGGGGGCACCTACTTCTTGCGCTTTGTTCAAAAATACAGGTCGGGTCTCGGGAGTTGTTTCACCTATCACAACGGGAATTCCACTTTTTATGATGCCTGCTTTTTCTCCGGCTATTTTCGCTAATGTATTTCCCAAGAATTGAACATGGTCAAAACTGATATTGGTGATAACGCATAAATCGGGACGGATGATGTTGGTACAGTCCAATCGCCCTCCAAGACCGACTTCGATGATAGCCACATCTACTTTTTCATCAGCAAAGTAGCGGAAAGCCATAGCAGTGGTTAATTCAAAGAATGAAGGATGTAACGGTTCGAAGTAACTGCGTTCTTCTTTCACAAAACGAATAACATATTCTTCCGGTACGGGTATACCATTGATGCGGATACGTTCCCTGAAATCTATCAGGTGAGGAGAGGTATAAAGTCCTACACGATAGCCTGCTTCCTGCAATATAGCGGCAAGTGTATGCGAACAAGAACCTTTGCCGTTGGTACCCGCTACATGGATGCAACGGAATGAACGGTGAGGATATCCGAAGTGCTCATCCAACGCTCGTGTATTTTCCAGCCCTTCTTTGTATGCCGAACTACCCACCTGCTGGAACATAGGTGCGCTGTTATATAAGTAAGATAAAGTGTCCTGATAATCCATCTTTTATAATATTTAACAAGAAAGGAATCTTTTCTGCTTATTAATTTGTTATCTTTAGAGACAACAAAGATATTAACTATTTAAATCTATCGAGTATGGGAGCTAAGAAAAATTTTGTGATTGATACCAATGTCATCCTTCACGACTATAACTGTTTGAAAAATTTTCAGGAGAACGACATTTATCTTCCCATTGTAGTACTTGAAGAGTTGGACAAGTTTAAGAAAGGCAACGAACAGATTAATTTCAATGCCCGTGAATTTGTACGTGAACTCGACCTAATTACAGACGACAATCTTTTTACGAAGGGAGCGCCGCTAGGAGAGGGGTTGGGACGCTTGTTCGTAGTGGCAGGTGCTGTAGATTCCCCCCGTGTGCACGAATCTTTTCCTGAACGTATTCCCGATCATCAGATCTTGGCTGTACTAGACTGGCTTACCGAAAAGAAACCCAAGATGAAATCCATTCTTGTTACGAAAGATGTCAATCTACGCATGAAAGCTCGCTCTATCGGTTTGCTATGCGAAGATTATATCAACGACAAAGTGGTGAATGTCGATATATTTGAGAAGTCGAGTGAAGTTTTCGAGGGAATAGATCCTGCTTTAATCGATCGTATATATTCTTCAAAAGAGGGAATAGATATCAGTGAATTCGATTTTAAGGATATTGTTCATCCTAATGAGTGTTTTGTTTTGAAGAGTGATCGTAACAGTGTACTTGCGCGTTATAATCCTTTTACTCATTCTGTTTGCAGGGTAAACAAATCCAAGAATTACGGAATTGAGCCGCGTAATGCCGAGCAAAGTTTTGCATTTGAAGTTTTGAATGATCCCAATATAAAGTTGGTTGCATTGACCGGTAAAGCCGGAACTGGTAAAACTCTGTTGGCATTGGCAGCAGCTTTGGGTAAACTTACTGAGTATAAACAGATATTATTAGCCCGTCCAATTGTTGCATTGTCCAATAAAGACTTGGGGTTCCTGCCTGGTGATGCTAACGAAAAAGTGGCTCCTTATATGCAGCCATTGTTCGATAATCTTAATGTGATCAAACATCAGTTTGCTTCCAACTCTTCAGAGGTGAAACGCCTGGAAGATATGCAGAAAAGTGAACAATTAGTAATCGAAGCATTAGCCTTTATTCGCGGACGAAGCTTGAGCGAAACCTATTGTATTATTGATGAAGCTCAGAATTTGACCCCACATGAAATAAAGACTATCATTACCCGTGCAGGAGAGGGTACAAAGATGGTATTTACCGGTGATATCCAACAAATAGACCAGCCCTACCTTGATAGCCAGTCCAATGGGCTTGTGTATATGATAGATCGTATGAAAGATCAGAATTTATTTGCCCACGTTAATTTGGTGAAAGGAGAACGCAGTCAGTTGAGTGAATTGGCTAGTAATTTGATGTAATCAGGAAATTTCTGGCGAGATAAATACTATCCGTCCCATCTTCTCTGTAACCTAAAAGAGGAGATGGGACGGTTTCTGCTTATGTTAATTTTTTATTATAATATTTTTTTATCTATTTCTTGCTCGCTTTGGCCAAAATAATGTATCTTTGCCACGCCTAAAAACAAAACTGTCAAGCAAAATGAAGCGAAGAATTTTTCATAGATACCTTTCTGCAAAGGTATTACCTATTTGGACTATTCTATTGATTGATGTATTTATCATCGTCATATCTAGTCTGCTGGCTTATGCACTCCGATATGATTTCAGAAGTATTTTCCTGGAATCTTCCACCATAGATAGAACTATTTTATGGACGGTTCTTGTCAACTTGGTGTTTTTCCGTATTTTCCGCACGTATTCTAACGTATTACGCTTTTCTTCCTTTGTGGATATCATGCGTATCTTTGTTTCGTTAACGGTGTCATATGCATTGTTGATGATTGCGAGTGTATTGGCTGAAAGTTATATGAATTTCTATCTGGCTCCGGTCAGTGTGCTTTTCATGTCATACATTATTAGCTTTGCCATGATGGCATGTTCGCGTATTGTTGTTAAAACTTTCTTTGAAGCCTTGAACTTTGATGGAACACATAGCGCCAATGTTTTTATCTATGGGGCAAAGGAAGCTGGTGTTAATATAGCGAAGGCATTGCGTGTGAATCTGCGTAATCATTATCGCTTGCGCGGATTTATAGCCGATGAGCCTGAGTTGATAAATAAAGTAATGATGGGCGTCAGGGTGTTTCCTAACGATGACACATTGATCGATAACTTGAGTGATCGCGACGTACAAACCATTATTATTTCTCCTGCTAAGATGGAGGAATTGAAAAAATCGGATATGGCGGACCGCTTGTTGGCGCATAATATCAAATTGATGACTGCGCCTCCTTTGAGCGAATGGAATGGTCAGACATTAAATCGTACCCAACTGAAGGAAATTCAGATTGAAGACCTCTTGCAACGTAATCCTATCGAGATTGATATTCATAAAGTGGCTTCTCATCTGGAAGGCAAACGAGTGATGATAACAGGTGCAGCGGGATCTATCGGTAGTGAAATTATGCGCCAGGTGGCTTCATTCAATCCTTATAAACTGATTCTGGTAGATCAGGCAGAAACTCCGTTGCACGATATCCGTTTGGAATTGCAAGACCGTTGGCGTGATATTGATGCGGAGACAATTATTGCTGACATTTCCAATGCAACCCGTATGGAAGCGATCTTCCAGGAATACAAGCCTCAGTATATTTTCCATGCTGCCGCCTACAAACATGTGCCGATGATGGAAGATAATGTTTCCGAGTCTATCCAGGTGAATATCTTTGGTACACGTAGTGTTGCCGATCTTGCTGTGAAATATGGCGCTGAGAAGTTTGTGATGATCTCTACTGATAAAGCAGTCAATCCGACGAACGTGATGGGTTGTTCCAAACGTATCTGCGAAATTTATGTGCAATCTTTGGCTAAGAAATTGCAGAAGGATGGAGGTACTGCCACTCAGTTTATTACTACCCGTTTTGGTAATGTATTAGGTTCTAATGGTTCAGTCATTCCTCGCTTTCGTGACCAAATTCAGCGTGGTGGTCCTGTAACTGTGACTCATCCTGAGATTATACGTTATTTTATGACCATTCCCGAGGCTTGTCGTCTTGTACTCGAAGCTGGCAGTATGGGTAATGGCGGCGAAATCTATATTTTTGATATGGGTAAACCGGTTAAGATTGTGGATCTTGCCAAACGCATGATTAGCCTTTCCGGACGTACGGATGTGAAGATTGAATTCACCGGTTTGCGTCATGGCGAAAAGTTATATGAAGAACTTCTGAATGTGAAGGAGCTGACCAAACCCACTTATCACGAAAAGATTATGATTGCTACTGTGCGTGAATATGATTATGATGAAGTAAAGGAACGTATCCAAAAACTTATTGATGTCAGCTATACGTACGATCAGATGAAGATTGTAAGTGCAATGAAAGATATTGTTCCGGAGTTTGTCAGCAAGAATTCTTGCTTCGAAGCTTTGGATAAGAAGTCCTAAAAAGAGCAAAACCATAAATTAATAGGGTGGTAAAGTTGCCTGCAAAAGCACTTTACCACCCTATTATTTTATCTGTTTCGTTCTTCTTACTCGCGTGAGGAGAAGTACTTCAAGAATTGTGTACGTTCAAATGTATTAACTCCCTTCGGATCGCTCACATTCAAAATGCCTTTGAACTGATTAATCGTTTCCATGCCTTTGCGGTCCATCCATAAATTCAGGAAGCGAAGGTATTCTTCAATAATGAAATAGGAGCTTTGATAGAGTGCACTACATATTTCTACAGCTGAAGCACCTGCTAATATAGCTTTTACGACACCTTCCGGAGAATGAATACCGCCTGATGCTGCATAATCCATCTTTTTTACATTTGCGGAAGCGATGCCAATCCAGCGCAATACATTGGCTAAATTAGATTCATTGCTGAATACGTTACCGGATATTTGAGTCATTTTCTCAATATTGATATCCGGTTGATAGAAGCGGTTGAACATTACTACTGCGGCTGCTCCATTGGCATACAACTGGTCAATGAGTGCTATAGGGTTGGTAAGGTTATCGCCTAACTTCATAATAACGGGAATCTTGACCATCTTCTTGATGTGACTCAGGATATCAATGTGTCGTTGCTCAAAAGAACCATACACATAGTTTATATCTGTTTGCAAGGCAAGAATATTAATTTCCAGTGCGTCGGCACCTGCTTCTTCGATTTTTGTAGCAAACTCAATCCAGTCAGCGTCCTGGTAGCAGTTTATACTCGCTATAATGGGTATATTGCAAACTTTCTTGCTCTCTTTGATCAATGTTATGTACTCACCGATCTTATGTTCCCTAACATATCCTACAAGATAATCACTGCCTTCGGGATACATATTAGGATCACCAAGCCAGTCAGCTTCCCTCATAATCTGCTCTTCGAAAAGAGATTTGAGGACGATGGCTCCTGCACCCGCTTCACACAACTTTTGGTTTTTGGTAGCACTGTCTGTCAGTCCGGAACTGCTGATAATAATGGGGTTCTTGAGTTTCAACCCTGCAAAAGTAGTTTCTAATGTTGCCATGATAAAATAGTGATTAGTAATTAATACCTTCTTTCTCCAAAAATTTTGCTTCCCACACGTATCAAAGTGCTACCGGCTGCTATGGCTTCGTGATAATCATGGGACATGCCCATTGATATTTCTCGAAATGACTCTTCGTTAGCAAACCATGTGGATTTTATTTCTTGGAAGAAGCTACTTAAAGAACAAAATTCAGCCTTGATTTGTTCAACATTATCAGTATTAGTAGCCATTCCCATTAATCCGCATATTTGGATGTTCTTGAGTTCTTTCCATTCACCGGATGCCAACATTTTCCGACACTCTTCAAAACTAAATCCGAATTTGGTTTCTTCACGTGCAATATGCAATTGGAGTAGGCAATGAACGGTTTTGTTTATTTTTGCGGCTTGTTTATTGACTTCGGTAAGCAATTTGTAGGAATCAATTCCATGAATCAATGCCACGTATGGAACGATAAATTTAATTTTATTTGTTTGCAGGTGCCCGATGAAATGCCATTCAATATCTTTAGGCAGACTTTCATATTTCGAAGTCATTTCCTGCACCTTGCTTTCTCCGAATATACGTTGTCCGGCATGATATGCTTCTTCTATTGCCTCATTAGGGTGAAATTTGGAAACAGCCACTAGTCGTACCTCTTCAGGCAGTTCGCTCAGTACTTGTTTTAAATTCTCTGCAATCATCTTTGTTGAATTATGAATTGCGAATTATAAATTATGAATAGCGCTTACTGTAGTACATACTACATAGTAATTCATATTTTATAATTCGTAATTAATTTAAACTTCCGGTTTGTCATTCGGTTCTGCGCTGTATGGATACACATCCATGATAGCAGTTTCTGCTACGGATGCAATCTGATAGTCGGCCATTGTACCCTTCATGCCTTCATCCAGCTTCTTCACCGCATCGCGCAGGTCAGCGGCTTGTACAAGTACTTGAGTAGAAGTTTTCTTTTCAGCGCCGCTTTTCTCATCAAGCGTGATGAAAACTAATTTGCATTTAAACCAGCGGTCGGCAGCTTCTTCTTCACTGGGAAACAATTCGCTATAGTTGGCGCGTTTGATGTCCGATACGGTAAATTCGCCTGAAATGAAAGGAGTCATCTCTTCGATGATACGTGCTTCGGCTTCCGTAAAACTGAGTGCATCTACGAGATAAGGTTCAGTTACTTTCTTGTTCATACCATTTTCCATTGTTTTCTCGTAACGGATCTTGCATTCAAACCATGTATGCATTGCCATAATTTTCTAATTTTTAGTTAGTGGTTTATTATTACTTTCCTTTATGCGTGCCTTAGGCTCGCTAAAAGTAATACAAAATTAAGGAAAATCTCTGGAATAAACGAGTTAAAAGAGATAAATGGAATTAAATGGCTTATTAATAAGGCGTTTGCGGTGACAGGCGAAGCCAACGGTAAAAAATGGGAAACGCAAGGAAAAGCGGAATATAGAAGCAGTAAGGTTTTCAAATCGTTACCCGTCAGAATGTAAGATTTAACATAGTCCGTGCCGTTTGCGCTGCTCCGCTGTGTTTTGCGTATCAATAGTTCGTGTCTTACACGATAAATTTGCAGCCGTCTAATTATTAAACGATTAAGCGAATGACGTATGACAAAAATCAACATTGAAAGAGAGGGGTTTATCCGGGTGGGTACAACCCTCTACAAGTTAGTGAACCAGCCACGTCTGAACGGTGGCTATGTAAGGAAACGCATCCCGTGGAATGCTGAGACGCTCCGGCAGGACTACGGCAAGGGATTTATGGCTACCGTTCCCAAGTATGACGGTTTCTGTACCGTTCCAAGCCATGTAAGCTACAAGCCTGTAGTGAACAAGTTCTTGAATCTATACGAGCCGATAGAGCATCAGCCCGTACAAGGGGAGTTTTCACATATCCGTTCATTGGTACGCCACATCTTCGGGGAGCAATACGAGTTGGGCATAGACTACCTGCAACTGCTCTACCTGCAACCCGTGCGGAAACTACCCGTCCTGCTATTGGTGTCGGAAGAACGTAATACAGGCAAGAGTACGTTCCTTAACTTCCTGAAGGCTGTATTTCAGAATAACGTAACATTCAATACCAACGAGGATTTCCGCAGTCAGTTCAACTCCGACTGGGCAGGGAAACTGCTGATTGTGGTGGATGAGATGCTTACCGCCAAATACAGACTGCTTTGCCAATGGCAAGGACAATATCAAGGAGGAACGCCTGCGACCATACGACAGGGCAAAGCATGAGGTTTATAAGGCACTAAAAGAGGAACTGCCCCATGCCCGAAGCTGGAACGAACTGAAAGAAGCTCTTTCTGAACGGGACATTGAAATGAAGTTCAAGGTAAGCCGAACGACAAGGGAGGTGCAGGGCGTGAAGTTCGAGTATGGCGGCATATCCTTTCTGGTGCATCATCCTTGTACACTGCAACTTCGCCAAAAAGCAGGAACAGGAATTGCATGAACTTGTGCGGTTCTTCAAGGAATATGCGCCACGATACAGTTACAAATACCTCTGCACCGAAGGCGACAACTACAAGTATTATCAGACACTTGGTTTGAAATTTATTCACGAAGGATTTTTCGGACAATACAATTATGGATTGCCGATGAAAGATTTGAATGTCTAATACATGGTTTAAAGTTAAGGAGAGGATTTTTCCTCTCCTTTTTTCTTTCCGATACGCCCCATTATCCCTACTTGTTGCCGAATGGGTGGAAATGGTGTAAGTTAGAAGATATTGTTTCTTTTGGTGGAGGTAAAACTCCGTCAATGGATAATAAAGAATATTGGGATAATGGGAACCATCTATGGGTAACTTCTAAGGACATGAAGTGTAGCCATATTACAAACTCTCTGATGAAAATCACAGATAAGGCTTTGGAGACAATGACAATATATGAGAAAGGTACGTTACTTGTAGTAATACGTAGTGGCATATTAAGACATACTCTTCCTCTTTCTATATTAGAAAAGCCAGCTACAGTTAACCAAGATTTAAAAACTATTTCACCTTATATACAGGAGCTTTCTGAATATCTGTACGCTGTTATAAAAGCTAACGAACACTTTATCTTAAAAGAATACCATAAAGATGGAACGACAGTAGATAGTATTGATTTTGATAAGTTCAGATGCTTGTCGATTCCTTTAGCTCCTATCGCAGAGCAAAAACGTTTAATTGTTGAGACAAAGCGTTGGTTTGCTTTGATTGACCAAATAGAGCAAGGCAAATCTGATTTGCAGATAACCATTAAGCAAACCAAAAGCAAAATCCTTGACCTCGCCATTCACGGAAAACTCGTACCGCAAGACCCGAAAGACGAGCCAGCCATTGAGCTTTTGAAGCGCATAAATCCCGACTTCACACCTTGTGATAACGGACATTATACGCAGTTACCTGAAAAATGGACAGTTGTACCCATGCAAATGTTATGTTCGTTAATTGATGGTGATAAGCAAAATGGTATAGAACGAATAAATCTTGATGTCAAATATTTGCGTGGTAAGCGTGATGCCAAGACTTTGACTGCTGGCAAATATGTAGCAGCAAATTCTCTTTTGATTTTAGTTGACGGAGAAAACTCTGGAGAGGTATTCAGAACCCCAATAGTTGGTTATCAAGGTAGCACTTTTAAGCAGTTGTCTATCAATGAGAATATGAATACCGAGTATGTGTTGCAAATTATCAACTTGCATAGAGAGATATTGCGAGAGAATAAGGTTGGTTCTGCCATTCCGCATTTGAATAAGAAACTGTTCAAGGCGATTGATGTACCTATTCCACCTTACGAAGAGCAGCAAAGGATTGTAGAGGCTATAAATAAGGCTTTTATGTCTTTGGATTTGATAATGGAGAGCCTATAAACTCTCCACTATTTCATTTAATTGTGTAAAGATTTCATGGACTGTATAAACAATTCGTTTTTGTTCAGCCTTTGGTGGTATGGGTATTTCTAATTTTGAGTATTCGGAAATCCAATATCGTTTATGAGTGCCACCTACCAATTTGGTAATGCTCATAAACATTGCCACATAATCAACTTCAATATCATTATGTATTTTTAGAATCTTCATTGCTGATGATTTTACCTTAAAGGGGAAATTAACTTTTTTTGAATCAGTTGTAAAATCATCAAAGATTATACAAGGAAGATTTGAGTATATACCAGCAGTTTCGTTGGTATAGCCTATAATAAATGATTTACCTGCTGTTAAAACAGGTGTTGAATAGGAATCATTATAAGTTGTTGAGTTTACAATATAAGCAGTAGGTTGTTCATAGTTTGTAATTTGTTCAAGCTTGCAAACTGTCCATCCTTCAGGTAACTGCGTATAATGTCCGATACATTCTCTTATATTGTTACCGTATTTATTATAAATCAATGTAATATGGTAACAAAATTCAGGAATCATCTTGCCAAAACAAATTTGGCAAAGAATACCGTTACATCGTATGTGTGGACGGTGCAGTATTTCCTCAATCATTATGGGGAAGTGAACAAGAAAAAACTTCTGGAGTACAAGGGGTATTTGGTGGAGAACTTCAAGCCGCAGACGGTGAACCTGCGATTACAAGGGATCAACAAGTATCTGGAGTTTACGAAACAGGAAAAATTGAAAGTGAAGTTCGTAAAGGTGCAACAAAAAAACTTCCTGGAAAATGTAATCAGCGATGCCGATTACAAATTTCTCAAAGCCCAGCTTAAAGCCGATGGTTACGATGAGTGGTATTTCATCGTGTGGTTTATGGCTGCTACCGGCGCACGTGTCAGCGAATTGCTTCATATCAAAGCAGAGCATGTACAGGCAGGACATCTTGACCTGTACAGTAAAGGTGGAAAAATCCGTCGGCTGTATATTCCGAAGAACTTGCGTACAGAAGCCGCAAAATGGCTCAAAGAAACAGGACTCACTTCCGGCTATATTTTCCTGAACCGTTTCGGACAGCGCATCACCACTCGTGGAATTGCTTCTCAGCTCAAACATTTTGCCGAGAAATATGGAATGAACAAGGAGGTCGTTTATCCTCATTCATTCCGTCACCGTTTCGCCAAAAATTTCCTTGACCGCTTTAACGACCTTGCTCTTCTTGCCGACCTAATGGGGCATGAAAGCATAGAAACCACTCGCATCTATCTTCGTAGAACCGCCAGCGAGCAACAAAAGATTGTGGATAAAGTAGTAAATTGGTAAAGCCATATCAACCCTTAGAAGTGTATTTGATTACACTTCTAAGGCATTTTGAATATCATCGAGAGCTGAAAACAATTCTTCTATCTTTTGAACAATGCGTTGTTGTTCTGAAAGAGGAGGTAAAGCAATTTTCTCATTTTTTATTATCTCTCCTGATATTGCTTTAAATGTAGTTCCTGTTGATTGATTCTCAAAACTATCTTGTAATATTTGAAGTAAATAAAAATAAAAATCAGTATTACCGTCAAATGGATTTAAAGCACACAATCCACGTCCAATACATATCTGTCTTTTTGTTATATTAACAACTCCGACAGGGGCTCGAATACATAATAAGATAGAATTAGATTCGGCAATTTTTATGGGTTCATCTGTAAATATCTTAGATTTTAAAAGAAATTTGTCTGAAAAACATATTTTTCCTTGATGAAATTCTATACCTCTTTTATTGCTTAATGAATCTCCTTTAGGGGATTGTCCCATAGTTATTCTAAGCACATTACTAAGTTTACAATACGCCCATCCTTGTGGTAACTTCTCACTATGTCCGTTATCACAAGGTGTGAAGTCGGGATTTATGCGCTTCAAAAGCTCAATGGCTGGCTCGTCTTTTGGGTCTTGTGGCACGAGTTTTCCATGAATGGCAAGGTCGAGGATTTTGCTCTTGGTTTGTTTGATGATAGTTTGTAGATCTGCTTTTCCTTGTTCTATTTGGTCAATCAAAGCAAACCACCTTTTTATTTCTGCCACAATACGATGCTGTTCTGAAAGGGGAGGCAATGGCAAGTCAAAAGGTCTAATACTCGCCATATTCACATGGGTTACAGTTGAACCTGTAGCCTTACTTGTCAGATGATTTCTCGAATAAGGAGCAAGCATGGCGTATGTAAGCCATACGGAATCAATAAGTGTATTCATTGGGCGAATCAAAACAGTTCTCTGCCCCAAACAAACCTGCTCATTCTCTTTGATAACAGCAACATTTCCAGCAGGTGCTTCTCTTGCGTATATTATATCATCAACTTGAGGAACTGCCCTTACATTTCTTTTGTCACAAACTTCCTTAGAAACTCGATGTACACCATCTAAAAGTAATTGTCCTTCACCGATATTAGGAGTACGCACCAAAGGGTATCCCTTTCCTTCATCTTTGGCTGTTGTATGAGGGCAATCTTCGATAAGAACTGTAATATTTTCCAATTTGCACCATAGCCATCCCTCCGGCACCTCAAACGGTACATTCTCATAATGGGGCGTATCGGAAGTCTTTGCAGACTTCTTACTCCGCTTGATTTTTCCTTCTTTTATCAGTCGTTCCTTTTCAGCCTTGATTCGTTCAAGCAGAACTGATGCAGGTTCATCGTTCGGGTCTTGCGGTACAAGTTTTCCATGTATCGCAAGGTCGAGTATCTTTTGACGTAACGCTTTTGTATCCATCGTTGTATTTCTGTTTGTAATTGTGCAGTTTTCGACTGCACAATTACTATTCATTTTCTTCCAGTTTCTTTAACTCCTCATTTTCTTCAAACTCTTCAATCCATTCCTTCACCTTGGCTTGCAATAAAGCCTTGTTGGGGAGATAGAGCTGATAAGCAGAAGCATAGATGTTAGCATCCTTAGGCAAGGTAAGTTCCACAAGCGCATCGTTCTTCTCCCTACACAGTAGAATGCCAATTGTCGGCTTTTCAAAGTCTTGTTTGACATAGCGGTCATAATAATTGACATACATCTGCATCTGTCCGAGGTCTTGGTGAGTAAGTTTGTCTATCTTCAAATCTATAAGCACATAGCATTGTAGCAAACGATTGTAAAACACTAAGTCAACAAAGAAATGCTGCTCATCAAATGTGAACCGTTTCTGCCTTGCTTCAAAGAGAAATCCTTTGCCAAGTTCTAGCAGAAATTGCTGCATCTTGTTAATAATGGCATTCTCTAATTTAGACTCTGAATAAGCAGCATCGGGTTTTAGACCAAGAAACTCTAATGTGATGGGATTCTTGATGATGTCCGATGGTTTCCCAATAGTTTGCCCTTCTTTAGCCAACCGCATTACTTCATCTTTGTTACGGCTCAATGCCAATCTTTCATAAAGACAGCTTCCTACTTGACGGCTGAGTTGTCTTTTAGACCATTGCTGTTGGGTACATTCTATTTCATAGAAACTGCGGGCGTCCGGATTTTCCACCCTCATCAGTATAAGATAATGAGACCATGAGAGAGCGAATGTCGGCTCAGAAATACGTTCCTCTATATCCGGATAATTGGCTAACCATTGGTTAGCCTTTTGGCTCGGCTTTGGACAACCACAGGTTAGCCCTTTAGAAAAAACAATGTAAAACTGCCGTATATTCTTAAGCGTTGAATATGACCATCCATCGCCCAACCTATCAGTCAGACGTTTGGAGAGTTC
This sequence comes from uncultured Bacteroides sp., assembly GCA_900555635.1. GTDB lineage: Bacteria > Bacteroidota > Bacteroidia > Bacteroidales > Bacteroidaceae > Bacteroides. The sequence goes on from USLU01000081.1 coordinate 16,490, forward strand.
TTTCAGCACCGCCTTTCCGTATTCGGCTCTTGTCTCTCCCTTTTGCTCATATTCTACTATATATTGTCCGATATGGAACTTAGTATAGACCTCAGCTATATTGACGGCTGTAGCCACACGTTTCCTAGCCTGCGTGACAAGGTCAACAACCTTTAGGAACAGGTCGTTTATATCTTTATCATTCTTGATAATATCTTTTCCCATAACTCAATTTTCTTCAATATTTGCAAGTAGCTTTTCAAGTTCAACCACAGCAGCACTTATCGTCTGGCTTTTGTCCTTTATATCAGCCATCAGTTCTGCCAATGAACGGTCGTCCACCTCACCTCCTTGTTTTATCCAAGTAATGTCAAGACTTGTTTTGTCTCGGGCAATAATTTCATCTACAGGGTATTTACGCCAACGACCTTGCGGATTATTTTCTGCATCGTAGGTTTCTACTCGATTATTATAGCAAGAAACAAAATCATCCAAATGATGACGTTCCAGTTTATTGGTGGCAAGCGTGTGCTTTATGTCTGTACGGTAGTCGTAAAACCATATTTCTTTGGTTGGTTGTCCTTTGCTGAAAAACAACACGTTGGCTTTTACACCTTGGGCATAGAAGATACCTGTAGGCAAGCGCAAGATAGTATGCAGATTGAAATCCTGCAATAGGCGTTTGCGAATAGTCTCACCTGCTCCTGCCTCAAAAAGGACATTGTCGGGAAGCACCACAGCAGCACGCCCACCGGTTTTGAGCGTAAGCATCATGTGCTGGAGGAAGTTTAACTGGTTATTCTTGGTCTCTACATAGAAATCCGGGCGGTTGATGTCCACAGAACCAGCCGGACGAGTTCCAAAAGGTGGATTGGCAAGTATCACATCGACAAGAATTGACGGTTCTTTTTCCAAAGAATCCTCACACACAATCGGACTACGGTCTGTACCTACGCCATGCAAATATAAATTCATGGAAGCGAGCGTCACCACTAAAGGCGTATTATCCACACCATGCAAAGCTTTGTCACGTAAGAAGTCACGTTTTTCTTTACTTGCCGACTGCCCTTTCATGTAGTCGTAAGCTGTAAGTAAGAATCCACCCGTTCCACAAGCTGGGTCACAAACGGTTTCACCCATTTGCGGATTGATGCAATCTACCATTGCTTGAATTAGTGGACGAGGCGTAAAATATTGTCCGGCACCACTTTTCTTATCTTGTCCGTTCTTTTCAAGAATGCTTTCGTAGATAGCACCTTTCACATCACCGTCCATAATGAGCCATTGCTCTTCATCAATCATGGTGATGACCTTTTTTAGATAAACAGGCTTGTCTATCTTGTTTTGTGCTTTGGTATAAATTGTACCTATCAGATTGTCCTGCTCACTAAGCAATTTAAGTGTCTCTTCATATTGTTTTACCAAATCCAGACCATCAAGTGCTATCAAATCCGCCCACTGATAACCAGTTGGAATAGCCGACTCTTCTCCAAACATTTCTACATTTTCGGCATCCATCTTCAAAAATAAAAGATAGGTCAGTTGGGTAATATAATCAGTGAATCCAATACCTTGTCCGGCTAGAGTTGTTGCCAGATTCCATACTTTTTTGGTGAGCGATTGCTCTGTTAAATTATTTGTTGCCATTTTTATACTGCTTTTCTTAATACTACAAATGTGTAAAGGGAATGAAGTGCCTCGTCCGCTTTCTGCATATTCCCAAACGCCCGAATCATTTGAGCCGCATGGGTTGCGTCATCCTCACGAATATCCCTGACTGTACAAGCTCCGTTAGAAGCAATATAATCCACAATGCGACTGATAATCTCTCGCTGTTTGTCGGTTATTTCACGCTGGGTTTGTCCTAACCAAAGATTGAAAAACTGTTTGGAAGTAGTGACTATGCTATCCAATCGTTCGATTTGGCGGAAAGCAAAGCGCACAAGTTGTATGATATTGGTCAATGCATCGCTTTCCTCTTTTGTTGTGGAACGCCTTACCGCTTTAGGGTTAACTATAGCATAAGAGTTCCAAAGTTGTTGGGAAGTGAAATGGTTGTTTGCCATTTTAAGTTTGTTTTCCAAATCCTTCAACATAGAATAGGTGATAGGCGTTCCTTCATTATTGTAAATAATGCGTAATGCCTCTATCTCATCATAGTACTTTTTACAAAAATCTTCAAATGCCTCCGTTGTGTTTTTTGCTTCCTCAATGGAAAATCCCTTGGAGATAAGCGTATCTTCTCCAGGAATCAGCGTATTGACGAATCCTGCCACAAGTATAAGCAAGTACCGTCGTGCGTCTGCGTGATTGGTAAGTGGAGATACCAATCCCTTACGCTCTTGATTGGGTTCTTCTGTACTTACGAATGGCGGAAGGAATCCTTTTCCAAGCGCATCGTATATTCTAGCTGAAAGTTCCTTCATATCATCATGAGACAAGCGAGCAAACTCTTTCCGTTGCGAATCATCCGCCTTATTGTATATTCTGGCAAGCGTAGCTGCAAGTCGTTTGAGGTACTCATCAGGTATATAACCATGACTAATACGTTCCAATAATTCTTTCAGTGTAATCGTTTTTGTTGTCGATTCATCGGTGGCTGTCGGAGTTTTCTTATTACTCCCCGTTACATCTACCGCATCAACCAAATAGAAACAATCCTTACTGAATGCATTTGGGGTGATGTTGCGCAATTGCTCATCACCAATAGTACGCACTCCACGCCCTTTCATCTGAATATACAACGGTAATGACTCCACATCACGCATGAACATTACCACTTCCAGCGGCTTTATATCTGTTCCTGTGGCAACTAATGTGCAAGTCACAGCAATACGGAAATCCTTATCGTTACGGAATTGGCGTATCAGCTCGTTGCTGTCTCCTGCCGAATAGGTGATTTTCTGAACAAAGCGGTCATCAGTCCGTCCAAACACCTCTTTAGCTATTTGTACGATATTTGTAGCATGAGCCTCATTGAGAGCAAATATCAAGGTTTTGGGCAAATAGTCCATATTCGGCTCACGCTGCGGGTCATTAAACAATTCTGTATAAACCACATCCCGATAGGTCGAAAGGATTAACTTTATCTGTGCCGGATTAATGACACTCCGATTAAGTTCTTTATTTGTGTAGGTTTTGGTTTCCTTACTACTTACAGTCTTGATCTCGCCTGTATATCTCGTTTCTTCTTTAAATTTCTCACCCTCTAATATAGCTCCACCTGTTTCCGTGACTTGCGTTTTTATTCTATATACCCGACAATCCACATTTACGCCATCCACAATACTCTTTTCTAATGTATAGTTGACAATGATATTATAGTTGAAAAATTTCTTTGTTTCTTCAATAGGTGTTGCCGTCAAACCCACCAGCCTTGCCGTATCAAAATATTCTAGCACCTTACGCCAGTTTCCATAAATGGAGCGGTGGCACTCGTCTATGATAATCATATCAAAGTAATTATGTGGCAAGTTGGGATTGGGTGGTAAGGGTACTTCTTCTGCGGGTTCGTTCTCGTCATCCCCCTCACTATCCTCGATATCTTCTCCTTTCAAGAACGAAAACAGGCGTTGTATTGTAGAAATAACCACGTTGCTATCGGAAGGGATAGAAGAAGAACGAAGGCGATTAACCATAAAGATAGTATTGAAAGCACCTCCGTTCTCCGTCAAGCGAAAAGTACCGAACTCTCCCTCCGCCTGTTTTCCTAGATTATTTCGGTCAACAAGAAACAAGACTCTACGCATCGGTGTATAAGAAAGCATCCTGTAAGCGGCGAGACAAGCCGTATATGTTTTACCTGCACCTGTAGCAAGAACCATCAATGCCCGATTTTGCCCACTGCGGAAACTCTTTTCAAGTTCTGTTATCGCCTCATATTGGCAATCACGAAGCCCTTTCTTTTTCAATGTCGGAAGTCCGGCAAATGTATCTTCAATTCCTAATTTATCAACTAGTTCATGTGGCTTGGGAATAGTTATTATCTGTTTGAAACAAGAATCTTGTTCACGGAAATCACAGAAGTATAATTCTTTTCCATTTGAAGTAAAGATAAAAGGCAATGGCTTTTGATATGCCTGATAGATATTTGGGACACTTCTTGCATATAGGGCTGCTTGCTCGCATACTTTTGAAGCGAAAGCATCGGTTTCTTCACGCTTAGCTTCAAGTACTCCTACTGCTTTCCCATTAATGAAAAGGAAATAATCAGCTTCAAGATTTCCTTTCAATAAACCTTCTCTTATAGCTACAGCCGTACAAGTAGGTTCATAATCATCCCTGTTGACTACTTCCCAACCTGCATCAGCAAACCATTGGTCTATCTTTATTCTTGCTTTTTCTTCAGGAGTCATGTTCTTAATATTGTATATTATCGGAAGGTTATCGACACATCTACAATACATTGCGAATGTATCTAAAACTTCCAGACTAATTAAATTTTATTACAACCTTTCTTTTTTATCAGTTATCAAATCCTTTAAATCAACGTGTAATATCTCTGCAGTCTGTTGTAAAGTATCCAAATTAGGCTGAATCCTGTTGCAAGCATAGGCATTAACCATACTGAAACTCTTATCAAGACGCTTCGCTAACCATGTCTGAGAGATACCTTTTTCGGATAAAACAGCCTTTATTCTATTCAGTTTCATTCTTTAGATGCAATTTTATCGTGCAAATATAGCGAATTATATTCGACAGTTTGATTTGTTTTTTAGTATCTTTGTAAATAAAAACGGGTTACTTTGAGAGTGCAGCAATAAGCACGGTTGCCAACTCGTTACCTTGAAATCGGGCACTCCTCCCAAAGCCTTTAGAATAGGGGGATAAGGAATTTATTCCAGAATTACTTTAAATCTCTGGAATAAACGAGTTAAAAGAGATAAATGGAATAAATGGATTGAATAATGAAGAATTGCCAAATGCACGAAGTTAGGAAGAATTGGAAGATGCACTTTCTGATCGGGCTATTCTCTTGATTATCGTTTTCCAAAGTATTAATATCGTGTCAGCAGGAAGTTAATTTCCTGCAAACACGATATTAATACTTTGTACTACATGATATTAATTTCTTGTGTTACACGATATTAATTTCTTGTATTTCGTTACAAATCACTCATGATTAATCACTTTTTTCATGTCTTCTTTCTTTCTCTTGCCAGGATTGAAATGATATATCCTCCTTTCCTGTTTATCTTTCCCCAATTCGTGCTGTGGAAGATTTTCCAGACATATCCTCCCAATCTGCCGTAATCGGATAGTTTCAGGATCTTTTTTATTTCGTCATTGTCAGTGATTAATAACTGTTTCAGAGTTAGCATAAGGCATTCCAGATTGTGCGTATTCTTATTGTAAGCATACCCTGGAATATCCAAATCAGAATTCCCTGTCATTCCTCCGTTCTCCTCTGGGGGAGTTAGAGAGGGAAGTGCTTTACTTTCATTTGCTTTACTTTCTTTGCTTTGTGCCGGGGTGTCTGCATTTTCAGAGAAATTGCGTACATTCTGTGTACAGTTCTTCTGATTTTCTGTATTTGAAGGAGGTGTATCTGTTTCTACTTTGGACTGTTCATTTTTCACTTTCAGTTCTTCCTTGAAATAGGGTAGGGAGCTTAAATCCCTCTTTCTTCGTTTGGTAGCTTCCAGCCATACCTTTTGTAATTCTGTGGATGTCAGTACTTCCTGTTCTTTATAGATTTGAGGATCGAAGAATCCTTTTTCCACCAGAATATCCACAATACCCTGCATTTCTTCTTCATCGACATCTTTTCCCACTTTGTTGGTGAAGAGTGTGCATTGTTCGCTGTTCCATTTCAGATAATATCCGTTTTCTTTGTGTATTTTGCACAGCAGCTTTATTACTGCTGCTGTGCCTTTCAACCCAAATTTAGCTTCAATCAATTCTATTGCAATTTCTTCAAATAGATTTACTTTGAATGGGAAATATAACATTCCCCCATACATCATAGCCATGATTTCTTGCTTTTATTTTTTCACTTTTATTTTTTCCTTTTTCATTCTCAACATACGGGTCTCCATTCCAGGGTATTTTCGATTTCTAAGTTTCTCCATGCTTGTAGTTCCACATCCCAATATATCAGTGCACCTGTTACTTTGTTGATGTCGTACTTTCTTCTGAATCCAGTTTCATAAGGGATTAATGTAGCTTTCACTAGCTTGAAGGTTCCATCCTGTTTGTAATAGGCGACGAGTGCATAGCCATACTGCATATGGTCAATCAGGTCTTCGATTCTTTCTGCCATCCATGTTGCGCATGTTTCGGTGTACCTTTTTTCCAACATGATACGTTTTTTCCATAGATTTCTCTGTGCCTCGTGAAGTGAAGCGGACTTCTTCTGCTTTTTCATAGCATTACATTTTTTAATTGTTACTTGAGTTTTGCGTTTGGTATTTGATCTGTCAGGGCGTAGTAAAAGAAAGGATGCCATCTTCAGGAAGAAGCGGCATCCTTAATGCGGAGTGGCTTGATCGTTTATCAAAGTGGCGGCAAAGATAAACGGTATTCTGGTAGGATGTATATATTTAATTCTTGTGTGCTTTTATCTAACTTTTGCAGTTCTTATCTTTTCTCTTTTCCTTTATGTCTTTAGCGTGTAGATCTCTGTAAACTTCACCAAGCTCTTGTTCTATAGTCCTGTTTGATAGTGGCTTTTTATCATTTGATAGTAGTAGCTTTGATTTAAACATAATATCTGCCAGTGCTTTTATGCCTGTTGGATTTTCTTTATCAAAGTAGCCTTCTTCGTACCATTCAATGAATTGTTTTTCCACTTCTACTTTGTATTCGGGAAGTACTCCGAATATAGTTCCGCAATGAGGGCGACCCACTTGTTTCTTAAGACTTGATTCATTGTTTGTTATCGCTGCCCTACATGGCTTTTCTACCTCTTTTTTTGAAAGCTTTTCAGCTTCTCATTTTGTTTCATAATACTTTTCTTTTTAATGAATAATTTAATATATGTGAAATGTAAAAAAGATGCAAAGGTAGTATAAACTGGTAAAATTGAAATTCAATTCTCTAATGAAAAGTTTTTAATGATGAAAAATAGATGAGTAATATGTTGATATTTAAATTAATGTGTCTGCTTCTGAAAAGTGTTTTTTAGACGTTCGTTTAATGGACGCAAAGATAAGTG
>USLU01000082.1 GCA_900555635.1 uncultured Bacteroides sp.
TTCAGGGGGTCAGTTTCAAGTGGACGAGAGGGGGCAACGGAGACTGGATTTTCCAGGCGGTTGACAGATAAGCATTCATCAGACATAATTTGGCGGAAATCATACCTTGTACATTATCCAGTTTCCCCGCAAGCTCAAACATCTCTTCTGCTTGGGTAATACTGTATTCTATTTTCTTCTTGATAATGTACATGGTGACTTCCGCCCTTTTTCCCTGGAAGTAGGAGTTGTAGCATTTGTGTTTCAAAGCTGCATCTGATAGCCTATCCATCCACATTGACATATTGCTCTCATTCTGATGATTAAAGTAATAGATTACATGCCCATACATGGCAAGGCATTGAAATTCAGCGTCATTATGAGCTGAAGATTCTTTCAATAATTTGTCCAGATAGTATATGCAGGAGGGTGACATCTGATCCAAACAAGCCAGAGTGTAAAGCGTGTTGAACCGTTCTTTTTCCATCGGCTGGGCGCTTAGCACCTTTAACAGACTGTCTTTAATGTCTTCATTGTTGTCTGCGGATATTTTTGTTATCCCTGCCCACGCAAACAGAGCGAATAAGATTAATAATCGTTTCATGTTATTGTTTTTGTTCGGTTGGGTGAATCGGATGTGTGAAGCAGAAACGGCATCCGGCTGTATATTCTGAATCAATCCAGATCTTGCCGCCTATCCGTTCGATGATAAGCTGGCAAATGGATAGTCCTAATCCTGTTCCCTGAGCGTTTTCGTTCAATTTCTCGAAGCGGTTGAATATCTTGCTATGCTGTTCCAGTGGAATGCCACAACCGGTATCAGACACCGTGAATAAAGCTGTATGTTCCGATTGCATGGCGACTTCAAGGGTTATACTGCCACTGGAAGTAAATTTGGTGGAATTTATCAGCAGGTTGATGAGCAATTGTTGCAGGCGGGAGTCATCGGTATATAGGTTCAAAGAGTCCAATGGAGTTTTGAATAAGACTTCTGCCTGGGTTTGTTTCACTTTGTTTACGGTATCGATGACATTATGGCAAATGCTGATGGCGTCGCAATACTGGAGTTTGAACTTCATTTTTCCTATACCAAGATTGGACAGGTCTATTACGTCGTTAATCAGCTTTAGCAATAAATCGGAGTTTTGCTGTATGACTTCACTGCATTGCCGCTGCGTTTCCTCATCGAGCCCTTTATCCGTCAATAGTGTGGAAAAACCGGAGATGGCACTTAACGGCGTACGGATTTCATGACTCATGTTGGATAGAAAAAGACTTTTCGTTTGAATCGCTTTTTCCAGCTTTTGCTGTGATTCTTCCAACCGGATTTTGGAGGTTGCTATCTGTCTGTTTTGTTTCCGGATGTGCCATGAGAAGAAAAGGATGATTCCCAGGATTGTAAACCCGCCCAACAGTCCGCCCATAAGAATCCGGTTGACTTCGGCTTCATTTTCAACCTTCATCCTGTTTTCTTGGAAAGAGGCTCTCAGACTATTGATTCTATGTGCGTAACTGGGTGCGACAACAGAATCTGTAATTTCGCTGATTTCTTCATATACCGGGATTGCTTCTTCCAGGAGTCCCATTTTTTTCAGTAAACGGGCTTTGTCATAGGCAATGTACAAATAGTCTATGGAGCTCTGCTTATGGGTGATATTGTCCAAAATGTCATTATAGCACTGCAAGGCAAGTTTGTAGTTGCCCACAGCTTCATTGTATTCTCCCTTTGCATAAAGATAGGTGAAGTATAGGTAGGGTGAACGGTCTGATTGGTAGATCTGCTCGACTTTCATAAGACAATCACTTGCTTTCTGCATATCCTTTTTACGGATAAAGTAAGAAACATCTGTTGCAAGAGTCAGGAACTGCGAAGAAGGATTTGCTTTGCTCTCGGACTGTAGTTTGAGGAGCATTTCCCTGTATGTTTCCATTTCTTGCATTTTTTCTTGCATCATAAGAAGAGAGATGAGATTATAAATAGCGGTTTCTTTATAATAGTTGTTCCTTGAATGTTGTACCGGATAGGAAATGGCTTCTTTATAAGAATTGATGGCTTGCTGCGGCATATTGGAGCAATAATAGGCATCTCCGATCGCCACGATGGAAAGTGCGATTCCCAAATCATAATGGATTGCTTCGGCCTTTTCATACATTTGCCTGGCTTCGTCGATGGAGCGCCCAATCTCTCCACGCCAGGAATAGAGAGATACTAATAATTGTCTGATTCGGAAAAACAATTCTATCTTTCCATCTTTTTCCAGCATCGGGCTTACTTGCTGTCCCCAAAGGATGACACTGTCTATAGGAGTGATGGAGTCATGTGTGACATGGTTGTCAATCAGATGCTGCAATATGGATATGTGCCTTTTGTTAGACTCCTCGGAATGCAACGGAAGTAAAAACAAGGTACTTACTATGAATAATAGGAATATGCTCTTTTTCATAATGTAATTGGTTTATGAGTGTTCATAATACTCTATCTGTGATGTGTCTTTTGCATTTTCGGCTGCATATTGGCTTGGACTTACCTTGTATTCAGCCATGAAACACTTGGAAAAATAAGAAGGGTTTGAATAGCCTACTCTATACATGACCTCTGATACTGTAAATTCCCCGTGCGATAGAAGTAGGGCGGCTTTGGCCATTCTTACCCGTCGGATAAGGTTTACCGGTGTAGTGCCTGTCAGTTGTTTGATTTTGCGATATAACAGTTTCTTGCTCATTCTTAGTAGTTGGCAAAGCATAGTGACATTGAACTCCGTATTTTCTATGTGCTCTTCTAGGATAGAGGCAAGCTCGTCAATGAAGGCTTTCTTCATTGGTGCCTGTTTGTTTTCAGCAAGGTCGCATGAAATCACTTTTTTCGGTTTTAAAATACTTTCTAATGCTTTTCTGGTTTGTAATAAGCGGGTCAGTTGCAGATTGAGTTCCTCGATATCGATTGGATTTTGTGAGTATTCTATATCGTCCTTATCCGGTAAGTATATCCGGATAACTATTGATTTTTCCTCTTGAACAATAGAAATGTCGATGTCTCTTCCAATATTTGGAATAAACTTCATGTCGTCAGTAATCTCATTTATTATTTTAAGAAGTTCTTTCATTACTTATCTGTTCATCTTGATGCAAATGCTACATTATCTTGAACTTAAATGAAAAGATTGTTCCGATATTCTGATGGAGTCATACCCGTATGTTCTCGAAAGAAGCGTGTCATTGTAGAGTTCGACTGAAAATTGGTTCTTGAAACTACTTCTTTGATTTCAAGATTGGAGTCCTTTAATAAAGCTTTTATTTCGAGTATAGTATATTTTACAATCCATTCTTTAGCCGAACGTCCGGTGTTATCCGTAATCAGCATTGTCAGGTACTTGGGTGAAATACACATTTTCTCGGCATAAAATGCGACATCGCGACTTATAGTATGATGTTCTATAATCAGGCAAAAAAAGTCAAAGACCAATTTTTCTTTTCGTGAATATTTTATGGATTTGGCAGCTTGGGGATTGTTTTTGTAAACGACGTACATATCCCAATAGAATACTCTCAACAAGTTAATGACTGACTCCCTTCTGAAGAAATTGCAGGGCATATCCACACGAAAAGTCAATATGTAGCAGAAATGAATGAACCGTTTGCATTCTTCTTCGCAGAGCGGGGAACTATAATTCTTCCTCATATAAAAGAAATAGTCAAGAGTGGGTCTGTAAACTCCGCTTATTGTATCCATAAATAATTTCTTGGGTACTTTGAGAAATACCATAGAAAAGTCATTGCTGATCTCAGTTATACTGGCCAATTGATAAGGGAAAATTGTCACCAAATCATTCTTTGTAACTTTCCGTTTGTTTGAAAAAACATTGAAAAGTGCGGACCCTCCGGTGCATACTCCATTTATTCCCTCTTCGAGATAGGCAGGCGTCTCTGTGAGAGGTAAATCACTGATTCTTGTATAAACATTGAATTCTTCCAAGTCAAACGTTCTGTTCAAAAAGGGTTTGCTGCCTTTTATTGTATCTATCATAAATATTTTATATAATCTTGCTAAATTACGAAAGAAATCTGTATTTAGATAAATTGTTCTAAAATGGCACATATTTACTGAAGTTCCGTTGAAATAAATGCGCTATTGACTGTACAAAAAGAGGATATGCTTTACGAGCACATCCTCTTATTAATTTTATAAACGATGGTTTCTTAAAGTAGCTTTCTCACTTCCGGAATCAATATTTCTCCGCGGTGTAGTTCGAGTAATCCTTCTCCCTGCATGGCATTTAGTGCTTTCGATACTCCCATGCGGGTGTCGTTGACAACTTGGGCAAGTTCTTCCATCTTTATTTTCAGAATCTTCTCTCCAGAAGTACGTTCTACATGAGTTAGTATGAAACTGGAAATACGTTTTTCCAGACAGTCTGCGGGTTTCTCCCAAAGGCGAGTGTTCAGACTTTGTGCCCGATTACTGATGACATTCATATAATTCAGCCGGAATATCTCGTACTTAAATAACTCATTCATCACAAATGCTTTGCTGATGCTTACTGTATGTACTTCGTCATGTGCCAGATAGGTTGATACATAAGCTGTATTCATACCGAACATAGACTGAGGCTCTATCAATAGCGGAGCTTGTAGGTACTCTGTAAAGCTGTATGAAGAATCTGATGATAAAGTGGTAGATGCCACTTCACCTTTTAGAATAAACATGAACCGGTCACAAGTAGAACCTGCTTTCAGTATGACTTCTCCGGCTTTGTATTTGGCAAAGTGTAGTTTTACTTTGCCTACTATACAGGTTAAATCTTCTTGGGCTAATCCTTGAAATAGTGGTAGTTGTAATAATGTATCGAACATTGTATTCATATAGTTTCTTTTTTCTAGTCTTAAACAAAAGTAGCTATTATCGAGGTGTGTAGTAAACTCTTTGCCTCTCTTTTTGTTTTTTTTATTAATTCTTAAACGTGCTATTCATTCATAACCCTTTAGGAATTAGAGAAGTTAAATCGTGTGTCACTAAAATAAGTATCATACAATATGAGTCAGTTTACATTAATCAATGACGTCCAAATATTTGACGGACATAATGAGAGAACCGTTCGGGGTAATATTCTGATTGAAGGTAATCAGATAAAAGCTATATCAAAAGTTCCTACATTAACAGGAACGGATGGCAGTTTTGAGGTTATTGAGGGGCAGGGCAGGTTTTTAATGCCCGGGCTTATTGATGCCCATTGGCATGCATATATGTCGTGCAATACCATGATGGATCTACTTACAGCAGATGTGGCTTATACCCAGTTTAAAGCCGGGCGTGAAGCCGGTGCAACCTTACTTCGCGGATTTACAACCATTCGTGATGCCGGTGGACCTGTTTTTGGCTTAAAGCGTGCCATTGATGAAGGAATTATTGCCGGTCCGAGAATTTATCCCAGTGGTTCACTTATTTCTCAGACTGGTGGTCATGGCGACTTTAGGGCAGTTTATGAGGAACCTCGTCCTTTTAATTGTTGTGGATTGACACATACGGAAGAGATAGGTGCAGCTATAATAGCTGATGGGGTAGAAGCTGTAACGGTTGCTGCCCGTAATAATCTTCGTTTGGGAGCCAGCCAGATAAAATTAATGACTGGTGGGGGAGTGGCATCTTTGTATGACCGATTGGAAGATACGCAGTTTTTTGAAGAAGAAATTCATGCTGCCGTAAAAGCTGCAGAAGATGCAGGTACTTACGTAATGGTACATGTGTATGTGCCTAAAGCAATACGCAGAGCTATCCAGGCAGGGGTGAGGAGCATAGAGCATGGGCATTTGATAGATGAACCTACTATGGAGCTGATTGCTCAAAAGGATGTGTGGCTCAGTATGCAGCCTTTTACTTTGGAAGATAATCAGTTTCCAACGAAAGAACAACAGGCTAAACATGAATTGGTGGTTCATGGAACAGATAATACTTATCAGTTAGCAAAAAAATATCAGGTAAAAGTAGCATGGGGTACAGATCTTTTGTTCAATCCTGCTAATACGAAGAACCAGAACAAAGGAATTCTTAAATTACAACGATGGTTTAGTAACTTTGAAATTTTAAAGATGGTGACACATGATAATGCCCAACTTCTTTCTCTTTCCGGCATAAGAAATCCTTATCCGGGTAAATTGGGAGTGATTGAAGAAGGAGCTTTGGCCGACCTGATATTGGTGGATGGTGATGCACTTAAGGATATTACTTTGCTAGGAGATCCGGAAAATAATTTTTTAATGATAATGAAAGATGGCAAGATAGTTAAGAACAGTTTATAGCCTCAATCCTTAAAAAATGTTTCGTAATTCTATATTTATTCATTATCTTTGCAGAAAAAAAGGAGGATGATATGTTGTCAGCATTTAATTGGCAGCAAATGACCAGTGCTTTTATCGTACTGTTTGCTGTAATAGATATTATTGGCTCTATTCCCATCATTATTAATTTGAAGGAAAAAGGGAAAGATGTGAACGCATTGAAGGCAACTTTGATATCGTTTGCTTTGTTAATTGGCTTCTTCTATGCTGGAGATATGATGCTGAAGTTATTTCATGTCGATATCGAATCGTTTGCGGTTGCAGGTGCATTCGTCATTTTCCTGATGTCTTTGGAAATGATTCTTGATGTGGAAATCTTTAAAAATCAAGGTCCTATAAAAGAGGCTACATTGGTGCCGTTAGTGTTTCCGTTATTAGCAGGTGCAGGTGCTTTCACTACTTTACTTTCCTTACGTGCGGAGTATGCCAGTATCAATATCATTATTGCATTAGTGTTGAATATGGTATGGGTCTATTTCGTAGTCAGTATGACCGGGCGTGTAGAACGCTTCCTAGGTAAAGGCGGTATATACATTATCCGCAAATTTTTCGGAATTATCCTGCTGGCAATCGCTGTAAGATTGTTTATGGCTAATATATCGTTATTGATCGACTCGTTTCAGAAGCCTTGATCCATAGAATCGTCTAGCTTAGGGGCTACTTCGGCGGCCTCTATCTCTTCTTCTTCTGTTTCATCTGCAAATGGGTCGGGGCGTTGTGGTCCTTTCCCCATAAACCCTATAGCGCAAAGTGTACCTGCAATTGCTCCACTGAGATGCCCTTCCCATGAAGTGGTTGTTTTGGCAAACTGTGGGAGCATATTCCAGATTAGTCCGCCATACAGGAAGGTAATCAAAAGAGATATGGCTATGAGTGGTATATGTTTGCGTAGGATACCACTGAAGAATAGGAAGAATGCCAAACCGTAAATAATGCCGCTGGCCCCGATATGCCATCCGGGTTTACCTATAATAAAAGTAAGCACGCCGCATCCCACCCAAATAGCAAAGAATATGTAAGAGGCGATATGTCTGTAAAAGTAGAACAAGCACCATGAAAGAAAAAATAGTGGAATCGTATTTGCGAATAGGTGTTTGAAACTGCTATGTATCAATGGATGCGCAAAAATACCGAATACACCGTATTTTTGCATTGGATATACTCCCAGGCGTGTAAAATTCCAGTTCATTCCAACTTCAAAAAACTTTAAAATATAAAGAATGAATAGAAGAAATAATGGAATTATTGTCGCTAAAGCCATTCGGCGTATGTCAGGTCTCGTATTATTGTACATAGGTTTGCTATTTTTGTACAATACTACACATTATTTGCTTGAAAAACGAAAAAAAACTGACTTTTTATTTTGCCCTTAATCTTTAATTCGTATTTTTGGGCATCGCTACAAGGTATGTAGCGCATGATACCTGAATAATTAACCTTTAAATAATGCACAACTATGAGTTATTTACGATTTGACAAGACCCTGATGATCAATCTGGAAGAATCTTTGCCAAGGGAGATACTTCGGACGAATAAGTCGGGTGCCTATCATTGTACAACAATTGTAGATTGTAACACACGCAAATATCACGGCCTGTTGGTGATACCAGTCCCCAACTTGGATGATGAAAATCATGTGCTGCTATCTTCTTTGGATGAAACGGTAATTCAGCACGGTGCGGAGTTCAACCTAGGATTACATAAGTATCAAGGAGACCACTTTAGTCCAAACGGACACAAGTATATTCGTGAGTTTGACTGTGAACGTATCCCGGCAACGACCTATCGTGTAGGAGGAGTTATTCTCCGTAAAGAAAAGATTTTTGTACATCATGAGAACCGAATATTGATTCGTTATACCTTGGTCGATGCTCATTCGGCAACAACGCTTCGGTTCCGTCCGTTCCTGGCATTCCGTAGTGTACGTGAATATACGCACGAAAATGCACAAGCAAACCGCGATTACCAACTCGTGGAAAACGGAATTAAAACTTGCTTGTATCCCGGTTATCCGGAACTTTTCATGCAGATTAATAAGAAGAATGAATTCCACTTCCAGCCTGACTGGTATCGCGGCATCGAATATCCTAAAGAACAAGAGCGTGGATATGATTTCAATGAAGATCTTTATGTACCCGGATATTTCGAGGTAGACATTAAGAAGGGGGAAAGCATTGTTTTCTCTGCCGGTATTTCTGAGATTTCTCCGCGTAAGTTGAAGCAAACTTTCGAAGCGGAAGTAGCTGACCGTACTCCACGTGATAGTTTTTATCACTGTTTGAAAAACTCGGCGCATCAGTTCCATAATAAACAAGGTGAGAATCATTACGTCCTTGCCGGTTATCCTTGGTTCAAATGCCGTGCCCGTGATTTATTCATCTCTTTGCCGGGTTTAACCTTGGCAATTGACGAGCAGAATGAGTTTGAAGACGTGATGAAAACTGCTAGTAAAGCGATACGCCAGTTTATAAATGGAGAACCTTCTACTTATAAGATTTATGAGATGGAGCATCCTGATGTGTTGTTGTGGGCTATTTGGGCTTTGCAGCAGTATGCCAAGGAAACGTCTCGTGAACATTGTCGGGAAATGTATGGCACTTTATTGGAAGAGATCATGGACTATATTCTCGACCGTAAACACGATAATCTTTTCTTGCACGAAAATGGTTTGCTTTATACCAATGGAAGCGAGAAGGCCGTTACATGGATGAACTCTACTGCCAACGGACGTCCCGTCATACCTCGCACAGGATATATTGTGGAAGTGAATGCTTTGTGGTATAATGCACTTCGTTTTGTGGCGGATATGGTTCGCGAAGGAGGGAATACAATTCTTGCCGATAGCTTGGATACTCAGGCAAATGTGACAGGAAAGTCTTTTGTAGAAACATTCCGCAACGAATATGGTTATTTATTTGATTATGTAGATGGCTATATGATGGACTGGAGTGTTAGACCGAACATGATATTTGCAGTCGCATTCGACTATTCTCCTCTGGATAGGGTGCAAAAGAAACAAGTGCTCGATATTGTAACGAAAGAATTGCTGACTCCGAAAGGCTTACGTACCTTAAGTCCTAAGAGCGGTGGATACAATCCTAACTATGTCGGTCCTCAGATACAAAGAGATTATGCTTACCATCAAGGAACCGCTTGGCCTTGGCTTATGGGCTTCTATATGGAAGCATATCTGCGCATCTATAAAATGAGTGGCATATTATTCGTTGAAAGACAATTAATTGGTATGGAGGACGAAATGATACGCCATTGTATTGGAGCATTGCCCGAATTATTCGACGGTAACCCTCCATTTACCGGTCGGGGTGCGGTATCTTTTGCCATGAATACGGCAGAAATGCTGCGTATTCTGAAGTTATTATCTAAGTATAATTTATAAAAGGAGGAACGAAGATGAAAGTTTTAATGTTTGGATGGGAATTCCCTCCCAAAATATATGGTGGTCTTGCGGTTGCCTCCTATGGAATAACTAAAGGATTAAGCTTGCAAGGCGATATAGAAACCGTTTTCTGTATGCCTAAGCCTACAGGTGAAGAAGAAGATTTTCTGAAAATAATAAATATGAGTCAAGTGCCTGTTGTATGGCGTGATGTCAATTATGACTATTTGAAATCACGTCTGACAAGAGGTATGACCCCCGAAGACTATTACTCTCTCCGTGATCATATTTATTCTGATTTTTCTTACATGCATGTTAATGATATCGGAGGTCTGGACTTTGCGGGTGGTTATCCTGGTAATTTGCATGAAGAGATAAACAACTTCTCGGTCATTGCCGGAGTAGTGGCACGCCAACAGGAGTTTGATATTATCCATGCTCATGACTGGTTGACATATCCTGCCGGAGTCCATGCAAAAATGGTAAGCGGAAAACCGCTTTGTATTCACGTACATGCTACGGACTTTGACCGTTCGCGTGGGAAGGTTAATCCTACGGTTTATTCTATGGAGAAGAACGGTATGGATTATGCAGATTGTATTATGTGTGTATCCGAACTTACTCGTCGTACGGTTATTAATGAATATCACCAGAATCCGAAGAAAGTATTTGCCATGCACAATGCTGTTTATCCGCTTTCACAGGAACTCCAGGATATTCCGCGTCCGGAACATTCAAAAGAGAAAGTGGTAACATTCTTGGGACGTATCACTATGCAGAAGGGGCCTGAGTACTTTGTGGAAGCTGCTGCTCTTGTATTGCAGCGTGCTCGTAATATCCGTTTTGTAATGGCGGGTTCGGGCGATATGCTGAATGCCATGATTAACTTGGCTGCCGAGCGCGGCATTGCCGACAGATTCCACTTCCCGGGCTTTATGAAAGGCAAGCAAGTATATGAGGTTTACAAGAATAGTGATGTATTCGTAATGCCTTCCGTCTCCGAACCTTTTGGTATTGCTCCGTTGGAAGCGATGCAATGTGGAACACCATCCATTATTTCAAAGCAATCGGGATGTGGCGAAATACTTGATAAGGTGATAAAGACCGACTATTGGGATATTCACGCAATGGCAGATGCCATTTATTCACTTTGTACCAACCAGTCACTCTTCCGTTATCTACAGGAGGAAGGTAAGAACGAAGTGGATGGAATAACTTGGGAGAAAGTTGGTTTAAGAATCCGTGCCCTCTATGAGGATGTGTTAAGAAACTATGGTAAATAACAAAACAATAAATAGAAATGAGAACTATCTGTCTTTATTTTGAAATACATCAAATCATTCATTTGAAACGTTATCGTTTCTTTGATATAGGTACCGATCATTATTACTATGATGATTATGCCAATGAAATCAGCATCAATGAGGTTGCCGAGCGTTCTTATCTCCCGGCTTTGAACACCTTGATCGAGATGGTGAAAAACTCAGGAGGTGCATTCAAAGTGGCTTTGTCTATCTCAGGGGTTGCATTGGAACAATTGGAAATTCATGCGCCTGCTGTGATAGATTTGTTACATCAGTTGAATGATACCGGTTGTTGTGAATTCCTGGCAGAGCCTTATTCGCACGGTCTTTCTTCATTGGCTAATGAAGAATGCTTCAAGGAAGAAGTGAAGCGTCAGAGTGCGAAGATGAAGCAAATGTTTGGCAAAGCACCGAAGGTGTTCCGTAACTCTAGTTTGATTTATAATGATGAGATTGGTGCAATGGTAGCAGGCATGGGCTTTAAAGGAATGTTGACCGAAGGTGCCAAGCATGTTTTGGGCTGGAAGAGTCCGCACTATGTATACCACTGCAATATGAATCCCAACCTGAAGCTGTTATTGCGTGACTTCAAGTTGTCCGATGATATCAGTTTGCGTTTCTCTAATTCCGAATGGAGCGAATATCCTTTGTTTGCTGATAAGTATATTAGCTGGATTGACGCGTTGCCACAAGAAGAACAAGTGATTAATATCTTTATGGAACTTTGTGCTTTAGGTATGGCTCAGTCATTGTCTTCCAATATTCTGGAGTTTTTGAAGGCTCTGCCTATATGTGCCAAAGAAAAGGGCATTACGTTCTCCACTCCTACGGAAGTCATTACCAAGTTGAAATCAGTTTCCCAACTGGATGTTCCTTATCCTATGTCTTGGGTAGACGAGGAAAGAGATACAAGTTGTTGGTTGGGTAATACAATGCAGCGTGAAGCTTTTGCCAAGCTGTATAGTGTGGCTGAGCGTGTACACCTTTGCGACGACCGTCGTATCAAGCAGGACTGGGACTATTTGCAAGCAAGTAATAACTTCCGTTTCATGACCACTAAGAATAGTGGTGTAGGTTTGAACCGTGGCATTTATGAATCCCCTTATGATGCATTTACTAATTATATGAATATTCTTGGTGACTTCATCCAACGTGTAGATTCACTTTATCCGGTGGATATCGACAACGAAGAATTGAATGCCTTGTTGACTACCATTAGGAACCAAGGCAATGAAATAGAAGTACTGCATAAGGAGTTGGATCAAGCAAAAGCTAGGTTGGAGAAAGAAAAAGCTCTGGAGAAGAAGAAGGAAGAAAAGCCTGCTACTGCTAAAACTCCGGCAAAGAAAGCAACTGCTGCTAAGAAGAAACCTGCTACTAAAAAGCCTGCCAAGAAAGAAGACAAATAATTATCTACTGGGTTATTGAGTAGATAGATAAAAAAATCCTCCCGTTCTTTATTGAGCGGGAGGATTTTTTAGATATTATATATTAATTATTAAATCTCGTGTAAGTAACCTCTAATTTTAGTGTCTCTTGATTGCCTTCTTTATCAGGTTTTCCGCCTCTAAGTTTGGCATATCCCGGTTGTAGATCATTTTCGATACCAGTCATAGTGGGGTTCTGACTATTTGAATAATCATAAGTCACAGCAATCGGAATAAGTAGAACTTTATCCCAATCTTCGTTTTCAACATTCCAAACATTCTTTTCCCAGTTATCTTCATTCCAACTAGCCCCGGCAGCTTCTTTCGCTTTTTTCTTGGCTGCTTGCTTTTCGTTGATGCAAGTAGTGACTAAACGAGCTATGTTCTTGAATGTATATTGATTGGTGGCTACATTATTATGGGTAACAGTAAATGAAGTCACGTTGTCCGTAAGCTTGTTTTCTTCAAAGAAAGCTTTTAAATCCTTCTTACGTATCAATAATACATTTTTCGGAGCACTCATGCTAAACTTATAATTATTCTCTTCGTTGTAATTGGTGAAAGTTAATTTCACAGCATTAAGAGTATCCTTGGACAGCTCTTTATAGATGTCATCATAAGGCATTTTAGCTTCAGTAAAGATACCTGCAGGAGATTTTATATAAGTATGTCCTCCTTCATTTGCCTTTTCTGCAACCTTCTCTGAATTTTTGAATTGGTTAGCCTGGATAACTTCCTTGGTAGAAGCGAAGACGGTATTCATACTATAGAATAAAGAGTCTCCTGATCCATCTTTCTTTTTCAGTTTTAAACCGGTAGTGTCATTTACTGCATGGAAGCGGAACTGCATTTGTAAATCTACACGATCAATGTATAATACGGTACCATCTCCATAATCTGTTTTTACATATACTCCTTTAAAAACTTTATCAATAAAAGTAGCAGCGTCCTTGAAATATTCAGGATGTTTGCGATATACATTTAAAATTCTTTCTTCACCAAATTTCTTCTTATCTAAAGGGAAGACAATATTCGGATAATATGTATAGTTGCCGTTTGCATCCTTATCGTATCTTACGGAATCCGGCACTGTAGTATCGAAAGCAGTATAAGCTTTAAATAAGTGTAAGGGAGAATTCTGATAATACTCTTTCGGATCGATGTTGGTATAGTATGCAGTCTTTTTCTCCAGTTTCTTGGTTAGCTCGTAAACGCTCATTCTACAAGCATTCAAGGAATCACCAAACCATTTGGAATAATATACCACCAATTGCGCAGAGACTACTGAGTCTGCTGTCATGGTACCTGTTGCTTTAGTAGGATTTCCTTGGCTATCTCTTTCGGTTACTCTATATACTTCAGGGAAGGAGAAATTATCAGTACAATTCAATTCGGTCAGGAAGCTGGCTTCATAGTCTCCGAATTCTTTATCGGTAAATTTACCTACATATCCAGTACTGGTTTTAGCATAAACAGCATCTGCCGGAAGTGAATTAGTTGTAACGTTGAAGACTTTAGTATTTGATGACATGCCATCCGAATCGGGTAACATGCCCATACCCAACGTTCCGGTGTTATCATCGCATCCGTAGAAAGTCAGAATTGCTAAAAGCAATGTCCCTAAATATCTTACTTTCATAGTTTTAATTGTCTAATCAATTTATATTTGTTCTACTTCCCACACTTTGTCGTAGAAGTCGTTGCAGGCATCTGCAAAGTTTTCGGGGGATTGATAATCCAATATGAGTTTGCCTGTACTACGGGCATATGCTAAAACCTCTTCATTGACGTGTTCACTTTGCTGAATGACACCGTCGGAGAAATCTACTGCCAATTTGCAAAGCGCTGTATAATCGATAGGCTCTTTTAAGCTGGCAATGTCTTTTTTTGAAATACCTTTCAGCAGCAATTTGCTGGCAAAGTCTGCATGGAAAGGTTGCTTGAAGTCGTCTTCAAAAAGTGAGAATACAACTTTGGCATCTCTAAAAGAAGGTTCGTCTTTATAAACTTTCTTGATGTATAGAGGAGCTAAAGCAGTCATCCAGCCTTGGCAGTGGATAACGTCAGGACACCAACGGAGTTTTTTTACAGTTTCCAATACACCACGTGCATAGAAGATGGCACGGGCATCATTATCTTCATATTCCACACCATTTTCATCGGTTGCCTGCATTCTGTTCTGGAAGTAATCATCGTTGTCGATAAAATAAACCTGCATGCGGGCAGATTGGATGGAAGCAACTTTGATAATAAGTGGATGGTCGGTATCATCAATGATAAGGTTCATCCCGGATAGACGTATCACTTCGTGCAGTTGATTTCTGCGCTCATTGATATTTCCCCATTTGGGCATGAATGTTCTGATCTCTCTGCCTTTTTCCTGTATTGCCTGTGGTAGATTTCTGCCAACAAGAGACATTTCCGATTCTGAAACGTAAGGGGTAATTTCTTGTGTAATAAATAAAACCTTGTTCGCCTTTGTCATAATAACAATGTTCTCAATTATTCTGCAAAGATACAAAAAAAATCGGGCAATAAAGCAAATAGGGTGAATCTATAATTCCTTATGAATTGTTAACAGCTTGAAATTCAGTGATAGATAGGCTTGTCGGACTACCCTAATAGTGTATAAGTTTTGCATTAATTTATGATATTTCTTCTTTATATGCTAAATAATGGTTTATTTTGCACCGTTTTTGCGAACAACTAAGTTATTAAATAACCAATAAAAATGAAAATAGTACATACTATCAAGGACTTGCAGGCTGGACTTTCGGCTTTAAGAGCCCAAGGAAAAAAGGTGGGTCTAGTACCTACAATGGGTGCCTTACATGCCGGTCATGCCTCATTGGTGAAACGTTGTGTGACAGAAAATGGTGCTGCCGTAGTAAGTGTCTTTGTAAATCCGACTCAGTTTAATGACAAGAATGATTTAGCGAAATATCCTCGTACGCTCGAGGCCGATTGTCGTCTGTTGGAGGACTGTGGTGCTGCTTTTGTATTTGCACCTTCGGTAGAGGAAATGTATCCTGAACCTGATACACGTGAATTTAGCTATTCACCGTTAGATACGGTAATGGAAGGTGCCTTTCGACCGGGACATTTTAATGGTGTTTGCCAGATTGTAAGCAAGCTGTTTGATGCGGTAAAACCTGATAAGGCTTATTTCGGAGAGAAAGATTTTCAGCAGTTGGCTATCATTCGTGAGATGGTGCGTCAAATGAAATTCCCGTTGGAAATAGTAGGTTGTCCTATTGTTCGTGAAGCTGATGGCTTGGCTCTGAGTAGTCGTAATGCCCGTTTATCTGCCGAAGAACGCAAAAATGCTTTAAAAATATCGCAGACTTTATTTGAAAGTCGTACCTTTGCAGCCACGCATACGGTAGCTGAAACACAGAAGTTTGTAGAAGATGCCATTGCAGCCGCTCCAGGCTTGCGTATGGAATACTTTGAACTGGTGGATGGCAACACGTTGCAGAAGATTGCCAATTGGGAAGATACCTCTTACGCTGTAGGTTGTATTACTGTATTCTGTGGAGAGGTTCGCTTGATTGACAATATCAAGTACAAAGAGTAATAACTAAAAAAGGACCAATCTTATGATGATTGAAGTGTTGAAGTCGAAGATCCATTGTGCCCGTGTCACTGAAGCTAACCTGAACTATATGGGGAGCATCACGATTGACGAAGACTTGCTGGATGCCGCCAACATGATTGCCGGCGAAAAGGTATCTATTGTCGACAATAATAACGGAGAACGTTTTGAGACTTATATAATTAAGGGTGAGCGTGGTTCGGGCAAGATTTGTCTGAATGGTGCGGCAGCCCGTAAAGTGCAGCCGGATGATATTGTTATCATCATGTCGTATGCGTTAATGGACTTTGAAGAGGCCAAGACGTTTAAACCGTCGGTAATTTTCCCAGATCCGGCAACGAATAAAGTGCTTTGATTTTTTCAAAATAGAATTATATGTTAATTATAAGCCCCGTTTGCAATTCACTGAAGTGCAAACGGGGCTAATTTTTTTATTTCTTTAATTGCTCATTCATGGAAGCGGCAGCTTTTCGTCCGTCTCCCATGGCAAGAATCACAGTTGCACCACCCCGGACAATATCACCTCCGGCATAAATCGTCGAAATAGATGATTGCATGCTATCGTTTACGGTAATTGTACCTTTGCGTCCCAATTCCAGTCCTTTGATAGAGCTGGGGACAATCGGGTTAGGGGATACACCTACACTGACAATGGCAAGATCTATATCAATTGTTTCAGTAGCACCGGGAATAGGAACGGGACTGCGACGTCCGGATGCGTCCGGTTCGCCAAGTTCCATCTTTTGCAGCAATACTTTTTTCACTTTTCCTTGTTCGTCGGCAATGTACTCTATGGGGTTGTGGAGGGTCAGGAACTCTACACCTTCCTCTTTGGCATGTTTTACCTCTTCGATACGTGCCGGCATTTCTTCTTCTGAACGGCGATAGATAATCATGGCACGTTCTGCACCTAAGCGGCGAGCCGTACGTACTGAGTCCATTGCAGTATTTCCACCACCAATAACTGCTACATTCTTGCCGAAAGGCACGGGAGTATCAGAATCTTCGCTGGCGGCATCCATCAGGTTGACGCGAGTCAGGTACTCGTTGGACGACAGGATATTGATGGCATTCTCACCGGGAATGTTCATAAAGTTGGGGAGTCCGGCACCGGAAGCAACGAATACACCTTTGAAGCCTTCTTCTTCCAGCTGCTCTACACTAATTGTTTTGCCAACGATGCAGTCTTTAACGAATTCTACTCCCATTTGGGCAAGATTATTTATTTCTACATCAACTACCTTGTTGGGCAAGCGGAATTCTGGAATACCATATTTTAATACACCGCCAATTTCATGCAACGCTTCGAATACCGTCACTTCATAACCATACTTTGCCATATCTCCGGCAAAAGATAATCCGGCAGGACCGGAGCCGATAACCGCTATCTTAATGCCATTTTTCTCCTTGATTTCCGGTATGGAGATTTGTCCGCTTTCTCTTTCATAATCAGCGGCAAAGCGTTCCAGGTAACCGATGGCTACAGGCTTTTCGTTCATCTTCAGATGAATGCACTTGGACTCGCACTGTTTCTCTTGCGGACAAACACGACCGCAAACAGCCGGCAGTGCGCTGGTTTCTTTTAATGTCTTGGCGGCTTCGAGGAAGTCTCCGCGCTCAATGTGTTTCACAAAACGGGGAATATCGATACCTACAGGGCAGCCTTCCATGCAACCCGGATTGGCACAATCGAGGCAACGCTTGGCTTCTGTTAAGGCTTGTTCTTCTGTTAAACCCTGATTTACCTCTTCCTTGCGGCTATGTGAACGGTATTCGGCATCAAGCTCGTTCATTTCTACACGAGGAATAGCAGTACGCTCTTTCGGTTTCATGGATTTACGTAATTCTACACGCCAAGCGGCATTGCGGCTTTTTTCATCGTCAAGCAAATTCTCGCCGGTTGCCTCGCAAGTTTTCGGTTCTTCCAATTTGTGCATCTCTTCGCGTTCGATGTTTTTGAATGCACCCATACGCTTCAGCATCTCGTCGAAGTCTACCTGATGGCCGTCAAATTCAGGTCCGTCTACGCAAACGAACTTTGTTTTTCCACCGATCGTGATACGGCAGGCTCCACACATACCTGTACCGTCTACCATAATGGTATTCAGAGATACTTCTGTGGGGATTTCATATTTCTTTGTCAGCAGACAAACAAATTTCATCATAATGGCGGGACCGATACAGAAGCATTTGTCCACCTTTTCACGTTTGATAACTCCTTCTATTCCTTCTGTAACCAGACCTTTTTGCCCGTAAGATCCATCATCTGTCATGATAATGACTTCATCGGAGCTTGCGCGCATCTCTTTTTCAAGGATAATCAGTTCTTTAGTACGACCTGCCAGCACAGTAATCACACGATTTCCGGCAGCTTTCAAGGCCTGTACGATGGGAAGCATCGGAGCTACACCTACGCCACCTCCGGCACAAACTACGGTTCCGAAGTTTTCGATATGGGTGGCTTGTCCAAGCGGACCGACAACATCTGTAATGTAATCGCCCTCGTTCAATTCACACAAACGGGTAGAAGAGAGCCCTACTTCTTGCACTACCAAAGTGATAGTACCTTTTACGGTGTCTGCAGCAGCGATTGTTAAAGGCATACGTTCGCCTTTTTCGCCTACACGTACAATTACGAAGTGTCCTGCCTTGCGTGATTTAGCAATGAGAGGTGCTTCGATTACAAACTTGAATACCTTTTCAGAGAAATGTTCTTTGCTAATGATTTTGTTCATTATCTAATAATTTTGTTGGTATAATTACGTAATTACTTTCAGATTGTTACGGTTCGCAAAGATACGGGTTATTTGGAAAATACAAAAAAAGAATTAGAGAAAACTATATGAACTGCTGCTTGTCACTGAATATCTGCCTTTCGTCACTTTAATTTGCCTGTATTGCTCCGCACCTCTACTTTTGAAACAAAAAACAGAGAATGATACACAATTTTTTTGGGGGAAGTATATTCCTTTTATTTATTCCTTTGCTGGCTTGGTCACAGCAAGACACTATCGCCGACCAGCATTTAAATGAAGTAGTGATAACTGCCAAACTGCCATTAATTGAGATGTCTGCCGGGTGTACAACCTATAGAACGGATGCTTCCATTGCCCAAAGTACCGGAAGCCTCTTTGACGTACTTTCTTCATTGCCAGGTGTTATGATAGACTCCAAAGGAGATATACTACTGAACGGACAGAGTGGGGTAAAGATTTTGATGGATGGTAAACCTACTTATCTTTCGGGCGAGGAGTTGGTGAATTTATTAAAATCGACTCCTGCTACAAATACGGATAAGATTGACTTGATAACTCAGCCTTCCGCTCGCTATGATGCAGCCGGCAGTTCGGGATTGATAGACATCCGTACAAGAAAGATTAAACTTCGTGGCATGAACTTGGCATTGAATGGTAACTTGGCTTTGGGTCGTTCGGGTAATGGTTATGGCAGTGCCTCAATGAATATTCGTGAGAACAAATTTAATCTTTACCTTACTTATTCATATTTTCATGGAAAAGATGTTATCGATATGTTTATAGACCGGGCTTTCAATAAAGATGATAAAAGAATGACGCAGGACTCTTACCGAAACCGGAAATCCCGTTCACACTATTTCCGGACAGGGTTCGATTATTTTTTTAATGAACGTACCATTTTGGGGGCTTCGATGAGTGGAAATTTTTCCGATCGTAAGGAAAAAGCTGATATGTTTACGGATATTCAGAAAGGGGAAGTAACGGGAAATACGGATAGTCGTACTAAGCGTAAGTGGAATAATGTCACGGCGGGAGCTAATATTCAGCACAGATTGAAAAAGGAAGGTGGAGAACTCAACGCCTCCTTTGACTATTTCCATTATTCTCAAACAGAAAACCAGCTGATGAATAGCTTTAACCCCGATACTCTAAAAGGGAATATGAAAGGGAATATTAATTTGTATGTCGGACAAATAGATGCAAACTATCCATTACATAAGAATTGGAAACTTCAGGTAGGAGGGAAAACATCTTTTGTAGCTATAGATAATACAGCAGGTTATATGCGACCGTCAGGTTCTGGCTGGGTATCCGAAGGCACACTTGGTTCCCACTTTGTGTATGACGAAAATATTAATGCATTTTATCTGCAAACCGCTTATGAGATAGAGCATCTGAAACTTACAGCCGGTTTGAGGCTGGAATATACTCATGTGCGCGGAAATTTCGGAGGAAATACTTTGCAGAAAGATTCCTTGTTTACTATGAATTATTTTCATTTGTTCCCTACATTGGCTTTACAGTACAGTTGTGCTTCGGGCAATATTTTCCAATTCTCGTATGGCAGACGCATTACTCGACCCAACTATGGTGATTTGAATCCTTTCACATATATTTTTGATGAGTATACTCGTGAAGGTGGTAATACTAAACTTCGTCCGGCTTTCTCTAATAATATAGAGTTGGCTTATGTTCATCGAGACTGGTTGCAGATAGCTCTGTTTCATTCATTCACAGATGACGCTATTATGAAAAGTTATCAGGAGCAGGAGAAGCAACGTATTTATGTGTCGCCTCAGAATCTATCTTCTTACACACAAACGGGTGTGCGAGTCAATGCGGCTAATCTCTCACCGGTATCTTTTTGGAAAGTAAGTCTCACGGCTATTGGTATGTACAATAATTATAAGTGGATAGAACAAGGAAGAAAAATGAAGAACCGTATGCTTACTCCAATATTCAGCTGGATGAACCAGTTTACGTTCTCTGCTACCTGGTCTGCCGAACTTTCTGCAAGATACAATGGCAGAATGGCTTATGCCCAAGCAACGGTTCATCCTATATTGGAAGTGAATATGGGAATTCAAAAGAAAGTGTTTCGCAACAAAGGCACTATTACCATCTTTGCAAAAGATATTTTCAATACCGATTATCAGAAAGTAGATGTACAGGTGCTCGGTACAAGGGCGCTTCTTAATGAACATCATAACAAACGCGTACTGGGCATTGCTTTTTCGTGGCGTTTCCAAAGAGGTAACGAGATAAAAGAAAGCAGGCGGAAAAATGAAATTGATGAAACTAAAAGAGTAAATTTGTAATTGTTATGAACAGGAATTTGAAAAAATGGTTGGCGCCGATAGGCTTTGCTTGCATACTTTTTTTGTGTATTCGAGTGGCGAATGATATTCCGAAGCATGAATATTATTGGGAAGGAAACGAACTGGGATTTATGTTGAAAGATATGCTGGTAGTACTTGTGATGTCTTATCCGGCAGTTTTTCATATGAAGTATTGGCTTCATCTGTGTCGAAAGAAGAAGTTGGCGTGGTGGAAGGAATATGGTGTCATTATCTTGAGTACCCCGCTATGGTGTTTTTTCACAATGTGGATTATCCGCATGTTGATGGGAGTTGAACTTGATTTGTATGATCTGCCTATTCCAATAGTAGTCTGTGTGCTGCTCGTAGGATTCTATTATGTCTTTTTGAGGAATCAGATGATTTTAAAAGAAAATGAAGCTCAGCGCCTACAACTGGAAAAGATAAAGAACGACCAACTCCAGACTGAGTTGAAGTTCTTGAAAGCGCAATATCATCCGCATTTCCTCTTTAATGTGCTCAATACGGTATATTTTCAGATAGACGAGAAGAATGAAGCACCGCGCCATACGCTTGAGCAGTTGTCTGATTTGCTTCGTTATCAACTTTACAATGAAGGAGAAAAAGTGCAGGTCTGTGCCGAAATAGAGTATCTAAAACAATATATTGGTCTGTGTAAACTTCGTGCAACCAAACGATTGCAGTTGCAGGTACATTTTGATGAAGTACCGGGAAAGTACGAAGTTTATCCATTGTTGTTTGTTCCTTTGGTAGAGAATGCTTTCAAGTATGTAGGCGGAGATTACTATATCAATATGAATATGCGATTAAAAGATGGAATATTGTACTTCAATCTTGAAAATTCCATTCCGGAGTCATTGATATTGCAGGGAAGAAAGCAAGGCATTGGTATAGAAAATCTGAAGCGTAGATTGGAGCTGCTTTATCCGGATAGTTATACTTTGGATATTATGAAACAAGATGACTTGTTTGCGGTGAAACTCAATATAAAATTATAGAAGGATGCAGATAAAGTGCGTGATTACTGATGATGAACCTACTGCCTGTGAGGGATTGCGGCGGTATGTGGAAAAAGTTGATTTCCTGTCATTGATGGGGATATGCGAGGATGCTATGCAATTAAATACCCTTTTGCAGACCCAGCAACCCGATTTGTTATTTCTAGATATTGAAATGCCCTATCTTTCGGGGCTTGATCTATTGGCATCTCTTACTCATCCACCTCTTGTGATTATCACTTCCGCTTATGAACAATATGCGTTAAAAGGTTATGAACTTGACGTTGCCGATTATCTGTTGAAACCAATTCCCTTTGAACGTTTTCTCAAAGCTGTAAACAAAGTGCATAATCTTTTGCAGCAGGAGGATGAACGCTTGGGAGGCACTGCGGATTTCATATTTGTCCGTTCAGACCGTCAGATGCACAAAGTGTTTTTGAAAGATATTCTGATTGTAGAAGGTTTGGAGAACTATGTTTGTATATATACCGAGAACTCTAAGCTGTTAGTACGCTCTACCATGAAGCGGATGGTTGAGGCTCTTCCCAAAGAAGTCTTTCTGCAGGTTCACAAATCGTATCTTATCAATTTGGAAAAGATTAACATGATAGATGGAAACCGTATTGTGGTCGGTCAGCATACCATTCCTGTTGCGCGTAACTTTCGCGAAGAGGTGTTTACACGTATCTTGAAGAATACGCTATGATTTTGAGCAGAGAAATTAATGGTGTCTTCAGATGAAAAAATACCCATTATGCAAACCGTATAATACGAATTGTATAGCCTTCTAGAAAAGAATAAGCCCGGAGGGACACTCCGGGCTATTATAACCGATAAAGTCTTTCAGGCTTTTAGTCAATCATCTCAAATCCTGTGTACGGAACCAATGCCTTCGGTATACGGATACCTTCGGGAGTTTGGTTGTTTTCCAGCAAAGCGGCAACAATACGAGGCAAAGCCAGTGCAGAACCATTCAGTGTGTGGCAAAGTTCTGTTTTCTTTTCTGCTGTGCGATAGCGGCATTTCAAGCGGTTGGCCTGGTAGGTATCGAAGTTGGATACTGAACTTACTTCCAACCAGCGCTTTTGTGCTTCGCTATATACCTCGAAGTCGAAGCAAAGAGCGGCAGTGAAGCTCATGTCACCACCACAAAGACGGAGGATGCGGTAGGGGAGTTCCAGCTTCTGGAGCAATCCTTCTACATGATCCAGCATTTCCTGGTGAGATTGCTTAGAATGCTCAGGCTTGTCAATGCGTACCAATTCTACTTTGGAGAATTCGTGTAGGCGGTTCAAACCGCGTACATCCTTGCCGTATGAGCCTGCTTCGCGACGGAAGCACTGGGTATAAGCGCAATTCATGATGGGCAATTGCTTTTCATCAATGATCACATCACGGTAGATATTTGTTACAGGTACTTCTGCGGTCGGAATCAAGTACAAATCATCTACTTCGCAATGATACATTTGTCCTTC
>USLU01000083.1 GCA_900555635.1 uncultured Bacteroides sp.
GGTCTTCTCTTTTTTCATAGAAACATGATAACTAATACCCTCTCTTTAAATTCTTATTTTCTCTTATCTTATTCACTAATTATTTATTTTCCATGAGCATTTCAACCGGCTGTCCATGCTGACAAGTTACCGTCAGTACGGTCTGGTCTCCCTGCTGTTCCAACCGGACATTTTCCATCGGGCTTGTCAATGTCCAATGCCCTTTAAGCCGTATCTCCTTAGTAATAGGACGACTGGGTTCTTTCGTTGTATACGTCTTCTCTTCTATATTCAGATTCGGATCACAGACGCTTAAACGGATCCCCTTATCAGATTCTTTTGCATACATCACCATTGTTTCCGCAGGAATAGCCACGAA
This sequence comes from uncultured Bacteroides sp., assembly GCA_900555635.1. Classification (GTDB taxonomy): domain Bacteria; phylum Bacteroidota; class Bacteroidia; order Bacteroidales; family Bacteroidaceae; genus Bacteroides. The sequence goes on from USLU01000083.1 coordinate 359, forward strand.
CACTTTATCAGTGGCAGGCTGATAAGCTTCAAAAGCAGCATACGCCGTGATACCAGTCTTTTTATCATAAACAACGTGAGCAGTCTGATCCCGTTGCAACACCTCGTATGCAGGAGTTTTGCGCAGTTCGTCGAGATCGGAAGCAGAAGGCTGTATCAATACCATATATTCATAAGTCCCCTCTTTCGGCGCCTTGCCATGTTCTATCCAGGCAGAAGAAAATTTTCCTTTGGTTATTTCACGCGTCTTTTCATGCCGTGATTCCTGTTCTGCCACCTGTGCGCGAACGGTTCCGTCCACTACATGATAATAATTGTCATAACCATCATGAAGCCAATAGTTATCCTCTCCTACTTTGGGCTCCTTACCATTATATTTTGTCTGGAAAAGAGTGGTTTCCGTAGGATAGTCCGCATTAGAGTTCGAGATACCTGTTCCCAGGCAAACCATCCGGTTATCAAAACAGAATACGGATTTACGGGCTACAAAGTCCGGTGTGAAATTCTCATAATCCCGTTCTGTTAATTTCATAGCGAAGATTCCATTTTTACCATCTAAAGAACTGCTTCCGGAGAAATTCTCTTTGGAGCGTGCCATAGTCGTTCCTTTCAATGGACTATCAAGCAAGTCGAAAGGCAAATGAATGGTAGTTGTACCCGGCAAACGGTTCCAGTCCCATCCCTCCTGCACAAAACCGCTTCCGGCACGTGACACGGGATTCCCTTTCCCCATAATCTGCACGGAGCCATAACTCTGATAACGTCCGTAACGGTTATCTTTCGTATAAATTTCAGAGCCCCATACGTCAGTGGTATACCCTTTCAATGTCACCATCCAGTCCGCACGACGGAAAATGCCTGCCGAACCATAGTTGTAAACGAAGAATCCCTGTGGAGCCTGTGCCGGTTGAATACCTTCCTTCTTGAAGAAACGCGCATTCGGAGTATCACTATTGCGTATCAGACGCAAATAGTCGGCAGCCAGACCGCGATCAAACGTATTTCCCTGACCGGACAAATCGCCGGATAAAGCGATATTGGCAAATGCTTCGATATCATCGCTTCCCATCTTCCCTCCAAAAGGATGACGACCACTGATTCCGATGCCCCATTCATAGAAATTGCAATAATTGCGCATAGCAATAAAGGCTGATTTCATGTGTTTGCGCGCATCTTCGGTCAGTTCAAAACTTGTACCATTGGTAAATGCAATATATTCTCCTACCGTCGCAAGTACTCCAGTGGTATATCCCGGATAGAAACCGCCATGATGGAAAGTCGTACCGTCTACCTTTATACCACCGATCGTTCCCGGAGTATAACGCAAAGAAGAAGATAACCAACGTGACAATCCGCTCAACGCTTGCGCCTGTTCTCTTGCATCGGGAAACATCATAGCGGAAATAAATTTCGCCATCAATAACGTATGCCAGGAATCCAACAATTCATCACGTGTTGGAGAGCATGTCTGACGAGTTTCTTGCAGAGCCGCCCAAAAACGCAATGTGGAGAGATAAGCATCACGATGAGGATGTTTATAGATAGCATCACGCATCAGCCAGGCAGTTGTATATATCTTACGTACCTGATAACCATAATGATGATTGGTGCCCATACCGCTACCATAGGCAAATCCCTGATCGATAGCATAGTCGAATACGGTAAAGTAGTTTTTCTTTGATGTTTCGTTCTGGTTATAATAAGCATCATAGGCAAAACCGGAAAGCATCGTTTCAATATCGTTCCATGACATTTCTCCTTTCTTCTTGTCCTGTTCATCAGGAGTGACAATAGGAGTTCCTATAAATCCCGTCCCAGCGATGGATGGACTGATAGCCGCTTTCTCAAATGTTTTATAGGCAGCATTAATAGGCCCTTGCGGTGCCTTTTTCACTTCCAGAAAATCTGTCAAACGTTGTTCGATAGTCTTCAGTTCCTTCTTTTGTTCGCTTGTCAATTTAGAAGGCAGAGGAATATCATACGACTGTTGTTCCCATTTCCACACGAGACACCAATGCCACAGGTCACGATTAGACAGCCCATTATTGGTAGGCAACTGCTGGTCGGGAGTGGTACGAAGATTCATTTTCTTTTCCGGAAAAATCAGACGGTCAAGAAAGATACGTCCCTTCCGTTGCGGGGCAACCAGGCGATAGGCTACAATCTTCTTATCTTTCTTGTCGCCCTGCATATACTCAAAAGAGATCCAGCAAGCCCGCCAACCTGCTGCCTGCAAACGATAAGAGAACCAGTAAGAGACTTCTCCCTCCTTATTCAGAAACTCAAAACGAATAGAATCCTGCTGCGGTTTCTCATTATAAATCCACAAGGTAATGCCGAACTGCTTCTCGTTTCTCGTATTCAACGATAAAGGAGCAATTTGAACATCCAGCGTAGAACCAGGCTGAAAGTCCCATTCCAGACTACTTTCACCCTCCTTGTAAAAAAGAGAAGAGATTTTCACTTCTCCCTTTCCGGAAACTTTAAATGCTTCGGGCACTTCTTCTTCAAATCCGATGAGTTGGGCGAAAGCTGAAGGAATGATTCCCAAAAGGAATAATACTATAAAACAACTGTTTTTCATTACTATTTTCAATTTAAACGCGGATGCGGATTAACACCTATTATTGTCGCAGAGATTTACTCCTAAAATTGGCACTTATTTGCGTTAATCAGCGTTTTATAAATTACTAATCGCTAATAAGGTATCCGATCCGACAGAATCTTTTCCGTATACCAAGGATCATTAATTTCCTTCAACATAGCTCCCATTTCACCGCAAAGTTGTGCCACAATCTCCTTATTTTCTTCCAAAGGCAGGTTATGCAGTTGATATGGATCTTTTACATCATCGAATAAGAGGCTTTTCTTCAATTGCTTCGTATCACGGTCGATATATAACGCCAATGTATATTGAGCCGTCTTGATACCTCTTGAAGAAGGGAAGTAAGTCTGCACCAATCCATTTTCATCTTTATCGCCATCTACATTCTGAATATACAGTGCACCTGTAGGACGAACAATTTCAGCCTTTTCATCGAAGAAAAGAGGAGCGAAATTACGTCCCTGCACTTCCGCCGGAATAGAATCACCCAATCCGCACAAGCCAAGCACCGTAGGCATAATATCAGGAGCGGAGAGCAATAAATCATCTACCCTCGGCTGAATCTTACCGGGAAAACGAACCAGGAACGGAATATTCATGGATTCAGAATAAGGGGAATTCTTCGGATCATCAGTGCGCTGGCTACACATCGTCTCACCATGATCGGAAGCAAAGATTACGACTGTATTCTTATCCAATCCCAATTCTTTCAATGTCGTCAAAATCTGTCCGAAAGCACGGTCTACTCCGGTAACGGAAGCGAAATAATAACGTGCAGACTCCGCTTTCTTCATCTTCAAATCGACATTCGGACGAATCAACAGACTATCCAGAGGCTGATCTTTATAAAGATTAAAATCCTGCTCTTCACAGTCATTCAAGGAGCGATACGGGCTGTGAGGAGGATTCATACCCACCATTATGAAGAAAGGTTTCTTGGTATCACGTACGTTACCGTCATTTTTCAGATAAGAAATGACTTTGCCTGATTCGTGCAAAGGTGACCATTCCTTCGGATCGTGTCTCTTACCATCCGTATCCCAATAATGCGGGTTCTTGTGTTCGTCAAATGTTCCGTAAGAATACCAGTAGTTAAAGCCGTGCCGGCGTTCTTTCGGTGTATAGGCATCCCATGCCGGACGTTTTTCTTCCACATACTGTCCCGGATGTTCGGGATCGTTCGGAGTCGGGAAGTCAGCGTGAAGTTTACCAAAATAAGCACAGTCATAACCTGCTTTGCTGAACACATCACCGATACATTCCGCATCCTCGCGTAAGGAACTGATCGGACGTGTAGAATTGCAATTCAATGGTACACCGCTTTTGTTCGGATACATACCGGTCAGTAACATTCCACGATGAGGGCTACTCAACGGGCAGTTACTCTGTGCAGACGACAAGACCATAGATTCACGTGCAAAGGCATCCAGATTAGGAGTATGCACGGGGTCTCCTTCAAAGTTTACTTTATCCCGGAATCCGTCCTGCCTCCAGAAGCCCATCGCCTGGTTACGGTATTGATCGGGAAATACATAGATTATATTAGGATGCTCCGCTTGTTGGGACGCTTGTTTCGGAGCCTTGCAACCTTGTGCGGCAAACAGCGTCAAGCCTCCTACAAGAAGGTTTATAGGTTTATTCATGATGATTTATGATAAATGATTAAAAACAGGTAAATGACAAACGGTCAATAGAAAGTTATAGACAGCAAGTAGCGAATGATAAACGGTAAACATGTTCCGTCAGAATCCGCTAAGCATTCACCGTTCACTGTTTACCGTTCATTATCTATTTCTTATTTCTTTTCCAAATCTCTTTTACGCATCAGTCCTTCCAGGAAGTAATAGTCAGCATAGTTCAGAGGAACGTCAATTTCCTGACCGTGAGGAATACTGCCAACCGAATGCATCAGAATAAAGTTTCCATTTGTTCCAACTTCTGCGCGATAAGCAGGTGAGCCCAAACTTTCCATTATCTTATCAGCCGTTTCCTTGTAGTGGTTGCCCGGCAGATAGCCATCCAGTTCATAAAGGGCAGAGGCTGTACAAGCTGCTGCAGAAGCATCGCGCGGTTCGTTCTGAATATTCGGAGCATCATAATCCCAGTATGGTACGAGGTCTTCCGGCAGGTTCTTATTATTAAAAATGAAGTTATAGACCTTTTGTGCCTGGTCGAGATATTTCTTGTCTTTGGTATAGCGATAGCAGGTAGTATATCCATACAGAGCCCATGCTTGTCCGCGAGCCCAAGCCGATTCGTCGGCATATCCCTGTGCAGTTTGTCTCTTACGCACTTCTCCTGTCTCCGGATCGTAATCTACCACATGGTAGCAGCTGTTGTCCGGACGGAAGTGGTGAGCCATTGTTGTATCAGCATGTTTCACTGCAATATTGTAGAAAGTAGAATCTCCGGAAAGAGCTGTTGCTTCAAATAAGAGTTCGAGATTCATCATATTATCAATAATCACCGGACATTTCCATCCCCGTGTTCCCTGCCAACCTTTATCGGCATCCCATGACTGGATAACGCCTGCATTCGGACGAAAACGAGTGGACAATGATTTGGCAGCTTCTATAATGACGTCTTTGTACTCTTTCTTATCTGCCATGCGATAGCCGTTCAGATAACTGCAACCGATCATGAAGCCTACATCATGATGCCATTTCAGATATTTCACAGAATCAAGAGCTTCTGTGTATTTCTCAGCCAGCGGCAACCATTTCTTATCACCCGTCAGATTATAAGTCAACCATATACTACCGGGAAAGAAACCGGAGCACCAGTCTTCCATCGGTATGTAAGAGATACTCCCATCTTCGTTGATTGTTCTCGGATTCAAGATTTTACCGGACTTCTCGATAATGTCCGTCTGGATTGTGTTCTGTGCCACAGCGTTGTCGATGTTGTCCTGAATAAAGTCTACTTCAACCTTTTTTTGTCCACCGCAACTCGTTAAGATCAAAAGGGAAACTCCTAATGCGCTAAGAATTGTTTTCATAATACATGGATTATTTGTTAAGTGATTAATTTTCTTAATGGCAAAAGTAGTGCATTTAAATAGAATTGACCGACCCAAATAATCCAAATGAGGAACTATTTTGGTACATTTTACTGAAAAAATTATTTGCACAAGCATTTCCAAAGACTTTCCAGCTCAGTTTGGCCGTCTTAACACAACTGGCCCAACAAATTAGTCAGCACAGTATTTATTATCTCAAAACTCATTCATTAAATTCATTTCTATTCATTGTTATTAAAGATATAAAACTATATTCTACCGCTATAAAACCAGTGTAAACTCGAAGTTTAAATGACAACAACACCTTATTTCAAGTACATTACAGATAGCTTCTTTCACGCCAAAAGGCAATACTTAACCTTTTTTAATCCTATAAGAAGCCAATAAGACATCGTTTATAGGAAATTAGTGTATATTTGCAGAGCATAACTATAAAACGCATGTTCAATAAAAACAATTACACCAACAATTTCAACCAATTTTTCATTGACTATCAACGCCGCTTCATTCATTTTGCCTCTACGTACGTGCATGATGAAGCCGTGGCCGAGGACTTTGTCATTGAATCAATTATGTATTATTGGGAAAACAAGGAACGACTGCCTTCAGACATAAACATACCAGCTTATGTTTTGACTGTCTTGAAGCATAAATGTATAGATTATCTTCGAAATCAACAGGTTCGTCAAATGGCTTCCGATAAAATCTTTCAAATCTACTCTTGGGAGTTATCTAATAGAATCGCAACTCTAGAAGAACTTGAACCTAATGAAATTTTCACAGCTGAGATTCAAGAAATCGTAAATAGAACCTTAGAAACTTTACCGGAGCAAACCAGACGTATTTTTGCCATGAGTCGATACGAAAACAAATCCCACAAAGAAATAGCAGACCTATTGAACATGACAACAAAAGGCGTCGAATATCATATAAACAAAGCCACAAAAGTTCTACGAATAGCTTTAAAAGACTATTTGCCAACAACGCTACTTCTTTTTTTCTTAAACTAGAAAACCGCTACAACTCCAATCATACTTTTTCACTTCCCATGTATCCTATATTCTAGAACCAAAACCTTTTGATCAATAAAAGCACAAAAACGTAAGTATGATATGACAAACATCCACATGGTTTCCTCTCCGCACGAAAAAGGTGCTGCAAGCCGGAATGAAAGAAAAAACACAAATACTTAAAAGAAGAATCTAAAAAAAACACTTTCTTACTAGGGATAAACTTACTCTGTTCGTTATTACTATAAATACATCAAAAAATAAAGTATTTATGAATAAGACCTTACTCTATTATTTTCGCAATGAAAGAGCCACCATATATGCGAACATGAAAAATGGAAAACACAGCTATTTATATTCGCAAAAGTGAAGAGCGTTCTTACTCAACCTATATAATTTGTATTTATAAACACTTTTATTCATCTAATCAAATTTATTATGAAAACGACTTCAGCATTCATGGCTGTTTGTACAGCCTTACTTATGTTCAGCTGCTCCGGTGATGATGAAAATTCGCAATCAACACCTCTCCAACTGAAAACAACAACCAGTTCTCCCGCAAAAGGAGAAATAGGAACTAAGATAACCATTATCGGTGAAAATTTTACAGATCAAGCCAAAGTATATTTAAAAAATGCCAAAGCTACTATTACATCGGTAACAGCTACCCAACTACAGGTAATTGCCCCGGCAAATGAAGCAGGAGAATGTATTATAGAAGTAATGGTAGGTGCCCAAAAGACAGAGAACTTAAGATTTACTTACGTAGACTACACTCCTGTTGTTAGCTCCATCAGCCCAAGCTCCGGAACAGAAAACACGGAAATTACTATCATCGGCGAGAACTTCAGTACCACCCCCGAAGAAAACATTGTAAAAATAGGAGATGCAATAGCAACTGTTAAATATGCCACAGAGACCGAATTGAAAATTATCGCACCTCAAAACGAAATAGGAACTTATGCAGTAACCGTCTCTGTAGGTGTAAAAACAGGCAAAAATCCGGCTCTTTTCACATACGAAGATACAAGAGAGAGGATTTACGAATGTACACAAAATTTCATCACTGTACCAAGTGATATTAATACCCAGGATTTAAAAAGCGTTACATTCTTAAAAGATGGCAGATTAGCTTACAGTACTAACGGTGGTAGTGCTACAGAGGCTTGGGCAATAGATTTAAGAACAATGGAACGAGAAAAAATCGTCCCCAATGGCACAGGAACTGTTCTGCTGAAAATCACCACTAATCCTACTAATGGAAAACTTTACCTCGCATATAAAGGAGAAGATAAAATTAGCGTATGGGATCCTAATACAAAACAAGTTTCCGATTTGTTAACTCGCAACGGGTTGGACAACCTTATGGATGTAAAATTTGACCAACACAACAATATGTATGCGGTTTGCCGTAATTCCGGAACGATCCAAAAATATCCATCAGGAAATTATAACAGCAGTTCAAGGTTGGAATTTGTTAAAATTACCGGCCGTCAAATACAAGCCATAGCTTTTGATGCTGCTGGTAACTTGATAGCAGCAGCAACAGACGGATCAAATGCCGGCTATATTTATAAAGTAGACTCTAGCGGCGCTTATACATTGATTGCAGGTGGAGGTAACAAAGTTATAACGGAGGATATAACAGAAGATCCTAAAGCGGCCAAATTGGAAAAAGCAGAGGGGCTAATGGTAGATAAGGATGGCTACATCTGGTTCAGTGACGGTAATAGTGGCACCCGTAAAACCAAGATCCTAAAACCTGGAAAGAATGGTTATCAGGACGCCACAATCATCCTCGTTTGTAAAGCCGAAAATGGTTGGAAAGATTCAGGCACCACTAGTCCGGTTGACTTTGTACAAGATACAGATGGAACCATATACATAGCAGACGGTCCTAACAAAGCTATACACAAAGTTACCATCGGCTACAAATAACATGTATCAAATTCACCCAAATTAATTAACGACTCAAATAACCTGCACACACAGCTTCTATAACCTGTGTGTGCGGCTAAACTTAAAAAATTGTACAATTGCAAAAAATGAGTTTTCCACTAGGGATAAACCCTCTTTGTTCGCTATCATTATAAAAAACACCTATGGACAAAAATTCATTATACCGATTTTTCGAGGGACAAGCATCTATTGAAGAAATGAAAGCAGTGAAAGAGTGGGCTGAAAGTTCAGAAGAACATAGCAAACAGTTTCACCGAGAGCGCAAGTTATTCAATGCAATGATTCTTATAGGAAACCCTAAATGGACAGCAATAAATACAACAAAAAGAAACAGATATTTCATCAGGGAATTCTTAAAGATTGCTTCTGTGATAATCATTGCGGTAAGTATTACAGCTACTATCTTTTCAATAACGAATGAGCATCATAAGCATGTTGACATAGCTATGCAAACAATAATAGTCCCCGCCGGACAACGCGTAAATATTGAATTGCCCGATGGATCAAATGTTTGGCTAAATGCAGGAACACAAATGCAATATCCTGTTTCATTCATGGAAGATAAACGTGAAATAATATTAGACGGAGAAGCCTATTTTGATGTTGCCCGTAACGAAAAGTGCCCGTTCATAGTACATACTCATGCAATGGACATAGAAGTATTGGGCACAAAATTTAATGTAGAGGCTTATGCTAAACAACAAAACTTCGAAGCTTCTTTAATACAAGGAAAAATAAAAATCAAATCACCTTCCGACAATAATATTTCACAAGTTTTATTACCTGACTATAAGAGCACCCTAAAAAATGGCAAATTAGTGATAAGCAAAATTGAAGATTATAATATATATCGCTGGAAAGAAGGATTGTATTGCTTCAAAAACAAATCGTTCATAGAAATAATAAAAGACTTGGAGAAATATTATAACCTGAAAATTATAGTAGACAAGCCTAGCATTACCAACATAATATTAACAGGAAAATTCAGAATCTCTGACGGCTTGGATTACGCCCTTCGGATATTACAAAAGGATGTACCTTTTATTTATGACAAACATACAACAGATGACATCATTTATATAAAATAATAAGAATATTAACTCAATAACACGGGAGAAACAAGCCTATGAAATGATACTAATTGAAAAACAAAAGAGCTGACAGATATTTGCCCTATCTATCAACTCCTGCCTAACACAATTTTTATAAAATCGTATTAATAAATCAGTTACAAATATATGAAAAATATTTCTTTATTGGATTTTTACTGCAAAAAAAATCCAAATTCAAAACAATTATTTAGAATTATGCGAACATCTATATTCCTTTTGTTATTCTGCTCATTTAGCTTAATGGCAAAGAATGCAAATTCTCAAAATGCCAAAGTTACAATTAATAAGCAAGATGTCAGACTGGAATCTATATTGAGTGAAATTGAATCTCAAACCAATTACTTATTCATCTATAAAAAAAATGTAGATGTAAATTTGCACAAAAGCATCAGCGTGAAGGCCAGACCCGTTTCTGAAGTATTGTCCATATTACTACATGAATCTCCTATTATTTATAAAATAGAAGGAAACCATATAATACTCACTAAAAAAGAAATTACCCAAACCCCGACAATAAAGAAAATCACCGGAGTGGTAACAGATAGAGCCGGGGAGCCTTTGATCGGAGTTACAATAACAGTAAAGGGTATATCACAGGGATCAATAACTGATATAAACGGGAAGTTTTCATTATCAGCCGACATTGGTGATGTTCTTCAATTCAGTTATATAGGATACATTCCACAAACAATAAAATTAAAGAACTTGAATAGCTTAAAAGTCTTTTTAGTGGAAGATGTTAAGACCTTAGACGAAGTAGTGGTGGTTGGTTATGGCTCTCAGAAACGAACTAATCTAACAGGAGCAATTTCGACCGTTACATCTCAAGAGCTTGTAGACAGACCGGCCAGTAGCGTTACACATATGCTACAAGGACGTGTACCCGGTCTCAATATCACCACTTCTTCCGGTGTACCGGGTAATACTGCAAGCTTTAATATCCGTGGTACGAACTCAATCAACGGAGGCTCACCATTGGTGTTAGTCGATGGAGTTGAAGGGGACCTTGACCGTGTAAACCCTAATGATATAGAATCAATTTCAGTTATAAAAGACGCCTCCGCCGCTGCTATTTATGGTGGACGTGCTTCATTCGGAGTTATTTTAGTCACAACAAAATCCGGTTCTTCTGATGGGAAAGTACAAATTAGCTATAGTGGGCGTGTTGGTTGGACAGAACCCACTACATCTACGGATTACGAAAACCGTGGTTATTACCATGTTTCTTTGGTTGACCAGTTTTACATTCCCAATAACGGGCGTCGCTATACCTCGTATACAGAAGAAGACATGAAAGAGTTATGGGAAAGAAGAAACGACAAGACAGAAGATCCTGCCCGCCCTTGGACCGTATTGGATAAGAGAAACGGACAGAATGTATACTTATACTACGCCAATACGGATTGGTGGCAATACTTGTTCAAAGACAAGAAACCATTGCAAAGCCACAATATTTCCATATCCGGAGGAACAAACAAATTGAAATTTTACCTTTCGGCAGGTTATAATAGTGAAGAAGGAATGTATCGAAGAAATACTGACAAATTCAGAAGAATAAATTTCCATTCAAGGATTTCCGCAGATATTACTGATTGGCTTAACATTAGTAACAATACTGAATTTTTCAATTCTAATTATACTTATCCTGGATTGGGAGGTATAAATTCGAACATATCTCAAGCCCAGAACCATGGTTTGGCAAGTTTCCCTACCCAAAATCCTGACGGGACAAGCCTTTATACTACTTCACTGACCGACTATGCCATTATGGACGGTTTATTAGTCATATTAGACAGCGAAGGGTTCAGAAATAAAACTCGTAAAGATAACTTCAAGACCACTACAGAACTTACATTAAAACCATTGAAAGGGTTGGAGATAAAAGCTAACTTGACATACATGCTCTATAACCAATACGACATACGCCGGCAATCTAATGGAACATATTCCAAATATCCGGGAGAAACATCCATACTTAATACCGGTAATTTCCAAAATCAAATGTTTGAGCAATTTGCCCCCAATGAATATTGGGCAACGAATGTATTTGCCACATACCAAGGTTCTGTATCCAACAAACATAATTATAAAGTTACAGGTGGTTTTAATTATGAAACTCGTTACAACAAGACTGTTCGTGGCACAGGATATAATCTTCTTTCCGATGTTTTGGATGATTTTAACCTGATAGGAGTAGATCCTGCCACAAACCAAAAACGGATGGAAGTGACAGGAGGGCAAAATGAATATAAACTTGCAGGTTTTTTCGGACGTATAAACTATGACTACAAAGGGATATATTTACTTGAACTAAGCGGACGTTATGATGGTACCTCTCGTTTTGCTTCTGGTCATCGCTGGGGATTCTTTCCTTCTATGTCTGTTGGTTGGAGAGTCTCGGAAGAAAAGTTTTTCAGCAATATGAAAGACTGGTGTAACAATTTAAAGTTCAGATACTCTTTTGGTAGTTTAGGAAACCAACAAGTTGGCTATTATGACTATATCCGTACTATCAGTATAGGAACTACCGGATATTTATTCGGAGGTGCGAGACCATCTTACGCAGATATTTCCGCTCCCTCTGCCGACAATCTGACATGGGAGACTGTACAACAACATAATGCTGGTGTGGATATGACATTTTTGGACAACAGATTAACTTTCACCGGAGAATATTATATTCGGGATACAAAGGATATGCTTACCGCCGGCATCACATTACCCGCCGTATATGGCACTTCCGCTCCTAAAATGAACAGTGCAGATATGCGTACAAAGGGCTATGAACTCTCTGTTGCTTGGCGAGATCAGTTTAAGTTAGGCAACAAACCTTTCTCTTATCAACTGAGTTTTACATTCAGTGATTACATCAGTGAAATCACCAAATTCGACAACCCCGACAAACTATTAGCTAAGACTTATTATGAAGGAATGCGGATTGGTGAAATATGGGGATATCGCGTCGATGGCTTCTTTGCGACCGATGAAGAAGCTAAGAACTATGAAGTAGATCAAAGATCTGTAAACACCACTATCAATAGTTCATCGGGTGAATACCGGGGAGTACGTGCCGGCGATTTAAAATACCGGGATTTGGATGGTAACAAAACTATAAGTATCGGTGAAAACAGAGTCGGAAGCTCCGGTGACCGCGAAATTTTAGGAAATAGTTCTCCACGCTATCAATATGGCACTAACTTGGCTTTCCAATGGTATGGATTTGATTTTAATATATTCTTCCAAGGTATCGGCCACATAGATTGGTATCCAGGAAGAGAAGCCCAAGCATTTTGGGGATATTACAACCGCCCCTACGGAACATTTATTCCGAAAGATTTTCAAAAATTATGTTGGTCAGAAGATAATCCCAACGCTTACTTCCCCAGACCTAGAACAGCTGTTGCCCTTACAGAAAATTCGGAACTTTCAACAGTGAATGACCGCTATCTTCAAAATATTGGTTATTGTCGATTAAAAAACCTGACAATCGGTTATTCACTTCCTAAGTTTCTGACTAACAAAATAGGCCTTGACTTAGTCCGTCTTTATTTTTCCGGAGAAAATCTTGCTTATTGGTCACCGATAAAAACCGACTATGTCGACCCGGAACAAGCCAGACAAGGCGGAACTTTGAAGGTCTATCCTTGGCAAAAAAGTTTCACATTTGGTGTTAATATTAACTTCTAATTAATTTTGACTATATGAAAAATAACATATTCTTACTCATCGCAGCTTCAATATTTATACTGAGCTTTAGTTCATGTGATGATTTACTTGATGTAACGCCGAAAGACAAAATCACTCCAGAAACGTTCTTTTCTACCGAAGCTGATTTGCAGGCTTTTAGCACAAATTTCTACAATTCTCTCCCCAAAGACAGAGATCTTTATAAAGATGATGCCGATAATATAACTCATAGTACTCCCAATAGCGCGGCAACAGACTCCCGTACAGTTCCAGCTTCAGGAGGAGGCTGGGAATGGGGATACTTACGGCGTTTCAACACTCTATTGCAATACTCTGTCAATTGTAAGGATAAAACGGTCAGGACACGTTATCAAGCATTAACCCGTTTTTTCAGAGCATATTTTTATTTCGAAATGGTAAAAAGATTTGGGGATGTCCCATGGTATGACACAGAATTATTCGTTTCTGAAACAGACCAATTAAACAAACCGAGAGACTCTCGAGAATTGGTCATGAAAAAGATATTGGAAGATCTCGATTTTGCCATCACCAATCTTTCTACAACGCCTTCTGTTTATACAGTAACAAAGTGGACAGCATTGTCTCTTAAATCCAGAGTTTGCCTTTTTGAAGGCACATTCAGAAAGTACCACAATTTAAATCTTAGCACTAATGCCGATTTTTTCTTGCAAGAATCTATAACAGCCTCTAGAGAATTAATGAAGGAAAGCAATTATACCTTATATACAGAAGGTGGAACGAACCAGGCATACCGGAAACTCTTTACTTCACAAAATGCTCCAACAACGGAAGTAATTATGGCAAGAAATTATAATTTAACGTATGATATATACAATACAGTTGGTACATATCACACAAGCGTAGGTGAAGGACGTCCTGGAGTGACTAGAAAAATTATAGCTAGTTATCTGATGAATGATGGTTCCCGGTTTACAGACAATCCCAATTGGGAAACTATGACTTTTGTAGATGAATGCAAAAATCGTGATCCACGTCTTGCACAGTCTATTTGTACCCCAAGTTATCAGCCCATAGTATCAAACAGAAAAAATATTCCAGACCTTAATGCTTGCGTGACCGGATATCAGTTAATTAAATATGAAGATGAAGCAGTAGGAGGAAAAAGTGATATTGATCTCTTCTATTTTAGACTTGCAGAAGTTTACCTTAACTATGCAGAAGCTTTAGCTGAAATCAACCAATTAACTCAAGACGATTTGGATATTTCTATTAATAAATTGCGCGACCGTGTAGGAATGCCCCATCTCATCATGAAAACAGCCAATGCAAATCCAGACCCCTATTTATTAGCAAACACTACCGGCTACCCGAATGTCTCCGGCGCTAATCAAGGGGTAATCTTGGAAATTCGTCGTGAAAGAACAATCGAATTGCTTTCTGAACATTTTCGTTATGATGACATCCTGCGCTGGAAAGCCGGGCAAAACATGAAACAAGCCATATTGGGTATGTATTTTCCATCTCCCGGCGAATATGACCTTAACGGTGACGGACAAAACGATATTTGTCTTTATACAGACACAAAGCCTGGTAATGCACAAGGTATAACATACTTAAAGATAGATTCCGACATTAAACTTTCTGATGGAAATAAAGGTTATCTATCTCCTCATAAAGGCCTCACGCTTTTCTGGAATGAACAACGTGATTATTTTTACCCAATACCCTCTAATGAACGTCTCATCACAAATGGTGCACTTACGCAAAATCCGGGCTGGGATGACGGCTTAAATTTTTAGTCGAAAATATTCAATAGGAAATCAAGTGGGGCTATTGCAAGGATGCAAGTTTTAACTCTCTATTTATGCAATAACTCCGCTTTTTCACCTGAATTCATTTTCAAACTTACCATCTCACTAATATATGGAATTATAAAATACTAATAATTAAAACAAGACCTATGAACTCTAAAAGAAATTTCATTTACAACTTCTTTCTTCTTTCATTTTTTTTTATTGGTTGCTCCAATTCAACAATAGAAGATGAACCAGAAATGCCTCCATTTAACAATGAAACGCCATCCAACTCTCTTTGCGTAGCCCAATTCAATATTCGCTATGACACACCTGAAGATGGACAATACGTTTGGGCAAACCGAAAGACAATGGCAAAAGAAATCATCACATCACATGATTTTGATATCTTTGGCGTTAATGAGTGTCTTTTAAACCAACTGAATGATCTGTTAGAATTAAAACAGTATGAATACATAGGTACAGGTCGTGACGATGGAAAAGAAGCTGGAGAGTTCTGCCCTATTCTTTACAAAAAAGAAAGAGTGGAATTATTATATCATGGACAATTTTGGTATTCAGAAACTCCGGACAAGCCGTCTAAAAGTTGGAACTCTTTTTGCAACCGAATCTGCACATGGGGTAAATTCAAAGATAAAAAGACGGACAAAGATTTTTTCTTCTTCTCATCGCATTTTGATCATGTCAGCAATGAAGCACGCGTCAACTCCGCAAAGTTACTTGTTCAGAAAGTACAAGAAATAGCAGGAGATCTGCCTTACTTTTGTACCGGTGATTTAAACTGTGACCCAGATGAAGAACCTATTTCCTTTATTCTAAATTCCGGACTATTCAAAGATTCTTATAGCATATCAGAGACTACCCCGAAAGGTCCTGCAGGCACTTTGCATTATTGGAATTTCGATTTCAACCCAGAACATCGAATCGACTATATTTTAGTGGAAAAAAGCATTAAAGTTCTCTCCTTTGAAACCATTACGGATGATGCGCGTCAAGGACGATTTTCTTCCGATCATTATCCTATTATGATAAAAGCAGAATTATAATGAGGACAAATTAACGTGAGCCTGACATAGTGAGTGCCCATAGACTAGCAAACGTCTGCATACCAAGAAGGGGCCTCACTTCTGTTTACACATTCGATTGCCGACAGCTGTTAATAGTTAAAAACAGTTGCCAGTATAGTTTTTGTCAAATTTGCACACAAAAATATTATCATAACACAATACATATGACAAATGAATTTGCAGAAAACAATTAATACTCAAAAATATATGAACTATAAAAAATGGATTATCGGATTATGTATACTCAATATACTACCAGCTCTCTCTCAAGAATATAACATAGAAAATATTCATATTGATGGCTATATCGGCAATCGCATTAACACCTGCATAGAACATCGAGTAAAATCCCAAAATACAGACCACCTAATCGAGCCTTTCAAGCATCGAAACGAGGATCATCTCTGGCAATCTGAATTTTTCGGAAAATGGCTACTCGGGGCAATAGCTTCATACCAATATACAAAGGATAAAGAATTGTATAATTTGATAACAAACAGCGTAGAAAAGCTCATGAATACCCAAACAAGTGATGGATATATAGGAAATTACAAACGAGAAGCACAACTGACCAATTGGGATATTTGGGGAAGAAAATACACTTCGCTCTCCTTGCTTTCTTATTATAGGCTCACCGGCGATAAAAAAGCCTTGAATGCAGTTGAACGACTGATAAACCATCTCATGGAACAACTACAAATACATAATATTAATATTGCTGCAACCGGTTATTATTTAGGCATGGCCAGTTGCTCCATTTTGGAGCCTGTGGTTTATTTATACGATATTACCAGAAATCCCCGATATTTATCTTTTGCCAAAAGCATTGTTTCTTCTATCGAACGGGAAGGGAGTTCTCAACTGATAACTAAAACATTGAAAAACATTCCTGTTTCTGAGCGTTCCGCTTTTCCAAAATCTTGGTGGTCATTCGAAAATGGTCAGAAAGCTTATGAAATGATGTCATGTTATGAAGGGCTGATAGAACTTGGCACCATAGTAAATGATCCTTTTTACATAAGAATTGCAGAGAAAGCAGTAAACAATATCCAAGAAGATGAGATTAATATAGCAGGTTCAGGAGCCGCTTTTGAATGCTGGTATAAAGGAAAAGAGAAACAAACATTGCCTACATACCATACCATGGAAACTTGCGTCACATTTACTTACATGCAACTATGTCATCGCCTACTATGCAAAACCGGCAACTCGTTTTATGCAGAAGAATTTGAACACACCATGTACAACGCTTTGATGGCAACCATGAAAAATGACGGCAGTCAAATCTCTAAATACAGCCCATTGGAAGGTCGAAGACAACCCGGCGAAGAGCAATGTGGTATGCATATAAATTGTTGTAACGCCAATGGACCAAGAGGGTTTGCTCTAATACCCAAAACGGCTTGTACAATAAAAGACAACCACATTTATCTCAACCTCTATTTACCTTTACAGGCTACTATTTCACTAAATAAAAAAAATAAAGTTCATTTAAATGTAGAGAGCGATTATCCTATACATGGTAAGGTAAATGTAAACATAGGAGTACAAAAAAAGGAGAAATTCACGCTTGCGTTACGTATACCGACTCAAATAGAAAAGATGAAAGCCTATATAAATGGAGAGGAGCAGGAAATAACGCATAAAGGAGGCTACCTATACATAGAACGTATCTGGGAAAATGCGGATAAGGTGACACTTGATTTCAAGATAGAAACCAAAGTCGTAAAACTAAATAATTCTCAAGCCATAGTACGCGGTCCTTTACTTTTCGCACGAGACAGCCGTTTCAACGATGGTGATATAGACGAATGTGCAACCATTAAGTGCAACAATCAAGGTGTAATACAAGCGAAAATTAAAAAGAACAAAACAGGAACCTTCCCTTGGATCACACTTACAGTTCCTGCCGTATTGGGTACGGATTTAGAAAACGTAGAAAACAAGACTCCCAAACTTATCAATTTTTGCGACTTTTCTTCTTCTGGCAATGATTGGAATCCCAATGGGCGTTACAGGGTATGGATACCACAAACATTCCATGCCATGTCCGAACCTTATAAAAAGTACTAAATATGATAGCCTGGCTTGAAGGAGAACCAGCCATTACGGAATATTAATCGTGTTATAACAATGAAAAAATACAATAAAATAAAAAAGATACTATTTGCAGCTATTTGTGGAGGGTTGTTTATCGCCTGCCAACAACCGCATAACGTCAATGACCCGCTACAGGTCCTCTGTTTAGGAAACTCTATTACAAAACATCCGATAAAAGAAGATATCGAATGGTTTTCCGATTGGGGTATGGCTGCTTCCAATATAGAATATGACTATTGCCATCAATTGGAAAAGATGCTTTGTAAGTATCATCCGAACTCAACTGTCACCCCCTTAAACATTGCATCTTGGGAGCGTAATCTATCATGCGATATTGACTCCCTAATTGGATCTTATTGCAAAAACAAAGATATCATTATTATACGTTTAGGTGAAAATGTACAAGATGTTACCACTTTTCCAGATGCAATTTCACGACTTGTGAAATATTGTCAGAGCAAAGCAAAGCGTGTTATTATTACCGGTTGTTTCTGGAAAAACGACAGTAAAGAACGGAGCATCATTCATGCCGCACGAACCAACGATCTTACTTACGTGCCACTCTATTGGATAGATAATCTATATAATGTCCGCCCACAAATAGGCGATACACTTTATGACATAAATAAGAAGCCATATGTAATCACTCAAGATTTTATCATAACGCATCCCAATGATGAAGGAATGCAAATGATTGCAGAGACTATTTGGGGAGTAATACGTTAATTTAACACACCCCTCTACATTTTATGTGATTCATGTTTCTTACAGAAAAAGCACTTCTTCTTTCTGCGAGAAACTTAGAATTTCAAACATACTTTTAACGATTATAATAATATGAAACATTTTAACAATACCCCTATAGTAACAATACTCTTGTTTTCTTATATCCTATCCTTATATTCAATAAAGACACACGCATCTGCTTTGACTTCCGAACACGAAATCTACAAGGGATTTATTAATCCACCACAAGAAGCAAAACCAAGAGTATGGTGGCATTGGATGGACGGTAATATTACGGAAGAAGGAATCTATAAAGACTTATTATGGATGAATAGGATCGGAATAGGAGGATTTCATCAATTTGACGCTTCCTTGTATACCAAACCGATTGTCAAAGAACGGCTTGTATACATGACTCCCAAATGGAAAAAAGCCTTCCGCTATGCCATCCATCTAGCAGACTCTTTAAATATGGAAGTCGGTATAGCCAGTGCTCCAGGATGGAGCTCAACAGGAGGTCCTTGGGTAAATCCTAAAAATGCTATGAAAAAACTAGTGTGGCGAACATTCACGGTAGAAGGTCAAAAAATGTTTTCCGGGAAACTACCAAGCCCATATACCACGACAGGGGAATTTCAAAATATCCCCATACGAAACATGAACAACTATACCGAATATTACGAAGATATTGCCACTATTGCCGTACGATTGCCAAGTGAAGAATTATCGTTAAATGAGTTAGATGCTGAAATAACTTCAAGTGGCGGTAATTTCTCACTACATAAACTTACAGACGGAGATTTTACAAATGCCGAGCTTCTACCGTTCAACCCATTTGATAAATATGGTTGGATAGAATATTCTTTTCCCAAACCGCAAACGATAAGAGCTTTATCTTTTGTCAGTGGCCGTTTGCGTACAGAATGGCGTTCAGAATCTCCTCAAACAGTAAATTTTCTACAATGTAGTGACAATGGGGTTGATTATCGGATGGTTTGCGGAATTCCGGATGGAGGTAATGCTCAGCAAACCATATCTATTCCGGAAACAACAGCACGTTATTTCCGGGTACTTGTTCCTAATCCTACAAACAATGCTCCGGGTACTCAAATACCAGAATTTGTATTACACCCGACTGTAAAGATAAATCACACAGAAGAGAAAGCGGGGTTTTCTTCTCCGCACGACCTGATGAACTATCCAACACCGGAAACAAATACTCCCATTGATAAAAAAAATGTTATTATATTAACGGACAAGCTCGACTCGAACGGCATTTTAAAATGGAATGTCCCAGAAGGGAAGTGGCGCATTTACCGTTTCGGCTATTCACTTACAGGTAAACGCAATCATCCTGCCCCAGCCGAGGCTACCGGTTTAGAAGTGGATAAACTTGATCCGGAAAGTTGGCTTTCATATTTTCGCACTTATATGGATATGTATAAAGAAGCTGCCGGCGGTTTTATGGGAAAACGCGGAATCCAATATATTATAACGGATAGTTACGAAGCGCATTGGCAGACTTGGACCCCATCGTTACCTAGCTTCTTTAAGCATAAATATGGATATGATTTATTACCTTGGTTGCCTGTTTTAACCGGCGAAATCATAGAAAACACAAGTGAAAGCGAGTGTTTTCTTCGCGATTGGCGCCTGGCTATCGCAGAATTGTATCGTAAAAATTATGACCGCATAAATTCTATTGTAAAAGAATATGGTTTAAAAGGACGATATACAGAAGCTCACGAAAACGGAAGAGTATATGTAGGTGATGGAATGGAAATAAAAAGAACGGCAACATTCCCCATGGCAGCACTTTGGATGCCTAATTCCGGTGCCTGTTCATCACAACAGATGGGACAAGCGGATATTAGAGAAAGCGCTTCAGTCGCCCATATCTATGGACAAAACATTGTAGCAGCTGAATTTGGCTCTGCTATAGCCCACCATGCATATGCATGTTGTCCGGAAAACATTAAGCCTATCGCAGATAAAGCTTTAGCAAACGGATTAAATCGTTTTGTTATTCATGAGACATCGCACCAGCCTGTGGATGATAAAATACCGGGACTTGGATTAATACAATACGGGCAATGGTTTAACCGCCATGAAACCTGGGCTGAACAAGCAAAAGTATGGATAGATTATCTTGCGCGCAGTAGTTATATGCTTCAACAAGGTAATAATGTGGCAGACATTTTATACTATTACGGAGAAGATAATTGTATTACAGGTTTATATGCACATACTCTTCCGGACATACCTGCAGGATATGAATACGACTTTATTGACCCATATGGATTTGTGCATGATATCAAGATGGACAAGAAGTGCTTGTTAGCTCCTTCCGGACGAAAATATTCTATTTTAATATTAGGAGAGAATACCAAAGTAATGTCACTCAAAGTATTGAAAAAAATAGCATCTTTGGTAGAAGAAGGTGTTGCTGTTTTAGGCAGAGAACCTATTTTTCGCGGAAGCAATTTGGATAATGCTGATGAATTTAAAGCGTTAGTAACTTCCATCTGGCATACCAACCGAAAAAACGTCTATACCGATACTCCTATAGAAGAAATCCTGGAATCAACAGGTGTGCAACCGGACTTTATATACCGCAATAATAAACATATAACTTTAAAATACAGACACCGCTTGCTTGATCATGGTCATATTTATTGGGTCAGTAATCCTTCTGATAAAGAGTTATATACGGAAGTTTCTTTTCGGGTATCTGGATTGAAACCTGAAATTTGGCATCCTGAAACCGGACTTTCAGAGGATGTTTCTTATGAGATGACGGACGGACGGACTATTGTTAAATTCTCAATGGTACAAAATGATGCTGTATTCGTTGTATTTATAAAACCCACTAAACGTATAAAACAAGAGATTCCTTTACCTCACAAAAAAGAATTAACTACAATTGATTCTAACTGGACTGTAAAATTTCAACCTAAAATAGGAAATTCCGAATCTCTTTTAATGGATAGTTTAGTTTCCTTCACCGACTACTCATCTCCTTCCATCCGATACTTCTCTGGAACTGCTACTTATACTAACTCTTTTATTATCAAACCGGAGAATTATAAAAAATCGGATAAGCTATTACTTGATATGGGATCAGTTAAAAATATTGCAGAGGTTTATGTGAATGGAAAAATATGCGGCACATTTTGGAAAGCTCCTTTTATTGTTGATATAACCGCTGCAATCAATCCTGGAGAAAATACTCTGGAAATAAAAGTCACCAACCTTTGGAGAAATGGACTAATAGGTGATCAACAAAAAGGTGTAACTCCCCAATATTATACATCCTACCATTTTTTCAAATCTGATTCGGCATTACTACCTTCTGGATTATTAGGGCCTATAAGATTAATAAAATATTGACACATCTCATTCTTTAAGAAAGTATCTGAAAATGAAGTGACCCCTAAAAGTTAGACAAAAAATTTTAGGAGTCACTTCATTTTCAGATACCCTCTTCTCAATTATATAATATTGCAAACAGTATCTATAATTCGAGTTATTACAGATGAGTTTTTTGTTCAGCCAAATAGCTAATCCGGCTTCTTACTTTAAACT
>USLU01000084.1 GCA_900555635.1 uncultured Bacteroides sp.
GGATACGTAATGAGCCGTATGAAAGTGGCTAGTGGAGGACGAAACTTCTCGGCTCGTGCCATTTGGTCTACAGTGGTTGGGGAGACGGCAGACTCATTAATCTTCTTTCCGGTAGCGTTCGGTGGAATTATTGCGTGGAAAGAATTGATGATTATGATGTGCATTCAAGTTTTATTGAAGTCCCTGTATGAGGTCTTGATATTGCCTATAACCATTCGGGTAGTGAAAGCTATTAAGAAGATAGATGGCAGTGATGTTTATGACAAAGGGATCTCCTACAATATATTGAAAATCAAAGATATTTAATTTTATGAATAGAGATGTGGCTTTGGTTGTGTTCAGCGGCGGGCAGGATTCAACAACTTGCCTGTATTGGGCAAAACGCGAATTTAAGAAAGTATATGCACTGAGTTTCTTGTATGGTCAGAAGCATCAGAAGGAAGTTGAATTGGCGAGAAAGATTGCTGCTAAGGCAGGTGTGGAATTTGAGGTGATGGATGTTTCATTCATTGGCAAACTGGGACAAAATTCGTTGACCGATACCAGCATTGTTATGGACCAGGAAAAGCCGGAAGATAGTGTGCCGAATACTTTCGTTCCGGGGCGTAATCTTTTCTTTCTGAGCATTGCCGCTGTATATGCCCGTGAACAGGGTATTAATCATATTGTAACGGGAGTTTCTCAAACTGATTTTAGCGGCTATCCCGATTGCAGGGATGCTTTCATCAAATCACTCAACGTGACTCTGAACCTGGCAATGGATGAGCAGTTCGTCCTCCATACTCCATTGATGTGGATTGATAAGGCAGAAACCTGGGCATTGGCGGATGAACTGGGAATCTTGGAGCTTGTGCGCAGTGAAACGCTTACTTGTTACAATGGTATTCAAGGAGATGGTTGTGGACATTGCCCGGCTTGTACCCTTCGCCGGGAAGGTTTGGAGAAATATTTAGCAAGTAAAGTTTAACTTTAATAATTATCTTATTATGACTGAATTGAAAGAGCAGCTTTCCTTATTGGGAAGAACTACTGAATACAAACAAGATTATGCTCCCGAAGTATTGGAAGCTTTCGATAACAAACATCCTGAAAACGATTATTGGGTACGTTTCAATTGTCCCGAGTTTACCAGCCTGTGTCCGATAACCGGACAGCCGGATTTTGCGGAGATACGTATCAGCTATATTCCTGACATCAAGATGGTGGAAAGCAAGAGTTTGAAACTCTATCTTTTCAGTTTCCGCAATCACGGAGCTTTCCATGAAGATTGTGTAAATATTATCATGAAAGACCTTATCGGTCTGATGAATCCCAAATACATAGAAGTAACCGGTATCTTTACTCCGCGCGGGGGAATTTCTATTTATCCCTATGCCAACTACGGACGTCCCGGTACAAAGTTCGAGAAGATGGCGGAACACCGCTTGATGAACAGAGAATAGTTCTGTTTTTTTTCCTTATACCTATCAATAGCTATTGCAGATTACCTATCTATTGGGAAATCGTGACTGAGAATTACCTAGATTAAGCGATTGCGTAGCCGGGTGCAAATGGTGACCTTTGCATCCGGTATTAGTAATCACTTAACAGTCATCGAAAGTTGAAAACAACTACATTAAAATTATTTCTTCTGCTATTGCTTATCTTCTCTATTTCTGCCTATGCGCAGGAGCAAGGAATGATTTCGGGCAGAATCCTCTCTACTGAAAAAGAAACAGTAGATTTTGCAACCGTTTACTTGAAAGGCACCGGCTATGGGGGTACCACTAATCACGAAGGTCTTTACCATCTGAATGCTCCTGCCGGAAATTACACTTTAGTAGTGTCGGCAGTGGGATATAAAACGGTAGAAAAAGCAGTGGTACTGACTGCCGGTAGCCGGATAAAACAGAACCTGACAATTACTCCCGAAACCCAGCAGTTGGACGAAGTAACCATTGTTTCAACGGGTGTAAGTAGGGTGAAGCGTTCTCCCTTCAATGCCGTGGCAGTAGATACAAAAGAACTACAGAATACTACCAAGAACCTGAGCGACGCCCTGACCAAAGCACCGGGTATGAAACTTCGCGAGTCGGGTGGGGTAGGTTCGGACATGCAGCTGATGCTGGACGGTTTCAGTGGCAAGCATGTTAAGGTATTTATAGACGGTGTGCCCCAAGAAGGTGTAGGTAGCTCTTTCGGACTGAATAACATTCCTGTGAACTTTGCCGACCGTATCGAGGTCTATAAAGGTGTAGTGCCTGTGGGCTTCGGAACCGATGCCATCGGCGGGGTCATCAATATCGTAACCAATAAGAAGCACCGTCGTTGGTTTTTGGATGCTTCTTACTCTTACGGTTCGTTCAATACACACAAGTCTTATGTAAACTTCGGTCAAACTTTCAAGAATGGTTTCACTTACGAAATTAATGCTTTCCAGAACTATTCTGATAATGATTATCATATCTACGCTTCCGTAGAAGACTTTGAAACGGGTAAGATAGACCGTGACAAGAAGGAACGCGTAAAGCGTTTTAATGATACTTTCCATAACGAAGCCATTATTGGGAAACTTGGTGTGGTGGATAAGTCGTGGGCAGACCGCTTGATGCTGGGTTTTACCTACTCAAACATGTATCAGGAGATACAGACAGGCGTCCGTCAGACTATCGTTTATGGACAGAAACATCGCAAGGGACATTCATTGATGCCTTCATTGGAATATGGCAAGCGCAACCTCTTCACTAAAGGACTGGACATAGTGCTTACCGCCAACTACAACCGAAACCTGACTACCAACGTCGATACTGCCTCTTACAAATATAACTGGCATGGCGACAAGAAACTAATGAACTCTCCCGGAGAACAATCATACTTGTATTCCGAAGCGAATAATAACAACTGGAACGGTACATTTACCGCCAACTATCGCCTGGGACGGGCACATACTTTCACCTTTAATCATGTGCTGAATGCATTCCACCGCAGTAATACTTCCTTGCTTGCCAAGGAAGCCAGTACTGATGCCATAGCCAAAGAAACCCGTAAGAATATATCGGGTTTATCCTACCGCCTCATGCCGTCCGAACACTGGAACCTCTCGGTCTTTGGCAAGTATTACAATCAATTTGTGGCAGGGCCTATAGCGATCAATGCTAATCAAGACGATTATGAACGTACTACCCGCAGTGTAAGTTCAATGGGATATGGTGCTGCCGGAACCTATTTCATACTCCCCGGACTGCAAGCGAAGTTGTCTTATGAAAAAGCATACCGCCTGCCTACCATCGAAGAGATGTTTGGCGACGAAGACTTGGAAATGGGCGACATCGGCATCAAGCCGGAAAGGAGTGACAACCTGAACTTTAACTTGAGCTACCATCGCTCTTTCGGCAAACATTCCATGTACATGGAAGGCGGTTTGGTGTATCGTAATACAAAAGATTACATCCAGCGCAATGTTGCCGATTTGAGCGGAGGTAAGTATGCGGCAACATACGTGAACTATGGAAAGGTGTTGACCAAAGGCTTTAATCTTTCCGCTCGCTACAGTTTTGCCCGTTGGGTCAGCGTTGGAGGCAACTTCACGCAGATGAATGTGCGTGACAATATGAAGAAGTCCATCTCCAGCAATGCCGAGAACTTGGCTTATGGCGAACGTATGCCAAACCTCCCGTATATATTTGCCGACTCGGACGTAACGTTTTACTGGCGTAACCTCTGGAAGAAAGGCAATGTGCTGACAGTGACTTACGACAATCAATATTTGCATAACTTCACCTACTATTCAGCTATTTTCGGTTCGAATAAGGGAGAATATGAAGTCCCCAGCCAGTTCTCACACAATCTGGCTCTCTCTTACAGTCTGAAGAACGGGCGTTATAATGTCTCCTTCGAGTGTCGCAATCTGACGGATGAGAAGCTTTATGATAACTTCAGTCTCCAGAAAGCCGGCCGGGCGTTTTATGGAAAAATACGTGTCTATTTTGGAAATTAATCAATACTATAATAATAAGGTATAAAACAATATGAAAAAGAACTTCTTTTTAGCAGGAATGATTGCTACTGCTTTGGCAGGATTAGCAATGACCGCTTGTACGGACTCTGATGATGTAACCGGTGGCGGTAGTGATAAGAATAAAGGTGAGTTTGTAATAGCAACTTCCACCTCCGGATCAGGCAGTAGCGGTACAACAAATGTATTAGTAACTTCCGAAGCATTGGACGGTGGAAGCGTAACCGTAAAAAATAACGGTTTGGTAAACGATGGAGCCACTCAGTGGGTGTTCTATAAAGACCGGTATCTCTACGCTCTGACTTATAACCAGGGAAATGCCACTACCACCCGTTCGTATATCCTCAATTCGAATAACGAAGTACAAGCCCGTTCCAATGAATTTGCTGCCAAGAGATTTACAACTTATGGTATTTTCGGCAAGTACATCATTACTTCCTCTACCGGTGACGGTAGTACGGATTATGCTGATGCGAACGGTTATCTGCCCAAGTCTTTTCTACTTTCATACTTCGACGTAGCAGCCGAAACTTATACTAATAACGATACAAAAGATAAAGTGTATTTCGCAGAAAACTTCCTTGGCAACGGTGAATACGTAACCTTGGCAGGTATATTGGAAAGCAACAATAAACTTTTCAGTGTACCCGTACCGATGGGATTGAGCCAATATGGTTCTGCCGCAGAGAATGGCAAATACATATTGCCGGGCAATGCGGATTTGGTGAAGACCGAAGACGGCGGTTCCAATAGCAGCTCTTATAAGAAAGGCGAACTACAATGGACACAGTACCCAAACGAATGCTGGGTAGCCATCTTTGACGACGCAACGTTTAAAACGAAGAAACTCATCAAGACTGATAAGATTAGTTATGCCTGTGGCCGTTACAAATCTCAATACTACCAAACCATTTGGGCGGCCGACAACGGCGATGTGTATGTGTTTTCTCCGAGCTTCGCAAAGACCATGAGCGATGCCCGCCAGCAAACCACGTTGCCTGCCGGTGTAGTGCGTATTCCTAGCGGAAAGACCACCTTTGATGATTACTATTGCAATCTGGAAGAGCAAACCGGTGGCAAATCCTTCATGCGTTGCTGGCATATTTCCGATGATTATTTCATGCTTTTGATGTATGACCGTCCTCTCACTCAGACCGGCTATACCGCCAATCAGCTGGCTATCTTCAAGGCAGGTACCCAGAAGCTGACTTACGTAACCGGCTTGCCATCTACTGACTTGATTTCGGGCTATGGAAATGCTCCTTATGTTGACAACGGTTTTGCATACATGCCTGTCTCCACAACCGAGGGACACCCTGTTGTCTATAAGATTGATCCGGTCACAGCACAAGCTACAAAGGGTGTAACAGTAGAAGCTACCCAGATAAGCGGTGTCGGTAAACTGAGTTCTATAAAGTAACTGAGATGAAAACACTCTTTCGTAAAATACACTTATGGTTGTCAGTACCTTTTGGACTACTGATTTCAATTATCTGTTTTTCGGGTGCCGTCTTAGTGTTTGAAACTGAGATTATGGAGTGGTGTCAACCTGAACTTTATTATGTAAAGAAGGTTGAAGCCACCCCGCTTCCCATAGAGACTCTACTGGCTAAAGTAGCTGATGCTTTACCGGATAGCGTTTCAGTAACAGGCGTAAGCATTGCCGCCAATCCCGAACGTGCTTATCAGGTTACTATTTCTCCGGGACGCCGTGCTTCTATTTATGTAGATCAGTACACTGGTGAGATAAAAGGCAAATATGAACGGACAGCATTTTTTTACACGATGTTTAAGTTGCATCGTTGGTTGCTCGATAGCATGAAGCCGGACGGAGGCATCTTCTGGGGCAAGATAATCGTTGGTACCAGTACCTTGATGTTTGTATTTGTCTTGATATCGGGAATAGTGGTTTGGTGGCCCCGTACAAAGAAAGTGCTTAAAAATAGTTTTAAAATAACAATCCATAAAGGTTGGCGACGTTTTTGGTATGATCTGCATGTGACAGGAGGGATGTACACCCTCATCTTCCTTTTAGCGATGGCGCTTACGGGACTGACATGGTCATTTTCCTGGTATCGAACAGGCTTCTATAAAGTATTTGGGGCAGAAGTACCTCAAGGGGGGGGACATGGTAATAAAGCGGCTCAAAGACATGCCGCCACCGGGCACCACTCACCTTATGCTCACTGGCAGCAAGTTTATGATGAATTGAAAGACCGTAATCCCGACAATAAGCTAATCTCCATTTCTAAAGGTTCGGCTACAGTATCGGTTAATCGTTTAGGAAACCAGCGTGCCACAGACCGTTATACTTTCAATCCCCGTAGCGGTGAAATAACCCAGGCTGCCTTATATAAAGAGGTGGATATCTCCGGAAAACTCCGTGGTTGGATATATTCGGTGCATGTAGGAAGCTGGGGTGGTATGATTACTCGTATTTTAACCTTCATTGCCGCTTTGCTTGGTGCTACTTTGCCGTTGACCGGTTATTATTTATGGTTGCGTCGCCTGATGCGTAAGAGTAAGGCGATAGTTAAGTAGCGTATAGATTGTTTGTGTGCCGGAAGTTATTTCGGCACATTCTTTTTAATCTTTACCGGAATGTGGACAATTATTTATAGCTTTGCAGTAACTTTTCGGAATAGTTTAGAAAAAGCTTATAATAATTATGAACGAGAAAGATGTTTTATTAAAGAATATGCTTCGGTTGCAACGGGATGAACTAACTTCCTGTATTGTCTATCAGAAATTGGCAAAAAGAGAAAAGGACCCTCATAACAGTCAGGTATTATCGAATATCTCGGCCGAAGAAAGAAATCATTATGTAACATTACGTAGCTATACCAAGCAGGATGTGGCTCCCAATCGTTTCCTGATCTTTTTCTATATGATGCTGGTTCACTTGTTGGGGATTACGTTTGTTGTCCGCCAGATGGAGCTGAACGAAAAAGACGCTAGTGAGATCTATAAAGACTTTCCGGATACGCAATATCTTGCAGAAATGGCTCTCGATGAAGAACGTCATGAGCAACAGCTTATCAGTATGATTAATGAAGAGAGGTTGGAGTATATGGGTTCCGTTGTATTGGGGTTGAATGATGCTTTGGTGGAGTTTACAGGTGCTCTTGCCGGTTTTACCCTGGCATTGAACGATTCCAAATTGATTGCATTAACTGGAAGTATTACAGGCATTGCCGCGGCCCTTTCTATGGCTTCTTCCGAATATCTTTCCACTAAATCGGATAAAGACCCCAATAAGCGACCGGTAAAGGCTGCAATTTATACAGGCATTGCCTATGTCATTACGGTAGTGGCATTAGTTACGCCGTTTGTATTGATATCCACTCCGGTGATAGCTCTATGTGTTATGTTGGTGATGGCACTCATTATCATCGCTTTCTTTAACTATTATTATTCTGTAGCCCGTAACGAAAGTTTTAAACGGAGGTTTACGGAAATGGCGGCACTTAGCTTCTCGGTTGCTGCTATAAGTTTCCTGATAGGTTATCTATTGAAGACATTTACGGGAATAGAAGGATAAAATCTGTGAATATAAATAGTAAATAGTAATCAAGATTACACCTTTTTAAATGATAGCTGCTTATTTTTGTGGAAAATATTAATTCCTATGGCGAAGCTATCTATCATAAGTAAACTATTTCCATCCTATAAATGGAAAGTGGCGGCACTCGTACTATGCGGTGTTGTTATAGGCGGCGGAGGCTTATTTTTGTATCTTCTGCGGGCACACACTTATTTGGGTGATGAACCTTCGGCATGTGTCAACTGCCACATCATGGCACCCTACTATGCTACATGGATGCACAGCTCCCATGGTAGGGATGCTACTTGCAACGACTGCCATGTGCCTCATGAAAATGCGGTAAAGAAATGGACATTCAAAGGAATGGACGGCATGAAGCACGTAGCAGCTTTCCTCACCAAGAGCGAACCGCAAGCTATCCAGGCGCAAGCCGCAAGCTCGGAAGTGATTATGAATAACTGCATCCGTTGCCACACGCAACTCACCGCTGAATTTGTG
Organism: uncultured Bacteroides sp.; assembly: GCA_900555635.1. GTDB lineage: Bacteria > Bacteroidota > Bacteroidia > Bacteroidales > Bacteroidaceae > Bacteroides. The sequence goes on from USLU01000084.1 coordinate 8,037, forward strand.
GATGCAGGAAAAATCGACTACATGATGACCCTCGTGGGTGATGGTAAAGCTTGTTGGGATTGCCATCGTGACGTGCCGCATGGAGGAAAGAATAGTCTTTCTTCCACGCCCGCAGCATTGGTGCCTTATCCCGAATCACCTGTACCTGAATGGTTACAGAAAATAATTAAGAAATAATAGTAACAATAAATCTACATATTATATGGAAAAGAAACTAAAATCATGGCAAGGATGGCTGTTGTTCGGTGGCTCAATGGTCGTTGTTTTTGTCCTGGGCTTATGTGTTTCAGCTTTGATGGAACGGAGAGCAGAATTGACGAGTGTATTCAACAATCGTAAAACAGTGATTAAAGGAATTGAAGCACGCAATGAAGTTTTTAAGGACGATTTTCCTCGTGAGTATCAGACATGGACTGAAACAGCTAAGACTGATTTTCAGAGCGAGTTCAATGGAAATGTAGCGGTCGATGTATTGGCACAACGTCCGGAGATGGTTGTACTATGGGCAGGATATGCTTTTTCAAAGGATTATTCTTCTCCGCGCGGACACATGCACGCTATCGAAGATATCACGGCAACTCTCCGTACCGGTGCTCCGGCTACTGATACCGATGGTCCGCAACCTTCTACTTGCTGGACTTGTAAAAGTCCCGACGTTCCCCGTATGATGGAAGCTATTGGTGTGGATGCTTTCTATAATAATAAGTGGGGTGCCATGGGTAGTGAAATCGTTAATCCTATCGGTTGTGCCGATTGCCACGAACCGGAAAATATGAATCTGCATATCAGCCGTCCGGCATTGGTCGAAGCTTTCCAGCGTCAGGGTAAAGACATCACCAAGGCTACTCCGCAGGAGATGCGATCCTTGGTATGTGCTCAGTGTCACGTGGAGTACTATTTCAAGGGTGACGGCAAGTACCTGACTTTCCCATGGGACAAAGGTTTCACCGTGGAGGATATGGAAGCGTATTATGATGAGGCTGATTTTGCCGATTATACTCATAAGTTGAGTCGTGCTCGTATTTTGAAAGCACAGCATCCCGATTACGAAATAGCTCAAATGGGTATTCACGGACAACGTGGAGTATCTTGTGCCGATTGCCACATGCCTTATAAGAGTGAAGGCGGAGTGAAGTTCAGCGATCACCACATACAAAGCCCGTTGGCAATGATAGACCGTACTTGCCAGACTTGTCACCGCGAAAGCGAAGAAACCCTGCGTAATAACGTGTACGAACGTCAACGCAAGGCGAATGAAATCCGTAACCGACTGGAACAAGAATTGGCAAAAGCCCATATCGAAGCGAAGTTTGCTTGGGATAAGGGAGCTACGGAAGATCAGATGAAAGATGTATTGGCACTGATTCGTCAGGCACAGTGGCGTTGGGACTTTGGTGTGGCATCTCATGGAGGTTCTTTCCATGCACCGCAGGAAATTCAGCGTATCTTGTCTCACGGTTTGGATAAAGCGATGCAAGCCCGTCTGGCTGTTTCAAAAGTATTGGCAAGACATGGCTATATGGATGACGTGCCTATGCCGGATATCTCTACTAAGGAGAAAGCTCAGAAGTATATCGGATTGGATATGGATGCCGAAAAAGCAGCGAAAGATAAATTCTTGAAAACAACTGTACCTACTTGGTTGGAGAAAGCGAAAGCGAATAACCGATTGGCACAGAAATAAGTTACTTATAAAAACAGTAAATAGTAAATCGTCAATTAGTAAATCGTAAGATGTGGAAGAAACCGTGGGGGTATAAAGAAGGGCTCGCCTGTGGAGCAGGACTGTTTATTACGGGATTGCTTTTGCAGTGGACTATTGGTGGCATCAGTTGGGATTTGTTTGCGTGGCCGGTGAATATCATACTATTAGTGTTATATCTGTCTTTTTTATTGGTTATGCACGGACTGCGCAAGCGGGTTTATCCTTTCGAATGGCTTAGTCATTATACGGCTGCGGTTTCTTCTCTTACCTGTGTCGCAGTTATTACTGTGATTATGGGGTTGGTGCGTCAGGTTCCGTCCACTCAATCTCCGGTAGATGTTATCGGCTTTTCAAAGATGCTCTCTTTCTGGCCGTTTGTATTGCTTTATATCTGGTTGGTTTCGGCTTTGGGACTGACTATTCTTCGCGTTACTTTTCCTTTGAAGACACGGAAGATTCCTTTTATTCTCAATCATGTGGGCTTGTTCATTGCCCTGTTGACTGCTACCTTAGGCAATGCTGATTTACAACGTCTGAAAATGATTACTCAATTAGGAAGAACCGAATGGCGTGCTACTGATGATCACGGAAAGATGACGGAACTTCCGCTTGCCATCGAACTGAAAGATTTTACTATCGACGAATATCCTCCTAAACTGATGTTGATTGACAATGAGACGGGGCGGGCACTTCCTAAAGATGTACCGCAACATCTCTTGCTCGAAGAAGAGGTAAAGGACGGCAAGCTATTGGATTGGCAACTGTCCATTCTTCAATCCATTCCGATGGCTGCATCCATAGCAACAGAAGATACCGTGAAGTTTACCGAATTCCACTCGATGGGAGCTACGTATGCAGTTTACTTGAAAGCTACGAATACGAAAACCGGTCAGATGAAAGAAGGGTGGGTGAGTTGCGGAAGTTTCCAGTTTCCATATAAAGCCTTGCGCTTGGATGACCAGACCAGCCTGATAATGCCCGACCGTGAACCGCAACGATTTGTTTCGGATGTCATTGTTTATACCCAAGACGGTATTGTAGAACAAGATACTATTGAAGTGAATCGTCCTTTGCAGATAGCCGGATGGAATATTTATCAATTAAGTTATGATGAAACAAAGGGGAAGTGGAGTGATGTCAGTGTTTTTGAATTAGTACGTGATCCTTGGTTGCCGTATGTATATACAGGTATTATCATGATGATGTTAGGAGCGGTTTGTTTGTTCCTGACCGCTCAAAAGGGAAAAGAAAAAGCATCAGAGGAAAAGGAACTATCTTCGGAGGGAAAGGAATTATCTACTGATGAAAAAGAATTTTCTTCGGATGAAATAGAAAAGGAGGTTACGGTATGAGTTGGGATTACTTTGCTCTATTTGCCATTACAGCTCTTCACTTTTGGGGATTCGGTGCTTTTGCCGCATGGCGTGGCAAGCGTCCGGTGGTAGTGTATGGCTTTACCTTGTGGGGACTGGCTGTTTTCTTCAGTTTTATCGTTGCTATGTGGATATCCCTGGAACGTCCTCCTATGAGGACAATGGGTGAAACCCGCTTGTGGTATTCGTTTTTTCTTCCGTTAGCGGGAATTATCACTTATAGTCGTTGGAAGTATAAGTGGATACTCAGTTTCAGCTTTATATTATCATTAGTATTTATTTGTATCAATCTTTTCAAGCCCGAAATACATAACAAGACTTTGATGCCTGCCTTGCAGAGTCCGTGGTTTACGCCTCATGTCATTGTGTATATGTTTGCATACGCCATGCTTGGTGCGGCTACGGTGATGGCTGTCTATCTGCTTTGGTTCAAGAAGAAAGGCATCGAACGCCGCGAGATGGATTTATGTGATAACCTTACTTATGTGGGACTGGCGTTTATGACACTAGGTATGCTGTCCGGCGCAGTTTGGGCAAAATCGGCTTGGGGGCATTATTGGGCTTGGGACCCCAAGGAAACCTGGGCTGCGGCTACATGGTTCTCCTATTTGGGATATGTTCATTTCCGTCTGGGACGTCCTACCTTATATCGCAAAGCATTAGTCGGATTACTTGTATCTTTCTTATTATTACAAATGTGCTGGTATGGCATCAACTATCTGCCTTCGGCGCAAGGAGTGAGTATACATACGTATAACTTAAATTGAAATACTTATGAGAAGAGTTTATTTGGCATTAGGTTTATTACTGTTGCCCGGCATGTCGTGGGCGCAAGAGTCACAGAAAGAGAATGAATTCACGATGTCTATGCAAATAAGACCTCGTGCAGAGTATCGTAATGGCTCACTATTCCCACGCAGTGAGGGAGATGAGGCAGCTTCGTTCATCAACAATCGTGCCCGTCTCTCTATGGAGTACAAACGCTCAGACCTGAGTATGAAGATTTCCGCCCAGCACGTAGGAGTTTGGGGACAAGATCCGCAGATTGATACGAACGGTCGTTTTATCATGAACGAAGCTTGGGCGAAACTCAACTTCGGTACCGGTTTCTTTGCACAGTTGGGACGCCAAACATTGTCTTACGATGACGAGCGCATCTTGGGAGGACTGGACTGGAACGTGGCAGGTCGTTATCACGATGCTTTGAAGCTGGGCTATGCCAATAAAGCAAACCAGTTGCATTTGATTCTGGCATTTAATCAGAATAAGGAAAAGACCAAAGGCGGTACTTACTACCATGATGGTGCCCAACCTTACAAGAATATGCAAACCCTTTGGTATCATTATACAGCCGACGAACTTCCCTTGGATGTTTCTTTGCTCTTTTTAAACCTGGGGCTGGAAACCGGAGTTGCGGCAACAGAGACCTCCCATACCCGCTATTTGCAGACTTTTGGAACTTACATTACTTATAAGCCGCAATCATGGGATATGCAGGGCGCATTCTATTACCAGACCGGAAAGAACAAGTCCGCACAAAGTGTATCTGCTTTTATGGCAAGTGTGAAGGCTGCCTATGCCTTCGATAAGCAATGGAGTGTAAGTTTGGGATACGACTATTTGAGCGGTAATGATGGAAAAGGAGATAAGTTCAAAGCCTTCGATCCTCTGTACGGCACCCATCATAAATTCTATGGTGCGATGGACTATTTCTATGCTACAGCCTGGCAGGGTGCAGCTCCGGGACTGCAGGATGCACAATTGGGAGTGAACTTCAAGACTTCCAAGAAGGTGAGTATGCAGTTGAACTATCACTACTTTGCTACTGCCGCCAAGTTGGATGATGTAAAGAAAGGCTTAGGATCGGAAGTTGATTATCAACTGGACTGGAACGTGATGAAAGATGTTAAGCTCTCTGCCGGATATTCCTTCATGCTGGGCACAAAGTCAATGGACATCGTGAAGGGCGGCGATCATAAACGTTGGCAAGATTGGGGCTGGGTATCTTTGAATATCAACCCGAGAATCTTGTTTGTGAAGTGGTAGTTTAAGTATATTCTTTCAGCGCAGCTTCGTTCAATACCTCAATTTTCTTTCCTGTCATTGAGATGATGCCCTCCTTAATCATCTTGTTGATCTCCTTAGAAAGAGCCGGGCGAGTTACATTGAGGTATTCTGCCAATTCAGACTGGGTGTGGGCGATGGTAATGCTGGTAGAATATTGATTTCTGTTTTCCAACAAATAGACAACGAATCTTTCGCGTACAGTTTTGCGGGAGAGTGTTTTCAGACGGGATACTGTGCAAGCGTTGCAGTTTCCGGTTACACAAAGAAAATTATGCAGCACTTGGGAATCCTGACTGATAAGCTTGAAAGTGGATTCCTTGGTAGCTGTGAATAAAGTACAGTTCTCAATGGCAGTAAAGGTTGCCGGTAGCGTGGTATTGGAACCGAACAGATGGGGAGTAGCAAAAGCACGGGGGGCAATAATGTATTCAACCATCACTTTATTGCCCAATCCGTCTATAATATCTACGCGCAGTTTGCCTTCCAGCAGTACATATAATTTTTTACAGGGAGTATCCTGGTAGGCAACGACGTCTTTCTTATCGACGTCATAAACTGAATAATCCAATTTGTCAAGCAATGATTGCTTGATGTTTTGCGGCAAATCCCGAAATAAGGGAATTTGAAGCAGCAATTGTTCATGGGTTTCATTCAGTAAAATTTTCTCCATAGCATTTAATTGTCAGACAAAGATAGGAATAATATGTCGATATGTCGAAAGAATCATAAATACTTTCCGGAGTTCGCTTCATCAATTTGTATTTCTTTTCCTTCCATTCGGATACAGTTCTCGTTTGCTAACTCTGATAGGGCACGTGCCAGTGATGGGCGGGCAACTCCTAGAATTTGTGCTACCTCCTGTTGGTTGAGTATGGAACCGTGCATGCGTAGGTAGTTCAGTATGCGTGATTTCAGACTTTGCAAGGCAAAAGCATTCAGCTTTTTAGAAAGAAACAAGGTTCGGTCTGATAACAGTTGCAGGAAGTTGTGCATCACGATGGGATGTTGATGCATAAATTCTAAAAAGACCGTCTTGTTTACTACAAGTATTTCACAGGGCTCTTTAGCTTCTATATTGACCGGAAAGCGGTTTTCCGATGAAAAGACAAATGCCGGTGCAAGCAGTTGCGGGGCTTTTAGTGTTTCAATAGTGAGCTGCTTGCCTTCGGCATTTACCATTTGTGTGCGTACGCTACCATTGCATAGTATGAATAAGGAACGGTAAATTTCACCCTGCATGGCAATGAAGTCAGAGGGTTTGTACAACCTGTATGTATGTTCTGGCGCCAGAATAAGGGGTAACAATTCATTTTCTGTGATGCCTTGAAAAGGTTGCATTTTCAGTAATACATGAATTTCCATTCTCTTTTTTACTTTTTTAGGTTTGGGTGTAACATACGTGACAGTTTACATAAAGCGTAACTCCCATCTTTGCACAAAGATAATGCAAACCGAAAGCTGTACAAAATAAGCTTGCTTAATTTTTGGGCTAAGGTGTAGCATATTTTATTCAAAGATAGTGAAATTAACTTTTAAACGTATTATAAGTATGGAAACGAATATGTTTTGTTATCAGTGTCAGGAAACAGCCAAAGGTATCGGCTGTACGCTGAAAGGTGTATGTGGAAAAGAAAGTCATACGGCGCAGGCTATGGATTTGCTTTTGTTTGTAGTCAGAGGAATTTCTGTTGCAGCCGATGCTATGCGCAAGTCGGATTATCCGGTATCCGAAGAGGTGAACACTTTCGTGACGGATGCTCTGTTCTGTACTATCACCAATGCCAATTTTGATGATGAAAGCATCTTGAAACGGGTGGATAAAGGCATCGCTTTGCGCAATCAGCTCATTCAAGATGCGAATAGACATCAACTATTCTTGCCGGAAGTGGATGAACTGACTTGGCAAGGCAAACGTGCCGATTATGCAGAAAAAGCCAATACAGTAGGTATCTTACGTGAATCGAACGAAGACCTTCGTTCATTAAAGGAATTGTTGACTTACGGACTGAAAGGTATGGCAGCTTATTTGGAACATGCCATGCGGCTAGGTTTCAATGACGATACTATCCATGTTTTCATACAGCGGGCATTAGCTGCCATTGCTTGCCGTTCTCTTTCTGCGGATGAGTGGGTGCAACTGGTGCTTGAAGCCGGAGTGTTCGGTGTAAAGACAATGGCTTTGCTTGATACTGCAAATACCGGGACTTACGGTAATCCGGAAATTACGAAGGTCAATATCGGTGTGAAGAACCGTCCGGGTATTTTAATTAGCGGGCATGACCTGAAAGACATGGAAGAACTGCTGAAGCAGACCGAAGGTACAGGGATAGATGTTTATACGCATAGCGAGATGTTGCCTGCCCATTATTATCCTGCTTTCAAGAAGTACTCTCATTTTGTAGGTAATTACGGCAATGCTTGGTGGAAACAGCGTGAAGAGTTTGCTACTTTCAATGGTCCCATTTTGTTTACTACCAACTGCATTGTACCTCCTTTGGCAAATGCCGTGTATAAGGAGAGGATGTTCACCACAAACGCCACGGGTTATCCCGGATGTAAATACATCAAACCCAATGAAGCAGGTCAAAAAGATTTCTCTGAAATTATAGCGATAGCCAAGCAATGCCAGCCGCCTACGGAGATTGAACACGGAGAGATTATCGGTGGTTTTGCGCACAATCAGGTTTTGCAACTTGCCGATAAGGTAGTCGATGCCGTGAAAACCGGTGCTATCCGTCGTTTCGTAGTAATGGCTGGTTGTGACGGAAGGATGAAGAGTCGTGATTACTATTCGGATTTTGCCCAGTCTCTGCCTAAAGATACAGTGATATTAACCGCAGGTTGTGCTAAATACCGTTATAATAAACTTGCTTTAGGAGATATTAATGGTATTCCCCGTGTGCTGGACGCAGGTCAGTGCAACGATAGTTATTCGTTGGCAGTGATTGCCCTGAAACTGAAAGAGGTATTCCAGTTGAACGACATCAATGACTTGCCTATTGTATATAATATAGCTTGGTATGAGCAAAAAGCAGTTATCGTATTACTGGCATTGCTGAGCCTCGGTGTAAAAGAGATACATTTAGGTCCTACATTGCCTGCATTCTTGTCGCCCAATGTAGCTAAAGTGCTGATAGATACGTTCCACATTGCCGGTATTGGCACTGTAGAAGATGATCTGAAGAAATTCGGGCTTGCTTCGTAAGAGAAAATTTGTGAGGATGTGTCAAAAGTACTTTTCACCACAGATTACACAGATTATATATGTTGATAATCAATAATTTAATTTCAATCTGTGTTAATCTGTGTAATCTGTGGTGAGTTATGACACATTCTCATAAATTAATTGATATTTATAATCTTATTTATCTCCGCTTCCGTCCCGCAGAATGGTCCGTGTGATTGTAGTTTTATGGTACACATAGCGGCTGCGAAACACCCTGCTTCTTTATAAGACACCCCTTTGTTGCGCATATACAAGTATCCTACCATATAGGTATCACCGCATCCGGTAGCATCTACTATCCGAAGTGCCGGATAGGCAGGTATTTCGTAGAATTGCCCTTTGGAGTATATCAGCGAACCTTTGTCTCCCAGTGTCAGAAGTACTTCCTTTACTCCCCAGTCTGCAATCAGCAACGCAGCTTCGTGCGGTTCTGTGCATCCGGTGAGGACTTCCATTTCAGCCTCATTGGCTTTCAGTATATGGATGTATTTCAAAGCCTCCTTTTTTTCTTCCCAATCTACCGGCAGGACTTGTTCATTATCTACCTTGCGAAGGAAACCCTGTACATCTACCGAAAGCAATCCTTTGCCGGATAGATATTTGATAATCTCTAAAGAGAAATCATCGGCAAGCAAACTGCCTAAATGAATGATCTGTGCGTTGATGTCTTTTAACCCTTCTACCGTAAACGGATCGGCTTTTGCCGTCACGCGTTGCGTGCGTTCATTCTGGTTGTCTCCATATATATTTTCAAAACAGACGGAGTGGGTGCTGGGCAGTGCTTTTACATCTATTCCTTCCTTTTCTATATCTTCTACAATTCCCTTGTCGCAGTCTGCCAAAGCCGTTACTAATAAAAAGTCATTCGTATTCAGGTGTTTGATGGCATGTGCGAAATAAAAGGATGTGCCTCCGGGCATGTATATGGTGTTTTGAGGAGTAACTACTTTATCCTGAGTAATATACCCTATGCAGCATAAACTGTGTGTACTCATATATGTATGTTATATTTCTTTTGTTGTTGTAAATCCTGTATATTTGCTGCAAAGATAGCTATTTATAACCAATGAGTGGGAATATAAATGGAGAATAGAATATGAAACATAGCAAACTAAATATTTTGTAGTTGTGTTATCTTTATTCACTGATGTTTTGTTATAGGATATGCGATTATTAAAAAAGAAGAAAGTACGTATGATATTAGGTATTATAGTAGCTATTATATTCCTGGTAGGTATAGCAGGGTGGTTGTTTGTCAGTCAACCCAGTTTCGGAAGAACGCCTCAGGGAGAAAGGTTGGAACGGATAAAGAAGTCGCCACATTATAAAGATGGAGAATTCAGAAACCTGCATAACACGATATTAATGACTGCCCGTCGTGGACGAATGGGGGCTATGTGGGACTTCATATTTAAGAAACACGAAGGCTTGCGTCCTGAAAAAGAAATCCCTGTGGTTAAAACTGACTTGAAGAATCTGGATATGGATGAAAATCTGCTGGTATGGTTCGGGCATTCTTCTTATCTTATTCAGGCAGATGGCAAGCGTATTCTTGTAGATCCGGTTTTCTGTATGGGTTCTCCTGTTTCTTTTCTAAATAAACCGTTCAAGGGGACGGATGCTTATAAGCCTGCCGATATGCCGGATATTGATTATCTGATTATTACGCATGACCACTGGGATCATTTGGATTATCATACAGTGATGCAACTGAAAGGTCGTGTAGGAAAAGTTATTTGTCCGCTAGGAGTAGGCGAGCATTTTGAATATTGGGGATTTGATAAAGAGCGGCTGATAGAACTGGATTGGTTTGAAGATGCCCTGCTGAATGAAGGTTTCCTGATACATTGTTTGCCAGCCCGTCATTTTTCGGGTCGTTTCTTGAAATCAAACCAGGCACTTTGGGCTTCTTTCCTTATAGAAACTCCTTCACAAAAGATATATATGGGTGGAGACGGCGGCTATGATACACACTTTGCCGAGATTGGTAAGAAGTATCCGAATATAGATCTGGCTATACTGGAGAATGGTCAGTACAATGAAGATTGGAGGTATATCCATACCATGTCGGTATATTTAAGCCGCATTGCCAATGACCTGCAAGCTAAGAAATACTTGACGGTGCATCACTCTAAATATGCATTGGCACGGCATCCTTGGGATGAACCTATTAAGAATGCCGTGAGCCTGAAAGAAAAAGATTCACTGAATGTCTTGATGCCCGGAATAGGGGAGGTGGCTCTTTATTAAGATCTTATTATTCAGCGTTTTTTTTCAGCCATTCCAATCTACGTTGGTCCGGAAGATGCTTCACCTTGAAATGCTCGAAAGTGGCATTAAATCCCTTTCCGTCGGGACAGGCTGCCATCAGTCCTACTTGTACGGGCGTATTGTCTTGTAGCCAGGCATTGCGCATCATAGTGTACTCTTTATCATCAAAAGAGTAGAAGATCTCGACTGCATCCAGTCGTCTGACAGCTTTTATCCATACGTATGGAATAGCAGTATCCAGAGTGATGACACTCCAATCGGAAGTTTTGTGAGTGACAACGGTACTTAAATTAAATTTGCCGTCTACAAATTCGATACCGGCTTTTATGTAGTTCTCGTGATCGATGCGAAGCATTAGTCCGGCCTGGTCAAAACGGGCTTTGTAGTCTCCCACTATTTTTACTTTCGCCTCAAACTCACCCCCGTAGGTTGCATAATAGAAAGGTGCATCATCCACCGTAAATCCATAATGGGAAATCCGCCAATAATCACTTTGCGGAGTGACAAACATGGAAAGGGATTTGTTGTTAATCTGCCATTGTTCCGGCTCGTTGAACCACTGCATCTTTTCTAATGTCTGTGCCGTGCATATCTGTGAAGACATTGCAACTAATAAACCTACTAATAATTTCTTCATTTCTCTTTTTATTTTGATTGATTAATTTGTATATGCTACAGCTATAATTTCTCTATGGCATGCCGATAACCGTCAGTTCTATGAATTAAGCAGTAACTCCATTATTAATTAGCAGCAGTAACTCAATTCTCCTCCTCCCGGGAGGAGGAGTACCCGTAGGGGGAGGTGGTAGGAGAAATTCATACCTTTAAAAGAATGATTTACTTTATGTATTCACCTACCACCCCGCCCTTTGGGCACCCCTCCTCCCAAGAGGAGGGGAATAAAGTTACTCTGCTAATACAAATCAACTTCATCGAACTCCGGTTATATAACTTAATGCAAAGGTAAGACATTGAAGTAGAATGTACAATGGTTATTGATATTAAAACTTCCCTACTGGTGTGTAATGAATTAGAAAGATGAATAGCTTTGTCTTAATTTTTCTCAATATAAATGATGGTCACTCTATACGCTTAAAATCCTCGTCAGAATAGCTTCTGGCGGGGGTGAAAATTTTTAGTAAAAATCTACCGAAGATTTAGTAAAAACTCATCGAAGATTTAGTAAATCTTCGGCAAGTTTTTAGTAAAATTCCTAAGCCGCTTTAGTAAGAAGGGAAATAGTGACCTGAAATGTAAAATAATATAATCAATTTTTCTTTTTCTTATCATCTTCTACCGGCAAATCTTCCGGTTGTGAGGGTATACAGTAATATTGGTAGTATATTCAGTTATCTGTATACTTTCGGTTCAATCGTTTGCCGATACCTTTGCAACCGGAAAGTTATCCAATATTAATTTAATAATTCAATAAGGTATGTATCTAGAAAAGATTAATTCTCCAATGGATGTAAAAAGGCTATCAACAGGAGAACTCAATGACTTGAGCGGCGAAATACGCTGCGCTTTACTAAACAAACTCAGTGCGCATGGCGGACACTTCGGTCCTAACTTCGGAATGGTAGAAGCAACCATTGCCTTGCACTATGTGTTTGAATCTCCCAAAGATAAAATTGTATTCGACGTGTCCCATCAAAGTTATGCACACAAAATGCTGACCGGAAGAAAAGATGCTTTCCTCAATCCCGATAAGTATGAAGAAGTATCCGGCTATACGGAACCTCAGGAAAGTGAACACGACTTTTTTACAATCGGTCATACTTCCACATCCGTCAGCCTGGCAAGCGGACTTGCCAAGGGACGCGACTTAAAGGGAGATAGTGGTAATGTCATAGCAGTGATCGGCGACGGCTCTTTAAGTGGCGGTGAAGCTTTCGAAGGATTGAACTATGCAGCGGAGCTTGATAGCAATATGATTATCATCGTCAACGACAATCAAATGTCTATTGCCGAAAATCATGGCGGGCTGTACAAAAACCTGCAAGCGCTTCGTGAGAGTGACGGGCAATGTGAATGTAACTTCTTTAAAGCGATGGGATTTGACTATAAGTATGTCAAGGAAGGAAATAATGTGGAAGCGCTGATCGATGCTTTCTCTTCTGTGAAGGATAGCTGCCATCCGGTTGTAGTTCATATCAATACAGTGAAAGGTAAAGGGTATGCTCCGGCCGAGCAGGATAAAGAAAGTTATCACTATTGTGCTCCGTTCGATGTTGAGAAGGGTATATCTCAAGCCGCTTCGGATGCAGAAGAAGATTATGCCGGCATCACTGCCCATTATCTGCTCGAAAAGATGAAAGAAGATCCCCGTGTGGTAGGTATTACCGCAGGAACGCCCACCGTTATGGGCTTCACTCCTGCGCTTCGTGCAGCTGCCGGAAAGCAATTTGTAGACGTAGGCATTGCCGAAGAGCATGCTGTGGCTTTATCTTCGGGAATTGCAGCTGTCGGTGGCAAACCTGTATTCGGGGTTTATAGTACTTTTATCCAGCGTGCTTACGACCAGTTGTCGCAAGACCTTTGTGTCAATAATAATCCTGCCGTGATATTGGTGTTCTGGGGTTCGCTTACGGCAATGAATGATGTGACTCATCTTTGTTTCTTCGATATACCGGTTATCAGTAATATTCCCAATATGGTCTATCTGGCGCCTACCGGTAAAGAAGAATATAGGGCGATGCTGGAGTGGGGGATGCGGCAGAACGAACATCCCGTAGCCATCAGAGTGCCTGCTAATGGAGTTGTTACGACCGGAGAAGCGGTGGAGGAAGATTATAGCGTACTTAACCGTTATAAGGTAGTTGAGCAAGGAACGAAAGTGGCTATTCTCGCCTTAGGATCATTCTTTCAGTTGGGACAATCCGTTGTAGAACTACTGAAGCAACAAAAGGGGATTGATGCCACACTGATTAATCCACGTTACATTACAGGTATCGACGAGCAACTCCTGGAAGAGTTGAAAGCCGATCATCAGTTGGTGGTAACCTTGGAAGATGGTGTGCTGGACGGTGGCTTCGGCGAAAAGATAGCTCGCTATTACGGTACATCTGATATGAAAGTACTGAACTTCGGAGCAAAGAAAGAGTTTGTAGACCGTTTCGATGTACAAGATTTCCTTTATGCTAATCATTTGACTACCGGGCAGATTGCAGAGGATATTATGAATATCCTCTAAAAAGTGGTTAATATGCATGCTCTATGCTTAATCTTATTAAAATGATAGGCTATAGAATAATTTTTTTTATTATATTGTTATGTTCAATTGGGGAGTATAAAAAGTCCTGCCCCACAGGTGGAAAATCCAACGTAACTGCCCCCCAGTGTCCAATGTAAATTGCCCCCCTGTTT
>USLU01000085.1 GCA_900555635.1 uncultured Bacteroides sp.
AATGTGGAGAATACGGTCTGATGGTAGATATTCATGACGAATATCGTCCGACAGGTTTCAGCCGTACTTATCCTAACCTGATGACGCAGGAAGGTATTCGTGGAAATGAAGAAATGCCGGATGCCACACACAATACGACTCTTCCTTTTACCCGCTATCTGGCAGGTGCAGGAGACTATACGCTTTGCTATTTCAATAACCGGGTGAAGAATACAAAAGCACATCAGTTGGCGATGGCAGCTGTGTATTACAGTCCTTTGCAATTTATGTTTTGGTATGACAGACCGGAATTCTATCAGGGAGAAGAAGAACTGGAATTTTGGAAAGCAATTCCGAGTGTATGGGATGACAGCCGCGCGTTAGATGGAGAGATTGGTGAATATATCGTTCAGGCACGTCGTTCGGGGAATGACTGGTTTGTAGGAGCAATGACAAATACGGAAGCCCGCACAATTACATTGACTACGGATTTTCTGGAACCGGGAAAGAAGTATATGCTTCACTTGTACGAAGATGATGACAAGCTGAATACACGAACGAAAGTACGTACTACTCATAAGAAGATAAAAGCCGGAGATAAGCTTGTTTTGAAGCTAAAAGCAAGTGGCGGAGCTGCATTGCATTTCACTCCACTGGAAAAATAAATTAGTTGTTTATAGATAAATGCAACTATAATAAATGCAATTATAAGAAGCATTATGAAGAAATATTTTCTTGTTGTTTTGTTATCTCTATTCATGCAGACTACCCGAGTTGCAGCAGCTCCCTGGCAGTGGTCCGTAGAAATAAAAGAGCTGATTTCAGAAGAGACAAACGCCCATCCTTCTGCCTATCTATGGATACCGGAAAACTGCAAACAAGTCCGTGCCGTCATCATTGGGCAACATAATATGACCGAAGAGACAATTTTCGAGCATCCTGAATTTCGGAAGAATATGGGTAAACTGGGAATTGCAGAGATATGGATCACTCCCGGAATAGACCAACGCTGGGATGTGACAAAAGGTACCCAGCAAATCTTTGAAACAATGATGAAGAACTTGTCTGAAGTAAGCGGATATACAGAACTGGAGTTTGCCCCGGTCATCCCCATCGGACACTCGGCAATGGCTACTTATCCGTGGAACTTTGCCGCCTGGAATCCCGAACGTACATTGGCTGTACTCTCTATTCACGGTGATTCTCCCAGAACTCATTTGACAGGTTACGGGCGTGCGAATTTGGATTGGGGAACCCGTACGATTGAAGGTATCCCTTCATTAATGGTAATGGGAGAGGACGAATGGTGGGAAGACCGGTTGATAACCTCTTTCGATTATCGTCGTGAATATCCGAATGCTCCCCTTTCATTTCTTGCTGATGCAGGACATGGACATTTTGACATATCCGATGAATTGATTGATTATCTTTCTCTTTTTCTGAAAAAGGCAGTGGAATACCGGTTGCCGAAACATTCGTCATCGGATATTCCGGTTCAGTTAATTCCGGTAGAAGCAAAGAATGGCTGGCTGGCAGACCGTTGGCGAAAGAATGAAAAGCCTACAGCCGAAGCCGCTTCCTATGATAAGTATGAAGGAGACAAGCACCATGCATTTTGGTATTTTGATAAGGAAATGGCAGATGCCACAGAAAAATATTACGCTAATGAGCGTGGAAAGACAGAACAGTATGTCGGCTTTGAGCAAAAAGGAAAACTGATAACTTTCAATCCGAAATCCCATGTACGTATGTCTCCTTCTTTTCAACCCGAAGCGGACGGAGTCACTTTCTACTTGAAAGCAGTGTACACCGATACGTTAAGGAACGAATATTCAAAAGAACACAGTACACGTCCCATTCGAATGTCGAGAATTTGCGGTCCGGTGGAAGTGGTGAATGATACAACTTTTACTGTTCGTTTCTATCGGATGGGATTGGATAATCCAAAACGTACAGGAGGCATCTGTCTGATGGCTTCCGTAAAACAGGATCATAAATACCGGAGTGCCGTTCAGCAGGTAGAGATTCGTATTCCTTACCGGAATAAGGAAGGGATACCCCAACGTATAATTTTCCCGAAACTATCCGATGTAAAGGCTTCAGTGAAGGAAATAAGTTTAAAAGGAACTGCTGACTCCGGCCTTCCGGTTTACTATTATGTAAAAGAAGGGCCGGCAGAGATAAAGAGGGATAAACTGGTATTGACTAAAATTCCCCCGCGTGCAAAATTTCCGGTAAAGGTGACAGTGGTAGCCTGGCAATATGGGCGTAGCGGAGAACCTAAAGTGCAGACTGCTGAAGCAGTAGAGCAGAGCTTTTATATTACCGCCCGTTAGTTTGACAAAGAGATTGTTCAAGGAATCAGAGTACTAATTCCTTGAACAATCTTTCCAAAGTCTTATCTAAATCAGTAGAAAGTCCCGGATGTGGGCGAGATACTTGTATGCAGGAACTTTTTACTGCAGTCAGCCAACGAAATCTGTCAGGAATATCCATATTGGCTATGGCTCCTCCTTCTTTATTTCCCATGCATATCTTGTCAAAGACCTGTAACCCTTCTTTCAGGCAATTCATATCCAGTTCGGAAGAAAATAGTTTTAGTTTGTTCTCATCTATCGTATAGAGGGATTTCAGGTATTTGGCTTGTTTGGAAAACAACACAATCCCCATATTGATAAACTCCTCCCGTTCTACTTTAGGAACGAAACGGATGACTGCGTATTCATATAATTGCCTTTCTTGCATTTTGCGCTTCATTTACAAATGTTTCGGAATGCTTCATCCTTTCTTCTAAGAATCGAATATAAATGTCTCTCAAATTCTGTGGAGTTTCTGTGCCCTCTGTCCAGTTCAACCAGTCGTCGGGAATAGCATTGACTATCTCACGGATTTTATCCGAAGTCAATATCTGTCTGAATTCGATATCTACCTCTTCCAGTTTATCGGCAAACGGTAATAATACATGGTCTTTTATCTGTACAAAAGGAACCAGTGCCTGTTTTTGCCAGTTAGTCCAGGAATGGTGGAAATAAAGGGACGCCCCATGATCTATCAACCATAGTTCTTTGTGCCATATCAACATATTGGTGTTTTTAATGGTACGGTCTACGTTAGTCAGCAAGGCATCCAGCCATACTACTTGCGAAGCGGTTTTTCCATCTACTTGATGTACTATCGGATCAAAAGTCAGTGAACCGGAAAGGAAATGCAATCCCATATTCAGTCCGCGACTCCATTGAAGTAAATCCTGTATCTCTTCGTCTGCTTCCGTTCGTCCGAAGGCCTCGTCCAGATTCAGAAAAACTATTTCGGGGACTCTGAAACCTAGTGCACGGGCTATCTCCCCACCAATCAGTTCGGCAATCAGTGCTTTTGTTCCGTGTCCTGCCCCTCTGAATTAGACTACATATTTAAATTCATCGTCAGCTTCGGCTAAAGCAGGCAATGAGCCTCCCTCACGCAGAGGAAGAATATATCTTGTAACATTTGCCGTACGTAAATCCATGTAGCTCCTTTCTTTGATTTGGGGAATAAAGATAGGATGTTTCAGATGAATTTTATAAGAAAGTGGGCTTTAAATTAAAGAATTGTAGCTTAATTAAATATTTTTGTGGCTTTGAGTGTTTAAGGCACCTTGTTCGTATCTTATAGATAAAAGATAGAAATAATATGAATAAGAAAGTTTTAGTTACGGTAATCTTGTTTGGTTCATTGACAGTATCGGGTATAATGTCAGCTCAATCTGTATATCCCGGACAACATCAGGGAAAGTTGAAAAAGGAAACAGTGGCTCCCCTTCAGGCGGAAAGTTTTGATTTGAAAGATGTTCGCCTGTTGCCAAGTCGTTTCCGTGATAATATGCTTCGGGATTCTGCTTGGATGACGTCAATAGATGTGAATCGTCTGCTACATAGCTTCCGTACCAATGCCGGTGTATTTGCCGGACGTGAGGGCGGATATATGACAGTGAAGAAACTGGGTGGTTGGGAATCCTTGGACTGTGAGCTTCGCGGACATACTACCGGACACATGCTCTCGGCACTTGGTTTGATGTACGCAGCTACCGGCAGTGAGATATTCAAACTGAAAGGCGATAGCTTGATTAACGGATTGGAAGAAGTGCAGAATGCACTGAAAAACGGATATTTGAGTGCCTGGCCCGAGGAACTGATAAACCGGAATATTCAGGGAAAAGGTGTATGGGCTCCCTGGTATACTCTGCACAAACTTTTCTCCGGGCTGATAGATCAATATCTGTATGCGGATAATAAGAAAGCATTGACTATCGTCACCCGAATGGGGGATTGGGCATACAATAAATTGAAACCCCTTAGTGAAGAAACACGTAAGCTTATGATCCGCAATGAATTTGGTGGTATCAATGAGTCATTCTATAATTTATACTCAATAACGGGAGATGAACGTTATCGTTGGCTGGCGGAATATTTCTACCACAATGACGTAATCGACCCATTGAAAGAACTTCGTGATGACTTGGGAACGAAGCATACCAATACTTTCATCCCGAAAGTGATAGCCGAAGCCCGCAACTACGAGTTAACCCGCAACGAGACAAGCAGGAAACTATCGGAATTCTTCTGGCACACCATGATTGACCATCATACTTTTGCTCCGGGATGTAGCAGTGACAAAGAACACTACTTTGATCCGAGGAAGTTATCCCAACATCTGACCGGCTATACCGGAGAAACTTGTTGTACCTATAATATGCTCAAACTTAGCCGCCATCTTTTCTGCTGGACGGGCGATTCATCTATTGCGGATTATTACGAAAGGGCATTGTATAATCACATCTTGGGACAACAAGACCCTGAAACAGGTATGGTAGCTTATTTTCTGCCTTTGCTTTCCGGGTCTCATAAACTGTATAGCACAAAAGAGAACTCTTTTTGGTGTTGTGTCGGTAGCGGATTTGAGAATCATGCAAAGTTTGGAGAAGCCATCTACTACCATAACAATCAGGGAATATATGTAAATCTATTTATCCCTTCACAGGTAACCTGGAAAGAAAAAGGACTGACAATCCGTCAGGAAACGGAATTCCCACAGGAAGAAACAACACGTTTTACTCTTCAGGCAGAAAATCCTGTCCGCACGACTATTTATCTGCGCTATCCTTCGTGGAGCAAGGATGTAAAAGTTTCGGTGAATGGTAAGAAAATATCTGTAAAACAGAAATCTGGTTCTTATATTGCCATTACCCGTGAATGGAAAGATGGCGATCAAATCTCGGCTACTTATCCGATGCAAATCAAACTGGAAACTACTCCGGATAACCCGGATAAGGCAGCCCTGTTATATGGCCCGTTGGTATTGGCGGGAGAACGGGGAACTGAAGGTATGCAAGCCCCTGCTCCTTTCTCAAATCCTGCTCTTTATAATGATTATTATACCTGTAATTTTCATGTCCCAGCACATTTGCGTACCTCTTTGAAACTAGATAAGAAACACCCTGAACGTGCTTTGCAACGTGTAGGAAGTGATTTGAAGTTTACGACAGAACAAGGAGATGTGATTCGTCCGCTATACGATTTGCATCGCCAGCGCTATGTCGTATATTGGGATTTACAATCAGAAGAATAGATAGTAAACAACGAAATGAATAATCGTTTATTAATTGCCGCTTTTGTAAGTATCTGCTTTTTGTCCGGTTCTTGCAAAATATCATCCGGTCAGGGAAGTCGGTATGACTTCTCTTCTTTGGATTCTGTTATCCAAGGATGGGTAGACAAGGGATATTACCCCGGAGCATCCATTTGTGTAGTGAAGAATGATACCGTCATTTTTCAGAAGAACTATCGGGATTATACACCCGATACAAAAGTATATGTCGCTTCTGCCGGAAAATGGGTAGCGGCTGCTGTCATAGGCGCGGTGGTAGACCGTACTGATTTGGGATGGGATGATCCGGTAGAAAAATGGTTGCCGGAATTTAAAGACGATGCTAAAGGTAAGATTCTTCTCCGGCAATTATTATCCCATACATCAGGAGTACGTCCATATCTTCCCGAGCCCCGTGTAGATAACTATAATCATTTGGATTCGGCAGTCACTGAAATTCTCCCTTTGGATACAGTCTTTACTCCCGGCACTCGTTTTGAATATGGTGGACTTGCCATGCAAATTGCCGGAAGAATGGCAGAAGTGGCGATGGGAGAGGAGTTTGAGACTCTTTTTCAAGAACTGCTGGCGCAACCTTTGGAAATGAAAAACTCTCATTTTACCCCAATCAACACGGACGGCGGACATGCACCCATGTTAGGGGGCGGACTGTGTACTACAATGAATGATTATCTTCACTTCCTGTCCATGATTTATCACGATGGAATGTATAATGGCAAGCAAATTATATCAGCAGAAACTGTGAAAGAAATGCAGGCCGACCAAGTGAAAGGCGCCATAATCCCTTCGAATAACTCGGATAATTATGTAGCGAAAGGACTGGGACAATCCCACAATGGAATCTACGGATTAGGAGAATGGCGTGAATTAATAGATAAAAAGACAGGTGAAGCTTATCAGATTAGTTCACCGGGATGGGCCGGTGCTTATCCGTGGATAAATAAACACGATAAAGTTTACGGATTCTTCATCTCCCATGTAGCAGGTTCTTCTGCTAAAGAAGACGGTTTTTCTTCTTTCTTTGGCAGCCCTGTCATTTCACGGACCGTTTCAGAAATACTGAAAGGTAAGCCATTGGTTGTCAAACAAGGACGTATCAATGTAGGAAACGGCTCTCTATACTATGAGGAAGCCGGTCAGGGTGAACCGATCATCTTTGTACACGGTCATTCGCTTGACCATCGTATGTGGGATGAGCAATTTTTAGTGTTTGCGAAAAAGTATCATGTCATTCGCTATGATTTAAGAGGATACGGCATTTCTTCTTCCCAAACAGAAGATTATCAATTTATGCATGTTGAAGATCTGGTTACTTTGATGGACTCTTTGCACATCAAGAAAGCGCATATCGTCGGACTTTCTTTGGGGGGATTTATCACTGCTGATATGTTGGCGTATTTCCCAGACCGGATGTTATCGGCTTTTTTAGCCAGTGGAAACATCCGAAAGTCCAAAGGTCCTAGTGAACCGATGACTAAAGAGGAAGCAAAGGTACGTGATGACGAAATAGCTGCCCTGAAAAAGAAAGGAGTGGAAGTGATGAAGAAAGAGTGGTTTGAAGGATTAATGAAATCCGGTGGTAGCCAGCGTGAACGGATGCGTGTGCCTTTGTGGCAGATGATTGACGAATGGGATGCGTGGCAACCGCTACACAAAGAAGTACGGGTAGTAGCAGGGCTGGATGCTATTGAAGAATTGAAGAAGAGTCACCCTGCTGTACCTGCCTTAATTGTAGAAGGTCATTCTTCTGATAACAAATTTTCAAAAAATCCTCCCATATTGGAATATCTACCTAATGGAAAGCTGAAAATCATAGAGGATTGCGGGCACATGATGAATATGGAGCGACCGGAGGAATTCAATGCAGCTTTAGAAGAATTTTTAATCAATATTGAACAGTAAAATGAAAAAGCAATAAATATCATGAAACAAATAGTTCTATGCCTGATCGGAATATTATTAGCATCGTTTGTATCTGCACAAAAGATAAATCATCCTTCACTTTTGTATACCCCTCAACGCATTCAGCAGGTAAAACAACGTATGCAGAATGAACCGAAATTGCGGGAAGCCTGGGAGGATATTCAGAAAACCGCCGATGAAGCCTTACAAAAGAAAGATTTCAATCGGTTGGATTATTTGTCGTTGGCCTATTTGATGACGGATAATAAAGAGTATGCAAATATAATCAAAGAGATTCTTTTGAAAGCTGTGGAAGCCGAATCCTGGGGAGATATGGAAATGATGGCACGTATTCCAGTCTGGCGTTCGCAACTGGGCATGGCACATAAGAGCTTCCTTTCTGCCATAGGATATGATGCGGCTTATAACATAATGTCTTCTTCGGAAAGAAAAAAGATTGCCGAAGGCTTGAAACGATTGGCTGTAGAGCCTGCCTTGGGCGACTGGCTGTTGGAACCTGCCCGAATCCATTCTTTGAACTCTATGGGACACAACTGGTGGACTTCCTGCGTATGCCAGGGTGGAATATTAGCATTAAGCCTACAGAATGAACTTCCCGAAGTAAAAGATTGGGTGGAGCAACTTCATGAATCACTACCCGAATGGTTTGACTTTGCAGGCGATGCCTTGCAGCAGAAAGCAAAGAGCTTTGATGAGGCCGGAGGAATGTATGAAAGTCTCAATTATGCAAATTTTGGTATTCAGGAAGCTCTTTTGTTTCGGATCGCCTGGATAAACACTCATCCGGGACAAAATCCCGGTGATATACCCCAATTAGCAAAACTTCCGAACTACTTTTCTCAAGTATGCTATCCCCGTACAGGTGTGCTGCATAGTTTGAATTTTGGTGATAGTCATAAGAACGTATCAGCAGAATCCAGTATGATGTTATTGTATGCATTGGGACTGAAAGACCCGACTATTCTGTGGTATATAGCCCAAGTAGAGCAAGGACAGCATCGTGATGGATTTTTCCTGAATCGTCCGATGGGCTTTCTCTATACCCCTGATTTGAGTAAAGCTCCCATAACTCCCGATTTGAAAACCTCACAGCTATTCTCGGATTTCGGTTGGGCCACCATGCGTACTTCTTGGGAGAAGGATGCTACGATGCTTGCTGTGAAAAGCGGTCATACGTGGAATCATTCCCATGCGGATGCCAACTCCTTTATTGTTTTTCATAAAGGCGTTGATATTATCAAGGATGGAGGAAACTGCTGGTATCCCAATCCTGCCTATCGCAACTATTTTTTTCAAAGCCAGGCACATAATGTAGTCCTGTTCAACGGGGAGGGACAACCTCGTGAACAACAGTATAGCGGCTCTACTTTGCGAGGAAATCTTTATCATCTCTTGGATGCGGGCAATGTGAAATATGTTTTGGCCAATGGAACAGGTCCTGTCTCTAATAATTTCAGCCGTAACTTCCGTCATTTCCTGTGGATGGATAATGTGATTTATATGATCGATGATTTGAAGACACATAAGGTAGGACAGTTCGAATGGTTATGGCATACCAATGGAACTTATAAGAAATCGGGCATTGACGTGAATGTGACAAACGGAAATTCTTCAGTAGTCATCCGTCCTTTATATCCCCGCATGCTGGCTAAGTCCGATTTTGTGCACGACTATCCCGAAGATTTATATTGGGAAGAAATAGAAGCTCCTACGGAAGATTTGAAAGGAACCGAAAAATATTATTCATTCCATTTACCAGCCGAGGTGAACCGTGTGAAAGGACTGACAGCTATTATTCTGAAAGACGCTCCCGATGAAAAAGACCTGCCTCAAATGGAAAGACGTGAAGGGCAGGACTGGATAGGGCTTCGTATCCGTCATAAAGGTAAAATTACCGATTTATATATCAACCAACTGGCGGACGGAAGATTAATGCACAGTAATTCATGGATTATGCCCGACGGCTGGATGACAGATGCTTATATGTTTGCAGTTTCTTACCCAGAAGGTACTGAAGCAAAGAACGCTAAGGACTTCTTTATTGCTTATGGAAGTGCATTGAGACGGGGTAATGAAACTTACTTTTCATCATTGGCTAAGCTGTTCGTTATTCAGAAAGCAGAAGATAAGAAACTTGATCTTTGGATAAACGGACAGCCGAAGATAAATACCACCTTTAGAAGCACAAAGAAGCCTGTGTCTGTAGAAGTGAATGATAAGAAAATCCCGGTAGTTTATCAGAAATCGCAGGTAAAGGTGAGACTATAAATAAGTATATCCGGGATAGATTCTATCTTTTTAAAGAGAGTAAGTTCCTTGTTTTTTGTGCAAACCTATATAAAATCCGAGATATTTTATGTAGGTTTGCATTGTTTCGTTAAATATGAATCCTCTATGCATAATCTAATACGACATATAGTAAAGGCTTTAGTTACTCTTTGTCTGCTACTCATAAGTATGCCTATTTATCCGATTTCTTACTCTTTTCGCAGCATTTCCGAAACAGACGGACTTTCCGACCTGATGGTCAGCTCTTTTTATAAAGATTCATTAGGCTATATCTGGATTGGCACGGCAAGTTCTGTTGAACGTTTTGACGGAGTCCATTTGAAACATTATCCTATATTAGGGAATAATGAAAAACAAAAATGGGTGAATGTAATAACAGAGACGGCTGGTAATAGGATATGGATAGGAAATGATATGGGATTGTGGACGGTTCATAAGGAAACAGAAAAACTGGAACCCTTTAGTCCGGAGACTATTAATTGTGGTGTTCGTGCCCTTTTACCAACTCGAGATGGAGGATTGTATATAGGTAGTGAAAAAGGATTATTTATCTATCGAAATAATCAATTGGAGCGACTGGCAGTAAGTTCCGACATCTTATCGGCAGAAAATTTCATCGTTGCATTGAATTTGGATGAAAATGGAGCTTTATGGATTCTTACCAAAGGTGGATTACATTCCATGAATATTTCAAACCGGAAAATAACCTCTTATCCATACAAGCAGGGATTCTCCTATAGAAATATGACACGTATCGGCCAAAAGCTCTATTTAGGAACAATGGATCATGGGTTGCTATGTTTTGATAGCTCGACGGGTGAGTTTAAAGAAAATATTATTGACTTGGGTTGTAATGTTATCATGTCTCTCTCCAGTGATGAAAAGAATTTGTTGTATATAGGCACTGATGGAAACGGGGTACATTTTGTTTCTGCGAATAACATGAAGATTGTTCGTACCTTTTGTTACGAATCGGGAAATAAACAGGCGATCCGTTCCAATTCTGTCTATGCATTATTGGTTGATAGGGAAGGAGTGATTTGGATTGGTTTTTATCAGCTAGGCTTGGATTATACACTATATCAGAGCGGATTATTTTCTACCTATGCCTATCTTCCTTATTTCGACTCCAAAGAGATGCCTGTTCGTGCAATAGCTGTTTCGAAAGATGAGAAACTGATAGGTTCGCGCAATGGACTTTTCTATATAGACGAAAAGAAACAGCGGTTTAAAAGTTTTAAGGTTCCCGAATTACGTTCCAATATGATCTTGTGTATTTATGCTTTTGAAGGAAAGTATTACATAGGTACTTATGGTGGCGGTATATATATCCTCAATCCTTCCACGTTGACTTTATCCGATTTTGAAACAGCAGACCTAAAATCAACTCCATTCCTGAAAGGACATGTGTTTTGCATAAAATCGGATGATGAAGGAAGTTTGTGGATGGCGACGTCTATGGGACTTTACTGTTATAGAGATGGAAAGCAAATCCGGCATTATACTACCGAAAATTCGAAATTACCGGGAGAAAATGTATATGATATATGTTTTGATTCCACTCGTAAAGGATGGATTTGTACAGAGAACGGTTTATGCATTTGGGATCCATCAACCAATAGTTTGAAGTCGGATATGTTTCCTGAAGGGTTTATTCATAAAGATAAAATCCGGACAGTATACGAAGATTCTAATCATGAGCTTTATTTCCTTCCGGATAAAGGTGCTATTTTTATATCTGATTTGTCGATGAATCATTTTCGGAGAATGCAGTCGGGCACTCCTTTGGATGGAAAGGATGCAATGTTTATTATAGAAGATCATGAAGGTTGGTTGTGGATTGGTACTAATTTGGGTTTATATCGTTATGATAAGAAAGATAATTTTATTCCCTATAATTTCGTAGATGGCTTGCCTAGTTCTATATTTATTACTTGTTTCCCTGTGATAGATGAAGAGGGTACGATGTGGTTCGGCAATTCGAAAGGTATGATTTATCTGACCTCGGAACAAAACGGCAGAAAAGCAAAATGGCATTATCCGGTTGCTATTACCGATGTATTAGTGAATGGAAAGCAATCGGTTTATGCTAAGATGAGTAGAGAAAATAACGTGTATAAAATAAAATTGGAAGCAGATCAGCGTAATCTGACAATCCGTTTCTCTGGGTTCACTTATTCGGAGCCTGCATATATGTCTTATAAATGTAAGATGGAAGGGATAGATAGCGACTGGCAATTATTGAGTAGACAATCTGAAATAACGTATTATGACTTATCATCCGGCAATTATCAGTTTAGAATTCATCGGGTGGATGATCCGGAGTCAGAAATTTGCCTGATGGTGACTATTGCTCCTCGTTTCAATGCTGTTATGTGGAGTGTGACTATTTTAGTGATATTGATAATAACCTTGGCTTATATATATTATCGCCGGAGAATGAAACGAAACAACCTTATTCAGTCGAAGGAAAAACAGCAACCGGTAATAGAAGAAAAATATAGAAAGAGTAATGTGACTGAAGAAGAATGTAGGCGCTTGGCTGGCGAACTGGAACTTCTGATGCAAAGGGATCGACTATATGTTAATCCAAATCTGAAAATAGCAGATTTGGCTGCAATATTGAATGTTTCCACCTATACATTATCCTATTTATTCAATCAATATTTGGATAAAAACTATTATGACTATTTGAATGACTATCGCATAGAGGAGTTTAAGCGTTTGGTTGATAAAGATGAATATTCTAAATATACGTTGACAGCTTTAGCCGAACTATGTGGTTTTAGTTCGCGCACCTCCTTCTTTCGCTATTTTAAAAAGGTTATTGGAATTACTCCGAATGAATATATTCGAAGTATCGGAAAGACCAATGAAGAATAATATACCTATGTACCTTTCATTTTAAACTTTAGATTGATAAATATCTCTTTAGAGTCTCAAATAATAAATTGAGACTCTATGAAATTGAGAGTTAACTACTTGATAATTAGAGTGTGTGTTGATCGCTTGCTCTCCGCCAATAGGACGGAATTTATCTCTTCCTTTTTGAATATCCGTTTTCATATTTACCTTCTATATTTGCCAACGTAATGATAAACAAAAATCTAAGCAATGGAAAATATAGATATGTCATCCGTACAGTTGATTAGTGATTCTTATAAGAATTATCATCGTTCTGTTTACTTGTATATATTATATAAAATAAGAAAAGATGAAGACGCGAAAGATCTGTCTCAAGATGTATTTTTACGTTTGATGGATTATAAGCAAATGTTGCGACCGGAAACAATAAAGCATTTTATTTTCTCTATTTGCCGGAATTTGGTTACTGATTATTTGCGTCGTCATTATAAAATGCAGGAAATCACGTCCTATTTTTTAGATCAGATTCCTACCTCTACCAATGATGTAGAGAGTCAGATAATAGCCAATGATATATCTACATGTGAGCAGAACAGGGTTCTTCGGCTTCCTGCACAACGGAGGAAAATTTATGCGATGAGCCGTTTCGGTCATAAATCATCAGCATATATTTCCGCTTGTCTTGGGTTATCTGTCCGTACAGTAGAAAACCATTTGTTTGTCAGCCGGAAAGAAATCCGCGAATATATCCAACAGTGTATCTAATATTAGAATAAATAGTATAAATGTTAGTTTTAAATTTTATGTATATGAAAAAAAATCTCTTCAGATTTTCATCGAGAAGGATTCTATTCTCCACGGTGATAGCCTCTGCTCTTCTAGCAGGTGGTTCGCAGACTGTCTTTGCAGATGCTGGGGAAGTACAAGCCGTATTACAGACCGGTACAATTAAAGGAAAAATTGTGGATTCCAATGGCGATCCTGTCATTGGTGCCAATGTTATGGTTAAAGGTACCACCAATGGCTGTATAACCGACATTGACGGAAACTTCTCATTGAAAGACGCCAAAGGTATTTTGGTTATCTCTTATATCGGTTACAAAACGGAAGAGGTACAGGTGAAAGGCCATGAAACCAATTTAAAGATTGTATTGAAAGAGGATTCTGAACTACTGCAGGAAGTTGTAGTGGTGGGATACGGTAGTATGAAGAAAGAGTCGTTGACAGGTTCGGTGACAGTTGTTGACCAAAAACTTTTTAAAGACAAAGGTACGGTAGCCAATCCGCTATCAGCCATGCAAGGTCAGGTGCCGGGCTTACGCATCACTCGTTCGTCGGCTGCTCCGGGCGAAGAGGGATGGGGCATCTCTATTCGTGGTTCGGTTTCGAAGAATAACGTAGAGCCTCTGTTGATTATTGACGGTGTGCCTGCCAGCGGTGTCAGTGAGATGGCCCAACTCAATGCAGACGATATCGAAACCATTAACTTTCTGAAAGATGCTTCGGCTGCTATTTATGGTGCAAAAGCGGCAGGTGGTGTAATTTTGGTGACTACAAAACGTCCCGATGTCGGCAGAACTAAAGTAGAATATAGCGGCTCGGTTACGCGCAAAATTGTGGGGTTGCAGCCTCGTATGATGAGTATGGACGAGTGGACGGACGGTGTGCTCCAAGCTCGCTTGAATGATGGTTATGGTGAAGATGATAACTGGGTGCGCTATGCCCGTTTGGCTAAGGCGATGAAAGGCAGTTGGATTAACCTGCACGGTGGCAACAACCCCGATGAAGATCCCATTCCGGGGGGATTCCGTGGTGTAGCGGACTTTGTGTTTCACGACATGAACTGGACAGATGTGCTGTGGGGAAATGCCACTTCTACCCAGCATAATCTTAGTGTAAGCGGAGGTACGGAAAAATCGAGTTACCGACTTTCACTGGGTTATTTGAACGATCAAGGTACGTTGAAATGGGGGAACAACTCGAATGAACGTTATAACGCACGTTTGTTTAGTAGCGTCAAGATAAACGATCGTATCAGTTTGGAAACAAACATGTCGGCCAGTCGTCAGCATCAGGTCGCTCCTACACAAATTGGTAGCATATTGGGCAGTAGCATACCGCAGCCGGGTTTGCCGGTTGCGACCATTGATGGTAAACCTTATGCGTGGGGAGGTATTCATATTCCCAATTGGTCAGCCGAATTGGGCGGTGACAACAAACTTGTGGTGACCACTATGAGTGTGAATGAGATTTTGAAAGTGAACATTGTGGATGGTTTGGATTTTCAAGGTACTTTGGGTTACTCAACGAACAATGCGGCCCGTGACGAACAATATCTTTCGATTGATTGGTATCAATATGACGGTACACCGATTCTGAACGAGAACTCTCCTTATCCCGCTAAAGAAAAATCGTCATATACAAAAAGTTCTGCACGTACTGACAATTACACAGCATCGGCCTTCCTCACTTATAAGAAATTATTTGATGAAGTTCACGATATATCGCTTATGGGAGGTGTTCAGTACGACTATGCTGCTTACGATTACAGTGGTACTAAAGCCATGGATGTGGAAGCTGCTATCGAATCACTCAACGGTAAGGGACAGGTTTACATCGATAAAGTAGACCGTTGGGAGGAAGCCATTTTTTCTTATTTCGGTCGTTTGAATTATAACTACAAATCGAGATATATGGTAGAAGTGAATGCTCGCTACGACGGCTCTTCGAAGTTCTTGCCCGAAAACCGCTGGAATTTCTTTTGGGGTGCATCAGCCGGATGGCGTATCACTGAAGAGAAATTCATGGAGAACTTGCGCGATTATGTGAGTGAACTGAAATTGCGTGCCTCATATGGTGAGGTAGGTAACCAAAATGGCATCGGACGCTACGACGGCATCCAACTTTACAACTACAAATCGGGCAGCGGTGCCTTGTTAGGTAATTCGAAAGGAACATATGTAGAATCTGCCGGACTGGTGAGTACCGTGCGTACTTGGGAACGCATCTACAACTATAACTTAGGTATCGATTTCGGTTTCCTCAACAATCGTCTTACGGGTACGTTCGAGGTATTTAAAAAGAAAAACAACAACATGTTGGTTTCTCGTCTGCATCCCGGTGTTTTGGGGGGAACGGCTCCCAGTACCAATAGCGGTAAGTTCGAAGCCAATGGTTACGATGCCAGTTTGACTTGGCGTGATAAGATAGGCAGTTTCAATTACCATGTTGGCGGTACGTTGACCTATATGAACAATGAACTGATTGACGGAGGCAATATTGTGGTGAATGCAGGCTATAATGAAGCTGTGAATGGATACCCGCTCAACTCAGTGTTTGGCTATCGCTATGTGGGCAAGGTACAAAACCAAGACCAACTGGACTATTATGTGGACAAATATGTGGGTAGTAACTCTATCGCCCTGCCTGCCAACTTGCGTTTAGGCGACCACATGTATGAGGATGTGAACAAAGATGGCAAATTGACACAGGATGACCTTGTATTTCTCGGTTCCGATGACCCCAAATATTCGTTCTCGTTTAATTTCGGATGTGAGTGGAAGGGATTCGATTTCAATACCGTGTTCCAAGGTGTGGGCAAACGTACCATCTATCGTGAGATTGACTCTTGGAAAGTGCCTTTCAAAGCCATTTGGCTGAACACTACTAATCAGTCAGTGGGTAATGTATGGAGCCCTGAAACCCCTAACAATCATTTTCCTACCTATTCAAACAGCAATGACATCAATAACTACAACTACATTCCTTCTACCTGGTCGGCCGACAATGGTGCCTACCTGCGTCTCAAAGAGATTGTACTTGGATACACATTGCCAAAGGCATGGATGAACAAGAGCGGTTTTATCAGCAACCTACGTGTCTATGTCTCGGGTGCTGACTTGTGGGAGAAATCGTATATCAGTGATGGTTGGGATCCCGAAGCTACTCGCAAGGTGGAAAACAAACAACGCTATCCGTTTAATCGCACTGTAACTTTCGGTGTGAATGCCACGTTCTAATTTTTATTCTTAATATTGAAGATAACAATGAAAAAAATAGCATATATTCTAAGTATCATTTGCGCCATGACCATGCAGTCGTGCTTAGATCTTGAACCCAAGACGCAATTGGCCGACACTAACTACTGGAAGTCGCCCGAACACTTCAAACTCTTTGCCACGCAGTTCTACGGCTGGTCTGCCGACTTCCGATGGCTTGATGACAGTCAGCATGCCGATATTCGCTCGGACTTGTTTGCCTATAGCACGGTGAATGTCTATAGCAATGGAACGAATAGTATTCCGTCGTCCGATAAGCATTATACCGACAATTATAATCGTATTCGTCAAACCAACACTTTGTTACAGCAAGCCGATGAGTATGACCGGCAAGCCGATATCGCCACTTCGGTGGGTGAAGCTCATTTCTTTCGTGCTTATTGCTATTTCGAACTGTTGCAGGCTTACGGTGACCTCATCATTACCCGTACACCGCTTGATGTCGACTCGCCCGAGATGCAGAAAGCGCGTAATCCACGTACCGAGGTAGCCGATTTCATCATTGACGATTTAAAAGAGGCCGCCAAATTGTTGCCTGCTAATAAAGCCATTAGTAGCAGCGACGAAGGCCGTCTCTCCAGCGAAGCTGCTTTAGCGTTTCTTTCACGTGTGGCTCTTTACGAAGGCACATGGGAGAAATTCCATAATGGCAGTCAAAATACCGAACGTACTAAATCTTTGCTCAATATTGCAGCGCAGGCAGCCTATGACGTGATGGAAGGTGGAACATTTGAGCTTTTCGCTCCTCAAGAATTGGGTACGGAAGCCTATAAGTATCTTTTCATCCTAGAGAATGAAAAGTCGAACCCTGCCAGTATCAATAAAACAGGCAATAAAGAGTATATCTTTACCCGGCGTTATGACCCCGTACTTAACTCTATTGGCTTCAATATCACACAAGGCCGTTTAGGTAATGCTCTGTACGTTACTCGCAAAATGGCTAATATGTATCTACAAAGTAATGGGTTGCCTATCAACCCCCAAACGTGGAATTATACGAAGATAGATGATGAATATAAAAATCGCGACAACCGTATGAACAATCAGCTTATGGTGCCTGGACAAACCTACTGGGGTACAAGCGGCGGACGTATCAACTGGACCGGTGATGCTGCCGAAATAACCAATGCCTCGCATCGAAATTTCATACCTCAAACAGGAACGGGCTACTTCCCTCATAAGTGGTGCAGCGAGCGCGACGGAGTACCCACCGGTATGGAAGCCTATGACTTCCCCATCATTCGCTATGCCGAGGTGTTGTTGAACTATGCCGAAGCCGTGTTTGAACGTGATGAGCAGATATCAGATGAAGACTTAGCTATCAGCCTGAACCTGACACGCAAACGCGTCAATCCCGAAATGCCCGATCTGACCAACGACTTTGTTACGACGAACAATTTGGATATGCGCACCGAAATTCGCCGTGAACGCACTATTGAATTTTTCGATGAGAATTTCCGCATTGATGACCTGAAACGTTGGAAAACTGCTGAAGACGAAATGCCGATGAATCTCACTGGTGTGAAGTGGAAAGGTACCGATTTTGAAAGTAGATGGCCTGATGCTTCTTTTAAAGACAAAGATGGTGAAGGTTGCATTATTCACGAAAAAGGACGCAACTGGCACGAAAAGCATTACTTGTTGCCACTGCCCACTGACCAACTTAAGCTGAATCCCAACTTGAAACAAAATCCGGGTTGGAATCAATAATCTATTCATCATTCATTAATAAAGTAATCGAATTATGACATACAAAAACATACTTCAAAAGGGTGCATTTGTTGCACTAATGACGGGTACCTTGGTAATGACCGTTTCGTGTAATGATGACGATGTATCCCCCGTTTTAGAAGAGAGAGTGCTTGTTAAGGAGATCAACCTTGAAGTGACTCCCGAACTGCCTCTGCTGATAGGCACTGATACTTTGATAAAATATACTGTGGGGCCCGATAAGGCTTTTAACAAAGAATTGGTATGGAAATCAACAGTGCCCGATGTAGCTACAGTAGATGCCGAAGGACGCATCACGGCAATAAGTGCAGGTAACACAGTCATTTCGGCTAGACCGGCTGTTGGTTATTCTACCACTTCGACCATCAATGTGAAGGTGGTAAACGAAATTATTCACATCACTGATATCAATCTCACTAACGAAGAGCTCGAAGTATTTGTTACCTCGACTTTGCCACTCACTTGGCAAACTGCTCCGGCTGACCCCACTTATCCTGGGTTGATTTGGAAAAGTCTAACTCCTGATAAGGCTACCATCAATGAAAAAGGTGAGGTGAAGGGCGTGGCTGAAGGAACGGCACGTATCCAAGTTACCGCTACCGATGACAAGCATTTTACAAAAGAGTTTGAAATTAATGTGAAACCTATTATCTATATTGAAAGTATGGAATTCGTGAAGGAAGCCGATAAACTGGCTTTAGGCGAAACCTATACTCCGCAGATGAATGTAACACCTGCAGACGCCACATTGTCATATATCGCATGGGAAAGCAGTAAGCCCGATGTTGTGGAAGTTGACGAGAAAGGTCGATTCGTAGCGAAAGCTTATGGCAATGCTGTGATTACTGCTTTGGCTGATTATGGTGACGGTAAACCTATCAAAGCTACGATGAGTATTAACGTGAGTGAAGGTTTAATGAACGACCAATTTACTATTGAGAATATGTGGCAGCCATTCGGTAATTTTAACCACCGGGAATTTGAATGGATGAAGAATGACGGAATACTTCGCATCTTCCCCGGTGATGATAAGACTTACAAGGCTGTGCGAATTTGTCGTATCGGTGGATTTGGATTCAACGTAACTAATTATCCTATCCTGGCCTTTAAAGTGAAATTCCCTGAAAATGTATTCGAAACATCAACAAGTATGGAATGGTATCTCGACATTTGGGGTGGAAGTGGCATTACAGTAGCCGGTAAATATGGTGAAGATACCGATAAAGGCAAAAATGCCATGACTGTGGTAGATTGTGGCGAATACAAAGTGTTCTATGCCGATTTCACAAAGAAATTCTTAGGCAAAAACCAGCATATGCCTGCTGCATTGACGAAGTATGACACGGTAGAACTTCAATTCTGGAAAATTTGGTATGAAGCCAATGAAACTGGCAGTGTCTATGTGGATTGGGTGAAGACTTTCGAATCGGAACAAGAACTGAAAAATCTGATTAAGGTCGAAAGCACCAAATAATTGTGGAACAGTAGTCGGAGGAAGGCAGGTTTGTTTTCCTCCGCCATTAACCGACTTTTCTGAAAACTGATTGAATAACAAAATGAAATTTGAATGTATGAAAAATCTGATTTATACCTTCGTGGGCAACATAGCGCTTGTGTTGTTGACCAGCTGCAGTGCCGAGTTCGAGAATGGAACTCCCGAACCGTGGCAACGCGAAATCAATCCTAATGAAAATTATGAGTATACCATTAAGCACCCTTGTTTGGTGAATACCGAAGCCGACTTTGAGCGCGCACGCCGTAAAGTGAATGAACGTGCCGAACCTTGGATTAGCGGTTGGCAAAGATTATGTGACAGCCGATTTGCCCAATTAAGCTACAACCCCAATCCACAAGAGGAAATTGTGCGCCACTCGCAAGGAGGAAACTTCAATACGGCTGCTTTTGATGCTGGTGCCGCTTATCAGTTGGCTTTACGTTGGAAAATTTCGGGAGATGAAGATTATGCCAAAGCGGCTATTAAAATTCTGAACGGATGGGCTAAGACTTGTAAGGGGGTGAATTATAAAACATGGCCTGATGACAGCCATCGCCTGCTTGCTGCCGGATTTATCGGTTACCAGTTTGCTGCTCCTGCTGAACTGATGCGCGACTATGAAGGTTGGAAAACCGAAGATTTCGAAATCTTCAAGAAATGGATAGATAAAACTTTCTATCCTATCTGCGATGATTTCTTAGATAATCACTTTAATTCTTCAGCCATTGCAGGTTGGATGAGTTGGGACCTGCCCGCCATGCTCACCATTCTTTCTATCGGCGTACTGAACGATGACGATGCCAAGATTAAACAAGCCTTGGAATTTTTCTACCACGGAAAAGGTATGGGGTGTATCGAGTGGTCGGTGAGAGGTATGCACGAAGACCCGGAGGGAAAAGTGAAAGGTAGACATTTGGCACAGAGCCAAGAGATGGGGCGCGACCAAGGGCACGCTACTCTCAATGTAGGCTTGCACGCTTACTTCTGCCGCACGGCCTATAACATGGGTATTGATCTCTTCGCCTACAATGACAACATCATTCTCGATCTCTGCGAATATACGGCTAAGTATAACCTGACTTCGACTGAAGATGTAGAGATGCCTTTCGAACCTTATTATCATCCTAAATATGGCTGGCACGAGAAGGTTTCAGCCGATGGTAAGGGGCGTGCCCGTCCGGGATGGGAACTCCTTTATAACCACTATGCCAAGGTGAAAGGTATGAATGCACCCTATTCGCAAGCCTTTGCCGAAAAAGAACGTCCTGAAGGATATGGTGAGCGTGGCACTGCTGAAGCCGGCGA
>USLU01000086.1 GCA_900555635.1 uncultured Bacteroides sp.
ACCCCCGTTTTTCAAGGAGGTTTCACCGCCTCTTCCGCCTCTCCGGTTTTCAGGCAGCATACGCCATACCAATAATTATAGTTTCCGTTTGACGGTTGTGATTTAGCATACTTCTGGAAGACAGGCTTGGCCTTTTCGTAGTCACCTTTAGTAAATAAGGCGCGTGCCTGTTCCAACGTTTGTGCAGAGACTTCGCAAAGGAAGAGGCTGCAAATTAAAAATAGAATATATTTTCCTTTCATCGTTTTGAGCGTTTATGAGTGACGGGTAGATTGAAAACATTGCTGCTTTCGGGCACCGGTCCATTTATCAATTGTTCAAAAGTACAAATTTATTAGAAATAAACCCTTTTTCAGTGATTCTATTATGTTAATTCTTCTTTAAATCATTCTTTTCGCTTACTTTTGCAGCCGATTTTCAAAGATATGACACAATTTACGGAAGAAGAGAAAACCATTCGCCGCATTGAACGGCGGTTTAGCAAAGGAGTGGTGCAATATGGATTGATAGAAGAAGGAGACAAAATCCTTATCGGACTGTCGGGAGGAAAAGATTCGTTGGCGCTTGTGGAACTGTTGGGGAGACGCGCACGTATCTATAAACCTCGTTTTTCTGTCGTAGCCGTTCATGTAGTGATGAAGAATATTCCTTATCAGAGCGATACGGAATATTTGAAAGCGCACTGTGAAGCGTATGGAGTTCCCTTTGTACAGTATGAGACTGCCTTTGATCCTGCTACCGATACACGTAAATCTCCCTGCTTCCTCTGCTCATGGAACCGCCGGAAAGCTTTGTTTACTGTTGCTAAGGAGCACGGATGCAATAAAATCGCTCTCGGTCACCACATGGATGATATTCTGGAAACTTTATTGATGAATATCACTTATCAGGGAGCATTCGGTACAATGCCGCCCCGGTTGGTGATGAAGAAGTTTGATATGACAATTATCCGTCCGATGTGTCTGGTTCACGAAGCTGATTTGGTAGAATTGGCAGCGTTGCGCCATTATCGGAAGCAAGTGAAGAATTGTCCTTATGAATCGCAGTCCAGCCGGAGTGATATGAAAGGAATTTTACGGCAGTTGGAAGCGATGAACCCGGAGGCTCGTTATAGCCTTTGGGGCAGTATGACTAATGTACAGGAGGAATTATTACCAGATAAAATAGATTAATTTGAATAGATTGTTATGAAAGGATTCTATACCATTTTGTTACTGATCGTATCCAATGTCTTTATGACATTCGCCTGGTACGGACATTTAAAGATGAAACAGGAGTACAGTTGGTTTGCGGCTCTTCCGCTGATCGGTGTGATTGCGTTCAGCTGGGCGATCGCCTTTTTTGAATATTCCTGTCAGATACCGGCCAATCGTATTGGCTTTATAGGTAATGGAGGCCCGTTTTCATTGATGCAACTAAAAGTCATTCAAGAGGTAATAACACTTGTTATTTTTACAGTGTTCACTACAATCTTCTTTAAAGGTGAGGCTTTACATTGGAATCATCTGGCTGCATTTGTTTGTCTGATTGCAGCAGTGTATTTCGTGTTTATGAAATGAGTTCTTTTTAAAGAATATAAGATTATAGGATAAGTGCTATACTTCGTTAGACTTATCCTATTTTCGTATTACTTGATAGATTTAAATACCTTGTCAATGCATCGTTTCTTCTGCTCCATGTTTGGGTGAACATAGAGATTTAATGTAGTAGTGATATCTGAATGTCCAAGTATTACACTTACGGTTTTGTAGTCGCAATTGCTTTCAATACAGCGTGTAGCGAAGCTGTGACGTAGTCCGTGAAACTTTAGCGGAGGAATATTGAGTTGTTCCATCATTCGTTTGTAATAGTTACGATAGGTACGTGGCTCGGTTGGTTTCTCTTCATTAGTAAGTACATAGAACTTGCCGTTTACGATTTTTTTCAATGGGCGTAGCATCTTTAATAATTCCTTGTTCATAGGAATATCACGAATAGAGTTCTGAGTTTTAGGTGTACCGATAATGATTTCCGTATGTTTTTTTTCGCCATCTAATATGTAAATTCGTTCAATGGTTTTCCGAATACATATTACCCCATTGGCGATGTCTACATCATCCCAAGTCAGTGCGCAGATTTCACCTATTCTCATCCCTGTGGTCAGACAAATATAGATGCCTAAATTTCGGAAAGTGAAGTGTTCACTTATATACTGCAATATTGCTTTGTGATTAGCGATGTTGAGTACATTTAGTTGTTTGTTTTCCTGTGGTGTCGGGAATTTGATGCACCAATCCTGATGGGACAATATACCAAGTTTTACTCCAAACTTCATTACCATTTTTAGTACAATGAGTATATCCTTTACGCTTTTTGCGCTTAGTCCTTGCTGAAGTTTCTGTAAGACAAACTCTTGTACTTCGTTTTCGAGTAACTCATACTTATCTCCAAACATAGGAAGTATGTGATTTTCTAAAATTAGGGCATACGCTGAGTATGTTGAACTTTTCACATACTTACGTTTGTCTTCTTTCCACATAATGCTAATTTCTTTAATCGTTTTTTTTGCTGTCATGCTTTCATAATTTAAATAGATTAATATTTTTGTAAGATAAGGATTAAGGATTTTATGAAGGGCTATTTCCTTTTTTGTTTTTGATTTTTTAGATGTTCCAAATTTAAGATTCCCGGAGTTTACCGGGGAATGGAAAGAAACTATATTTGAAAAGATTTGTAATATTGCAACGGGTAACAAAAACACTCAAGATAAAAAAGAGGATGGTGAATATCCTTTTTATGTGCGTTCTGAAATGGTAGAGAGAATAAACTCTTACTCCTTTAATGGAGAAGCTATTTTAACTGCAGGTGATGGTGTCGGTGTTGGTAAAGTTTTCCACTATGTAAATGGTAAGGTTGGAGTCCATCAACGAGTGTATATTCTATCAAATTTTGAATGTTCATGCAAATTTGCATATTATTATTTTTCGAGTAAGTTTTATAATAGAGTGAAAAGAATGAGTGCAAAGAATTCAGTGGATTCTGTTCGGCATGATATGATAGCACAAATGCCAATTTTATTACCAGCAAGACATGAACAAAATAAAATAGCTCAGTTCCTGTGTCTTTTAGAACAACGTATCGAAACTCAAATCAAAATAATTGAGGACTTGAAAAAATTAAAGTCCTCATTATTAGATTTGTTATTTCAGAATAATAGTAAATGGTCTACATATTGTATTAGTGAGATACTGACAATTGGAAATGGTAGAGACTATAAACACTTAAAAGAAGGTAATATTCCCGTGTATGGAACTGGTGGCTATATGTTATCTGTCAATGATTATTTGTATGAAGGTGAAAGCGTTTGCATAGGAAGAAAAGGCACAATTGATATGCCAATGTTTTTAACAGGAAAGTTTTGGACCGTTGACACTTTGTTTTACACACATAATTTCCGAAATATACTCCCAAAGTTCTGCTATTATTTATTTACAATGATAAACTGGCAACGGTATAATGAAGCATCTGGCGTTCCAAGCCTCTCTAAGGCAACCATAGAGAAAATCAAGGTGTCTGTTCCGAGTATAAATGAACAAGTATATATATGTTCAATACTTGATAGTGTTAATAATAAAATAGATGTAGAGAGATCTATCTTAAACGAATTCAAGAAACAGAAACAACATTTACTTCAACAGATGTTTGTGTAAAAAAGTATCAGATACAAAATACTTTTCACTCAAAATCTTATTTATATAAATATGTTGGATAATAAATATTGCTTCTGCTTTAGATATAGTTCATTTATCCTGTTTGCGTTAGTTAACAGTTTATCAATACAGCGAAGTATTGAGGCTATTTTGAGTTGTGTTGCATAATCAGGAATATCTAAATATCGTAGTTCTATTTCAGATATATAATGCCTTTTATGTTCTTCTGATGATAAACGCAGATAGGCTATATATTCAAATATAAAATATGTATTAAAGTTATCTTTTGTTCGGAGTATTTTTATAGCAGAGGACTTCACTTTGAAAGGGAAGTTCACAAATTTGGAATCCATTGTAAAATCATCAAAGATTATACATTCTCCTTTATTGTATATTCCATTATTTTCATTGGTGTATCCCAGTATAAATGCTTTGTTTGCTGTGAGTACAGGAACAAGAGTTGAGTCTGAAGAGTATTCGTCTTTATCAACTATATATTTCGTTGGTTGTTCATAATCAAGAATATCTTTAATTTCAAGTGAAATACATTTGTTGCTATGTAGGGCGGAATATAGTTTATCTCGTATTGCACTCTTCAATAATTTCAAGTCCTCAATTATTTTGATTTGAGTGGTAATACGCTCATCCAATAAAGAAAGTAAAGAAGCTATTTTATCTTGCTCTTCTTTTTGAGGAATAAGAAATCTATAACTTGCATATTCCTGAGAATTAATTCCTGGCTGTCCTGATCTAATAGACATAAATTCAACCCATTTATAATATTGAGCAGTTTTAGTTTGTGCAAATATGAATGTTGAATTATATTCTGTTTTAATCTTTGCCCTGATTAAAAAACCTGCAAAATAAAGTTTGCCATCTTTTTTCTTATACAAATAGGTCTTGCCTGTGCTTGCCCCCGTTCGTGCAAATAAAATGTCATTTTCTTCTACTATATATTTATCTAACAGTTGACCTGCTGGAGAAACTGGACTATCTGAAATATATTGAGAACTTTGTTCATCTATATCTGTAATTCGTATGTACTTGTTTTCGCCATCATAGGTAATAGCAGCAGCATTCATACCATAATCTAGTGGTTGTATAACGCATTTACCTAATGTTGTTTCTTTCCATTCCCCGGTAAACTCCGGGAATCTTAAATTTGGAACATTAAGGTTTTTTGTATTGTTATTATTTGCCATAGCTGTTATTCTTCATTAAGGTTAAAATCGAATGGAAGGATATCGTTGTTATTGAATTGATCAAAGTCAGAACAGAATAACCTGTCCTGTACAATTCGATATTTTTCGAACTCTGATTCTGCAAAAGATTTAGCAAACTCCGTAGTAATTTTACCTGCATCAACCAACACTGCATTATCTCCAGCTTCGAGAATAATATCTATTCGTTTAGCCCAATCTTCCATAGTCATAGGAATGTGTCGTTTAGCCATACGTTCAGCCATATCTAGAGTGGCGTTGACCAAACGTCCCATATCTTCCAGTTCTAATTCGTTCAAATAATTTTTTGCTATACTCACATCCGGTTTTACGATTTTTCCGTTAGGGGCATTTTCCCAGGTTGTCAATCCCATATTTTCTTTTTGTGCATTGGCTCGCTCTACTATCAGTTCAGCAGCAGTATGACCATGTACGGCAAAGTGCATTTTGTTTTGCACTTTCTTAAAAAATAGACGAGTAGTTGGTGCATCCTTATTGTAGTCGATGGCTGTGGCATATATATCGGTCAACTTCTGATAGAAACGACGTTCGCTTAATCTTATCTCCCTGATTTCGGCAAGCAAATGTTCGAAATAGTCTTCACCAATGAATGAGCCATTTTCCATTCGTTTTTTATCAATGACATAACCACGTATGGCAAATTGCCGTAATATATAGGTTGCCCACTGGCGGAATTGAGTGGCACGAACGGAATTCACACGATAGCCAACAGAGATAATAGCGTCAAGCGAATAGAAAGAGGTTTGATAGGATTTGCCGTCTGAGGCAGTTGTTTCCAAAATGGAAATAACTGATTTTTCAGAAAGTTCACCTGTATCGAAGATATTCTTCAAGTGTTTACTAATGGCAGGAACACCTACATTAAACAGAGTAGCCATTGCCTTCTGCGTGCACCAAATTGTTTCGTCTTTATACGTCACTTGTATGCCGTTTTCTTTACCTTCCATCATGAATATGAGGAATTCGGCTGTACTATTTTTTATTTCAAAATTCTTCGGCATCGTTATTACTCTATCAATCCAAGTTCTTTCAGATAAACATTTATTTCTTTGTCTAAATCAGCTCGTTTAGCTTCAAGTTCTTTGATTTCAGCCATTACTGCATGTATGTCAATGGGCTCTTCTTCTTTAAACGTGCTTACGTATCTGCTAATATTAAGATTGTAACCGTTTTGCTCAATCTCGTCCATAGACACCCGCCGGGAGTATCGTTCTTCCTCTTTTCGGAATTGATATGTTTCTATGATTTTCTGAATATCATTAGGCTTGCCGTCTTCTCCTTCTCGTAGACGATTTTGTCTCTTATCTTTTTCAAAATGCTCACTGGCATTGATGAAAAGAACATCATCAAATTTTTTGCATTTCTTTAATACTAAAATGCAAACCGGAATCCCTGTAGAAAAGAACAGATTAGAAGGTAAACCTATCACTGTATCTATATTATTATCTTTCAGTAGTTTGGTGCGGATACGTTCCTCTGCTCCACTACGAAATAATACCCCATGCGGGAGTATGATAGCCATTGTCCCTCCATTGGACAAGAAATGGAAGCCGTGCAATAAGAATGCAAAGTCAGCAGCCGATTTAGGGGCAATGCCATAGTTCTTGAAACGGAAATCTTCTGTTAGCGTGTCAGTAGGTTCCCAACGTAAGCTAAAAGGGGGATTTGCAACGATAGCATCGAATTCCATCTTTTTTGCAGGATTCATTTCGTTCAGAATATTCCAGTCATTGATCAATGTGTCGCCATGGTGTATTTCGAATTCTGTATCTTTAAGTCCATGTAACAGCATATTCATACGGGCAAGGTTGTAGGTTGTTATATTCTTCTCCTGCCCATATATTTTCCCTATACTTCCTTCGGTTTCCACTAACTGCCTGCGAACATTCAATAATAAGGAGCCGGAACCGCAAGCGAAATCCAATACTCTATCTAATTTATTCTTTTCTCCTAATGCCGGGTCTTGACTATCTAAGATCACAATTTTAGATAAAATGGTCGATAGCTGTTGCGGAGTATAAAATTCTCCGGCTTTCTTTCCTGAGCCTGCGGCAAACTGACCGATAAGGTATTCATAAGCATCGCCTAAAATGTCTGTATCTGTTGAGAATCTCGCAATTCCTTCTGCTATTTTTTGAATAATAGTGCAAAGTTTCTTATTTCTATCCGAGGCTGTCCTGCCTAACTTTTCTGAATTCAAGTTTATTTCCGAAAACAGGCCCTGAAAAGTACTTTCAAATGATTCATTTTCAATGTATCTAAAGCCCTCTTCAAGTGTTTGCAGTAACTCACCGTCTTGAGTACGAGCCATTTCTGAAATGTTACTCCATAAATATTGAGGTTTTATAACATAATGAACTTTACGGCGCATTTGTTTTTCAAATTCCGGCACATCCATTTCATTTGCTTGATACCATACTCCTAAAGCTTTATGTTTGTTGGCTTCTTCCAGCTGAGGGTAATCTCTCCCTAGTTCTTTCTTTACAGCTTCTTCGTAATTATCAGACAAATAGCGTAGAAAAAGAAATGATAGCATATAATCGCGAAAGTCATCTGCATTCATTGCTCCACGCAATCCGTCTGCTATTTCCCAAAGGGTTTTACCTAATTGTTTTTGATCTTGTACTGTCATATTTAATTTCTCATTTTTTCTTTGTCAATCGAATCAATTACTTCTTTTTCTTCAATTAGAAGAGTGGGTATGTCAAATTTATATTTATCCAAAAACGCTCGCAATATTTTTATAAAAAGAATTTTGTTATCATCTCCCATCTCTACAGGTTCATAAATAGAATATTTTCCATGGCTCAACAGGTTTAGGGCACGTGAGTAAAGTACTTCATCCTCTACTCCATGAATACATTTTGAAAAGTCATCATATCCGAAGAATGTAGATGTCTTTTCCAGAATACTGCGTAACATATTGAAATGATAAGTGTTGATTTTACCGGAATCCATCACTTGTTTGAGTTCACTCAATATGGCTATATGGTGGAAAAAAGGTGTCTCGTCAGTTGCTTGTAAAGTATACCCATCAGTTCCATTCTTATGTAGAAAATATCGTTTGCACTGTTTTTGCTTTAATTCATTGTAAACGACGTTGAAAAACAAACTGTGGTGAGATGAAATAACGGATTTGACCTTATCTTTTCCTTTTTTCAACAACTGAGATAAATCACTGGCTACAGCAATAGCATTATTGTCATCCAACGAGGAGATTGGATCGTCTATGTATATGTATTCAACCCAATTGTAAGCTTCTGGACCATCTATTGTCAGTTCGCAGATGGCAAGAAAGATACACCAGATAAAAATATTCTCTTCGCCACGAGAGATTTTAATATTGTTCTGAATGATATACTCAGGTTCTTTGTTGTTAAACCTATGTTTGGAATTGGGAATCTGCTTGCTGAAGCTTATTTCCCATTTTTCATAATCAAATTTGAAGTCAAATTCCGCATAGCGTTCCAGATATGCAAAGATTTTCTCTTCTAGGGCTAATTCTTTAAATGCATTGAAGAATTTTGAATCAGCATTTATTTTAAGAACACGATCCATATCATTTTCCAAGTCATTGTCCCAATGAAACAGATCTTCGGTGAAAGCATTAAAATAGAGAGTGTCTCCGTTTATTTTCTTTTTTCCTTTATTCTTAAACTCTATAGATAAACGGGTTTTACCTGTTCCATTATGAGCGTAAAGTAAGACAAAGTCATGTTCAACCAGATCGCCACGTAACCTTGCGGATAGTCCCGACAAATCTTTATATTTATATATTTTAGGTTGGTTACTCATATTCTTCTCTTCATGTTATTCATAAGCAGCTAATCCTGAAATCTCACGTCCTTGAGCTTGTTTTTTTAAGTGAGGGACTAAGTCTGCCATCAATGCTAGTTCTTTCGTACGGCGTTCTTTCCAGCTTAGTTCTAACGGTTCAAGGAGATCCGTTAGTTTTTCACCGTCGAAAATCATACGTTGCATAATTTTGTCTGTAAAATCTTTTAAGGCAGACGCGGTTAGTCCGTGTTTGTTTGCGATATCAGATAGCTCTTTTTCATTTTTCTCTATCTTAAAAGCATTGTAACCATCATGTAGCGATTGTATATCTTGACCATTATTCCAATCCAGACTTTTTATGTATTCAGTTAAATCTTCTTGTTCATCCATCAAATTAGAACTTGAACAGAGCAGGTTAATGATTTGTGCTTTTGTCATTTTCTGTTTAGATGGTTTCTTTTGAGTGCTGTCAGCAATTAGTCCCATGATGTAATCATAGTCAATCAATGCTGAGGAAAAAAGTACAAACTCAAAATCAAGTTGTTGTATATCTACGGGGATGTTATCGCCGCCTTTTTGTTGTATTTCCCTAAATTGTTTAGCCGTTTCTATGTACGAACTTTTAAATGAACGGAAAGTGTTTTCAGGCAATATCTCTTCAATTTGAGTTTGTTGTTCCTCGTTTAAGTCTGTATATTGGTCGAGCTGGGTTTTTAAGCGCTGTACTTCCTTGAAATTTTTGACAAAAGCGATTCGCGAAGTATCTCCCTTCAAATTATACACTTCCTGCGGTTCATAGGCTAAATTATTTTGTCGCATGAAATCACCTAAAGCTGCTACGGCTTCTTTATA
Source organism: uncultured Bacteroides sp. (assembly GCA_900555635.1). Lineage (GTDB taxonomy): Bacteria > Bacteroidota > Bacteroidia > Bacteroidales > Bacteroidaceae > Bacteroides. Next base: position 9,560 of record USLU01000086.1, read on the forward strand.
TTTTTCAATTACTACAGGAGCCGGATCAACTAACCAGATTTTTTTCGCTTGTTCTTCAGATTTTTCTCCTGAGAATAAAGCGATAGCTTCGTTTACGGCATTTTCCTGGTGGCGGAAATCTAATATATTTCCGTATGGCTTAGTATCGTTTAGTACACGGTTGGTACGCGAAAAAGCCTGTATCAGTCCATGATATCTTAGATTTTTATCTACATACAAAGTGTTGAGATATTTAGAGTCAAAACCCGTAAGTAGCATATCTACTACAATGACGATATCAATTTTATTTTTGTGAGGATAATCCGCATTACTGTATTGTTGGTCTTTGATGCGCTTTTGTACATCTTGGTAATACAAATCAAACTCATTAATGTTGTGATTTGTTCCGTATTGTTTATTATAATCCCTGATAATACTCTTTAATGCTGCTTTCTTCTCATCAGGATTTTGCTTGTTGTCTTCTTTTTCTTGCTCCAAGTCTTCCTGAATTTGCTGAATATCTTTATTACCCTCTGCCGGAGGTGAAAAAACGCAGGCTATATTTAGAGGTAGATAGTCTTTGTTTGTTTTTTGTTTTTGTTTCTGGATTTCTTTGAAAAGATTATAATATTCTATGGCATTGTTTATGGAAGCGGTTGCCAGAATCGCATTAAACTTCCTCGAATTGGTTGCGGCATTGTGCTTGTCTATAATAGCCTCAATCACTGCTTGTTGAGTAATGGTTTCTCCCGGCTTAGGATTAATGTTCCCTTTGCCTTTAAAATATTCTACATGGAAACGTAATACGTTTTTGTCATCAATTGCATTTGTAATAGTGTATGCATGCAGTTCCTTTTCGAAAATATCTTTAGTAGTCTTGTTGGAAGCATGTTCATCTTCTATAGTCTTTTGTGTTGCGTTATCATTGAAAATAGGTGTTCCGGTAAAGCCGAACAATTGAGCATTAGGGAAGAATTCCTTAATAGCTTTATGATTCTCACCAAATTGTGAACGGTGACATTCATCAAAGATGAAAACCATTCGTTTCTTACTCAATGGATTTAAGCGTTCTTTATAGTTCTTTTTATGGTTTCCGTCCAATGCTAAACCCAACTTTTGGATAGTCGTTACAATGACTTTATCTGCATAATCTGTAGAAAGTAGTCGTCTTACAAGTGTTTCGGTATTGGTGTTTTCTTCTACACTTCCTTCTTGAAACTTATTAAACTCTTCACGGGTTTGCCTGTCCAAGTCTTTGCGGTCAACAACGAAAAGACATTTTTCTATGTCCGGATTATCTTTTAATAACGTGGAGGCTTTGAAAGAAGTAAGCGTCTTTCCACTACCTGTGGTATGCCATATATAACCGTTACCCCGGTTTTGATGAATACAGTTTACAATTGCTTTTACTGCATAGATTTGGTAGGGGCGCATAATCAATAGTTTTTGCTCGCTTTCTACCAAAACTATATATTTGCTAATCATTTCTCCCAATGTACATTTGGGCAAAAATAGTTCTGCAAAAGAGTCTAAATGTCTGATTTTTCTATTCCGCTCATTTGCAAGTTGATACACAGGCAGAAATTGCTCGTTGGCATCAAAACTAAAATGTTGATTTTGATTGTTGGCAAAGTAACGGGTGTCACTCCTATTACTAACAATAAATAATTGCATAAAACAAAGTAATGAGTTGGTATAACCGTTACCAACATCATTCTTGTAATCAATAATTTGTTGTATTGCTTTCCTAGGTGAGACGTCTAATGTTTTTAATTCGACCTGAACTACCGGAATACCATTAATAAGAATAATGACATCATATCGATGGTTACTGTTTCCTGTATTTATTCTCAATTGGTTGATAACCTCATATTCATTCTTACACCAGTCTTTTATGTTCACTAATGTATAATGTAGAGGAGTGCCATCTTCACGTTGAAAATAATTCCTTTCACGCAGCAACTTCGAAGCGGCAAATACATCAGGAGTTATAATTTCGGTTTTCAGTCGTTCAAATTCGTTTTCAGTCAGCCTTACCCGGTTGAGAGACTCAAACTTTTCTCGGAAGTTTTGTTCAAGAGAGTTTCTGTCGCGAATATCTCTGCGATAGGAGTATTTGAGTTCTTCTAACTTTTTTATAAATAGTTCTTCTATTTGGGCTTCTCTCATCATCTCAAATTATATTAATTAATGAAATAAAGTTTTCAAAGATAACGAATAATATCCAAATACTCGGAGATGATTCTAAAACTTTTTTGTTCTTGAATAATGTACTTTATTTTTATAAACCGTTCTCCACTCTTTTCACATAAAGCTTATTCGTTCATTCACACCTACTTCCTGTGAATGAACGGCATTATTTTTACTCTTCACCACCCTTCACCCTCTTCACCAAATACACATTCCCCAATCTCGTATGCTGTCGGCTGATACCTGCTGCGGTCAAGATTTGTGCTAGCTGGATAGAAGTGCAGTTGCGTAGTACGGCTGGGAACTTCTTTTTCAATTCCTGATGAATGATGGCGGCGGAGAGTGACAGACAATCCGGTTCATCCAACGTGGCAGGCGCGTATGTGTTGCGCACAATGTCTTCTATGGGGTTGACATGATAGTAGGCGCTGTTATGACGCTGTAAGGTATGTTCTTCCTCTTTGCTGAACCAGTGGCGGGCACCTGCAAGCAATTCCTCTTTCAGTTGGGCGTAGGTTTGTGAATGTTCAATTCCGGTACAGTCAATATCATGTTCCGCTTCAATGCAGATGAATCTGCGGCTGCCTGTCGGATCACATAGTAAGTCAGTTCGGTTGCTCGTTCCGATGAACGAAGCGATACGAGGTAGTGACCGGAAATTTTTCTGATAGGCTTTGCAGATGTTGAGGCTGGACATTTGCATCAGATTTTTCAGTAATGGCATCTTTTGTGCTCCGAATTTGTCAAATTCGTCCATGTTTAGTAATCCCATCTCGGCAAGGAGACGTTCGGGATTGCCTTGTGCGGTTAGTTTCAGATTATCCGAATAATAACGGGCTAGTTGTGGTGGCATCAGCATACGGCAGAAAGTAGATTTATGGCGTCCCTGTTCTTCGCTGATAAGTATCGGGGCTACGCTGTTTGCTTGTGTTTGATTCACTCCCAGCCATTGGGCAGCAAGTCCGAGCATCCAGGTGTGAAAGCTTTTTATCCATATAGGGGCGTCAGATACTCGTTTCGCCAGAGACTTCAGCCGGTCCGTTCCGTCCCATATAGGTAGTTCGTCCATATAAAGCCGGAAAGGATGGTAGCTTTCCACTAGGGTAGAGTAGATGTACCTTTGAAGGTCCTTATCCCAGCAATTGATTCCTTCTTTGTGGGCTTCCAGGCAGAAAGTATTCAGTTCTCGCTTGTCTATGCGGCAGAAAGGAATTTCTCGTTGGCCGAATGGCCGAAATTCAGTTTCTTCGGTGAGCAGGTTGTAGCGGAAATCATATCGCACTTTTAAAAAGTCGATCACTTGTTGCGTCAGAAGGACGGGTTGCTTATGTGTTTCCTGTTTATGTACTTCTTTCTTATCTGCTTCCTGCTCATGCAATTCTTGCATTTTGAGCTCTTCCTTTGAAATGTTCGGTGAAACGATGACGTTTGACGATTCTTTCATCAATACCTGTATTCTTTTCGCCAAACGTTTTGAGTTATATTCTAATGTCTTCATATTTTTCTTGTTTTTTAAATGAATAAATGTTGTTTTTTCGACCGGTTGATGCTGCTAAGGTATAACATGAGATATGGGGTTTGCAAGTATTTAACTAAGAAAAAGTTTATTTTCTCCTGAAATGAAAAACAAGCTTTCTTATGCGGATAAGTCGTTACTTTATCGTATCTTTAGTGCTTGTTTAGGAAAAGCCGACTGGAGTTGTCCGGTTGGCTGACAATAGTTGACTGAACAGCCGATTCCAGTCGTCCGAATAGCCGATTAAAGTTGTCCTATGATGAAGTTACACATTTAAATTGATAAGAAGTAATGGCTATTGTGTTTGATTGGTATGAAAATCCTAATGCTTCTTCGGAAGAAGAAGCAGCGTTGCATCCGCGTATCTTTATGAATGGAAAGGTGGATACGGATACTCTTTGTTACAAGATTCATGACTACAGTTCGTTGACTGTGGGCGATGTAAAGAATGTGCTTGATAACTTATCGAAGATTCTTGGCGAGTCGTTGCGTGAGGGAAAAGAAGTACATATCGAGGGGATCGGTTATTTTTATCCCACTTTGGAGGCTACGGGGAAAGTGACTCGCAGCACTCCGCATAAGACTAATAAGGTGGCTTTCAAAACTGTCCGATTTCGCCCTGACAGTAATCTGAAAGGACATTTTGTGGGTGTTCGCGCCAGTCAGTCCAAGTATGTCCGTCATTCGGAGAAGGTGTCAGAGGTGGAGATTGATATGCTGTTGAAAGAATATTTTGCCGAACATCAGATGATGACCCGCCGTGATTTTCAGGAAGTGTGTGGTTTGGCACGTACTACGGCCAAAACGCATTTGGTACGTTTGCGTGGAGAAGGAAAACTGGTGAATATCGGTTTGCGCAATCAGCCGATGTATGTGCCTGCTCCCGGTTATTATGGCGTATCCAGAGATGCGGCACATCCTTCACGGTAATGACTGTGAAGGATGTGAAGAAGCATATTTCTTTGAGTAATCACACGAAACGGTTGATAGCTTGAGACTTATCCTCATGTGAAGAGAATGAAAGAAAAGAAGCGGATCTTATTTCGCTATGTATTTTTTCATTCCTTCCGTGTAGAAAGTATTAAACTCTCCGTTTTCTCCGCTATAAATAAAGTAGGCGTCAATCTCCGGGTTCGCTTTGCAGAAGGCTTCCGCTTCTTCCAGTCCCATCACCATGAAGGCGGTAGCCAGGGCGTCGGCAGTCATACAGTCTTTAGCGATTACGGTGGAAGACAAGATGCTGTGCTGTACCGGATAACCCGTTCTCGGGTCGATGGTATGAGCATATTTCTTTCCGTCTTTGTAATAATAGTTGCGGTAATTTCCTGAAGTTGCCAAGCCTAAATCCGAAATTTCAAGTATTGTTTGTAAGTCTTGGTTTACGGCCAGTGAATCGTCGACGGGCTTATTGATTCCGATGCGCCATAAGCCTTTGGAGGGGTTTTTGCCTTTCACAACCACCTCACCGCCTATATCTACCATATAGTTTTTTATGCCTTTACGGTCGAGCAGTTGCGCAACTACGTCTACCGAATACCCTTTGGCAACGGCACTGCAACTTAGCATGGTACGGGAATCCTGCTTAATGACTTTGCCGTTGTCCATTTTTACCTTTTCATATCCGGTGATTTGCAACAGGCTATCTATCATGATTGAATCAGGAAAAGTGCCTTTTTTGAAACCGAATCCCCAAGCATTGGCAAGGGGGGCTACTGTGATGTCGAAAGCACCGTTTGTCTCGCGGGAAATTTCCATCGAACGGTTGAAACATTTCTGAAAGAAACTATCGGTAACTAATTCTTCGTTGCGGTTGACGCGACTGATAACTGAACTGTCGTTAAATGGAGACAGAGATTGATCGAAGCGTTTCAGTTCAGCTTCTATTTCCGGTTTTAAATCGCCGTCATATTGGTAAGTAATCTTGTATACCGTCCCAAATACCAAACCTTTGACACTGTAATAGCCAGCTTGTTGATTATGCCTGACTAATATCCAGATGGTTGCCAAAACCAGGAAAGCCAGCCAAAGGAAACTTTTCTTTGTTTTCATACGCTCTTCTTTTTGATGAGAAAACTCATTTTATTAGAGAAATAAATGTTCAATTAATATCTTTAGTCCGATGATGACCAGAATGATACCTCCCCATAACTCTGCTTTCAGTTTCCGGGCGATGCCACAGCCACATTGGATACCAAAGATCAACCCGATGAGTGACATGACGAAGGAAACAAGTCCGATGATAAGGATAGGGGACAGGATTTCATTATAATTTTGCACTCCTAAAAAGGCAAACGAAATACCGACTGCCAGCGCGTCGATGCTTGTTGCGACGGCCATAGTGAATACCACTTTCAGACTGGTCGGGTTGAATAGCTGGCAGCACTCTTCTTCTTTGAAAGATTCCCAAATCATTCTGCCGCCAAGGAAGGCAAGAATGGCAAAGGCAATCCAATGGTCTATACTTTCTATGAAATGGCTGAAGCTTTTGGCGAACATCCATCCGATAAAAGGCATGATTGCTTGAAAAAGTCCGAATGTAAAAGCCATGATTAGCATGGGTTTCCAACGGGTACGTTTCAAAATAATACCGCTTGCAATTGAGACAGCGAAACAATCCATCGCCAGACCTATTGCAAGCAGCCAAATCTCTAGTCCTGTCATTGTATTCTAAAGAGGCAATTTATAAATAAGGGAATAAGTGATTCCCATGTTATTTGATTTAAACTTTCCGTAACCGGGCACGTACCATGGGTCTCCATATTCTCCGGTAGATGCTTTGGTTTTGTATTTCATACGTACCGACCACCCCATGTTGAAGTTTTTGTAAATACGTACTTTGACGCCTAAAACGATTTCCAGCCATTGCACCGATCCTTTCATACCCAGATGACTGAATGGCACACTTCCTCCCCAATAACCGTCTTCCAAACTGGGGTTACCTATTACATCTCCCCAGATAGGATCATCTGCCGGCATCGTGGAAACATCATATTTAAATGAACTGAATGCATAGCGAAGTCCTGCATACAAGTAGCTATTCTTCTCTTTTTTCTTTGCCATGGTGTTGTAGTCCACACCGATTCGGAAGAATGGGGCCATTTTGCTCTTATAGTGTATGCCTGTTTCGCTCCAGGTATCTGTTCCTCCCATACCAAACTCAATAGTAGGGATGAATTTATTCTTGAGGTTAACGGCTACGCTGACTTCAGAACTCATAAAGTCGCCTCCCAGCAGCTTGCTTCCAATGCCATATAAATCCACACCGACATACGTACCATTGTAAAGCGGAATGGTATCTATCTCGGCAACCTCTTTTTTCTTCTGATCTCTTTTGGGCGTTTGCGCCGGACGTTGCTGTTGTGCCAGCAACGGAAGCCCAATGCAAAAGAGCAGAAGCAGACTAATTAGTCGTTTCATCAGGTGTGCGTTCTGGCCGATAATTATAGAATATCTGCAAGTTCTCGATTTCATTTGTATTGGCTTCTTTATTTTTTATATGAAGAGAATCTATCTGGTCCGGCTGCCCGTTGCCATAGGGAGGAGGGTTACCCGGTCTTCCCGGTTTTCCAAATTTAGCGCTGATTATATTTTGTTTCATCATATAACCACATTCCATGGACTGGAAATAAGGAGTATTTTGTTGTACAATGTATAATGTGTCAAAATCTTTTTCTCTACGTTTGGGATCGTATCTGAATATGAACACAGTAGTGTCACTTGTGTATCGTAGTGGCAACATCAGGGTATGCACATTCTTTTCATTGTTCAGAATGATAGAGTCGGTGCCTAATGCTGTGATTGTTAATGAATCAAGCGTGTCTTTTAATGCAATAGTAGGGTTATCCGGATTAATGGTATATATTGTGCAGTACATCATCGGACGTCCTGCCAATGAGCAATCGTTCTCATCCGAGCAGGCACTGTGTAAGCTGACTGCACCGCCAATGATAGTCAATATGAGAAAGATACGAATTAAATTCTTCATAGTCAGTTTATTGAATGTGAATCAAATTTTCTTTTCTATCTGATAGTTATTCCGTTCCGGTGCATTGCGCGAGATGAGTTCGCCAAGGAATCCGGCTAAGAATAATTGCGTACCTATAATCATTGCCGTAAGTGACAAATAGAAATAGGGAGAGTCGGTCACCAGTCGGTAGGGGAGACCGTTGTACATGGCATATAGTTTACTGGCACCTACGATGATGACAGAAATCATTCCTATCAGAAACATCAATGATCCCAACAGTCCGAAGAAATGCATCGGCTTGATGCCGAATCTGGAGAGGAACCAAAGAGAGAGTAAATCCAGATACCCGTTTACGAAACGGTTCAGTCCGAATTTTGTTGTGCCGTATTTACGCGCCTGGTGGTGTACCACCTTTTCACCGATTTTCTTGAATCCGGCGTTCTTTGCCAAATAAGGTATATAACGATGCATCTCACCGTACACTTCGATATGTTTTACGACCTCTTTGCGATAGGCTTTCAATCCGCAGTTGAAGTCGTGCAGGTTTTTGATGCCTGATACTTTGCGGGCAGTAACATTAAACAACTTGGTGGGCAGTGTCTTTGAAATTGGATCATATCTCTTTTGCTTCCAGCCGGATACCAGGTCGTAGCCATCCTTTGTAATCATCCGGTAAAGTTCGGGGATTTCGTCTGGGCTATCTTGTAGGTCCGCATCCATCGTTATGACTACGTTTCCTTCCGCTTCAGCGAATCCACAGTAGAGTGCAGGTGATTTACCGTAGTTACGGCGGAATTTGATACCTTTTACATGTTCCGATTGAGCTTTAAGCTTTTCGATCACTTCCCATGAATGGTCGGTACTTCCATCGTTAACGAAAATCACTTCGAATGAGAATCCGTTGGCTTGCATTACCCGTTCTATCCAAGCATAGAGTTCGGGTAGTGACTCTTCTTCATTGAATAATGGGATTACAACTGATATATCCATTTTTTTATTACTAATTACTTACGAATTACAAATTACGATTGAGACACTCCGTCATTTTCCGATTTGGCCTTTTTCATTACCATCAATGCGGTAGGAATGGCCAGGATGCTTCCCCAAAATACATCCCATGACAATAGTTGCATGGTGATATTGATGGAAGTAAGTGAACGGGCGGTATCTATCGTTTCTTTTATAACTTCTTTGTTTTCTATCAGAGCCGGGGTGTTGGTCATCAGTTCGTCCCACAACTGGATGTAAGAGTTGATGATAAATCCATGATCGATGAATTGGAAATAGGCGTAGTGGGCCACAGCTACCAGCAGAGAAGCAAACATATACATAAATATGGTAAAGAGCATGGCATGCGAAAATTGGATACTTCCCCCGCAAATCTTATCCCGGTACATTTTCGCATAGTGATATCCGATGAAAGGTACGGACAATGTCAGGATTACAAATAAAAGCGAAAGGAAAGGTATGTGGAATCCCAACGGAAATAATATGAACTTCAATATCCAGTAGATTCCCATATACGTGCCAAAATGCATGGCATATTTTTGTAAATAGCTTCTGTTCTCTGTCATCTTCATTTATAAATTGCGCACAAAGGTACAAATAATATCGGTTGGTAGGGGAAATCTGGTTGTTAAAGTTAATAAAGCAGAGGAAGTTGCTGTCTGAATATTTTTTTGCAATTTTAATTGCCTGAAATGTAGCCTGTTAGTCTTTTGTTAGTAAAAAAGTTGTCTGCAGCTATTGCAGAATACATAAAAATGTCTACCTTTGCAACCGCAAAACGGGTAAGTCCTATACGGCCAGCTCCCTTCGAATCCTCCAGGGCTTGATCGCAGCAAAGGTAGTTGGTTGTAGCGGCGCGATATAGTAAGCTTACCCACCCGCCTCTTTAGCTCAGTTGGCCAGAGCACGTGATTTGTAATCTCGGGGTCGTTGGTTCGAATCCGACAAGAGGCTCAAAAAGGATATATAACAAATCCAAGAAAAAAGCATTCAGGTATTAGTCTGGATGCTTTTTTTCTTTTTATACCTTTTATTAAGAGGGTAAACAATGTAAAAGAGGTGCGTCAAAAAAAGTTCTTGACACACCTCCTTTAGTTTTATAGGGATTCAGTTTTTACTTGATTCTCTTGTATCCATACACAGCCAAATCGCCCAATTCCTCTTCAATGCGGAGTAACTGATTGTATTTAGCCATACGGTCTGAGCGGCTTAAAGAACCTGTCTTGATCTGTCCGCTGTTAGTAGCTACTGCGATATCGGCGATAGTAGCATCTTCTGTTTCACCCGAACGGTGAGAAGTAACAGTAGTGTATCCATGACGGTGAGCCATTTCGATAGCGTTCAGTGTTTCTGTCAGCGAACCGATTTGGTTTACTTTAATCAGGATAGAGTTGGCACAGCCTTTTTCGATACCCATTGCAAGGAAATCTACGTTGGTTACGAACAGGTCGTCACCTACCAGCTGGCAACGGTTGCCGATGCGTTCAGTCAGCTTTTTCCAGCCTTCCCAGTCGTTTTCGTTCATACCGTCTTCGATAGAGTCGATAGGGAATTTGTTGATTAGTTCTTCCAGGTAGTCAACTTGTTCTGCGGAAGTGCGTTTCTTACCTTTTTCACCTTCAAACTTGGTATAATCGTAAATACCATCGTGGTAGAATTCGGAAGCAGCACAGTCCATGCCGATCATTACGTCCTTGCCCGGTTCGTATCCTGCTGCTTTGATAGCGGCCATAATAGAGTTCAAAGCATCTTCCGTACCTTCCAGGTTGGGAGCGAAACCACCTTCGTCACCTACGGCAGTGCTAAGGCCACGGTCTTTCAAAACCTTCTTCAAGGCATGGAATACTTCGGCGCCCATACGCAAACCTTCTCTGAAAGAAGGAGCACCTACCGGGCGAATCATAAATTCCTGAAATGCGATAGGAGCATCACTATGTGAACCACCGTTGATGATGTTCATCATCGGTACAGGCATTACATACGTATTTGTTCCACCGATATAGCGATATAGAGGAAGGTCCAGATAGTTGGCAGCAGCTTTGGCTACGGCAAGAGATACACCAAGAATAGCGTTAGCACCTAAATTAGATTTAGTCTTAGTGCCGTCCAATGCCAGCATTGCGTAGTCGATACCTCTCTGATTGAGTGAAGACATACCAATCAGCTTCGGAGCGATGATTTTATTTACATTATCAACCGCTTTTTGTACTCCTTTTCCACCATAGCGCTGTTTGTCACCATCGCGAAGCTCCAATGCTTCGTGTTCACCTGTGGAAGCACCCGACGGCACAGAGGCACGTCCCATAATGCCGGATTCCAATACTACGTCAACTTCTACTGTGGGGTTACCTCTTGAATCGAGAATTTCTCGAGCTACAATTTTTTCAATTTTCATCGTTT
>USLU01000087.1 GCA_900555635.1 uncultured Bacteroides sp.
TTTGAAATTAGTTTGTAACACACTGATAATGAAATGTGTTTTAGAACATGTTTTTAAAAGAAATAGAAAGGGGGAAAAAAAGCATACATTATATATATACGCGCGCACGAAAGAAGATGGGATGAAAGATTGTCGGGTTTATACCGACAGCTAATACATCCCCCACGAATCCTTCTCTTTCGAGAGGAAAAAGAATAGAAATAGTACAGATTCCTTTAAGGAGCATGCGAACATAAAAACACACGTCTTTTCCTCTAACTTCGAAAGGATCTAATTTAATTAGTAATAAGCACTCTTTGTACTTAAGTCATAAAACCGCCAAGTTTAATACTTAACAACGGGGAAAATAACAGTAAAAAGTCCCGTTTTTATTTCGATTGACCTGGTCAATCGAAAAGACAACCATGGTCAATCGAAAAGGAGACCTAGGTCAATCGAAAAGGCAACCATGGTGGGGCGAATTAATATCCCTAACAAAGGTGGTAAGAAAGGGGGAGATTCGAAATAAAAAGGGGAGAAAGAGAGGTTAACGCCCCTAAAATACAATCAGGGCGTCCGCTCAATAATTTAGACCTCCTTCTGTAGTAGGTGTACAATGTATGTCGACAACAATTTAGTTATGATGTTACAAATAAACAAATGGTATTCATCTCGACAACATAGCTCTGAGAGTGTTGTGTGAGCACCAATATTACTGAGCGTATGTCCTGAAACACTATGAGAATGCAGATATGGGCTTAAAAGAACAGACTGTTATTTTAATTACTCAGTACTTTACATAGTTGTTCGCTAATTATAGTCCAGCAATCGGCAGAAGGCGGGATCATTTTCTTTCTTTTCACCGGATACACCATACCAACATAAATTCGTGTCAGGAGTTACATGACCGTAAAAGACAGAATAAGTATCGCCTAGTATAGATACTTTCTGCTGAGAAAAAACATCACCGACAGAAGTGAAAACCAAGAGTAGAAAAAGAAGAAGGAGTCGAAAGATAAAAAGCCCCTCTATCCTCCGACTTTCCAGATTGAAAAAGACGGAAAAAGAGAGGGGACTAGAGAAAAAGAGAGAGAGTATGCTGTTAATTTCTCCCACCGCCAAGAGCTTGATACAAGTTAATGATACCTTGTATCTCGTCAAAACGATCGACCACTTGAGTAAGTTGGGCGGAGAGTAAAGATTGCTGTGCAGTGAGAACTTCTAAGTAAGTGGATGTGCCATGCTGCATCAGTAATTGAGTACTGCGGACGGCAGTTTCCAACGAAGTAATCTGTTCCGCACGAAGTTGAGTTTTTCCACGGGCCACCTGTATCTGGGTAAGAGCGTTATTCACCTCACTACCGGCATTGAGCAAAGCTTGTTGGAAGGAGAGCTTTGCTTCTTCCTGCTGAGCTTTAGCTATTTTCAATTGAGCCAGATTCAAGCCTTTATTGAAAAATGGCTGAGTCAATGAACCTACAGCGGAAAGCAGAAGTTTGCCCGGATTGACAATCATACTTCCGGCAGAATTAGTCCACCCTGCCGTACCACTTAAAGTAATGGAAGGATAGAAAGCGGAACGGGCGGCATTCGTATTATAGAATGCGGCAGCCAAAGAAAGTTCCGCACTTTTTACATCGGGACGGCGGGAAAGGAGTTGTAAAGGAACACCTACCATAAGTTCGTCAGGGAACACTTGAGTAAAAAGCGGACTGTGAACTTTAGAAGATTCACTCTGCAAAGGGTGATTGCTGCGTGCAATCTCGCCGGGAACATTTCCAAGGAGAATAGAAAGACTATTCTCCACTTCTTTAATTTGTTGCTTCATGTCGAGCAAAGACGCTTCCACCTGACGGCAATTGGCTTCAGATTGCGAGACAGAAGCCTCGTTCGTCATTCCCGCAGCCATCATGGCACGCATAGTGCGTACACTTTCGTTCCAGTTAGCAGCGGTTTCTTTGGAAATACGATATTGTTCGTCAAGCATCAATAAAGTATAATAGAGATTGGCGACGTTAGCAATCAACGAGGTGCTGACGGCTTGCTCGTACTCCAGACTTTGCAAATAGAGTGCTTTGGAACGGCGTTTTGCATTCGTCAGCTTGCCAAAGATATCAATCTCCCAACTTGCAGAAGCGATGCCCGAATAACTCCACGAACCCTTCGACTTATCAAAGCTGCTTACACCGCCTTGCGGAGTGAGCATAAAGGAGGGCAGATAGGCTAACTTTGCCGATGTAAGAGTAGCTTCAGCCTCCTTGATGCGTTGTTGTGCCGAAAGAAGGTCAGTATTTCCTGCCAAAGCTTGTTCGATGAGCGATTGCAGTTGAGGGTCACTGAAAAGTTCACGCCAGGAAAGGGAAGCGATGGAGGCGGTATCTTGCACCTCAACGCTTTGCCCACTGAGGGCGTCCTGACCATAAAGTCCGTCAGTCTTCACCTCCGGACGTTCGTATTTGGTATAGATACCGCAGCTGCTCAAAAGCAGAGCAGCAACGGACAAGGTGATTATTTGTTTCTTCATTTATGCGATTCTTCTATTTCTTTCTTACTAATTACCATCTCTTCTTCAATCTGCCAGTCGAGGGTTTGGGGTGGCTGCACAGGTTTCACACGCTCCTGCAACCACTGGAAAGTGATGAAGAGCACGGGGACAATGAAAAGCAGTGCCAGTGTACCGATAGTCATACCGCCAATAACGCCCGTACCCAACGAACGGTTGCCATTGGCCCCTACACCGGTGGCAATCATGAGCGGGAAAAGACCGAAAATCATCGTCAGTACCGTCATCAGGATGGCGCGGAATCGAGCTTTGGCTGCACTGACCGCAGAAGCTATCAGCCCCATACCGGATTTACGGCGCTCGGCAGCATACTCCGTCAGCAAGATGGCGGTCTTGGCTAGTAGACCGATCAACATAATCAAGCCAGTCTGTAGATAAATGTTATTCTCCAATCCCATGATACGGGCAAAAAGGAAACTACCCATCAATCCCACCGGAACGGCAAAAATAACCGCAAACGGCACAATAAAACTCTCGTAAAGGGCACTTAGAATGAGATAAATCATCAGGATACAGATACCGAAAATAATAACTGTAGTTCCTCCCTGCTGGCTTTCTTCACGAGTGATACCGCCAAAATCGTAACCATACCCTTTGGGAAGTGCAGTCGTCGCAGTTTCTTGCACAGCCCGAATGGCATCACCCGTACTATATCCCGGTGCAGGCATAGCATTCACCGCAATGGAGTTGAACATATTGAAGCGGCTCAACGACTCGGCTCCGTATGAACGGGTGAGCGTGACGAACTGGCTCAACGGCGCCATCTCGCCATTGGACATACGCACAAAGGTATTATTGAGCGAAGTTTCATCCACGCGCGACTTCGGATCAGCCTGTATCATCACCTTATAAACTTTAGAGAAACGGTTGAAGTTCGATACATACTGTCCTCCGTAATAGCCGGAGAGTGTAGACAATACCTGATCGGGGGTAATACCGGCACGTTTGCATTTCGAAGCATCGACTTCTACCGTCCACTGAGGATAGCGCACATCGAAAGAAGAGTATGCCATGGATATCTCGGGACGTTGATTCAACGCACCCAAGTATTGCTGGGTAGTCTGGAAAAAGGAATTGATGTCTCCACCCAGTTTGTCCTGCACATTGAGATCGAGTGCATTACCCATACCATAGCCCGGAATCATACCCGGAGAGATAGCAAACACAGTGGCATCTTTGATATCGGCAGTATGGGCATACACCTGATTAATGACGGCTTGTACATGGTCTTCCGGGTTCTTACGCTCGTCCCACGGCTTCAGCTTCATAATAATCATACCGAAGGAATTACCTTGTCCGGCAAGCAGCCCGTAACCGGCTACCTTCTGCAAGTGCAGTTTCTGGGGGATGCCTTCGAGCCGCTTCTCAATGCGTTCAATAATATCGTTCGTAGTTTTGAGCGAGCTACCAGGAGCAGTACTAACGTTCACAAAAAGTACTCCTTGGTCTTCGTCGGGTACGAGTCCGGTCTTGGTAGTATTCATCAAAAACACCAGCAATACCATAGAGCATGCCAGCAGTGACCATGCCAGCCAGCGACGCTTGATAAACAGCAACACTATCTTTTTATATTTCTCCGCCACTGCATCGAAAGCGGCATTGAATGCTTTACGGAAACGAGCAGCGAAGTTTTGCTTCTGTGTGCCGTCTTCATTAATATAAGGCTTCAACAAAAGAGCGCACAATGCCGGACTCAGCGTCAATGCATTTACTGCCGAAATACCTACAGCCACCGCCATCGTCAAACCGAACTGTGTGTAGAATGTACCCGAAGTACCTCCCATAAACGATATCGGAATAAATACCGCCATAAACACCAGTGAAGAAGTGATAACTGCATTGCTGATACCTTTCATTGCATCGATACTTGCCATGTAGGAAGACTTATAGCCGACATCAAAACGTGCCTGCACCGCCTCCACCACCACAATGGCGTCATCTACTACCGTACCGATAACCAGCACCAGTGCAAACAGGGTAATCAGATTGATACTGAACCCCGCAATCGCCATAAAGGCAAACGTACCCACAAGTGAGACAATAATACCTACCAAAGGTATCAAGGTAGAACGGATATCTTGTAAGAAAACATATACCACCAAGATAACGAGCAAGATAGCCTCGATCAGCGTTTTCACTACTTCATGGATAGAAGCGAAGAGGAAATCATTGGAAGACATCATCTGTGTCAACACCACTCCTTTCGGAAGATCCTTGGCTGCTTCTTCGAGCAGTTTGTCGATCTGCCGGTTCACTTCCGTAGCATTGGAACCTGCGGTTTGATAAATCATACAGGAGATGCCGGGATGTCCGTCCATTCCACCGGTGTAAGCATAACTTTCTTCGCCCAATTCCACGTCGGCAATGTCTTTCAGTTTCAGTACTTCACCATCGGAAGTAGAACGGATAACAATTTCGCCGAATTGTTCGGGAGTAATAAGTCGTCCGGTGTATTTCATAGTGTACTGGTAAGTTTCATCCGAGTTCTCACCGAAAGAACCGGTAGCGGACTCAATGTTCTGTTCTGCCAATACGGCCGTTACGTCCGAAGGGATGAGTTTGTATTGCGCCATCACATCGGGTTTCATCCAAATACGCATACTGTAGTCACCGCCCATAATCATCATATCGCCCACACCGGAAATACGGAGTATTTGAGGTTTAAGGTTGATGCTGATATAATTGCCAAGAAAGTTCTCGTCGTAACTATCATCGGGACTGTGGAGGGAGAACATTTGCAAGATACTAGTCTGGCGTTTGCTGGTAGTGACTCCTACCTGCGTTACTTCGGCCGGTAGCTGCCCGTTAGCTTTGGAGACGCGATTCTGTACGTTCACCGCCGCCATGTCGGGATCGGTACCTTGTTTGAAGTAAACGGTAATGGATACTGTTCCGGCATTACTGGCGGTAGAGGTCATATAGGTCATGTTCTCTACACCATTGATAGCCTCCTCCAATGGGGCGATAACACTCTTCTGAAGGGTCTCGGCACTAGCACCGTAGTACGTGGTGCTCACCATGATGGTGGGCGGTGCAATATCGGGGTATTGTTCAACGGGAAGGGTGAACAAGCCGATGATGCCCAAAATGACAATCGTAATAGAGATGACTGCCGAAAAGACGGGGCGTTCTATAAAGGTTCGTAAATTCATAATGTTGATAATAATAAATATTTTCTGAATAGATAAATAAGAAGTTTACGGAGTATCATTTACCTGTTTTAGTTTTGATAGCAGTTCCTTCACGCAACAGTCCTACTCCTTCAACTACAATAGTATCGCCTACTTTCAGCCCATCGTCCACAATATATTCTTGTCCGCCATTCACACGGGTTACTTGTACCGAAGCCGACTGTGCCTTACCATCTACCACCTTAAATACAAAAGTTTTATCCTGCACTTGATAAGTTGCTACTTGAGGAACAACGATGCAATTCTGTTTCTGCACCGGAATTACCACATTGCCCGAACCACCACTAGTCAACAGTCCGTCTTTATTAGGAAACACTGCACGCAGGCTGACCGTACCCGTGGAAGTATCAATAACCCCACTAATCGTTTCTATCTTACCCCGCTCGGGATATGTTGAACGGTCGTTCAGCTGCAAAATGATAGCAGGCATTTCCGCTAACGCCTTATCTTTTGAACCGTAACGGCGAGTCATATCCAGCAGTTGGTTTTCCGTCATAGAGAAGTACACATACATATTGGAATTGTCTGAGACAGTAGTAAGCGGCTTCGGCAGGCTTGCGCTCACCAATGCACCTACCCGATAGGGTAAAGTTCCAACGACACCATCCGCCGGACTCTTCACTTCCGTATAAGACAGATTATTGGCGGCATTTATCTGCCCGGCCTCAGCTTGTGCCAACTGTGCTTTAGCTGTCAGCAAGTTATTATAGGAAGTCTTCAGATCAAATTCCGAAACGACCTTTTGGGTATACAGTTCCTTTTTACTATCATACGTCAGTTGGGAAGTAGCCACTCCGGCACGTGCGGCTGCCACATTCGCCTCGGCGGTACGCAAGGCTGCCAAATAAGGCACCTGGTCTATAATAAACAGTACTTGTCCTTTGCGCACCGCTTGTCCCTCTTCTACACAAAGTTTGGTTAAAGTGCCCGATACTTGCGGATAAATGTCAATGTCCTGACGCCCACGGATAGCTGCTGAATAAGCAGTTTGCAACTCTTTGTCGGTCGTTGTGATACTCATCACTTGATACTCTGCTTGGGGTTGTGCAACAGGGGTGTTGCCACAAGCTACCAATGTTACACTACAGATGAATATTATCATCTGTTTCATCATACTCTTTTTCGTTATCATACTCTTTATCTTAAAAAATAATGTTTTGTCTTTCATTCATTCCAATTCTTTTTTGAAAGTCGGCGGCAAAGTTATACTGATTTTGAACAACAACTTGTTTCATTGAGTGCACACAACTGTTCATTTTCGGAACACGTCATTTAGCAAGTCAAAAAGAACTTGTACCTTTGTTGTCGCAATTTATAACGAAACTAAAATATGAATCCATTATTAACTACTCTACAAGAAACGTTCAGATCCGGAACAGATAGCTTGGAATACTTTCACAATAGACTTGTAAAAATGAACAATGGCGCCTTGATATTTTGCATCCAGGGCGCAGCGGAAATCACCATTGATTTACAGAAATATCATATAGTACCTAATACGAGCATTATAATATTGCCCAAATCAATTTTCTCATTAATATCAGCAACTGAAGACTTCAACGCACGCTATTTCGCCTATTCCGACGAGATGTTTAAAGCAGCTTGCTTCCGGTTGGAACCTCCTTTTATCCATTTCCTGAAAGAAAATGCTTGCTATACACATACCCAGGAGAATCCTCTGCGTTCTATCCGTGGGCTGATCACTGCAAGCGAAGGCATCTATCTCGATTTCGACAATCGTTTCCGTGAAACCATTGCACAAAACCTGCTACAAATCTTCTTCTTCGATACCTTCGACAAAGTATCACGTCTCTTCACACCTGAACAGATAAAGGGCAGTAACCGAAGAGAAGAATTGTTCAAAAAGTTCATTATTCTGGTACATACGTACTGTACCACCCAGCGGGATGTCGCCTTTTACGCCGAACAACTTTGCATCTCTACCCGCTATCTTTCGTCCATCACTAACAAAATAGCGAAAAATTCCGCTAAAGAAATCATAGATGAGATTCTGATATTGGAGTTGAAAGTAGCCTTGCAATCAACAGACTTATCGCTGAAGGAGATTGCAGACAAGTATCGTTTTCCCGACCAGTCCTTCTTCGGACGGTATTTTAAGAAGCATACAGGAATGTCGCCCAAGGAGTATCGGACGAAGAAAAAATAAATAACTACATCTCTTAGAGCCTGTAAAAAAAGACTAAAATCTTTATCTAAAGAAATTTCCATATCAGTCAGATAGTTTCTTTCTTTGAAGTGACTAAACTTAAAAAGAAGATATATCAGACTGATTTAACAGAAACAGAGTGGCAATCAATAGAATTGGCGATATCCGGAATCGTAATATTCCAAATATAAGTCAAGAGAGAGGAGGTGCATAAGATATTTCTTATACAAAGCAAAAGGTATAATTAAGTATATGAAAAAACTCAAAAGTGGCCTATCTTTCTTCTTCTTTTGCTTCTTCCTGTGGAATACGTATTGATGTGTAAAGTTCTAATATTGCTGCAATAGTCAATGCCACAATCCATTCATTACCATGAGTAAAGAACATAAGTGCACCAGCAAACACTAATAGTAGTGCACCAAAAATTTGTTGGGCACGCAGACGTTTAATATTAGAACTCTTGCTTTTGGACGGGGAATTAATTTGTGCTAAGGCTACTAATGAAGCACCTACGGTATATATATAAGGTGAAAACTGCCATCCTGTAATATAAGAAGCAGCACCTGCCAAAACCATAACAGCGCCAACAGTGAAAAAAGCGGGTATCAATTGTTTCATTCTTCTATATCTCCTTCAAAAACATAAATATCTTCATTCGGCTTTTTCATCAAATACTTTTCACGGGCAATTCGCTCGATAGCACCTGAATCGACTGCAAGTTCATTGAGACGCTCTGTATTCTCCTCATACTCCTTACGGTATTTCTCAATCTCATCACGCAATCTACTCTCTTCACGAGCATAACCCATACGTCGCATGATGCTATTCTCATCCAGAAAGCCAACAACTACCGCAAAGATCACAAGAGTAATAAGATACTTACGCCTGCAGACAAAAGACCAAAGAGAAGCAAGTTTATCCATGTTGCTTATTAATTAATAATTATCGATTAATGATTACATCCACCAACCTCTAATCTGAATTTCTTTGAGCACAAAGATAAGAGGAATAACTGAGACTTTTCTTTTTTTTGCTTACATTTGCACAAAAAGCGAAGCGACTACGCTCTGACAAGAACATCTTGAATATGGAAAATTATATTGTATCAGCACGAAAATACCGTCCTTCCACCTTTGAGTCTGTGGTGGGACAACGTGCTTTGACCACTACCTTGAAGAATGCCATCGCTACCGGCAAACTAGCTCATGCTTATCTTTTCTGCGGACCGCGTGGCGTTGGAAAAACCACTTGTGCACGCATCTTTGCAAAAACCATCAATTGTATGAGTCCTACTGTTGACGGTGAAGCATGTAACCAGTGCGAATCGTGTACTGCCTTTAACGAGCAACGTTCATACAACATCCACGAGCTGGATGCCGCCTCCAACAACTCGGTAGATGATATCCGCCAACTGGTAGAGCAGGTTCGTATTCCGCCACAGATAGGTAAATACAAAGTATATATCATTGACGAGGTACACATGCTATCTGCTTCCGCATTCAATGCATTCTTGAAAACGTTGGAAGAACCACCACGTCATGCAATCTTTATTCTTGCCACCACGGAGAAACATAAAATACTACCTACTATCCTCTCCCGCTGCCAAATATACGACTTTAGCCGTATAGGTGTGGATGACACTGTAGCACACTTGGCTTACGTAGCTTCCAAAGAAGGAATCACCGCCGAGCCGGAAGCCCTGAATGTTATTGCCTTGAAAGCCGATGGCGGTATGCGCGACGCCTTATCCATCTTTGATCAAGTAGTAAGTTTCACCGGAGGACACATCACTTATAAAAGTGTTATAGAAAACCTGAATGTACTCGATTACGAGTACTATTTTAAACTAACAGATTTCTTCCTGGAGAATAGAGTAAGTGATGCCCTATTGCTTTTGAACGATGTATTAAACAAAGGTTTTGACGGCAGTCATTTCATCACCGGCCTCTCCTCGCATATGCGCGACTTACTGGTAAGCAAAGATCCTTCTACCTTATCTTTATTGGAAGTAGGTGCAAGCATTCGCGAACGATATCAAGTACAAGCACAAAAATGTCCGCTACCTTTCCTATATCGTGCCATGAAACTTTGCAATGATTGTGATTTGAGTTATCGTGCCAGCAAAAACAAACGGTTGTTAGTAGAACTGACTTTAATA
Organism: uncultured Bacteroides sp.; assembly: GCA_900555635.1. Classification (GTDB taxonomy): domain Bacteria; phylum Bacteroidota; class Bacteroidia; order Bacteroidales; family Bacteroidaceae; genus Bacteroides. The sequence continues at coordinate 10,059 of USLU01000087.1, forward strand.
CAAGTTGCTCAGCTTACCGCCGAAAGGGACGAAGTATCTGGTGGGCGTAGCCCTCAAAAAGTTATAAAACCCATATTCACGCAGCCTGCCGCCGCTCAGCAGCCACAGGCCAGCCATGCTGTGCCTCAAACACAAGCAACGGCAACTCCCGCTGTTCAATCAGCAGCCCCAGCCAGTAATGCCCCCCAATCCATTGTTTCACAAACTAACAATGCTGCCCCTATTCACTCTACTCCCACTGCCGTATTAATGGCACAAGGAAAAGAGGAAAAGAAAATACCGGTAATGAATATATCCGGATTGGGTGTATCAATTAAGCGCCCCATTAAAGAAGAACAGAAAGTAGTTGCCCAAACCACAACCACACAACAAAACATCCAACCCGAAGAAGACTACATTTTCAATGAAAGAGATGTGAATTACTACTGGCAAGAGTATGCTGGACGCATGCCTATTGAACAGGTAGCCATAGCTAAACGTATGCAAAACATGCGTGTTACCTTACTCAACGCTACGACTTTCGAAGTTGTGGTTGACAATGAAATTATAGCAAAAGAGTTTACCGCTTTGATACCTACCCTGCAGGATTATTTACGTGTCAAACTCAAAAACAGAAAAGTCACTATGGCCGTTCGTATCAGTGCTCCAGCAGAGAAAGTTCGTGCCTATGGACGGGTGGAAAAATTCCAAATGATGGCTCAGAAAAACAGCGCATTATTAGAATTGAAAGACGAATTCGGATTAGAGCTATACTAGTTTTTTAATAAGGGTTAAGACAAAATAGTATTTCATATATTGCCCTAAATAAAATTAATATATTTAATTTTTTATTCTCACATTTATGTTTACTTTTGCCAATAATAAACAAAAGAGACAAACGAACTTTTGAGAACAAGAGCAATCATATCAGCATTACTTGGACAGATACTTTTTGCATCCGTCTATAGCGTTTACGCTACTACTATCCCAAACAAACAAAAACTTTTGGAATCGTTTGTAGAAAGACAAGTTCTTTATGATGATACCGTTTCTCTTGATAGCGTAATCCTTTGGAGCGAGCAACTTCTTCCTTCCATGCGTTCGAAAAGCGATAAAGAAATGTATTTTTTATTACAGTTACAACTTGCAAATGCATATACTTTACGTGGCGACGTCAGTTTGGCAACAGATCGCGCACAATTAATGTATGAAGAAGCCAAAGCACTCAAGTATAGTTTTGGGATGGTAGTTGCCAATCAAGCCATCGGAGATGCCTATAACACTATTGCCAACCTGACTTCAAAAGCCCTGGAATCTTACCATGATGCCTTGAATGAACTTCAACACATTTCAGCAACCCATCCTTACAGAACTCAGCTTTTACTGAAAACCTCGAATATTCTGCAACGAAGGGGGCGATTGGAAGAAGCTCAAAAAGTTCTAAGTGAATTGGAAATCATTTTACAACAGGAGCCGGATTATCCTACTGAATTCTTTTTCAATATTGAGAAAACAAATTTTGCCATATCTCATGGTCACCTTGCCAAAAGTTACCTTGATGAAGCATTTGTTCATCTGCAAAAGATGGATTCAATTTATCATGTACATCCCGAGAAATTCTATCGTTTCCACCTTGACTACACTACCGCGGCCTATTACCGGGCTATGGGAACTTGGGACAAACAGTATTGGAATAAAGCACTAGACATTTATACCCAACTACAAAAAGAATATTCCGGCAATAAACGTTCTACATACTATCGATGGACTTCTTTAGAGAAAATATACCTCTGCAAAATACAAGGAATGGCTATGGAGGCATGCTATATCTATCAGGAGTTATACCCACCCATCGACACTCTTGCTTCACAAAATTACATTCGACAGATAAGTGCTGTAAAAGCCAAATACCAAATTGACAAGATTGCAATTGCAAGTAATGAAGAATACAATAAAATCATAAGCAGTATTCTTATAGGGAGTATTATCCTATTAATATTATTCTCTCTATTAGCCATTCGCTTGCGGAAACAACAAATCAGAGTAGCTCAATCCACTCAAGATTTGGCTATTTCTCGAACTAATACAGAAAACGCCACTCGTGCGAAAAGTATTTTCCTTTCAAACATGAGCCATGAGATACGTACTCCACTGAATGCTTTATCGGGTTTTTCTTCCTTATTGACACAAGAAGGGCTAGATATGGAAACAAGAAACCAATGCAACGAAGTCATCCAACAGAACTCTGAATTGTTGCTGAAACTTATTAATGATGTTATAGACCTTTCAAGCTTAGAGTTCGGTAAACTGCAATTCTGTATAGGAAAACATGATGCGGTAAGTATTTGCCAAAATGTAATGGATACCGTAAACAAAGTAAAACAGACACAAGCTGAACTCTTGTTTTCTACAGAACTGGAAGAAATGATTATAGAAACCGACGACTCCCGCTTGCAACAAGTTTTAATTAATTTATTGATTAATGCCACCAAGTTTACTCCACAAGGAAGTATTACGCTAGAATTAAAGATAGACACAGATGGCGTAGCTTTATTTTCCGTAACCGATACCGGCTGCGGCATCCCGCATGACAAACAAGCTACGATCTTCCAACGATTTGAGAAATTAAACGAAAATGCACAAGGAAGTGGCTTAGGCCTTTCCATTTGCCAACTCATCATTGAACACATTGGTGGCAAGATTTGGATTGATCCAGACTATACCGGAGGCTCACGATTCTGCTTTACCCATCCAGTCAATCAAGCAAATAGAAAGGGGGCGGAGGTATGAAACGCATCTTCTATATTTTACTGAGCATTTTCTGCTGGCTATTATTGCCTACTTTACGTGCAAATGACCTGCAAAAACAAAGCAAAGACAGTATGTTACGCGTTTATCTGGCAGCCCCCGCTGACAGTACCAGACTAGATGCATTGTACAAGTTAGCCTTATTTGATCAACTGACACCTACTTTTATCTATTACGAAAACAAATTACTGGAAGAAGCTATTGCCCAAAAAAACATTCAATATCAAAGTGCCGCTACTTACGGGCATATAGTTTATTACTATAATCGTTTGGATCAGAAACATGCAGAACAATGGTTGCATAAACTGGAGTTATTGGCAGAGCAAAATAACTACTACGGACATTACTTCAAGGGAAAGAAAATGTTGATTGAGTTCTATATTATTAGCCAGAAAATAGAACTAGCCCTTAAAGAAGCACAAGATATGTATGACAAAGCTGAAAAGCTCAACAATAAAAACGGTATGCGCGAAGCATGCTTATGTTTATTAACAGGATATTTTAATACTTTACGTTATAAAGAGGGACTGACAGCTTTAAATAAAGCCTTTGAACTAACAGGACCGGATGTCTCGACTATGGATCATGTGGATCTGCTAACCAAAGCCGTTCTAACTTACTCCTATCTGCGTGATAATGAAAATTTGTACAGCTATCTAAACCAGCTTGAAGAAGCTAAAGAAAAACTATGTAAGGAGACTAACCTGACAAACGGCTATTTTAACTTATATCTGCTAATAGATCTTCAATATTCCTTGTACTTTACCCGTTCTCAACAACCGGAAAAAGCGTGGGAATATTTACAGAAAGCAGAAGAATATTTTTCGCCTTCTACTTTTCTGCCCTATCAGCTAACACGACTTGCTGCTTATGCTGAATACTATCAACTGACTAAAGACTATAATAAAGCATTAGTTTACTTAGATGATGCCATCCAACTTATAGCACCTATCTCTCCGGAAGATGTACAGATATACGGTTTACAAAAAGCGGATTTATTAGTAAAGATGGGACGTCCCGACGAAGCGCTTCCCCTCTACAAACAAATAACAAAAACAAAAGACTCATTATACACAGCTTTCTCTGCTTCGCAAATAGAGCAAATACAATCCATATATAATATGGATAACCTGATACTGCTGAAAGAAAAGCGGCAAAAAACATTCCACCGTATTTGTTTAGCTATATCCGTAGTTATCATTTTGTTATTAGTATTCTTCAATCTACGCATATATAGTAATCGGAAAAAGTTAGAACAAGATGAAACAGAGATGCGCAAGCTTGCTTCTATTGCAGAAGAAGCCAATGAAGTAAAAAGCCGCTTTCTTGCCAACATGAGTTACAATATCCGCATCCCTCTTAATAATGTAGTGGGCTTCTCACAATTGTTGTCCACAGATACAGACCTTAGCGAAGAGGAACGGAATGATTATTCAGGCATCATTCAATCCAACTCTACCGAACTGATCCAATTGGTTAATGATGTACTTGACCTATCCCGCTTGGAAGCCAAAATGATGAAATTCCAATTGCAGGATTGTAATGTTGAAGAATGGAGCAATGACCTTAGTTGTATGGCACAAATGCATAGTGAAGGTAATATTCAGTTAATACTGAATGCAAAAGTCTCTGAGGCAAATATACATACAGATCTTAGCCGATTAACACAAATCGTATTGAGTACACTCGTTTATCCGAGCGACTGTAAAGAACGGCGTGAAGTAAAAATGACATTACTATACCAACCGGAAAAGAATATTATAACCGGTGAGATTGAAAACAGTCCGCTAGTAGATCCCAAATTTGCCAGTCAAAAAGTATCAGTACGTCAAAAAATAAACCAACTCTTTTTTGAACATTTCGGGGGTAGTTATAAATTGAAAGAGAGCAAAGAAGGGGAAGTTTCGAACATAATCTTCACCTATCCAACGCTTTCCTAAAACAGGATGACCACCTCCTTATTTAGACCTTATACAAATTAAATGTTTTTAATTAATAATGATAGCAAGTAATGAAGAAAACTGCTATTTTTGTCGAACGAATTAGTACTAATAATTTAAAATCTAAAGAAAATGGCTTACGTAATTAGTGAAGATTGTATTGCTTGCGGTACTTGTATTGACGAGTGTCCGGTAGGCGCTATCTCTGAAGGTGATATCTATTCTATCAATCCCGAAGTTTGCACAGACTGCGGTACTTGCGCAGATGTTTGTCCTTCTGAGGCAATTCACCCGGCAGAATAATACAATCCTTTTAAAGGGAAAAAGGCTCGGTTTCATAAGAAACCGGGCCTTTTATTTTTACCGCTACACGATATAAATATCGTGTTAGCAGGTTATTAATTTCGTGTCAGCAAGAAGTTAACTTCGTGTAGTACATCTAATTAATATCATGTAATACATCAAATTAACTTCTTGCGATACATCTTATTTCAGTTTTGCCAATGCTTCCTTTATACGACGAATTGATTCCACAATATTCTCGTCGCTGGTAGCGTAGCTCATACGGATGCACTCAGGAGCACCAAAATCTGCACCACCTACGCAGGCAACGTGTCCTTCTTCCAACAGATACATGGCTAAATCACCTGAATTGTTGATCTTACGGTCGCCGAATGATTTCCCGTAGAACGAATCACATTTAGGGAATAGATAGAATGCACCTTGAGGGACATTAACTTCAAAACCCGGAACTTCCTTAGCCAACTTCACAATCAAGTCACGACGGCGTTCGAAAGCTTTACGCATTTCTTCTACCGGAGCCTGAGAACCTGTGTAAGCAGCTTCAGCAGCTTTTTGTGATACAGAGCAAGGGCCTGAAGTATATTGACCTTGAAGTTTATTGCAAGCTTTTACAATCCATTCCGGTCCGGCAATGAAACCGATACGCCAGCCAGTCATAGCATACGCTTTAGAAACGCCATTTACAATTACTGTACGCTCCTTCATTTCGGGGAACTGGGCAATACTTTCGTGCTTACCTACATAATTGATATGTTCGTAAATCTCATCGGCAATAACCGTTACTTGCGGATGTTTAGCAAGTACTTCAGCCAAGCCCTTCAATTCTTCTTTGGTATATACAGAACCGGTAGGATTAGACGGAGAACAAAGAATCAACGCTTTAGTCTTCGGAGTGATGGCAGCATCAAGCTGTGCAGCAGTAATCTTGAAATCCTGATCAATGCCGGCGGTTACAATCACCGGAGTACCTTCAGCCAACTTTACCATTTCAGGATAACTCACCCAGTAAGGCGCAGGAACAATGACCTCATCACCCGGATTCACCAACACCATAATGGCATTACAAACAGATTGCTTTGCACCGTTAGCACAAGAAATCTGTGCAGCTGTATATTCCAGACCGTTTTCCTTTTTAAGCTTCTCTACAATAGCATTACGTAAAGCGGGATATCCCGGAACTGGAGAATAGCGAGAGAAATTATCATCAATCGCTTTTTTGGCAGCCTCTTTAATGTGATCAGGAGTATTGAAATCGGGTTCTCCTACACTCAGGTTAATTACATCAACGCCTTGAGCTTTCAGCTCTGCACTCTTTTGTGACATAGCCAGCGTCGCAGAGGGCGACAAACTGTTTACACGATCGGACAATTGGTTCATTATTCTTTCTATTTTATGGTTATTGCGTGAATTTGGTTGCAAATTAAACGATTATATCTGATATATGAAAGCAAAACAGTAAATTACTTATTAAAATGCAGCGTATGCCCCATGCGTTCCTTTTTAGTACGAAGGTAACGTTCATTATATTGATTAGGTGTCGTTTCGATAGGAACATTTTCGGTAATTTGCAAACCGTATGCTTCCAAACCAACACGCTTTACAGGATTATTGGTCATCAGGCGCATTTTGTGTACTCCTATCTCACGAAGAATCTGCGCTCCCACTCCATAGTCGCGCTCATCTGCCAAATGACCGAGGCAAGTGTTTGCGTCTACAGTGTCCATACCTTCTTCTTGCAATTTATAGGCTTTCATCTTCTCCATCAAACCGATGCCGCGTCCCTCCTGATTTAAGTAGACCACTACACCTTTACCGGCTTTATCTATCATTTCCATAGCCTTGTGCAATTGATCTCCGCAATCACAACGTTGAGAACCAAAGATATCTCCGGTAGCGCAAGAAGAGTGTACACGTACCAAGATAGGTTCATCCAGCTCCCATGTACCTTTAAATATAGCTACATGTTCCAATCCATTAGATTTCTGACGGAACGGAATCAAGCGGAAATGTCCGTGTTCGGTCGGCATATCTACTTCAACACCTTTCTCTACAATAGATTCTTGTTTCAGACGATAAGCTATCAAATCGCTGATAGAAATCAGCTTCAAGTTATATTTATCTGCCATTTCGCGGAGTTCGGGCAGACGGGCCATTGTTCCGTCTTCACTCATAATCTCCATCAATGCACCTGCCGGATAAAGACCCGCCAAACGTGCCATATCAATAGTCGCTTCGGTATGACCGGCGCGACGCAATACTCCTTTTTCCTGAGCATACAAAGGATTGACGTGTCCCGGACGACCAAAAGTAGCCGGAGTTGCAGCCGGATCGGCTAAAGCCTGGATAGTTGCCGCACGGTCGGCAGCAGAAACACCGGTAGAGCAACCTTCTAATTTATCAATAGTTACTGTAAATGGAGTGCCCAACACTGAAGTATTGTCAGAAACTTGATGAGGTAAATCCAATTCCTTACAACGTGATACGGTAATCGGGGCACAAAGCACACCACGGGCATGCTTCAACATGAAGTTAACTTTTTCAGGAGTAATCAGCTCCGCGGCAATAATCAAATCACCTTCGTTTTCACGGTCTTCATCATCTACAACGATCACAAAATTGCCAGCTTTGAAGTCCTCAATAGCTTCCTCTATTTTATCTAACTTTACATTTACCATAATATATTTATTTATTCTGATTGGTTTCAATAATTCTCAGTACGTCACCATTGACCTTGATAATTCTCTCCATATCCTTATTCAAGCGGATACGGAATATCCAAATACGGATATAAAAGAATAACCCTATAGGAAAGAGTACCCCACAAAGCACGTTCAACCAGTAATTCTGGAAAGGACGTATATGGGCATGAACCGCGATAATTGGATAATTGTTCAATGTTGTCAGCAATGCTACCGATTTCGTATTCGACATTTCATCTATTAAACGTTCCATACGTTCATTGATATCCTCAATCTCTTTATCCGGTGTATCATTCATCCATAATTTGAGATAATTAGGGGCTTTTTTCAATGCTTTCTTTTCAACATAGGTACGGCAACTTGCCGATAATGCCTGCAATTCTCCAGGGATGCGTGTATAGTCCGGATCATGAATAATAACATCTTTACGGAATAGATGCCGGACATTACGAATACCCACAATCTTCTTGAACCAGTTAATATATGCGTCGGCATTCAATACCACAGAATCGTTATTGGATTTATACGTCAGGAAAGCGCCCAATGGTGCCAGAACTGCGGTACTTGTCCACATTCCCATCCAGACTACCCACTTTCCGTCACGAGCCATTTTAAAGCCTGTATTATTGATAATATAATAAACGATAAAGATCAGAACCGACACAACTACCGGCATCCCTAAACCACCTTTACGGATAATGCCACCTAGAGGAGCACCAATAAAGAAGAAGATAAGGCACGCTAACGAAAGCGTCAGTTTCTCATGCCAGGAAGTCATATGGCGGCGGAGACTGTTCTCAGTCTGCGAAATGGTAAAGCCCTTAAAGCTCCAGTCACTGCCCGCACTCTCTGCCCGACTGACTGCATTAGATATAATCTTCTGTTTCTGCATCAATGTAGACGCATTGAATAAGCTATCCACATCATATTGTCCTATATGAGCTGTCTGTATCTTTAATGTATCTTCTTTGGTAAGGTTAGTCACGACCTTATAAGTACTTGCCATTGCTTCATTAAAGTATGCCCGCCCGACACTGTCATTTTGAACAGCCATTGAATCAATGCCAGCCTGCAACATATTCATATTCTTACTAAGAGACTGGTTACTCATAATACCGGCATCCACCATATTAAAGTCCGAATTGAATTCAATGATTGCATGCTTCTCACGGAAAGCTTCACGACGATAAGGCACGTTATTCTGCTTCATATTCTGAGACTTCAGGTTCTCGAATTGCTCGCCACTATATAAGTGTAGATACAGATGCTGCTTATCTGCCGTCATTTCCAATTTACCCGAATCAGCCTTGATGATCTGTGCATTCTCAAATCCTTTTTCGAAATTATAGATTAAGACATCGTACAAGATACCCGTCTTGCGGTCCTTATGTTTTACATAAAGATTATAGCCATCTATTTCGTCATAGAATACACCTTCAGGAATATCGACTTCGGGTGACTTCTGCTTCATGGATATAAGTAGCGTATACAACTTAGTCTGCGCCTCAGGTCCTATCACATTTTGAAAATAGAAAGAGACACAGCAGATAAAGACGATGAATATAATGAGCGGACGCATAATCTTCAACAAGGAAATACCTGCCGCTTTCATAGCAAGCAGTTCAAAGCGTTCACCAAAATTTCCGAAAGTGATTAGGGCTGCCAGCAGAATTGCCAGCGGAAGAGATGCGGGTACTAATGTTAGTGCCGAATAAAAGAAGAACTGTGCGAGGACAGTCATTTCCAACCCTTTTCCAACCAATTCATCTACATATCTCCACAAAAATTGCATCATGAAGATGAAAAGGCAGATGAAAAAAGTGCCCATAAAGAGCATACAAAAACTCTTTAGAACAAATATATCTAACTTTTTTATGCGCAGCATTTTACTCGTTTCATGCAATGAAAGCACAAAAGTAGCATAAAAAAGGGAGTACGAGAAATTTTTAATCGAAAGTTAACTAAAAACCACTCGATCTACGCAAAGTATCTACTTGTGACTCCCACAATTCACGTAAATCATCGATTTCACTCACATCAGTGAAGTCAGTAATTTCCAATACAAAATCGTTTGTCAGTTCATTATTGGTCATTTTCAACTCAAAGTACTCGCGTTCGTTTTCATCATCCAGCCAACGAAAACGGATAAATGAATAAGCTCGTACAGCGATAATCTCAGCCTCACGTCTTTCCGTTTTCCCCCAAAAGAAGGTAACGATCTTGTCATCTGATTGCACTTTATCTGCAAACCAGCCCTCCAAACCTGTAGGGGTGCTAATTGCTGTCCATAGAATACTTTTAGAAGTTGCATTCAAGAGATATTCCAAATGAAGTTTCTTTCTTTCCATTATTAATTCCGCTTATTTATTGCGCCAGCCAAGATAAATACTTTTTTCTAATTAGAAAAAATAATTCATTAATATTATTTAGTTCAACCCCATGTAATAGTCATAACTTACTGATAATGTTATAAAAACCAATAATAAAAAAGATTCTCACAGAATTCCCTTCTTCCGGCTTATGAAAGAAATAACATAAAATCCTTATAAAAGTTTTGGCAATTTAAATAAAAGCTATATCTTTGCACCCGCAATCGAGAAATGATGGCGGGATAGC
>USLU01000088.1 GCA_900555635.1 uncultured Bacteroides sp.
ATGGTTACAGGTTTGAATCCTGTCGCGATCACAAAGAAACTCTGCAAGTTTTCGCAGAGTTTCTTTGTTTATAGCGGCTTTGGGGCTTAGGATGGCTCAGTTGTAAAGGCTCAGTCATTATTCGGGGTCAACGTAAAAACGGGTCAACGTAAAAACCTGAGGGCTTTTATTTTTATGCATATAATTTCGCAAGTCTGTATAAGAAAAAAGCTTTGTCTCTTACTCCTCTGAACTGCGCCCTAAATGCTTTGATCTTAGCATTAAATGATTCTGCTGCAGCGTTAGTTGCCCTCCTTTCAAAGAAGTTTATAATATTCAGATAGTGCATTTGTATAGAGCGTACCACCCTTCCAAAGGTTAGGAAACCTGATTTATCTACTTCATCATACCATCTTGCAAGTCTTGTCAAAGCAATATCTTTAAACTTACACTGATGGTAGATTAAAACCCTACAATTGAAAAGTTGTCAAGAGCAGATTTACGAAAGATTAACGGACATGGGCTTCAGTCTTCTATTTTTGTATTCGGAACGCATGGTGTGTTTACTCCAAACAGATCATCTGTTTTCCCTAAACGCATCATGTGTTTTGCCACACTTTAACGTCCGGAATGGCGGGGGTTTTCGCCAAAATCACGAAGGTTTTGAAGGCAAATGCCAGCCATTTCATCTGCTTAGACCTGAGGTTTGGGGAGCTAAAGTGTGGCATTAGGGGAACAAACGTGTGGCATTTGAGATGAGTAACTTTGAGGGAAAAAATAAACGGAGAGGCAATGCTTCTCCGTTTATCCTAATTTAAAATTGAAGTGTCTATAAATTGACTTTACAAAGATACAACATCGCGGAGGCGATGTCAAGTGTTTCGGCAATTATTTTGGGATGCATATCAGCATTTGATATTTAATTCATCCAAGATCTTACGCATAGCTTCGAAAGTAGTAATCCTGGTGGGGACTAACGGTAGCCGAAGCTTGTTTTCAATCATTCCCATTACGTTTAGCATTGCTTTTACGCCAGCAGGATTACCGTCAACAAATAGCAACTTGAATAATTCTGCGAACTTATGATGGATTGTCAGTGCATTAGTATAGTCACCTTGCAAAGCCAGACGCACCATACGGCTAAATTCACGTGGAAAGGCGTTTCCAATGACTGATATGATGCCAACGGCTCCTAAGGTAATCAAAGGGAAGGTAATGCCGTCATCTCCTGAAATAACGTCAAAATTGGCAGGTTTATTTTTAATGATGTCGTCCATTTGGGTAATATCACCCGAAGCTTCCTTGATTGCAATCACATTTTTGAAATCGTGCGCAATCCGTAAGGTCGTTTCTGCTTTCATGTTAACCCCTGTGCGGCCTGGAACATTATAAAGTACGATAGGCAGTGACGTAGCTTCTGAAATGGCTTTATAGTGCTGATAAATGCCTTCTTGCGATGGCTTATTATAATAGGGTACCACTGAAAGAATAGCATCTACTCCGGTGAAATCATCATTTTTCAGTGTTTCCACTATGGCACGCGTATTGTTACCACCAACTCCAAGCAGGATAGGTATTCTTCCGTTTACGCGTTCAATGACCATTCTCTTGATTTTTTTCTTTTCTTCTTTAGTCAATGTCGGAGTTTCTGCCGTGGTGCCTAGAACACACAGAAAATCAGTATTGTTTTGTAGCTGATAATCTACCAAACGCATTAATGCATCATAATCAACGCTTTCATCCTCTTTAAAAGGAGTAATTAGCGCTACCCCCATTCCTTTCAATCTTGTCTGTATCATGAGTATTATTAAGTAATCTCTAATTAAATGACTCGCAAAAGTACGAATTTTTTCGATTTCCCCTACAAATATAAGCTATAAAAAAGCTTTTTGTGGAAATTTGTTAGGATATCAGGGTTAAAAACTCATCTTCGCTCATTATCTTTATTCCTAATTTCTCCGCTTTTTCTAGTTTGGCAGGCCCCATATTATCTCCGGCCAATATAAAGCTGGTTTTAGCAGAAATACTTCCAACATTTTTGCCTCCATTCTTTTCAATAAGATCTTTATATTCATCTCTTGAGTGATGGGTAAACACTCCACTGATTACAATAGACTGTCCTGCGAGTTTATCAGTATATCCGCTTCGATCTTCTTCTTTGCTGAATAGTTGCAGACCGGCAGCTTTTAAGCGGTTAACCAAATTGCAATTTGCTGGGTTAGAGAAATATAATATAATACTTTGCGCAATTTTTTCACCGATTTCATCGATGTTTTTCAGCTTTTCCAGATCAGCATTTTCCAGTTCTTCAATGTCTGCAAATGATTTGGCTATTTTCTTGGCTACGGTTTCTCCCACAAAACGGATACCCAGTGCGAATAGTACTCTTTCAAAAGGAACTTCCTTACTTGCGGCAATTCCATTTATAATATTTACAGCCGATTTTTCGCCCATTCGATCCAAGCCTTTGATGTCATCAGCTTTGAGTTGATATAAATCTGCTGTATCTTTTATCAGTCCTAAGCGGTAGAACATGTCTACAGTTTCCGGTCCCAAGCCATCTATATTCATAGCTTTACGGCTAATGAAATGTTCTATTTTACCTTTTATTTGTGGGGGGCAAGCAGTTTCGTTAGGACAATAGTGAGCAGCTTCACCCTCATAGCGTATCAGCTTGCTGCCACATTCGGGACAATGTGTGATGAACTTTACTTTTTCGCCTAGCAAAATGCCTCGGGCGGCTACATCAACTCCGGTAATCTTGGGTATTATTTCTCCACCTTTTTCTACATATACCATATCTCCGATATGTAAATCCAATCCCTCAATGATATCTGCATTATGTAAAGAAGCCCTTTTCACTACTGTACCCGAAAGTTGTACCGGATCAAGGTTGGCCACCGGAGTCACAGCGCCCGTACGTCCTACCTGATAGGTGACTTTGTTTAAACGAGTTAAAGCACGTTCTGCCTGGAATTTATATGCTATGGCCCAACGGGGGGATTTTGCAGTGAAACCGAGGTTTTTTTGTTGTTTTAAGCTATTTACTTTTAAAACAATACCATCTGTTGCCACCGGCATATTTTTGCGTTCAGTGTCCCAATAGTTTATAAAATCAAATACTTCCTTCAGGCTTTGAGCTTTTCTTGTATGTTCGGATATCTTAAATCCCCAACTGGCAGCCATTTGCAGGTTTTCATAATGTCCGTCACAAGGTAAATCTTCCCCTAATAAATAATACAGATAAGCATCAAGTTTGCGGGAAGCTACAATAGCAGAATTTTGCAATTTCAATGTACCTGAAGCTGCATTACGTGGATTTGCGAATAAAGGTTCTTCGCGAGCTTCTTTTTCACGGTTTAACTCTTCGAATACTTCCCAAGGCATTAAAATTTCGCCTCTGATCTCGAATGATTGGGGATAATCGCCATGGAGCACCAAAGGGATAGAACGGATTGTCTTTACATTATCGGTTACATCATCTCCTTTTTCTCCATCTCCACGGGTAACGGCGCGTACTAATTTTCCATCTTCATAAGTTAATGAGATAGAAGTACCATCGTATTTTAGTTCGCAACAGATTTCAAAGTCTTCATTCAGTGCTTTATTTACACGCTCGTAGAAGTCTGTTACTTCGCTTTCAGAGTATGTATTGCCTAGCGAAAGCATCGGATATTTGTGGGATACTTGCGTGAAATTCTTGTTTATATCGCTACCTACACGCATTGTAGGCGAATTATCATCTCGAAATTCAGGATGCTCCTTTTCCAGGTCCTGTAACTCACGCATTTTGTCATCAAACTCTTTATCAGATATTTGAGGATCATTCAGCACGTAGTAATTGTAATTATGCTGATGTAATTCAGCTCTGAGTTGCTCTATTTTTTCTTTTACGGTCATATTGGTTTCGGATTGTTTGAACACAAAAATACAGGTTTCTCCCCGAATATTTGTATTTTTGCAAAAAATTAAAGTTTATATGCGCATTGACATTATCACAGTTTTGCCGGAGATGATTGAAGGGTTCTTTAATTGCTCTATTATGAAACGTGCTCAGAATAAAGGGCTTGCAGAGATACATCTGCACAATCTTCGTGATTATACAGAAGATAAGTATCGCCGTGTGGACGATTATCCTTTTGGCGGATTTGCGGGAATGGTTATGAAGATAGAACCGATTGAACGTTGTATCAACGCTCTGAAAGCTGAACGCCATTATGATGAAGTGATTTTCACTACACCTGACGGTGAGCAGTTTGACCAGCCTATGGCAAATACATTATCTCTTGCAGAAAATCTAATTATTCTCTGCGGCCATTTTAAAGGTATCGATTACCGTATCCGCGAGCATTTTATAACGAAAGAAATCAGTATAGGCGATTACGTACTGACGGGTGGCGAACTGGCTGCGGCTGTAATGGCAGATGCTATTGTACGGATTATCCCGGGTGTTATTTCTGATGAACAGTCTGCGCTTTCCGATTCTTTCCAAGACAACTTATTAGCCGCTCCGGTTTATACACGGCCTGCTGAGTATAACGGTTGGAAGGTTCCGGATATTTTACTCTCCGGACATGAGGCTAAAATTAAAGAATGGGAGTTGCAACAGTCTTTGGAAAGAACCCGTAGATTGCGTCCGGATTTGCTAGACGAATAAGATTACCAATGTAAATAAAAAGAAAAAGGACATTCACGATTGGATGTCCTTTTTTATGATTTCGAATTGCGAATGGCAATTCATTGTTATTCGTTATACCTCAAGTGCACCGATAATTTCCTTTACAGACTTAAATCCGTGTCTATCAAGATAATCATTAATGCCTTCTTCTACCTTTATGGTTACCTCCGGATCGATGAAGTTAGCGGTGCCAATTTGGATGGCAGAAGCCCCTGCAAGCATGAATTCCACTGCATCTTTCCAATTCATGATTCCACCTAAACCTATGACGGGTATTTTTACCGCCTTGGCTACTTGCCATACCATACGTAGTGCAATGGGTTTCACAGCTGCACCGGACATACCACCTGTTATAGTAGATAGTATAGGACGTCTGCGCTCTGCATCGATAGCCATTCCTAACAACGTATTGATAAGGGAAACACTATCTGCACCACCATTTTCGGCAGCGAGAGCCATATCTGCGATATTAGTAACGTTGGGTGAGAGTTTTACGATAAGTGTCTTTTTGTAAACTGAGCGAACTGCTTTAGTCACTTCTTCAACACCTTCGGTTGTGACACCAAAAGCCATTCCACCTTGCTTTACATTAGGGCAAGAAATGTTTAATTCAATAGCAGGAATTTTGTCAAGTTCATTAATGATTGCAGCAGTTTCAACATAGTCTTCGATAGCTGAACCCGAAACATTTACAATCATATTGGTTTGAATATCCTTGATGCGGGGATATATGTGTTCAACAAAGTAATGAACACCCTTATTCTGCAGTCCTACAGCGTTTAACATACCTGCCGGAGTTTCTGCCATACGAGGATAAGGGTTACCTTCACGTTTGTGAAGAGTGGTCCCCTTTACAATTATACCACCTATTCGCGATATATCAATGAAATCAGCAAACTCTTCACCATATCCAAATGTTCCGGAAGCTGTCATTACCGGATTCTTCATTTGTAATTCGCCAATATTTACATTTAAATCTGCCATAATAGTTTGTTTATATTAAAAATCGGACCTTCTTTACATACACATAAATGCCCTTCTGTAGTATTTTCTACACAACATAAACAGGCGCCAATGCCACATGCCATTGTATTCTCCAATGATACTTCACAATTGATGCCTTTACTTTTGGCATATTTTGCTACGGCTACCATCATCGGTTTCGGACCGCAAGTATATATTTGTTCAAATTCCACCTTGTTTAGTATGGAATGTTGTGTTACATATCCTTTTTCTCCATGGCTGCCATCTTCGGTAGTAGTATATACATCACCATAAGCCTCAAACTGATCTAGTTGAAGCAGGTCTTTACTGCTTCTGGCACCTAATAAGAAAGTAGGTTTACATCCTTTTTGGGCTAATTGCTCACCTAGATACAACATTGGTGCTGTACCTACGCCTCCGCCAACTAATAGAAGCTTGTCTGAGGGCTTTTCAGGCATAGAAAAGGAATTTCCCAGCGGAAGTACCACATTAATAATATCATTTTCTTTAGCTTCACCTAAACGCTTTGTTCCATCGCCTATTAGTTGAATAAGAAACCATACTTCATTACGCAGTTTATCTACATAATTAATTGAAATGGGGCGGCGCAAGAAGGTAGAAGGTGAACCATCTACACGGATCTCTGCAAATTGCCCTGGCAGCATTTCCGGAAGTGGAGACGGAGAAGTCAGTTTTAGCAAAACATAGTTTGCATGTAGACGGACGTTCTCGGTCACAGTCAGATCTAAAATATATTTTTTCATATTATCTATAAAAGAGGTATTGTCTTTTCGGGTACAAAGATAGTGGAAACTTCTTATTTTTCAGGTCTGAATGTTTCGTAAGTATTATCATCAAAGAAAATTCTTATTTCGGTAATTTTCCTTGGAGGTCTTTCTTTATAGATAATCTCTTGTTTTACAATCTCTTTAGTAGCTATTTTAGGGGATTCTAATGCAATTTCCTTGCGATTTTCAATTTCTCTCGATCTATCGGACATATTTTCGGGATTGTCAGCGAATAGAGGGTAGTCAAATCCACTGTTGTCTTTGCTCTCATTGTTGCTGTTACTCATTTCACCTTCTCCGGTAAGTAGCCATTCCAAATTTATATCATTATACCGTTGGTGTAATCGAAGGATTACTTCTGTACTTGGATATTTATTACGGGGACCTAAAATATGGGAAATAGTAGCTTGTGCAACACCGATACTTTCAGCGAAAGCTCCAGCTGTTAACTTTTCCCGGTCCATTATCATTTTAAATCTGTCCTTGATACTCATGACTTGAATGTTATTACAATTGTACTTACTTAGAAATACATCACAAAAGTAAAAAATGAAAATCACAAATGCAAATTATAATTGTAAAATCTATAATATTACAATTATATCCAATGTATTACGGTTGTTATTGATACAAAAGTAATAATAAAATTCTGACATTAATATGGTATGCAGTTATAGTATAATAAAAGTTATTATATGTTTGATATATAATGCGTTATATTTATTTGAATCTGCTATAATATAATGTTTACAATTGTTTTTATGCTATTTTAGACGTGTATTCATTAATCAGTTTATTTATTTTGGCTATATAGCAGATTTATAACAGATTATAGATTATGATGTAACTAGTTAAGTCATTATATATACAGATGTAATACACATATGCTTTTATTAAAATACCACTATATTACAGATGTAATATATTAATATTGATTACTTTTGTTATATTGCAGAATTGTGTGTTTACATTGGTAATATTGATATAATTACATAAATGAATATATATAGTTGTAATCTGTAACTATTATCCCAATTCATATATGCTTATTAGCGATTATACACTTTCTCAAAATGAAAAATATGTGACATGAATGTAGAATTCTAAACTATTTTCTTGGGTCCCTGTTCTATATCGTTAAATCTAAGCTTTATTTTCGTAGAATGTATCAGTTGGTTGAAAATAAGCGATTCTCAGAGCTTATAAATTGATGTATAATTCTGTATTACAGTGATATATGTGCTTTTTTTACAATGGATAAATTGGATGAAATAGAAAAAGGGGGATAAATCCCCCTTAATTATAGCAATATGATATGAAAACTATCTTTTTGCAAGCCTACGACGTTCGTGGCATTTATCCTTCTTCCTTCAGCTAACGCTTATACTATCGTTGGTGATCGCTTGTACTATCATCGGCTTACGCTTGTACTATCGTTACTTGTTGCTTGTACTAATGCAAAATCTTAAATACTAATTCTCGGAGAATATCTCCGTCATTTAAAGAAGAATTGCCAACTCCTTTTGATTTAGCATCAGCATAACGAATTTCTCCGATGATTTGCATGGTCTTTACTCCACTGTACCGACGCATGGCACTTAAATATTCTCGAGACTGCCATGGGCTTTTTAGACCTATGAAAGTAGCAAGTCCTTGCTCAGACTTTTCGGGTGCATAATAGGCTAACATCAAATTGGAGAAGAAACCAAAAAGTAAAGATAAAGTCATTTGAATAGGATTTGTTTTGGGATTTTCTTCAAAATATTTTATTATCTTATTAGCCTTTAAAATGTCTTTTTCTACTATGGCGCCACGGAGTTCAAAGTTATTATAATCTTTGCTGATGCCGATGTTGCGTTCTATCTGCTCAGGGGTTACTCGTGTCTGACCTTTTGGAAGTGTTATTATCAGTTTTTCCAGCTCCCCGGTAAGGCGACTGAGATCAGTACCGACGAAATCGGCGAGCATGGAAGTGGCTTTGGGTTCAAGATCTATACCCTTACGTTTCATATATGAGGTGATAAATGCTGGAAGTTGGGCCTCTTTCACTTTTTTAGATTCAAATAGAAAGCCTACCTTTTCAATTTCAGCAGCCAGCTTTTTTCTCCTATCCAATACTCCGTGCTTATGACAGATAACTAGAATAGTTGATTTTAGTGGCTTTTGCAAGTAGTATGATAATTCATCCATATTGCGGATGGATTGTGCCTCTTTAACTACGACGACTTGATATTCAGACATCATAGGATAGCGTTTAGCCGCATTAATCACTGTGGCAATATCTACGTCTGCGCCATATACAACAGTTAGGTTAAATTCTTTTTCAGTATCAGTCAGAATATTGTCTGTAATATAGTCTGCAATAAGATCGATGTAATATGGTTCTTCTCCCATCAGATAATAGACGGGGCGATACTGTTTGGCTCTTAACTCTTTTAATATGTCGTCGTAAGTAATTTCCTGCTTTGCCATAAATATATGTATAATACTGATTATCAATTACAAATGTAAAATAATTACCAGTCGAATTTTAGGTGTTTTACAGTTTTTTTCTCGTCGATAATCATGTGTAGAGATGCAATACCAATCTCAACATGTTCTGTTACGTAGTTTTGGGTAACTATGCTGTCGCTTTTATCTGTTTTTACTCCTTCAGGAATCATGGGTTGATCAGAAACTAATAAAAGTGCACCTGTGGGAATATGATTGGCAAAACCACAACTAAATAAGGTTGCAGTTTCCATATCGACTGCCATGGCACGCGTTTTCTTTAAATAATCCTTGAAAGCTTCATCGTGTTCCCATATACGGCGGTTGGTAGTGTAAACAGTGCCGGTCCAGTAATCGCGAGCATAGTCACGAATGGCAGATGAGACGGCACGTTGCAACATAAACGCCGGAAGTGAAGGAACTTCGGGTGGAAAATAGTCGTTGGAAGTACCTTCGCCACGGATAGCAGCTATTGGGAGGATAAGATCCCCTATTCTATTTTTCTTGTCAATGCCACCACACTTGCCTAGAAACAGACATGCTTTGGGATGGATAGCACTCAGTAAGTCCATGATAATGGCTGCATTAGGACTTCCCATACCGAAGTTGATGATGGTCATGCCTTCTGCGCTGGCAGATATCATATTGGCATCTTTACCAAGAATAGGAACATTGAATTTTTCTGCGAATATTTCTACGTATTTGTTGAAGTTGGTCAACAAAATGTACTCTCCAAAATCCTCCAGGTTACGTTTAGTGTAACGGGGCAGCCAATTAGCTACGATTTCTTCTTTTGTTTTCATAAGATTTCATTAAATTTGTGTTCCCAAAAGCAGGGAGCCATTATTTAACTTACAAATGTAGTAAATGTTATCATTAAACCTACCAGCATTCGATGCTAAAATTGACACTAGGAACGGAAAAAATGTTATTTTTGATGTGATACGTCGTCGATATGTCGCCTTAACGCCTGAAGAATGGGTACGGCAGCACTTCGTTCACTTTCTTCTTGCTCATAAAGGATATCCGCAGGCATTGATGGCAAATGAGGTGCAAGTACAACTGAATGGCACAAAGAAACGCTGTGACACTGTGTTGTACCGTCGTGATCTTACGGCACGAATGATTGTAGAATACAAAGCTCCCGAAATAGAAATTACCCAAGCTGTTTTTGATCAGATAACCCGTTATAATATGGTGCTGAAAGTAGATTATCTAGTTGTAAGTAATGGGTTACAACATTACTGTTGCCGCATGAATTACGAACAAAACAGCTATACTTTCTTGCGGGAAATCCCTGATTATCAACTACTGTAGTTCCTATTTCGGGAGCACTATCCTACTTCACTTTCTTTTTACTGAATTTCTCCTGTAGCTTTTGCATAAGTTCATAGAAATTCGGAATATATATCGTGGCAAGTAACGTGTTTAGTGCCATACCAAATACGACTGCCGCACCTAGAGCGATACGACTGCCTGCTCCCGCTCCTGTAGCGAACAATAAAGGCATTACACCGAAAACGAAAGCCAGTGAGGTCATCAGAATGGGACGTAGGCGGATATGCCCTGCCTGGAATGCCGCATCGCGGATAGAATTTCCTTGAGTACGGAAGTCGCGGGCAAATTCCACTATCAGAATACCATTTTTGGCAGAAAGAGCCACTAGCAAGATAATACCGATTTGAGTATAGATACTTACCGGCGTTCCCATAATATAACATCCTATCATAGCACCCAGTAAGGCTACGGGAAGTCCTATGACAGCTGCCACCGGGCTGGTCCAACTTTCATATTGCGCAGCAAGCACAAGGAAAGCCACTAATAATGCCATAATAAAAACTATGGTTGTTGTAGAGCCTGCCTGTGTCTCCTGATAGGCTACTGAAGTCCATTCATAACCAAATTCGTTACCTAGTTGATCATTAATAAGGCTTTCCACCTGTTTGATAGCTTCGCCTGAGCTGCTGCCCGGAGCTACATTACAAGTGACAGATGCGGTAGAGTACATATTGTACCGGTTTATCTGATCCATACCCAATTGCTCTTCAATACGAGTGAAAGAAGAGAAAGGAACCATTTCGCCCGAAGCGTTGGGGACACTTAATTTAAGAACATCGTTTATGACGCGTTGTGAATTGTCGCTCGCCTCCAACTTAACCTGATAGATATGGCCGAATTGAACATAATCATTGACGTAGGCCTGCCCCATATAATATCCGAGTGCTGTAAATACACTACTTAAAGGAATACCCATTAATTGCACCTTGTCACGGTCTATATTCAGGAAATATTGTGGAACATTGGCTTGGTACTGGCTGCTTACAGATGCCAAAGCCGGATAATTGCGATAATTTGCCATCAGCGTCTCCACAGCCCGTTGCATTTCGGTAGGTCCTAAGTTATTTCGATCTTCCAGTTGCAATTGTAATCCTCCGGTTGCTCCCAATCCGGGAATGGCTGGCGGAACCATTGCGAATATTTCCGCTTCCTGGATTCCGTACACTTCCATATTGAAACGTTCTACAATAGCACCGGCGGTATGTTCCTTTCCTTTACGTTCGTCCCAATTCTTCAGTACTACGAAGTAAGTAGCAGCGTTACTTTGCTCTCCACCTCCCATGATTGAGAAGCCCGATATACCGATATAATCTTTCACTTCCGGATAAGTGCTAAGAATAGCGTTTATTTGTTTTCCTACAGCTTGAGTGCGCTCTAAGCTGGCAGCAGGCGGTAATTGTACGACAGCGAGAAAGTAACCGTCATCTTCTTCCGGCATA
Organism: uncultured Bacteroides sp.; assembly: GCA_900555635.1. Lineage (GTDB taxonomy): Bacteria > Bacteroidota > Bacteroidia > Bacteroidales > Bacteroidaceae > Bacteroides. The sequence goes on from USLU01000088.1 coordinate 11,697, forward strand.
AAAGTAGAAGGCCATTTTACGAAGAATAAAACAGCAATCAGCGTAAATACTGCATAAGAGGCTAATGCGGCGAATGGACGTTGCAATAAATATTTCACAACCCTATCATACAATCCCTGTGTTTTGTCAAACAAGTGGTTAAAGCCTTTGTATAAAGGGAATTTTGATGGTTTGGTAGGTTGCAGCATTAATGCACAAAGTGCAGGGGTTAGTGTCAATGAATTGAAGCCACTTAATACTGTACTGGCGGCGATTGTCAAAGCAAATTGCTTGTACAATTGTCCTGAAATACCTCCTACCAACGTTGTAGGAATAAATACTGCCAACAGTACTAATACGACTCCAACGATGGGACCCGTAATTTCTTTCATAGCTTCTGAAACAGCTTGGCGAGCCGTATATTGCCCGGTGTCTAATAATCGGGTAGAGTTTTCTACGACCACAATAGCGTCGTCCACCACTATCGCAACGGCAAGTATCAGTCCGAAAAGCGTCAGTGTATTGATAGAGAATCCGAATAATGCCATAACGGCTAATGTACCTATCAACGAAACCGGAATTGTAATACACGGAATCAAGACTGCTCTCCAGTTTTGTAGGAATAAGAAAATAACGAGAACCACCAGCAATGTGGTTTCTAAGAAAGTCACCATTACTTCATCAATGGAAGCATGTATAACATCTGTTGTATCCAGCGTTACATTATACTGTATGCCTGATGGGAAATTTTGAGCCAAGTCTTGCATTTTGGCTTTTATCCCTTTTGATACATCCAATGAATTACTACCGGGTTGCTGGTAGATAGCAATAGCAGCGGTTGGCTGCCCGTTTAGCTGGGAGACAACGCTGTAAGAGGCAGAACCCAAATCAATATGTGCTACATCGCGCAAACGTAGTACTCTCCCGCCCGCTTCGGTACGCAAAATGATGTTACCGAATTCTTCGGGAGAAGTAAGACGCCCTTTTACTGTTAAGCTGTATTGATAAGCATTCTTGTTATCTGCGCCGATGGGTTGTCCAACGTTTCCGGCACTAACTTCTATATTCTGTGTCTGAATAGCTTGATAGACATCAGCAGGCGATAAATTGCGAATGCGCATAGCTGCCGGATCGAGCCATACGCGCATGGAGTAATCCCCCGCTCCCATTACGTTGACCGCTCCTACACCAGGTACGCGTGTCAACTGATCTATAAGATTTAATTTGGCGTAATTGCTTAAATACAGTCCGTCATAATCCTTATTATCAGACTTTAAAGTGAGAAACATCACAATATTGCTGGACTGTTTCTGCACTGTTACTCCTTGTACAACTACAGGAGCAGGCAGTGAGCTCTGCGCTATGCTGACTCGGTTTTGTACTTGCACTGTTGCCATGTCAATATCAGTACCCACGGCAAAAGTTATAGTTAAAGAGTAAGCCCCTGAAGAAGAGGAATTAGAGGACATATAAAGCATGCCATCCACTCCGTTTACTTGTTGCTCTATGGGGATACCGACAGTTTGCGCCACGGTTTGCGCATTAGCTCCGGGGTACACAGCACTTACCTGTACGGTGGGTGGCGTGATCTCCGGGTATTGTGCAATGGGCAGAATACCTAAAGTGACCAATCCCGCCACAACGATGAGCAGCGCCAGTACAGTTGCAAATATGGGACGGTCTATGAAGAACTTTGAGAACATAATCTTTATATTGAATGATTATTATTGAAGTTATATGCTAGTCACTGTTTTCCCCAATGGAACAAACAGTTTCATTAAAAGAAACTAGCAGTTTCACGGTGAGAAACTCTGAGTTTCAAGGCATGAAACAATCAGTTTCATTTGGGGGAACTAAAAGTTTCTTGTGGTGAAACTTTCATTCCGTCCCTTACCTTTATTAATGCCTTGGTAACGTAACGTTCTTGCGGTGCTATACCCTGCTTGATTTGCCGTAAGCTATCTCCTATCAGTTGACCTATTTCTATATGGCGGTAACGTACTATGTTAGAATCGTTAACGATATACACATATTTTCCTAATTGGTCGGTCCCAATAGATGCGTCGGGTATTAGGATCGCCTGCTTCTCTTTTCCATAAGGCAAGGTGATGCTAACGTATAATCCGCTCTTCAATAACCCTTTAGGATTATCCAGTCGTGCACGGATATTCAAGGTTCCGGTGTTCAAATCCACATTGGGAGAAAGATAATCTAGCGTGGCAGGGTAATTCAGTTTTCCGTCTTTTCCTAGACTTATTGTGACTTGCCGGGGAATACTATCTCCCTGTTGCATCATCATGGAAAGCCATTGATTATCTGCGACATTAAAATAGCTATATAATTGATTATCTTTATATATAGTGGCTAAAGTTGCAGGTTGTACTCCTCCGTTAACATACCCTCCCGCATCAATCAGGTTACGGCTTACAGTTCCATCAAACGGGGCGCGTATGGTACAGTAACTAAGATCAGTACGGGCCGTATTTAAAGTAGCTTCCGCATTACTCACAGCAGCTTGCGAACTAGCTACATTCGATTTGGATTGAAGTACTTGTATCTGGCTCACCGCATCTGTTTTTACAGCTTCCAGCATGCGCTCATAGTTGTTCTGCGCATATTCCAGGTTAGCCTTGGCTGTCTTGAGTGCGGCTTCCGCCTGAGCTACATTATCTTGATAAATTGTAGGTTCTATCACAAACAATACTTGTCCTTGGCGAACCCGGCTTCCCGGTGCATAAGCAATAGTTTGCAAGGTTCCATTGACTCTACCTACTAAATCAACCGTTTTTTCTGAACTCAGATATCCCGGATATTCTTTGGTCAACGTGATGTCCTGAACCAATGGGCGGGCTACGCTTATCTCAGGAACAGGCATTGTACGTGCCGCTTCTTTCTTATCCCCACATCCCGTCAATAATGGAAGGATGAGCAGGGCGATGTACATTTGATTCTTCATATATGGTTTGGTTTTAATCCCCCGACCCTTCTAAAGGGGGAGGTGGATGCTATAATAAAATATATTCTGCTAAAGTTATCTTCTTACAAGACTATTCTCCGCCCCTTTTAGGAGGACGAGGGGTGGTATCCTCCGCCTAACGCCTGATACAGAGCGATTAGTTGCAGTAACGAACTACCTTGTGCTTGTACTAGCTGGTTTTCATAACTTAATAGTGAACGCAAGGCATCCAGCACATTTTGGAAAGGGCTTAATCCTTGTTTGTAAAGGTCAAGAGAAAGTTTCAAAGTTTCTTCTCCTTGATGGCATACTTCGCGCAGGGCTACAATTTGTTGTATGGAGTTGCGGTAAGCATTCATTGCATTATCCGTTTCCTGTACGGCTGTAAGTACAGTCTGATTAAATTGGTGAATAGATTCATCTAATTGTGCACGAGCCAAACGGGTGGCGTTGACTAGTTTAGTTCCATTGAACAGTGTCCAGCTGATGCTTGGAGCAATCTCGAAGGTCATGCTGTTCCGTTTGGTCAAGTCATTCAGGTCATGCGAAGAATAACCAACAGAACCTTTTAAGAAGACTTGGGGTAACCAGTCACTTTTTGAAGCTCCTAGCAATGCAGCTTGAGCGTTGACTTGTCTTTCGGCTTGCCGAATATCGGGACGACGCAGCAGTAAATCTGCCGGGATGCCTACCCCGATGGGTTCCATATAGTCGGGTAATTTACCGGATTGCTCCAAGATGGGGCGGATATGTTGCGGATAAGTACCTAGTAAAATTGCTAAAGTAGTGATGTATTGGTTAATTCCTGCTTCAAGCTGCGGCATGGAGGCTTTTGTACTGTAATATACGGATTTAGCTTGGGCTACATCTAATTTAGAAACCAATCCTGTTTTATAGCGTGTTTCAGTAATGCTAAGTACAGCAGCCTGTGTATGGTAGTTTCTGGTTACTACGTTAAGTTCTTGCTGCAATTCACGTAATCCTACATAAGCAGAAGCTATCTGAGCACAGAGTGAAATCATTACGGAAGTATATTCCTCTTTACTGGCGGCAAAGTTTTCCCGTTGTGCTTTTACCCGTTGCCGGATGCTACCGAATACGTCCAGTTCCCAACTGGCATTAAGTGAAGCACTGTAGGCACTACTTATAGATTGTGGTAATGCTGTGACATTACCGCTACTTTGCTGACGCTCCCACCCGCCGTTTAAAGAAATCGAAGGAAAAAAACTGCCACGCTCTATTCGTAGATTAGCTTTTGCCATATCCATGCGATCCATGGCAGAAAGTACGGAATAATTTTGAGTAGAAGCTACTGTGATAAGTGAGTCGAGCATAGGGTCACCAAATGCTTTCCACCATTGATCGTCAACGGGTTGTATTTGTCCCGTGAATAGATTATCATCTCCCGGAATAACGTGAGATGTATCAGTTCCCCATCCTTGGGGAAGCGGCTTCTCCAGATACCGAATATTCTTCTGGGCTATAGCCGCAGGACATAAGCATAAAAGGAGCAGCGCAAAGCTCCAAACTTTTATATTCATAAGGTTTAGGTTGTTATGTTATGGGAAAGATAACAACCTAAACCTTTATTTGTTTATGCTATTTTTAAAAGGCGTATCCGAAGCCTACGTTTAGATAGATGGGATACATAGCGAAAGTAATTGTATTAAAATCTTTCTTGAAAATATCATTCAATCCCCAAGTAATATCTGCAAAAACATTCAGATGCTTGAAAGCACGCCAGTCTGCTCCGGCTTGTATTCCCCATGCGAATTTTCGCATATCATTAGTAAAATCGTAATTAGCAACAGCCCCATTAGTAAAGTTTACTTTTTCTCCGGTAGGATTTCCTTCGCGCAAGTAGCCTTCGTAAACATATCCGGAGAATTCTCCATCCATCAGGTAAGATACGTATGCTCCTAGTTTGGCACGCCAACGTGAACTTATTTTATATGCGCCAAGCACCGGAACAGTAACATAAGCATTGCGTACTTTGGTTTGTACTCCACCTGTCCAATTTCCCTTCAAGTGATTGCCATCACCACCAATGATTTCCATGCCATAGTTTTTTACTGTTGCTTTGGTAATCATATTCTTATTTTCCACACGTACACCAGTTATTACACCCCATTTCTTTTGAGTGCCCAACCATTTTATAGCATTTCCTTCAAGTACAAAAGCTAGAGTAGGATTGTATGAATCAATACTTCGTATCTCTACAGGCAGTGGTAATGGAGCGGTACCACCAATGCTGATACCGGCTTTTAATTCGTACTCCCATCCATGAAGTGCTGCATTGATGAGTGTTCGGCTCTGATTCTCCTGAGCATGTGAGGTGATATGTATTCCACCTATTAATGCTATGAGTATTACTATTTTCTTTATCATAATGTTTCGGGTCTTTAGAGTTGTTATTCGTAAATCAGTTCCACTTCATCTACTAAGAGGGTACTTCCGGGAGCACCTTGGAAAAGGGCTCCATCTTTACTTGAAGCAAATATGATACTTACTTTGTATCCGCCATTGGCCAACTTGACTTCATCTATTGTTTTTCCATATCGTTTGTAGTCGAATGGAATATCAAAGAATTCCCATTCATCCGTCTCATGCGGATTGGATATTAAAGCAAGAGCCACCATGTTGGGACTATTGTAGTCTTCATTAGCTAGATTTCCGTCTAACATATCGGTACCTTTGGAGGTTTCATAAAAAATAGCATAGATGTTGAACATATCTTTGCGGTTTGTATAGCCTCCGTTTTCATAGAACTTCTCGCCTGCTTTGTATTTGTAATAACCAATTAGGCGTGTCGGCTTATTATAGAAAGGCACTCCAAAGCGCGTAGCGGTAAGCGGACTGGTGATGGCATTCAGCATATTAAAGCTTCCTATAAACAGATTACCGGCAGCGATAGGCATTTTTACCATTGCTCCCAATTCGCCAGTTGTACGTGTTTCCAACTTCGCACATTTGCCTACTTTGCCGTGAGCATATTGTACAGTAGGATATTCATCGGTTTTTGCTTCGCTCATAGCAAAGTTAAAGCCGGCATTGCCACTTGCCCATGTCAACTCCTCACCATTTTCCTCTGTGTAAAATTCTTGATAAATGTTTTTGATAAGTCTTACATGTTCAAAGTGATATGTAGTAGGAATATTACTTGCTTGTTGTTCTTTTGCAGTAATCAAGTATATACGCTGCCATTTTTTGTCTTCCGAAGTTACGGTATAACGTACCGGATCAGTGAAGTTTTGACTACTTCCACTTGCAGGACTAATGGTGGCACCCGGAGTCAACTCGAATATAGGAGCCAGATCAGTCAGGTCCGTTCCTTCCTTTACGCTAATTTTTATTGGATAAGCTTTAAGGGTTTCATTATATGGCGGATTCAGATCAATATATGAATTGGCCAAAACATCTTCTTGGAATAATATATTGGTTATATCTGCTTCTGCATTAGGAGCTTCGTCTTGTATACACGACCCTAGCAGCAATCCTATTAGAGTGCATTGCAAGAATATTTTTATTAGTTTCATACGTTTCTAGTTATTTAAGTCTTCTTATTTCTGTGACAAAACTACACTTTTTTCTTTAAATTATTAGATATAATGTTCTTATTTAACAAAAAACGGCAACAGTTGTTCCGCTATTGCCGTTTTGAACATAAAAAATGTTCTATTTTTAATCTTCCGAACCGATATGTACAATTTTTCTTTTAGCTCTTGTTGGCTTTTCTTTTGGAACTTCCACTTTTATTTCCGGAGTTATACCTGCCAATTCGGGGTCAATCATGATACGACCACAGTATTCGCAAACAATAATTTTCTTACGAGAGCGGATATCCAATTGTCTCTGAGGCGGGATCTTGTTAAAGCAACCACCACATGCGTCACGTTGCACGTATACAACTCCTAATCCGTTACGTGAGTTCTTGCGGATGCGCTTGAAAGATTGAAGCAAACGGGGTTCGATTTTTGTTTCAAGTTCTTTTGCTTTGTCTCTCAGTTTTTCTTCTTCCTGCTTGGTTTCGGAAACAATTTCGTCCAATTCGCTCTTCTTCACCTCCAAGTCTTTAACTCTTTCGTCTAAAGCTGCAGCACTGTTTGCTACTTCATTTGATTTTTCAGCCTCTTGTTCAGCGAATTCCTTGATACGTTTCTCGCAAAGTTCGATTTCCAAAGTCTGGAATTCAATTTCCTTGCTTAAGAAATCATATTCACGGTTATTGCGTACATTATCTTGTTGATCTTTATATTTTGCCACAGAAGCCTTTGCTGTTTCTATTTCTACTTTCTTACCGGCAATAGCAGACTTTAATTCTGAAACTTCAGCTTTGATTCTGTCAATACGAGTACTCAGACCGGCAATCTCATCTTCCAAGTCTTGTACTTCCAGCGGAAGTTCACCTCTTAATGTCTTGATTTCATCAATTTTAGACAGCATGGTCTGCAATTGGAACAAAGCTTTCAACTTCTGTTCCACTGTTAATTCCTGAGGATCTTTTTTTGCTTCTTTAGCCATTTTACTTACATGTATTTTATGGGATTTGTATTCACTTTGGTCTGTTGAACCTCCAAGTTTGGAAATAAATCCCGGATTAATGTATAAAATATTTCTTTAGTATATTGTTCGCTCTCGTAATGTCCTATTTCAGCTAGCAAAATGTCGTTATCGTGTCCGAAATAGTCATGATATTTAATTTCACCCGTTATGAAAACATCGGCATGATTGCGTATGGCAAGTGGCATAAGAAAGGCTCCGGCACCACCACATAAAGCAACTGTTTGTATTTCACGTCCGGTCAATTTGTTGTGTTTGAGGCAGCCTACCTCAAAAGTCTTTTTAATACGTTTCAAAAATTCCAGTTCGGTTTCTGTAGTTTCCAGTTCACCAATAACACCTGCTCCTGCCTGTGCCCAAGTATTCTGCAAAGGATAAATGTCGAATGCAGGTTCTTCATACGGATGGGTGGCTAATAGAGCCTTGATAGCTTCTGTCTTTTTAAAAGCAGGTAAAATAGTTTCAATGCGTATTTCTTTTTCGGTATGCATCTCTCCTATTTCTCCACAATATGGGTGAGTTCCCTCATGTGCACGGAATGTTCCTTCTCCTTGCAGATTATAACTACAAGAATCATAGTTACCGATATTGCCACATCCTGCATTGAAAAGCGCTTTACGCACATCTTCAGCCTGTGCTGTGGGTACGAAAGTTACCAGTTTTACCAAAGCATTTTCTTTCGTTTCCAGAACACGCACATTCTTTAATCCTATTTTTTCTGCAATCTTGAAGTTAACGCCTTTGGGCGCATTGTCTAGATTAGTATGGGCAGCATAAATTACGAGGTCGTTCTTGATAGCTTTCAAGATGCAACGTTCCACATAATCTTTTCCCGTAATGGATTTATACCCTTTAAAGATGAGGGGATGATGTGCAATTATCAGGTTGAATCCTAACGAAATTGCTTCATCCAATATGGCTTCAGTAACGTCAAGACACAACAAAGCCCCTGTAACTTCCGCATCTGTCAATCCGATTTGCAGGCCGGCATT
>USLU01000089.1 GCA_900555635.1 uncultured Bacteroides sp.
ATTTCTTCTTTTCTACACTCCAACCGAATTTACCGATTTTCTCTCCCAGATTATAATATCCTCCGTGCACATATACCAGCGGATTGGCTTCTGCCAGTTCCAGCTTTCCGGTTTCAGGATTCAGGTTCCGGTCGTCCGCACGCACATTTACTACGTCAGCGATAAACATATCGTGTGAGCCGAGAGAGATGATTTCTTTCACACGGCATTCAATGCAAAGAGGAGATTCTTCAATCAACGGAGCACTAACCACCGTACACTGTCCGGGTGTCAGCTTCATCTCATCAAATTTATGATAATCACGTCCCGAACGAACTCCGCACCAGTCAGTGGCAAAAGCCATATCTTTCGTTGTCAGGTTGATGACAAACTCCATGTTTTTTTTGATAATGTCATAAGAATGGCGTTCCGGACGTACGGATATATAACACATGGGCGGGTTTGTACAAATCGTACCCGTCCATGCTACTGTGAACATATTATATTCGCTTTCTTCCTTTCCGCAGCTGACCAGTACAGCCGGCAGCGGATAGATCATCGTTCCTGGTTTCCAGTCCTGTTTCATAGGCCTATACGTTTATTCAGAGGATTGTAATCTCTTCACGTTTCTGCTCTTTCTCGCAATAATGGCATTTTACGATACAATTATCTTTATCTATCACATGAAAGATAGTGGCCATCGGTTCGTTGTTGGTGATACATTTCGGATTGGCACATTTCACGATGCCCCGAAGTTCATCCGGCATTTTCACCTCTTTCTTTTCCACTACTTCGTAATTGCGGATGATATTCAGCTTGACGTGCGGGGCAACTACTGAAATACGGTTAATCTCTTCGTCGCAGAAGAATTTATCTGCAATCTTGATGATCCCTTTTTTACCTAGTTTCTTACTGTCGAGGTTGAATCCGATAGTGATATTGCTAGTCATCTGTTCCACACCGAGCAGTTGCACTACGGTAAAGAGCTTTTCGGATGGGATATGGTCAATCACTGTCCCGTTTTTCAGGGCAGCTACTTGCAATTCTTGTTTATTTTCGCTCATAATAAAATATCGTTTTTAACGTCATCTAATGTGATACCTAATACATCGCAAAGGATTGCTTCGCGGGCATACAGACCGTTTTGTGCCTGTTGGAAATAATATGCTTTCGAGTTGTCATCCACATCGTAAGCTATTTCGTTGACACGGGGAAGCGGGTGCAGGATACGCAGGTTCGGACGTGTGTTCTCCAGCATTTTATTACGGAGAATATATACATTCTTCACCCGTTCATATTCCATCAGGTCGGTGAAACGTTCGCGTTGCACACGGGTCATGTACAGAATATCGGCGTCAGCGATAATCTCTTCGGTAAAATCCGTATGTTCAACGTATTTTATTTGGTGCGTTTTACAGTAAAGTTTGTATTCTTCCGGCATTTTCAGCTCTTCGGGAGCGATGAAGTGGAAAGTCGGATTGAAGTGTCGCATCGCCATCAGCAAAGAATGTACGGTGCGGCCGTATTTCAAGTCACCCACCAGGAAAATGTTCAGATTTTCCAGCGTTCCTTGTGTCTTGTAGATAGAGTAAAGATCGAGCATCGTCTGCGACGGGTGCTGGTTGGCTCCGTCACCTGCGTTGACAATGGGCACCGGGGCTACTTCGCTGGCATACCGTGCAGCTCCTTCGAGATAGTGTCGCATGACGATAATATCTGCATAGTTGCTCACCATCATGATCGTGTCTTTAAGTGTTTCCCCTTTAGAAGAGCTGGTAGCTTTGGGGTCAGAGAATCCGATTACTCGTGCACCGAGACGGTTGGCAGCTGTTTCAAAACTCAAGCGGGTACGGGTAGAAGGTTCAAAGAACAGGGTTGCTACAACCTTTCCTTGTAATAACCGGCGATTGGGGTTCATTTCAAACTGCTTCGCCATTTCGAGCATGTAGAGGATTTTTTCTTTAGAATGTTCGGCAATGGTTACTAAACTTCTGTTTTCCATTTTGTTATCTTTTATGTGGATAGAACTTGTTTTACCGGAGCGTAAAGGTACGAAGAATTTGTGAAAAGCACAGATTTTTCGTACCTTTTTTATCAGCTTTTAATCAGTCGGTTTATTTCCGTCCGCTAGCTAACGCTGCAATGATATATTTCCCTGGTGCTCCGATTTTGCTCCAGGCTGTATTGGAGAGCAGTTTCCACACCTGGGTGCCTTTCCTGCCATAGTCCGATAGCCGGAGAATCGTCTGTTTCTCTTTTGGGTCAGTCACTTTATGGTTGTCCAGGCTCTCCATCAATCCTGCTATGTTGTGTGTAGCCAGATTGTAGGCATACCCCGGAATTTCAATCGAAACAACGTTGGTTTCTTCTTCTTCATGATTTAGTTTAGTTTCCTTTAGTTTAGTTTGTCGGGAAATGTCTGCATTTTCTTGACTCACCTCCTCTTGAGTTTTAAAAATGTTTGCATTTTCCGCATTCAACTCTTCTTTTTGCATCCCTTTTTTCTTCTTGGTCTCTAATAAATAAGGTAGTTGGGAGAAATCAATTTTCCTTCGTGTAGTAGCTTCAAACCACACCCTTTGAATCTGTTCCGAAGTGAGTATGCCGTATTTTTCGTAGGTTTCCTTATGGAAAAATCCTTTCTCCAATAACAGATCGACAATCTTTTCCATCATATCCTCTTTAATCCCGCCGCCTACTTTACGGACAAAAATCAGGTTTTGTTCCTTTCCCCAAGAGATATAATATCCCTCTTTATATATTTTGCAAAGCAATCGCATGACAATGTAAGAAGCTAACACTCCAAATTTAGCTTCTAATAGTTCCATCACTTCTTCGTCAAAGAAGTTTGCCGGTGTCGGGAAATAAGGTATCCCTTTGTTAATCATATTCATTGTTAAATATATTTTAATCTAAGTTATACAATAGCTTTCCACTCCATCAGGTTCCCGATCATAAATCTTCTCCATCCTTTTTGTTCTTCACTCCAATAGACAATAGACTCTTGTTTTGCTGTGATATTGAATTTTCTATGAAAGAATTTTTCATATCCTACTAGTGTTCCTTTTTCCAGGCAGAATGTACCATCCTGTCTATGAAAAGCGATCATTGCATTTCCATACAACATGCATTCTATTAGTCTAATACACTCTTGTACAATTCTCTCTGCGCATTTATCCGAAATCCCCTTTTCAGCAGTAATACGTTTTTTCCATACTAATTTGCAAGCTTCTAACTTACTCTTCCTGATTTTTTGTCTCATTTTCTTCTGTTTTTAATTATGAAAAATAATCTGTTTGAGCGTAAATCTTCCCTTATAGATAGTGACGGTATGTTGTTGTCATAGCGTCACTATCCTTTCATTATAGTGACGCTATAACGATAGCATACCGTCACTATTTTTTTAAGAGAAAATCTGTAAGTTTTCGACCGGTTGAAAACGGCGGCGAAGGTAAGCCTTATATTCCAACTGTCCCATTATTTTTTTTAGTACTTGCTTTTGATCTTTTCAGCTTGTTCTCTTTTTTCCTTTTTTTCTTTCATGTACTCTTCTTCAACAGGTTTTCTCAATGCCCCCAATTCAGCATGTATACTGCTAAGTTCCATTAACTTATAGCCATCGTGTTTGTGGATGTATAATACTTTTTGGTCATAGATATATTGGGCTAGATTTATCAGCTTTCTTTTCTTGGGATGGCGGAAATGTCCATCAATAAAGATTTTTAAATACATGGTGAAATAAAGACGGATATCTCCATCGATTGCTATTCTGTTATCCAGTTCTTCTTCACTGATGATTTCTTCCCTTGAATGCCTCCTGGGGGCTTTTTTCATTGTTTGGACATTTCTTTTTACCTTGTCGTTTTTACTACCTTTTTTGGCATTTTTACTTTTCATAATCTACTAATTTTAACGTTGGTTAAATATGTGTTAATTCTAAAAATAATATCTGGAAAGTGAAATTGAACGTACAAAAAGATTTGTTCTTTTGTCGCTTGCCAAATAGTATATATATAAAATAACTAGTGATGCAAATGATGAATAAAAATGGATTTAGTCGATGTGGTGAGAACTACATCAATCGTTTACGAAAGGAGGGGCGCTATTCTACTGCGCACGTCTATAAGAATGCCCTTTATTCTTTCGGTAAGTTTTGCGGTACGTTGGATATGTCGTTCAGACTGGTTACCAAAGAACGTTTGCGACGTTATGGTCAGTATCTTTATGAGTGTGGTTTGAAGCCCAATACGATTTCTACGTATATGCGTATGCTTCGTAGTATTTACAATCGGGGAGTGGAAGCGGGTAGTGCCCCTTATGTTCCCCGATTATTTCATGATGTTTATACAGGCGTGGATGTCCGGCAAAAGAAAGCTTTGCCTGCCGGTGAGTTGCATAAACTTCTGTATGAAGATCCCAAATCGGAGCGTTTACGTCGTACACAAACTATTGCCGCCCTGATGTTCCAGTTTGGTGGAATGTCATTTGCTGATTTAGCTCATCTGGAAAAATCTGCTTTAGATCAGAGTGTATTACGCTATAATCGAATCAAGACGAAAACTCCCATGAGCGTAGAAGTACTTGACACCGCCAAGGGAATGATTAATCAACTCCGAAGTAATCAGGAACCCATTCCCGATTGTCCGAACTATCTGTTCGACATACTTTGCGGTAACAAGAAACGAAAGGATGAAAGGACATACCGTGAATATCAGTCTGCTCTTCGGAGATTCAATAATCGTTTGAAGGATTTGGCGAGGGCTTTACGCTTGAATTCTCCCGTTTCTTCTTACACACTCCGTCATTCCTGGGCAACGACAGCCAAGTATCGTGGAGTGCCTATTGAAATGATTAGTGAATCGTTGGGACACAAATCTATAAAAACCACACAAATCTATTTAAAAGGTTTTGAGCTAAGAGAACGTACAGAGGTAAATAAAGGGAATTTATCTTACATTAGAAACTATCGTTTAGGTAGATGATTAACGATAAAATGTTAGAAATCAAGGGCGAAATGTATCTGTTACTTCTTAGGTAACGGACAATTATTTGGCGCAAAGATATGCAAAAATACAAATAGTAAACAAGTAAAATCTTCTTTTTTTTTCTGATTTGTTGAAATATGCAACAAAATATATCCGGACATGATGATTCTGTTTGATCATGCCTGAAATTCCTGTACTCTGTTTCCAAAGATGCTTTTCCCTTTGCGTAGGTTAGAAAAACATCTTTGTAGGCAGTTCCTGTCTATGTTTTTCTGTTTTCATCTGTTTTCCTGTGAATAAGTACCTTATCCGTTACCTAAGAAGTAACGGAAACTTAAGGGGTAAAAAAGTATGATTCTAACGAAAGAAACTTTAAGTGCTGGGCCTAATATTGGGACAGGGGAAGGCGTAGCACACTCTAAACGCTGGTATGTCGCTCTGGTCCGTATGCATCATGAGAAGAAGGTAGCCGAACGTTTAGATAAAATGGGGATTGAAAATTTTGTACCGGTCCAGCAAGAAGTACATCAATGGAGTGACCGCCGTAAAGTGGTTGAATCTGTACTGCTTCCCATGATGGTTTTTGTACATGCTGATCCTAAAGAACGTAAAGAGGTTCTTTCCTTTTCTACCGTTAGTCGGTATATGGTAATGCGTGGTGAGAGCAGTCCGACTATCATTCCTGATGAACAAATGGCCCGTTTCCGTTTTATGCTCGACTATTCCGAAGAGGCAATCTGTATGAATAGCGCTCCTTTATCACGTGGTGAAAAAGTACGTGTTATTAAAGGTCCCTTGACAGGGCTTGTAGGAGAGCTTGTTATGGTGGATGGCAGAAGCAAGATTGCTGTCCGGTTGAATATGCTGGGGTGTGCTTGTGCGGATATGCCGGTGGGGTATGTGGAACCAATGTAACTTGTGCTTTATGAATAAAAAAAACATCTTCGTTTTTACAGTACTCTTCTTTTCTTTCTTCTTTTCTGCGTGTCAATCTTATAAAAAAGTCCCTTACTTGCAAGATGCGGAGATACTGAAACAAGTCAATACGCAGACAGCACCTGTTCAAGATGCAAAGCTGTTGCCGGGTGATGAAGTCTCTATTTTTGTTTCAACTTCAGATCCGATAGTTGCGCAACCTTTCAATGCACAAGGTAGTAGCTTCCTGTTGGATAATGAAGGAAATATCAATTATCCGGTTTTAGGACAGTTATCCCTGAATGGATTGACAAGCCGTGAAGCGGAGAACTTGATTACTGAAAAGCTGAAATCTTATGTCAAGGAAAGGCCTACGGTCGTGGTTCGTATGTCCGGTTTTAAGGTTTCAATTTTGGGAGAAGTTGCTTCTCCCGGTGTCTATCCCGTAGTGAATGAACAGATCAATATACTTGAAGCACTCGCCATGGCAGGAGATTTGACTATTTATGGTGTGCGTGATAATGTAAAACTGATCCGTGAAGATAAGGACGGCCATAAACAGTTTGTTACACTCAATCTGAACGATGCGGATTTACTGTTGTCTCCTTATTATCAATTGCAACAAAATGATATCCTCTATGTTACTCCGAATAAGACAAAGGCGCAGGGGGCCGGTATAGGGCAAAGTACTACTTTGTGGATTACAGGATTTTCCGTTTTGGTGTCTATTACCAGTCTGCTGATCAATATTTTAAGATAACGTGTGGTTTATTGGGCATAATAGATCGAGATTCAAGTTCCAAAACCATAGATATAGATTCTTTCTGTTGAAAATATGATGGAGGCCAACAATGCCGTAAATAATAAGCGAATAGCCAAAAATACATTGATATTGTATTTAAGAATGTTTCTTACGGTAGGCGTTAGTCTCTATACCTCTAGAGTAGTACTTGCTAATTTGGGTATATCAGATTATGGGCTCTATAATGTGATTGGTGGCTTTGTCAGTATGTTCTATATGGTTACAGCGTCTTTAACTCAAGCTATAAGTCGTTTTATTACATTTGAATTAGGGAAAAATGATATGAAGAAGTTGGAGGATACATTTTCCACCTCTGTATTTATTCTATTTATTCTTTCTTTAGTAGTTGTTTTGTTAGCGGAAACAATAGGATTATGGTTTGTAAATTGTGAGTTAAATATAGATGCTGATCGAATGATAGCCGCCAATTGGGTTTATCAGTTTACGGTATTGACTTTTGTACTGGAGATGTTGAGTATACCTTACAGTGCATTAATTGTTTCTCATGAAAAAATGGGTACGTTTGCCTTTGTCACGATTATGAAAGTAATTCTAATGTTGGGAGTTGCATTGCTTTTATCTGTTAGTCCACTCGATACCTTGATTTTTTACGGCATCTTAACTTTCGCAGTATCTTTAGGCGTACAAGGAATGTATTATGTGTATTGTCGACGTAACTTTCGGGAATCTTCTGTGCATATACATTTTGACAAAGATTTGTTCAATGAGATGTTTGGGTTTGCCGGTTGGAATTTTTTGTCTACCGTTGCTTCCATGCTTAGCAGCCAAGGAGTCAATATGATGTTGAATATCTTTTTTGGGACTCCGGTGAACGCGGCAAGAGGAATCGCTGGGCAAATAAACGGTACAGCTGGTGCTTTTTCAAAAAACTTCACCATGGCACTATCTCCACAAATTACAAAAAGTTATGCAAGTGGAGATAAATTATATTCAAAGGCTTTAGTCTGTCAAGGGGCGAAATATTCATTTCTATTGTTACTAATGGTTGCGTTACCTGTTATGTTGGAAACAGACTATATACTTTCTTTATGGCTTAAAGAAGTCCCACCTTATGCTTCGGCATTTGTACAGTTGCAGCTAGCTTATGCATTAGTGGATGTGCTGGTATATACTAATCTGATTTTGAACAATGCAACAGGTAAAATAAAAGCCTATCAATTATTAATCAGTATAACGCAACTTGCCATTATACCCGTTTCGTACATAGTTTTAAAATTGGGTGGAAATCCGGTGGTAACTATTGCCATGACTAATGTAATGTATGCGTTGATAGTAATTCCACGAATTAATTTAAATCGCCAATTTATAGGTATTACATTTGGTTATTTCTTTAAGACGGTCATTGTTAAACTGCTTATTGTGTGCTTTTTGACTACTACGGTTTGCCTGCTTATACAAGTTAGACTGGAAGTGTCTTTTGGACGCCTCATATTAATAACTTTTGTTTCTACATTTTGCATCGCTGTCTTGACTTACTCTATTGCTTTGTCTGCTTCAGAACGAAAGGTGATAATGGCTATTGTGAAAAGTAGGATGTTTAAAAAATGAAATGTAATGTTGAATAATAGGAACTCGGTACTTGCAATAGCTCTAATAATGGTAGTTGTCTATCATTTCCCTTATAATCCTATTGGAAGATTTAATATAGGATATATGGGGGTCGATATTTTTCTGTTTTATAGTGGATATGGTATTTGTAAGTCATTGCTGAAAAATAAAATAGCCACTTTTTATAAAAATAGATTAAAACGGATATTCCCAATGTTCGCTGTCTTTACTTTATGTATGGCAGCTTTGAAAGGTACTTTGAATGACATTTCATTATTATTACAACAAATTACGACATTGGCTTTTTATGTAAATCCGGACTATGCTACTGATTGGTATCTTTCGAGTTTGTTTTTATTCTATTTATTATCTCCCGTTTGTTTATTTGTTGTTAAAAAATGTAAATGGGGGGGGGTACGCTCTTATCCTTATAGTGACCTTTTTGTTTTTGCGCTTCATCGAAGTGCCTATGTGGCAATATCAATGTTTAATAGGAAGGATTCCAATTTATATTTTGGGCATTTTTTATTCATATTATAAAATAGAAACTATATCCCTTAAGTACTCTTTACCTCTATTTGTATCAGGTTGTTTTTTCTGGTTTTGTGGATATAGATATTTGGGAACGGATCTTATGGTACTCTTGATTATTCAACTAATTATACCTACTTTAAAAAGAACTCGGTTGCTGGATAACCGGATTTTATATTATGTAGGATCCCATTCATTAGAATTTTATATAGGAAATGTTATTACATTGCAAATGCAGCATTTGTTTTCTGAATCTCTTTTATTTGTCTGTGTGTTCAATATTTTGGGCACAATTATTCTAGGATATTTATTTGCTTTACTTAACGAGAGGATTCTAACTCCATTCGTGGATATGATTATAGAAAAGAAGTAAGAAATGAAAAAATATATTCGCTATATTCTCTATACATTACTGTGTCGGTTTTCTGGTTGTTTCAATCTGCATAATGCTACAGTGAGATGGATTATTTATCATCTATCTCCCTCCTCCAAGATAAATATTGATAGTAGCAAATGGGTAAAGTCGAGCATTAGTGCTTTGGGGGAAAACAATGAAGTCTCAATAATGGGAGAGGCGGATTTGGTATATAGTAATATTGCAATTTATGGGAATAACAATCGTGTTGTTTTCAATGGATGTACAGGTATATTATCTCTTATTATTCGTGGTAATAACTGTCATGTTATTATAGATAAAAAAACATCAATGGAACAGTGTTACATGGTGTGTATGGGGCAAGGCAATTCTATCACGATTGGAGAGGATTGTATGTTTAGCGGTGGTATTGAAATTTGGAATTCGGACACTCATCTTATTACAGATATGGAAGGGAATGGTATCAACCATTCACAACCGATAACAATCGGCAATCATGTGTGGCTAGGCAAAAACATTACCGTGCTGAAAGGTGTGACTATTGGTAACCACGCAGTTGTTGGTATGTCTTCTGTTGTGACAAAAGATATAGCTGCACATTCTATTGCAGCAGGCAATCCGGCAAGAGTGGTAAAGACTGGCATTGATTGGAAGAAAGGGTTTATTGATATTTAGTTTATATGTGTATACATAAATATATAGTGTTAAATATGTTAACAAAACGGGGGGTAATTGTTGATATTTTATTAATTATTTGTATCCTATTTCTAGTGACTAAAACAAAAAAATATGATGAATGGCTCAACCCCAAATCAACCGATCATTATGATAATTGGGCGGTGGAATGGGCTGTGAAAGGTTGGGACAGAACATTGGCTTCATTGCGAGTTGATACGGTAGATGCTGTATTCTTGGGGAATTCTATAACCTATGGCGGTAACTTTGAAAATGCTTTCCCTGACAAAAAAGTTGTTGTCTTGGCTTTTCCCGGAGATCATCTGAAAGGCATAGCTCTAAGAGCTTCGATGATGAAACATTTTAAAACAAGGAAAGTGTTTTTAATGGGTGGCATCAATGGTTTGAAAACGATACCTCTTGATAGCACCAAAGTTCTTTTTAATGAAACTCTTGATAGTATATCTAAATATGCTTTGGGTGCAGAAATTTATGTGCAAAGTATTCTTCCATTAAATAACATAAAGAAAAGTGATGGACGAGAAGTGAACCCTATGATCGTTTCGGCAAACAGATTTATAAAGGAGATGGCAGAACATCGCAGATACAAATATGTAGATCTATACAATTTTTACGTTAAGGATGGACAGATGCCTGCCAATCTTACGAAAGATGGTATTCATCTTTTCCCTAGTGCTTATGAAAGATGGTATCGGGAAATTTATAAATATATGTATGAGTAACAAGATTCTAATTGTATAAATAGTAAGAAATATTATGTGTAAGAATAATTTACGGGGGGGGGGTGATGGTAGTAGCTCCTAATATGTATGGGAGAACTAATATAGGTGATTATATTCAAGCATTGGCTGCAAAGCAGTTTATTGGTGAAACAGATATCTATATAGAACGCGATCATGAACTAAATGTTTATAACGGAAAACCCGTAAAGATGATAATGAATGGCTGGTTTATGGATTATGGCGAAAATTTTCCACCTGTAGATAGTATAAAGCCATTGTATGTTGCTTTCCATATAAACAAATTAGGGCTTCCAGGATTGTTAAGTTCAAAAGCGATAGAACACTATAAAAAGCATCAGCCCATAGGCTGTCGTGATGAACACACTGCAGAACTTTTGCGTGAACATGGCGTTGATGCCTATTTTTCAGGATGCCTTACTTTGACTTTAGGTATGTCATATCGTTCTGATGAGAAAGATGGTAATGTGTATATAGTAGATCCCATGTATTCTACATTCAATTTAAGTAAAAGACCCTTTCTTATAGCGAAAACATTTTTTCGTTTGTTGTTCAATTACAGGCAAATAAAGACTATAACATTAAAACGAAGGCAGCAGGGATTGACGGCTTTATTCCATAATACAATTTTTTATTCGGCATATAGAAAAGCTTTTTCTGAAGACATTTTGCTCAATGCAGAATATATAGAGCATATCAATGATGTAATACCTAAAACGTATCCTGATTACCAATCGAAAATGGATTATGCTAAAATGCTTATTAATAAATATGCAAGGGCTAAATTGGTTATAACATCTAAAATACATTGTGCATTACCATGCACAGGATTAGAGACTCCCGTCGTATATATAAGAGCTAACAATGAGAGTACTCTCAGTACAGACCGTTATGGAGGGCTGATAGATTTATTAAATGTGCTAGAATGGAAGGGGGATGGATTAAATTTGCCGGAAGGATTTAATCGCATCACTTTGAATAACTTGCCAAAAATAAAAAACAGTTGGCGGAAATATGCAGAATCTTTAATTTCTCGTTGTAAGGATTTTGTGGAAAATAATTAATATGCAATGAGCAACTATAAATTATATGCGGTGAATTATGCAGATGCGGCATACGAACACGCCCGATGTGTAAATAGTGAGACCGCCCGAATAATTGGCAAAGTAGACGAAATATTGGAATTCCATCCGGAAGATATTGCTGATTTTCGTGCAGAACATCCTGAAATTTTTGCCTACAAACGTGGTGCGGGATTGTGGTTGTGGAAACCTTATATAATTTATAAAGCTTTGCAGCAGATTGAAGATGGAGCGTGGCTTTTTTATTGCGATAGTGGGGCAATGTATTATAATGATGTACATACCTTGGTAGATTGCGCTATAAAGGATGGTGAAGAACGCATGGTTTTTCAGTTGACATGGGCTTCTGCCCATCAATATACTAAAGCAGAGACTTTTGAATGGATGGGATGGAATGATAGAAAACATTATCAGGTAATGGCCACTTGCTCAATGTGGAAAAAAACATCGCAAAATCTCTCTATAATAAAGGAATGGCTTGATGCCTGTTGTGAGGAACGTCTCATATCTCCCAATCGATTTGATGAGTCTATTCCCGAAGATCCCGAATTTATATCTCATCGTGAAGATCAGTCTATATTTGATATTATTGTTCGTCGTCACGGTATAAAACCATATCGTGATCCTTCTGACTATGGAGTGAGGAATTATTTTTGGAATCCACTTAAAGATGGCGAGAGAAAGAGCCCTTATCCGGTGGTTATATTATCTTTCCGTCGCAATAATCCTGATGTTTACAAATCTGAATTTCGCAAACGTTATCGTTTGTGGAGTCTATGCTTTCAGCATTTTGGTATTTATAAGAGGATATTGTTCGTATTGAGCAAGATAGGAATATGGAAATCTGGAGCTAGTGGTATAGGGATATAGAATAATTTAAATTACTATATATTTAAATGATTAACTAATAAATATTCACTTTTTAGTGGATTTATTCTATGGATTTATTCGAAATAATAAAATTCCCTTATCGTGTGTTTCATAAGGCATATTTGAATAATAGAAAGAAAAAGATGGGGGTGTGGAACTTCTTTCTTTGGCAGGGGAAAAAAGCAGAAGAGAAAATACGAAGAGAGTATTATAAACAAACATTTTACACAGTAAAAAGTGAAAAAACAACCGTTATTTATATGGCCAATGGATTTACTTGGCATGGTGGATTGGCTGACCGGTTAAAAGGTATTATTTCTTTGTTTTGCTGGTGTCATGATAATAACAGACCGTTTAAAATAAATTTCTGTCATCCTTTTAGATTGCAAGACTATTTGATTCCTAATCAGTATGATTGGCTGATTGGAGATGATGAAATATCTTACAATCCTCAAGAAGCAAGAGTGCTACAATGTTTGTTGGAGCCGGTACTTGCCGTACCTGAAGTACAATTCCAAATGCAACAATTACAAGAAAGTTGGATGAATGATAATTTGCAATTGAGGAATAAACAGTTGCATGTATATACGAATATGCGTTGTGGAAATCACCGATTTGCAGAATTGTTTCCCATATTATTCAAACCAGCCCCTCGACTTCAACAATTAATAGACTATCATTTGGAACGCATAGGTGGAATCTATATTTCCATTTCCTTTCGTTTTACTACTTTATTAGGTGATTTTAATGATTGTACAGGCCCTGCTTTGCCAGAGCAAGAAAGGCAACCATTGATTGATAAATGTTTAAAAGCGATAAGCGATATTTCATCTATAGCCCCCCGACATGATAGAGTCTTATTGACAGCTGATAGTTGTACATTCTTGAGACAGGCTGCTAAGCTTCCAAATGTTTATGTGATACCAGGGAAGGTAGGGCATATTGACTATGAGAATAATGATGACGTCAATATGAAGACGTTTTTGGATTTTCTGCTTATTTCTAAAGCTGAAGCGGTGTATTTGGGCAAAAGTGGAAAAATGTATAAAAGTGCCTTTGCTCAAACAGCATCTATGGTAAACAACCGTCCGTTCAATATTATAGAATTCTGATGAACATGAATGATCATTTATGTGCTCCGGAATCATGTACTGGTTGTCTGGCTTGTTTGAATGTTTGTCCGCAGAAAGCTATTACTATTATTGAAGGTTTTCTTGGAGAGATATTACCTCGTATTGATAGGAACTTATGTATAGATTGTGGAGCTTGTGATAAAGTATGTCCCTCATTAAATTCACAGGAAAAGTATTATCCACAAGCGTGTTATGCAGCTTGGACAAAGGATAATTTTGATTACAGTACATCGACTAGCGGTGGATTGGCTACAGCTATGAGTAAGCAAATTATAAATGGCGGTGGGGTAGTATATGGGTGTGCAGCTATTGGTATAAACGTGAAACACCTTCGTTGCACAACGATAGAAGAAATAGAAAAATTAAAAGGGTCCAAATATGTGCAGAGTAATGTCTGTACAATTTATCAAGATATAAAGTTAGATTTGAAAAATGGGAAAAAGGTTTTGTTTATTGGTACTCCATGTCAAGTGGGCGGAGTGAAATCTTTTTTGAAAAAGGATTATTTGAATTTCATAACAGTCGATTTAATTTGTCACGGGGTTCCATCTATTCGTTCTTTGAAGGATAGCTTAAGTCATAATATTAAAGACCTTGATTTTGAAACAATTTCTTACCTTTCCTTTAGGAATCATGGGAAAGGAGACTTTTGTTTAGAATGTAAAGGAAAGACTAAGAATAGGATTCCTTTTGAATTTGAAAAAGGAGTAGATTATTCGACTTCTTATTATCCTACTTTTTTCTTCGGTAATTCATATCGTAATAGTTGTTATCAGTGTCAATATGCTCAACCCCAAAGAGTGTCAGACATAACTATTGGTGATTTTTGGGGGTTAAGCGACAAGCTTGTCATTGACCAAGCTCAACAAGGAATATCTGCTGTTTTGATTAATACGGACAAAGGAGCAGGCTTTTATCAAACTTTAGCAGATAATATTCACAGTTATCCGGAAAGTATTGATGAAGCAGTCACTAATAATGCACAATTAAAGTCTCCTACTATTAAAACCCAAAGGACTAAAATTTTCAGATACCTATGTACAAAGATGTCTTTTGAGAATGCTTTTAAATGGACTTATTTTGATAGGATAACAAAAAGTAAATTAAAGAAAATCATTAAAAAGATTATATATTATAGATGAAAACCGTCGGTATAGTGAATTTCCATGCTGCCATTAATTATGGTTCTGCTCTTTTAGCTTATGCCTTGCAACGCACTATAAGTGATATGGGATATGATTGCAAAATTATAAACTACCAACCGAAACGGCAGATTGAATGTTATCGGTTACCTATCTTGGTAAGTCGGAATCCTATAAAACGTTGGATAGAATCCTTATATTGGGGGGGGTACGGCAAACAAATGGAGCAAAAATATGAAAAGTTCCATCAATTTGCACATGATTATATGCGTTTGACTCCCTATTGTAATGAACCGGAACATATAAATGATATTTGCGGAACATTTGATTTTTATATTGCGGGAGGCGACCAAATCTGGAATACTAAATGTGCAGATTTTGAATGGTACTATTATTTGGATTTTGTTAAAAATGGCAAGAAAATAGCTTATGCTCCCAGTATGGGACCTGGAGGCAGTGCTGCAATAAGTAATGATGAAGTAAATAAAGTAAAGCAAGAAGTGTCTACTTTTTCTGCAGTAGCTGTCAGAGACAGCGGAACAGCCGAGCTCTTTGATTCAAATTTCGAAATAGTTCTTGATCCAACTATGTTGTTAACTGCTGATGAATGGTCTCTATTAGCGGGAGACAAGCCGTTAATTAATGGAGAGTATGTATTCTATTATGATCCTTTTGATCATGATATGGGTAAATCAGCAGCGAAAGAATATTCAAAGACACACAATTGTAAAATCGTTTCTAGTAATATTTACATGATATTCAAGAAAGATTCTAAAACATTCAATTATAATCTGAATGTCGGTCCATTAGAGTTTCTAAATCTTGTTAGGTATGCTAAGTATTGTATAGGTCGCTCATTTCATCTTTGTGCGTTCTCGCTACTTTTTCATAAAGAATTTAAGATGGTAGATGGATTGAGAGATAAGCGAAATCTTGAATTGGCCAACTTATTATTTGCGGATGTGGCATTGTTACGCAAAGATGGGGGAGAGGATATGGTGATTAACTCGGCAGATTATACGGAAATATTTGAGAAGCGGTTAATAGAGCAAAGGAAGAAGTCAATCCGGTTTCTAGCAGAAGCCTTGAATTGCAAGAAAATAGAATAATAAGCTTGTATTCTCCAATGAACATAGAGTCAAAATGAAAAGGATATTTGTATATGTTTCGTCTTTGCGGTTATTATTGCACTATTTGTATTACAAGACTGCAGCGAACAAAGATGTGATTGAAGAGGATGTATTGCGAAATTCCCGACAGTTTATGGAAGGAAAGGGAGCTACAGGATTTTATGCTTTTTGTTTCTTGATGACATTCTACACAATGTTTCGGAATGTGTTTTACGCTCGTGTAGGAAAATATCATCATTTTTATGCGAAATTTTTAAGGATTTTTGCGAGTGCACAGCCACTGCTTGATGTGTCTGAAACATCGGATATATCTGGAGGGTTGTTAGTGCAGCATGGATATGGTACAATTATATCTCCAGCTAAAATGGGGCGTAATTGCTGGATAAACCAAGGGGTAAGTATTGGTCATAGGACGGAAGCGGGACAACCGGTTATAGGTGATAATGTTCGTATAGCAGCAGGGGCTTTGGTACTCGGTCCTGTAAAGGTCGGTCGGGGAGCAACGGTGGCTCCTGGTGCTGTGGTTCTGAAAAATGTACCAGCTTATGCCATTGTAGCTGGCAATCCGGCACAAGTAATAGGTTTTAATATGACTCCTGACCAAGTAGTTGAATATGAGATGCGGCAATATCCGGAGAAGGATCGGATTAGCAGGAGTCAGTTGGAGAAAAATTTTGAAAAGTACTATATAAGTAGGCGGGAAGCAATTTCTGAATTCTTGAAATAATAAATTCTATGCATACATTTAAAGAGTATAAGCGTGCTTGTAAACAATTAAATTTACAAGGGAAAAAAATAAAAGTTGCTTTGCTTGGTGATACAGCCACACAGTTTCTTGCTACATCCATCAAAGGTGAGGGGATTTTGCGTGGTTACAACGTTGAACTATGGGAAGCAGAATACAACCAAGTGGAGTTGCAGGTGATGGATCCATTTTCGAACATGTATGAATTCGGTGCAGATTACACGATCGTGTTTCAGTCGACACACAAGATATTGGAAAAATACAGTATGATGGAGCCTACGGACCAAGCCACGTTAGCTGATGAACGTCTTGGATTCATCCGTTCACTATGCGAACAAGTAAAAGGACGTATAATTTACTATAACTACCCAGAAATAAACGACACTGTTTTTGGTAGTTATGCTTCGAAAGTAGAGAGTTCGTTCACATATCAACTTAGTAAGCTAAATTTCGAATTGCTTAATCTTTCACAGCGATATCCAAATTTCTTTGTATGTAATTTGGCAGGGCTATCGGCTAAGTATGGTCGTGATATAATGTTCGATTCTTCGGTATATGTTAGTACCGAAATGATCCTTAGTTTTGACATACTACCTTATGTAGCATCACATACAGTCGATATTGTGGCAGCCAGCGAAGGTCATTTTAAGAAATGCCTTATCCTCGACCTTGACAATACGGTTTGGGGAGGAGTCGTGGGTGATGATGGTTGGGAAAATATTCAGGTGGGGCATGGTCTTGGGATTGGCAAAGCTTATACCGAATTTCAACAATGGATTAAGAAATTGAAAAATCGCGGTATTATCATTGCTGTGTGCTCAAAAAATGATGAGGATAAGGCTAAAGAACCCTTTGAAAAGAATCCGGAGATGGTGCTAAAATTGGAGGATATTGCTGTATTCATTGCTAATTGGGAGAATAAGGCTGATAATATTTGTACCATTCAACATATACTTAATATAGGTTTTGATTCTATGGTTTTTCTTGACGATAATCCGTTTGAACGCAACATGGTTCGCGAGAATATTCCAGGAATTACTGTCCCTGAATTACCGGAGGATCCAAGTGAGTATGTGGAATATCTATACTCGCTGAACCTTTTCGAAACCGCCTCTTATAGCGTAGGTGATAAAGACCGAACTAAGCAATATCAGGTTGAAGCAAAGCGTGCTTCATTGCAGAAGCATTTTACTAACGAGACTGACTTTTTGAGGTCGTTAAATATGGTTAGTGAAGTTAGAGGTTTTGATAAATTTAATATTCCACGTATAGCGCAGTTGTCACAGCGGAGTAATCAATTCAATTTGCGCACAGTACGATATACTGAAGCTGAAATTACTGCTATTGAGACTAGCTCTGATTATGTTACCTTCTCATTCACTCTTGCTGATAAATTGGGCGATAATGGTTTAATATCTGTCATCATTTTAAGAAAACAGGATATAGAAACTTTGTTCATAGATACATGGCTTATGAGTTGTCGAGTGTTGAAACGTGGTATGGAAAAATTTGTATTGAACACCATTGTTGAATATTCCCGTTTGAATGGTTTCAAACGCCTAGTTGGTGAATATTTGCCAACCTTGAAGAATGGTATGGTTGAGCAACACTATCCCAATTTGGGTTTTGAAAGAATAGAAAAAACAGAAACAGCACAGTATGTGCTTGAGATTGAAAAGTATAAGGATTTGGAATGTTATATTGAAAAGAAATAGAAATGATAGAATTGTTTCAGAATATGCAACCTGTGCATCATACATTTAAAGTGACTCAAGATGTATATAATGCATTTCAGCAGTGTAGTAATGATTTCAACCCACTTCATACAGATGAATGGTTTGCCAAAAGTAAAGGGTTTAATGGGCGAGTAATGTATGGCAATATACTCAATGCTTTTGTTTCAAAGCTAATAGGTGAATGTTTACCAACAAAAAATGTTCTCATTAATTCTCAAGATATACAGTATCGGCAACCGGTATTTATGAGTGAGATACTGGATGCAGAATTATTAGTTGAGGAAGTTTATGAAAGTGTTAACGCTGTTGATTTTAAGTTTAATTTCAAGAATGTGAGTGGAAAAGTGGTAGCTCGTGGACATGTACAAATCAGTGTAATATGAATGTATTAGTGACAGGTGGCACTGGAGGTTTGGGACGTGCGACTGTAGAAATATTGGCTGCAAATAAAGATAACCATGTTTTCTTTACTTATTGTAAAGCTGATGCAAATGCCGAACTTATTATGGAAGAGTATAAAAATACGACTGCTTTCAAGTGTAACCAGACGCAGATGGATTCTTTACAGAAACTGGTGGAAGCTATAAAGTTATGGGATCTTGATGTATTGGTAAATAATGCATGGACGGGTTCGCCAGAAGGGGTACATTTTCATAAATTGACAACTGAACAACTGTTACTTGATTTTCAAAATAATGTTTTGCCCGCTGTTGCCATAACGCAGGCTGCACTTGAAACTTTTCGGAAGAAAAAACAGGGAAAGATTATTACCGTGTTGACTTCGTCTCTTATAGGAGTACCTCCTTTGGGGTATGGCATGTATGGCTCTTCAAAGGCATATATATCCCAATTAGCAAAGACATGGAGTAAAGAGTATATAAAATGGGGAATTACTAGCAACTGTGTTTCTCCTGATTTTATGCAAACGGATTTTACGGCTGCTACTGACTTTAGGGTTGTCGAGCAATTGGTGGCAGAACATCCATTGAAGCAGATTTTATTGGTAGAAGATGTAGCGAAAGTAATAGAGTCTTTGGCGTATGCTTCGAATCATGTCAATGGTGTAAATATACCGGTAAATGCAGGAATAAATATATTATAATTAAAATAGAATTAGAAGAATATGGAAAAAGAAGAAATTTTAGCACAAGTGCAGGATATATTTCGTGATGTGCTTGACAATGAAGATATTGAAATAAACTTTGATACGGTGGCTGATGATATAGACGAGTGGGACTCACTTTCTCATATCCAACTGGTGGTAGGCATTGAAAAACATTTTGGTTTGAAGTTTACTTCACAGCAAATTATTGGTTGGAGTAATGTTGGGGCTATGTGTGATGATATAGTTGCACGCGGTAAGTGATAGAGTTTGTATCTTGAGAATTTTGGTTAGCGTCCAAAAATGACGTATAGGATAACCGATAAAAAAGCTAGACCTTTGCTTTCGTTAAATCAAAATCCAAGTTTATGTATAGTTACAATGATTTTGAG
>USLU01000090.1 GCA_900555635.1 uncultured Bacteroides sp.
AGAGCGTGTAGACTCTGTGCTTGCTCTGATGACACTCGAAGAGAAGATCGGTCAGATGACACAATATTCTGCTAAGAGCGATATTGTGACCGGTCCGCAGGTGAATACCGATATAGAACCTCTGTTGAAGAAAGGACACATAGGTAGCCTTTTCCATGCTACCTCCTCGGCTGCCATACGCAAGACGCAAGAGACGGCACTAGCAGAATCTCGGTTGAAAATTCCTGTACTCTTTGCCTTCGATGTGATACACGGTTTCAAAACAATATTTCCTATTCCCTTGGCCGAATCGTGTGCCTGGGATGCCAAACTAGCCGAAAGAAGTGCCGCCATTGCTGCTGCCGAAGCTTCGGCGGTAGGTGTTAACTGGACTTTTGCCCCGATGGTGGACATTTCACGTGATGCTCGTTGGGGACGTGTAATGGAAGGTTCGGGCGAAGACCCTTATTTGGCTTCGCTGCTCTCAGCCGCACGTGTACGTGGCTTTCAAGGAGAGAAGCCCGAAGATTTGATGCGTCTAGACAAAATGCTGGCCTGTGCCAAGCACTTCTGCGCATACGGTGCTGCCGAGGCCGGGCGCGATTATAACACCACCGATATGTCGGAGCGTACTTTGCGAGATGCCTTTTTTCCGCCTTTCAAGGCAGCCAAGGATGCGGGAGCGGCGACTTTCATGACTGCCTTTAATGAAATATCCGGGGTTCCCTGCACTTCCAGCAAGTTTCTTTATCAAGATGTGCTACGTAACGAGTGGGGATTCAACGGATTTGTTGTAACCGATTATACAGCCATCAACGAGCTTGTTCCGCACGGCGTGGCACGCGATGAGGCTCATGCTGCCGAACTTGCCGCCAATGCGGGCATCGAAATGGATATGACCGGAGGTGTATTTCATGCTCATCTGTTGCAAGCTGTGAAAGAGGGTAAAGTGAGCGAGGCCACTATTAACAATGCCGTGCGCCGCATTCTTGAAATGAAATTCCTGCTGGGCATTATGGACGACCCTTACCGCTACTTAGATGAGGAGCGCGAGAAGGCTACCATCATGAAACCCGAATTTATGGAAGCGTCGCGCGATGCTGCCCGTAAGTCGGTAGTACTGCTGAAGAATGAGAAGGACTTCTTCCCGATACCGACCTCCGACCGCAAGACTGTAGCCCTGATAGGTCCTATGGTGAAAGAGCGCAACAGTGTGAACGGTGGCTGGGGTGGACGAGGAGACCGCCGCCAGAGCATTACTCTTTTTGAAGGACTGGAAGAAAAGTACAGAAACTCGAACGTGCGCTTCCTTTATGCCGAAGGCTGCGATCTCCGTAAGCCTGGAACCGCAGGCTTTGCTCAGGCTGTGTCCGTAGCTCGTCAGGCAGATGTCATACTAGTTGCTGTTGGCGAAGACCAAAATTGGAGTGCCGAGGCGGCTTGCCGCACAGACATTACTCTGCCTGCTTCGCAGCGCGATCTGCTGAAGGCACTCAAGCAAACGGGCAAACCCATCGGGCTGGTACTGATGAATGGCCGTCCGTTGGAACTTACTTGGGAAGACGAGCACATGGATGCCATTCTCGAAGCTTGGTATCCGGGTACGATGGGTGGTCATGCTGTTGCCGATGTCATTGCAGGCGACTACAATCCTGCTGGAAAGCTGACGATGAGCTTCCCTCGTTCGGTGGGGCAATTGCCGCTTTATTATAACTACAAGAACACCGGGCGTCCGCTTCCGCCGGACAATCCGAATATGGACTATAAGTCTTCTTACATCGATTGCCCCAATTCTCCGCTTTATCCTTTTGGATATGGTCTGAGTTATACTACCTTTGAGGTCGATAACCTGAAGTTAGACAAGAAGGAACTGAAGAAAGGTGAAACGCTTACCATCACCGTGGATGTGGCGAATACCGGTAAAATTGGTGGTGAAGAGGTCGTACAGCTTTACATCCGCGACTTGGTGGGCAGTGTGACCCGTCCTGTGAAAGAACTGAAAGGTTTCCGCAAGCTATACCTTAAAGCAGGCGAGAAGAAGTCGTTGACATTTACGCTGACCGAAGAAGACCTTATATACTGTGGCGCCGATATGAAGATGCAGGCTGAACCTGGTGACTTCCGGCTTTGGGTAGGCACGTCATCGGCAGATGAACGTAATGAATCTGCCTTTACATTAATGTGATGAATAGTAAATCTTATAAACCGTAGAAGATGATAAACCATAAACTCTCTTTAGGACTTGCTCTGCTACCTTTTGTGCCTTCCGTTCAGGCTCAGGTACACGGGCAAGAAGCTCGCAATAGCGAACGTCCTAACATTATTTTTATTATGAGCGATGACCATGCTCAACAGGCGATGAGCATTTACGGTCATCCTATTGGCAAAGTGGCGCCAACTCCTAATATTGACCGTATTGGGCAGGAAGGAGCTGTGTTCCGCAACAATTACTGTTGCAATTCCATCTCCGGACCTAGCCGTGCGGCTATCCTTACGGGCAAGCATAGTCACAAGAATGGTTTCATGAAAAATTGGGCACAGGGTTTCGACGGATCGCAACAAACCTTGCCTAAGTTATTGCAACAGAACGGCTACGAGACCGCCGTCATCGGCAAGTGGCATCTCATCTCCAAGCCCACAGGCTTTGACCATTGGATGATTCTGAACGATCAGGGCGACTATTGTAACCCGCAGTTCATTACTGAGGGCGATACCACCCGTCATGAGGGATATGTGACTGATCTTATCACCCAATATTGTGAAGAATGGATGGATACCGGCCGGGACAAGAAAAAGCCCTTCTTCCTAATGATGCATCACAAAGCCATTCATCGTAACTGGGTACCTGCCGAACGGCATTATCGCTTGTACGAGCACACCCGTTTCCCGCTTCCCGACAATTATTACGACGCCTACGAAGGACGTTACGCAGCACACATGCAAAAGATGAATATATACCGTGACATGTACGAAGGTCACGACCTGAAGATGGTGGCCGGCATCGACAGCGATAGCTTACTTTTCGACCCTTGGCCACATGCTTTTATGGGAACAATGAAACCCGATGAACGGCGCCGTTTCTTTGATGCCTACCGCGAAAGGAATAATGAGTTTTACTCTAAGCCGCGTTCCTTCAAGGAAGTGGCTGAATGGAAATATCAGCGTTACCTACAAGATTATATGGCTTGTGTGGCAAGCGTGGACGAGAGTGTGGGTGAGATACTAGACTACCTCAAGCGTACGGGGCTGGATAAGAATACAATTGTAGTTTATACCACCGATCAGGGCTTTTACCTAGGTGAGCATGGCTGGTTCGACAAGCGTTTCATGTACGAAGAGTCTTTTGGCATGCCGATGGTGATGCGCTGGCCGGGACATATTAAGCCGGGTACGCAAGTCACAGGGTTGACCCAAAACATAGACTTTGCTCCTTCTTTCCTCGATATGTGCGATATTCCAGTGCCTCAGGATATTCAGGGTGTTTCATTTAAGGAACTGGTAGAAAAAGGCAAGACGCCGCGTGACTGGAGAAAATCCCTTTACTATCACTACTATGAGTTCCCTGGTTTCCATAGTGTGCGTGCCCACTACGGCGTGAAGACGGAACGTTACAAGTTGATGCATTTCTATGTGGATGATAACTGGGAACTCTATGACCTCAAGACTGACCCTGAGGAGATGCATAATCTCTATGGCAAGAAGAGTATGGAGAAGATTACTGCTGAACTAAAAGCGGAACTCGTGTGTTTGCAGAAAGAGTACGATGTGCCACAAGAATTATGCCGCTGACAAGCCATCTGGATACATGCTGACGATATCAAGATTATCACTTAGATTTGTCACTCGTCACTTAATATATAACTATTACCTGATAATAAAATAAGAAATAATGAAAAGACTGATTACCGAACTCCTGCTGGCATTCTTATGCTTTGCATCGCCCCTTTTGGCGCAGGATATGCGCATGGATACCTACTGTAATCCGCTGAATGTGGACTATACCTATATGATTTACAATGCGCATAAAGATATATCCTATCGTTCGGGGGCCGACCCTGCCGTAGTACGTTTCCGGGGCGAGTATTATATGTTCGTTACCCGTACCCACGGTTATTGGCGTTCCAAGGATTTGCTTAATTGGGAATTTGTACGTCCCGGCAAGAACTGGTATCCGCAGGGCTGTAACGCTCCGGCGGCACATAACTATAAAGATTCTGTACTTTACGTGACGGGCGATCCTTCCGGTTCTATGAGCATACTTTATACCGATAATCCGGCTTCGGGTAACTGGGAAGCAACGCCCTCTATCTTGAACAATTTACAAGATCCTGATCTTTTTATAGATGATGATGGCAAGGCTTATATGTTCTGGGGGTCTTCCAATGTATTCCCCATCCGTGGCATGGAATTGGATAAGAACCATCGTTTCATTCCTAAAGGTGAAGTGAAGGAGCTATTTAACCTTGACATGGCTAAACATGGCTGGGAACGTTTCGGTGAAAACCATACCGATACGGTGCTGGGTGGCTACATGGAAGGACCGTGGCTGACGAAGCACAACGGGAAATACTATATGCAATATGGTGCGCCGGGCACAGAGTTCAATGTTTATGCCGATGGCGTATATGTGGCAGACCATCCGATGGGACCCTATACCTATCAGAAGCACAACCCCGTATCTTACAAACCGGGTGGCTATATGAATGGTGCCGGACACGGTAGCACAGTGCTTGGTCCCGGCGGTCAATACTGGCATTTTGCTTCAATGGCACTTTCCATCAACATGAACTGGGAACGCCGTCTTTGCATGTTCCCTGCCGGATTCGACAAGGATGGCATCATGTATGTAGATACACGTTTTGGCGACTATCCTCGCTATGCTCCTGCCGTTCCCGGTAAAGCGGGACAATTCCGTGGCTGGATGTTGCTCTCTTATAATAAACCAGTGACCGCCTCTACCACTGCGGGAGACTTTAAACCAGCTGCTTTGACCGATGAACTTACGAAATCTTATTGGCTGGCGGCTGCCAATGACGAGCGCCAATGGGTACAGATTGACTTGGAGAAACCTGCCGATGTATGTGCCATTCAAATCAATTACCATGATTATAAGAGTGATATGTACGGTCGTTACGAAAGACTTCACCACCGCTATGTCATCGAAGGATCCCTTGACGGCACACAATGGGATGTGCTGGTAGACCGCAAGGAGAGTTACAAGGATACACCGAATGATTATGTTGAGTTGGCATTGCCCAAGTCTGCCCGCTACATCCGTTACAAAAACATAGATATACCTACTCCCAATTTGGCTATTTCCGAACTTCGCGTCTTCGGGTTGGGTAACGGTAAAGCACCGCAGCAGCCCAAGAAATTGGTGCTCGATCGTAAGGCAGACCGTCGCGACATTGCCATCAGTTGGGAGCCGGTGAAGGGTGCGCAAGGCTACAATGTGATTTGGGGTATAGCACCTGACAAACTCTACAGCTCTTGGATGGTATATGGCAATAATGAACTGTTGATGAAGTCACTTACTACCGACCAGAAATACTACTTCGCTATCGAAGCCTTCAATGAGAACGGCGTATCTCAGTTGTCTGCCGTAAAAGAGGTAGAGTAATGCGTTGATAACTAAATCATTGACAGACACTGGTGTCTAGCAAGTCAGGCACTAGTGTCTATCAAGTCAAACACTTGTGGCTGTTAAATCAGGTACTAGTGCCCGAAAATCGGGGATAAACCATATTGGTAATTAGAAAAACTTAGTACTATGAATAAGAAATTTTATTGCATCGCTTGGCTACTGCTGGCGTTTGTTGGTTCGTTGCATGCACAATACCGCACTACTACCTACTGCAATCCTCTCAACTTAGATTATACATATCCGTTTCACAACTCTCACTTGGGTAAGTCTTATCGTTCGGGCGCCGATCCTGCCGTAGTGGAATTTCGGGGAGAATATTATATGTTCGTTACTCGCTCTTGGGGCTACTGGCATTCCAAAGATCTGATGAACTGGGACTTTATTACGCCCGAGAAGTGGTATTTCGAAGGCTGCAATGCCCCTGCTGCCCATAATTACAGAGATTCCGTGCTCTACGTTTGCGGAAATCCATCCGGTGCTATGAGCATACTCTATACCGACAACCCCAAACGAGGAGATTGGAAGGCAGTTCCTTCGGTGCTCACCGATCTGCAAGATCCTGCTTTTTTTATAGACGATGATGATCGTGCTTACATGTACTGGGGTTCTTCCAACCGCTGGCCTATCCGCGGCAAGGAACTCGATATAACGGATAAATTCTTGCCGGTGGCAAAGAAACCGGACTCATTGCTTTACCTCCGTCCCGATATTCATGGTTGGGAGCGTTTCGGAGAGAATCATACCAGTGACATCAAGCCATTTATCGAAGGGCCCTGGATGACGAAATACAACGGAATGTATTATCTGCAATATGCCGCTCCCGGTACACAGTTTAATGTGTACGGCGATGGAGTATATGTAGGTAAATCTCCTTTAGGACCTTTCGAGTATGCGGCTCATAACCCCTTCTGCTACAAACCGGGAGGATTTGCTACCGGTGCCGGTCATGGAAGTACAGTGCGGGGACCCGGCGGCATCTACTGGCATTTCGGAACAATCCATCTTTCCATCAACTTCAAGTTCGAGCGTCGGCTCTGCATGTTTCCCACGTTTTTTGACGAAGACGGGGTGATGTATTCCGATACTTACTTCGGCGACTATCCTCATTACTCCCCCGATCAGGTTACTAGGCAGACAGAGGGCGGTGGTTTTAGGGGTTGGATGCTACTTTCTTATGCCAAACCCGTGAAGGCTTCTTCGCAACTTGACAGCCACCCGGTAGCAAATGTGACCGACGAGAACCTGAAAACCTTTTGGGTAGCAGAAAAGAATGACAACAAGCAATGGGTGGAGATAGATCTCGAGCAAGTGAGCGATGTGCATGCCCTGCAACTGAACTTCTTTGATTATGAGGAAACGGAATTCTGGGGGCGTGTACCGGACTTGCGGCAGCGCTATCTCGTAGAAGCTTCAGTAGATGGTGTTCATTGGCAGGTATTGGCGGATTACCGCAACAGTTTCCGCGATGCTCCTCATAATTACATCGAACTGGATAGACCTGCCGAAGCGCGCTATATTCGTTATCGTCACCACTACGTGCCGGGCAAGAATCTGGCAATGGGAGACATCCGTGTGTTTGGATTGGGACGTGGCAAGAAACCGACAGCGGTAAAAGGCTTTACGGTAGCGCGTGATACTGACGAACGAAATGCACGTATCTCTTGGCAACCGGTAAAGGGAACACAAGGCTATAATGTATTGTGGGGTGTTGCTCCTGATAAATTGTATAGTTCGTGGATGGTATATGGTGATAATTCTTTAGATTTACATAGTCTTACTGTGGGGCAAAAATATTACTTTGCCGTCGAAGCGTTCAATGAGAATGGTATCTCGCAACGTGTTTTTCTTAAGGAGGCACGCTGATGGTGCAGGCCTTTCGGGTAAGGATATAAACAGAGTGAGGCGGTGAGTCATTAAATTGAATATTAATCTATATAGAAGAAAATGAAGAATGTAGTTTGTACAGTTTTATTGCTGTTGATGTCTGTGTGTATGTATGCGCAGGAGTTATATGGAGAGTACGAAAAGAATGTGTATATATCTTCGCAAGGAGACTCGTTGCAGTATCGCTTGCTTCGTCCCGAGACTGAAAAGACGGGAAAGAAGTATCCCTTGGTACTTTTTCTGCATGGTGCGGGCGAGCGTGGAGATGATAATCAGAAGCAGCTGGTGCACGGTGGGCAGATGTGGCTTAATCCGGTGAACAGAGAGGAACGTCCGGCTTTTGTGTTGGCGCCTCAATGTCCCAAAGAAGATTATTGGGCGTATGTGTCTCGCCCCAAGTCGTTTGTGCCTGGCGAAATGCCTGAGGTGCAGGAAATCACGCCGATCTTTCGCACGTTGAAGGAGCTGCTAGACACTTATTTGGCTATGCCTCAAGTAGACAAGAACCGGATTTATGTGATAGGGCTTTCTATGGGTGCCATGGGTACGTTCGATTTGGCGGTACGCTATCCCGAAGTCTTTGCTGCTGCCGTTCCCATCTGTGGTATCGTGAATCCGTCCAGACTTTCTGCAGCCAAGAATGTGAAGTTCCGTATTTATCACGGCGATGCCGATAATATTGTTCCTGTAGAAGGTTCGCGTCAGGCTTATAAGGCATTGAAGGCGGCAGGAGCCGATGTGGAATATGTCGAATTTCCCGGAGTGAATCATGGCAGTTGGACACCGGCATTCAATGATCCTGAGTTTATGACCTGGTTGTTCAGTCAGAAGAAATGATGAGAATATTAACTGTTATCGGAGTGCTCTTCTTTGGGGGCGCCCTTTTTACTTCTTGCGCTACTTCAGGGCAAGTGAGTACTTTTGTCGTATTGCCCGACACACAGACTTATTTGGAACAATGCCCGGAGGTCTTCGACTCGCAAGTAGACTGGTTGGTTGCCAATCGCAAGAAAATAGATGCCGTATTTCAGGTAGGAGACTTGACACAAGATAATGCTCCGGTGGAGTGGGCGTTTATGCAGAAAGCATTTAACCGGATCGAACAGGCGGGAATACCTTACTCCATAGTATGGGGCAACCATGATATAGGCAGTAAGCCCGGCAAGTTTTCGGACGTGCATAACACTGCTATGGCTAATAAATATTTTCCGCTTTCTACCTATAAACAGAAGAAGTATTGGGGAGGCAGTGCTGACGGAAAGACACTGGATAACCATTACATAAGTTTCAGGTCGGGTGGTGCCGATTGGTTGGTATTGAACTTGGAATTCGGACCTTCGGATGAGGCTTTGCAATGGGCTGACTCCATTGTCGGGATTCATCCAGACAAACTGGTTATACTCAATACACATGCTTATCTGTATTGTGACAGTACCCTTCATGATGGGGAAGACTGGTGGCGCCCCCAAGGATATGGCATTGGTAAAGAACAGGGGCGCACGGTGAACGATGGAGCTGGAATTTGGGAGAAGCTACTTTGCAAACATCGCAATGTGATAGCCGTATTCTGTGGGCATGTATTAAAGACTGGGGTAGGTACACTAGTCTCTACAGGGAATAAAGGGAATAAGGTGTATCAAATGCTGGCAAACTATCAACGTGGTGTTGAAGGTAGTAAGTTGGGAGGCGAAGGATATTTACGTATTGTCAGTTTTAATCGTAAAACGAAAGAAATTGAGGTGAAGACCTATTCAACTTGGAATAGGGCCTATCATCCTTCCGGGCAGCATAATTTTAAGTTCTCGGATGTAGAGTTCGAAGGATACACTTTACGCACTCCCAGATTTCTCAGGTATGCATAAATAATGTTTTTAGGCGCAGACTGCACGGCTTTTTTTCTTGTTGCGTGTAATCGGCGCCTAAAATTGATTTAACCTGAGAGAAATATTAATCCGTATAATCTCCGTTTTTCTTTATCAACTCAATCAGCTTTTCTACAGCTTCCTCTTCGGGGATGTTCTTTTCGATACATTCTTTTTTCTTGTAAAGACTGATCTTGCCGCGTCCGGCGCCTACATAGCCGTAGTCGGCATCTGCCATTTCGCCGGGACCATTGACAATGCAGCCCATGATACCGATCTTCAATCCTTTCAGGTGGCTGGTAGCCGCCTTGACACGGGCTATGGTTTTTTCCAAGTCGAATAAAGTCCGCCCACAGCCGGGGCAAGAGATGTATTCCGTTTTGCTGGTGCGAACCCGTCCGGCTTGTAGTATGCCAAAGGCGGTAGTATCTACTACTATCGGGTCTATCGGACCTTGGTTGAACAAGAGAATGCCATCGCACAAACCATCAAAGATGAGTGCTCCCATATCGGCGGCAGACTTAATTTGCAGATTCTCTGCTTCGTCTTCTGCGTAGTGCTGGAAGAAAATAACCGGATTCTTCAATCCTTCTTGCATCATTTGGTGAACAAGTCCACGCTGTTCTCCCAAACGGTTGGGATGGTTGCTTTGTGAAATCAGCACGACTTCGGGGTGGTACTTCAGGCAAGCGATAGCTTCATCGTTCAACCCCATATAGGTGATAAACAGGAACTTTAGCGAGGCGTTGCAACCACTGAGGAAAGGTATCTGATCGCCTTTGAATGCAGGCCAGGCATTGTCTTGTCCCGTCCAGGTATCTGCATCGATGATGCACGCCATGCCTTCGGGGCATTGCTCGGGTATGGAACGTCCTGTATAAACATAGTCCGGCATGAATTGCGGATTGAATTTCATGTTTCCTTCCAGCCGTGCGGCAATCACTACGGGCAGATTATCCCCGCCAATGTTATGTACCGCTGTTGTTTCGCGGCGCGTAGGGGAGAGGTAGTTGAATGTAGGTACGTCCGGTCCGGGAATATAAGGATGATCGTGTCGCTGTACGATATAATCTACCAGCTTGCGGGCTACAGGTATTTCGGCTTCGGGAGCTTCACTCAAAGACACGCGAATGGTGTCACCCAGTCCGTCGGCCAGCAGGGCGCCGATGCCCAATGCCGATTTGATGCGTCCGTCTTCTCCGTCACCGGCTTCCGTTACGCCGAGGTGTAGCGGGAAGTTCATTCCTTCTTGCTCCATAACAGCCGCCAGTAGTCGCACTGTCTTTACCATTACCACTGTGTTGGAAGCTTTTATGGAGATTACCACATCCCTGAAATTCTCTTCCACGCAGATGCGAAGGAACTCCATGCACGATTCTACCATACCCTCCGGTGTATCACCGTAGCGGGACATAATGCGGTCGGAAAG
Organism: uncultured Bacteroides sp.; assembly: GCA_900555635.1. Classification (GTDB taxonomy): domain Bacteria; phylum Bacteroidota; class Bacteroidia; order Bacteroidales; family Bacteroidaceae; genus Bacteroides. Next base: position 10,799 of record USLU01000090.1, read on the forward strand.
CGAACCATGGTTCACTCCTATACGGATGGCGGTATGATTCTCTTTACAGATATTGAGGAAAGGGATGAAGCGGTTGCGTATCTTCTGCAACTCACCGGCATACTCTTCGTCGGTATATTCCAGATGCTTGAAGGTGCGTGCTGCATCCACATAGTTACCCGGATTGATTCGTACTTTCTCTACATATTGCGCAGCCACATCCGCTACTTTCGGGTTGAAATGGATATCTGCAACAAGCGGAACCATATATCCGTCTTGTCGTAAAGCAGCATTGATGTTCATCAAGTTTTCGGCTTCCTTGATGCCTTGTGCAGTGAGGCGTACATATTCACCACCGGCATCTACAATACGTTTGGCTTGTGCCACACTGGCATCCGTGTCCTGAGTAGACGTATTCGTCATACTCTGTATACGGATAGGATTGGAGCCGCCCATAGGGGTGGCTCCAATATTTACTTCTGATGTTTCCCGTCGGGAATAGTTGAATAAATCCACGATAATCACTAATTCGTTTTATACTCGTATTTCACATCTTTCAGTTCTTCATTTGCCTTTACGATCTTCTTCTTCAGACCTTCTTTGTAGGCGGCAAATGTTTCTGCTAGAGATTCGTCACTCAAAGCCAGCATTTGTACGGCAAGAATAGCGGCATTCATGGCACCATTAATGGCAACGGTGGCTACGGGTATTCCCGGAGGCATCTGAATGATAGAATAAAGTGCATCAACACCATCGAGTACAGAGCCTTTAACGGGTACACCGATAACAGGAAGAGTAGTGTTGGCAGCGATAACACCCGGTAATGCGGCAGCCATACCGGCAGCGGCAATAATCACTTTAATGCCGCGTTGGCGGGCATTCTTTGCAAAATCTTCTACAGCTTCCGGGGTACGGTGTGCCGAGAGGGCGTTCATTTCGAACGGTACATGTAAATCATTGAGTAGCTGTGCAGCCTTCTCCATTACAGGAAGGTCGGAGGTGCTACCCATGATGATACTAACAGTTGGAGATAACATAATTAGTTATGAGTTATAAGTTATTAGTTATTTGTTAAGGGAAGGTGAGTTATTGGTCACAAGCAAATAACTTATAACTCATAACTCATAACTCCTCTTATCCGTTAATCAATGCCTTGTATGCTTCCGCATCCATCAGGCTATCAAAATCTGCATCAGCAGCAGGTTTCAACTTAATAAGCCAGCCTTCGCCATAGGGATCTTTGTTTACCAGTTCCGGTTGGTCGGCAAGAGCTTCGTTTTGTCCCAGAATTTCTCCTGCTACGGGCAAGAAAAGATCTGAGATGGTTTTTACTACTTCAATTGTACCAAACACTTCGTCGGCAGCTAATGTTTCGCCTTCGGTTTGAATATCGACAAATACGATATCGCCCAGCTGTTCTTGTGCGTAATCGGTAATACCTACGTAAGCTACATCACCTTCCAGGCGAATCCATTCATGTTCTTTCGTGTACTTTACATCATTTGGAAAATTCATAATCGTTAGTTTTAAGAGGTTAATACTATTTCTTATTTAATTGAGAATTCAAAATTAGTGGGCTGCTCAGTACTTGATTCAGAAAAGGAAGATGCGGAACAGCATGTTACTTAATGGGTGGAGTACCAGCAATGAACAGATAAGTCCTACGGTAAATCCGCCCATCACTTCACCCAATGTATGGTGTTGCAAGATGATACGGGCAGTACCCAATACGCCTGCCACCAGTATAAAAAGGCATAACCATCCTACGGGGTTATAGCCATACAATGCGCTGAAAGCTACCAGTCCTCCTACTACTGCTCCGGCTCCCGCCATGTGTTCACTGAGTTTCCATTTTAGGTTGACAATGACACATATAACCATCATTACCAGTGCAGCCAGAATAATACCAGTCATGTACCAGGGAATATTCAGGCGGTGCATCATCAGCAGGCAAAATACGTATGAAGTAATTGTGAGGATGAAAGGAACATATCTCCGCTTTCTTTCAACCAGGTCTTTCGGACTGAATCCATTGATCTTGCGGAAGATGAAAATGGTCAGCGTGGGCATCAGGATAGTGAAGCAATAAACCACTCCCAGCACAATCAGCTTGTACTGCAGGGGCATGATGCGCAAGTAGGAGAATATAAACAGGATGACAAAGGCTAGGAAAGGTATGGAAAACGGCGTGAATATTGCCGAGATCACTTGTGCTGTCCTGATTAATGTCTTATCTGCTATGATATGTTGCTCTTCAACCATTACTATTTATCATCTAATAATTTTACCATCTTATCATCTCTCTTTATCACTTTCTCAGTCTTGCTACCGGAATATTCATCTGCTGACGATATTTGGCTACAGTGCGGCGGGCTATCGGGTATCCTTTTTCTTTCAGTAGCTCGGTAAGCTCATCATCGGTCAAGGGTTTCTTTTTATCCTCGTTATCGATACACTCTTTCAATATCTTGCGGATTTCGCGTACGGACATTTCTTCGCCGTCTTCGGTCGTATAGCCGTCGTTGAAGAAGTACTTCAATGAGAAAATACCATAATTAGTCTGTACATATTTGCTGTTGCTGACGCGGGAGATAGTGGAGATATCCAGTCCGGTACGTTCGGCTACATCTTTCAGAATCATGGGACGCAACAGCGATTCGTCTCCTTCGAGGAAAAACGGACGTTGCAGGTCGATGATGGCTTGCATGGTGGTCATCAATGTATTCTGACGTTGCTTTACGGCATCGATAAATCCTTGGGCTGCATCCATTTTTTGTTTGAGGAACATCATTGCCTCTTTGGATTCTTTTGATTGGTTCGCCTTGTTCTTGGTGTGCTCTTCTACCATCTCGTTGAAATCACGGCTCATGCGCAACTCGGGTACGTTACGGTTATTCAACGAAAGGTTGATGGTACCGTCGTCGTAGGTATCTACTATGAAATCGGGGATGATTTGCTGCATGTTTTTGCCAATAGCTTCTCCTAATGAGGCACCGGGGCGAGGGTTTAGCTTGATAATCTCCTTGATGGCTTGCTCAAAAGCATCTTCTTCCAATCCGAGCTTTTGCTGTATCTTATCCCAATGCTTGCGGGTAAACTCCTCGTAGCATTCGGCAATGATAGCTTCTTCTATATATAATAGAGGATTGGGAGTGAAATTCTGCTGCTCTATCTTGCGGCGTATTTGTATGAGAAGACACTCTTGCAGGTCGCGTGCGCCTAGTCCGGCAGGATCAAAGTCTTGAATAATCTTCAGCGCGTCCTCCAGTTCTTGAGGGGTAGCTTCGATGCCGGCGTAAATGGCTAGTTCGTCGCTGATGCTATCCAGGGATTTGCGCAACAAACCGTCATCATCCAGTGAGCCGATAAGATATTCGGCCAGTTCACGTTGGTGCTCGGTCAGGTCGCGTTCGCCTAATTGCTCTTTCAGGGTTTCGTAGAAAGAAGTAACGTCGGAGAAAGGTATTTCTTCGGCTTGTTCACCTTTGCTGCGGTTGTTCTCTTGCAATTTATAGTCGGGAATATCGTCTTCGGTCAGATAGTCGCTCAAAGAGTCGTAATCGGTGTTCCCACCATCTTCCGAGCCGGCATCAGTGTCGGAGGTTTCGGAATACTCTTCGCTGGGAGAATCTTCTCTGCCTTCTTCGAGTGCAGGATTTTCTAAAAGTTCGGCACGGACGCGGTCTTCCAGCTCCACTGCGGGAAGTTCCAGTAGCTTTACTACCAGAATCTGCTGTGGCGATAGCGTTTGAATTTGTTGCTGCGCCTGCGTCTGTACCTGTCGGGAACCTTGTGCCATACTTTCAAATTAAGAATTACAACAATACTTTTCGAATTCTTTTTGCAAAAATAGTGAATAGTTCGGGAAAGCGAAATCTTCTTCTGTTATATTTAACAAGAAAGGGGATTGTTTTTTGAAAACGCTTCCTGCTTGCTGCAAGGAGCCAGGGGGAAACCTTATCCATTTCCAGTAGCGTTTTAAGTCGAGCAGCTTTATCTCGTTTGTCAGACGCCAGTGTTCCGCTTGTCAGACAACTGGGTAAGAATAGGCTCATTTTCACTATATACATGCCGTTTCTGCATTTCATTTCATTTTTATTTCCTATCTTTGTTGACAATCAATTTAAAAAACAAAGCGTCATGTTTGCTAAAGAAACGTATGTACAGCGCAGAGCCCAGCTGAAGAAAAACATGGGTTCAGGAGTGTTGTTATTCCTGGGTAACGACGAACAAGGATTGCATTACGAAGACAATACTTTCCGTTATCGCCAGGATTCCACTTTCCTTTATTATTTCGGGTTGTCGTTTGCCGGACTTTCGGCCATTATTGACATAGACGAAGATAAAGAGATCATTTTTGGTGATGAGTTGACTATCGACCACATTGTGTGGATGGGTACGCAGCCTACTCTGAAAGAGAAAAGTGAACGAGTGGGTATAAACGAAACCCGTCCTTATGGAGAAGTAGAGGAGTATCTGCATAAAGCCATACAAAACGGGCGCACCGTACATTATCTTCCTCCTTATCGTGCCGAGCACAAACTGAAGTTGATGGATTGGCTGGGTATTCCGCCTGCGCGTCAGGAAGGCTCTATTCCGTTTATCCGTGCGATAGTAGCGCAACGTAGTTATAAATCGGCAGAAGAAATCGTTGAGATAGAAAAGGCTTGCGATGTAACAGCTGATATGCACACCACTGCCATGAAAGTGATTCGTCCGGGAATGTACGAATATGAAGTGGTTGCCGAGATGAACCGCATAGCCGAGATGAATAATTGCCAGCTTTCGTTTGCTACGATTGCCACTGTCAATGGTCAGACATTGCACAACCATTATCACGGCAACAAGGTGAAACCGGGTGATTTGTTCCTGATTGATGCCGGAGCCGAGATAGAGTTGGGATATGCGGGTGATATGTCGTCTACCGTTCCTGCTGATAAGACATTTACTCCGAAGCAACGTGCCGTTTACGAAATACAGAATGCGATGCACTTGGCTGCCGTCAATGCACTTCGTCCGGGCATTCCTTACATGGAGGTGTACGAACTGACTGCCCGCACGTTGGTCGATGGCATGAAAGGTCTTGGTCTAATGAAAGGCAATACCGAAGATGCAGTGCGCGAAGGTGCGCATGCGTTGTTCTATCCACATGGTTTGGGTCACATGATGGGGCTCGATGTACACGATATGGAAAATCTGGGTGAAGTATGGGTAGGTTATGATGGTCAACCCAAGAGCACGCAGTTCGGTCGCAAGAGCCAACGACTTGCCCGACCGCTGGAACCGGGCTTTGTACTGACTGTAGAGCCGGGTGTGTATTTCATTCCCGAACTGATGGATAAGTGGCAAGGTGAGAAGAAGTTCATGGATTTCGTCAACTATGATAAATTGCAGGAATACCGTAACTTCGGTGGTATCCGTAATGAAGAAGATTATCTGATTACTGCCGACGGTGCCCGTCGCTTGGGTAAGAAGATTCCGTTGACGCCGGAAGAGGTGGAGGCGTTGCGCTAGATTAAGTATAATTATGCAAAGAAGAACATAACAGGCAGAAATTCTGTTATGTTCTTCTTCTTGTAAAATAATATCATTATTTTTTAAACGTAACTTCCATTCTTATGGGCAAATTATTTGGAGAAAAACTGTTGGCAGTAATTCTTCCTTTGAAATGTAGACTTTCAATTACAACAGTTATTTTCTCTGTATTGCTAACATCTATAAGTGTATTCTCTTCTTGAACGATAGCTTTTATATTGGGAATGATTTCTTTATTTTCATAAACTAAAACTCCATTTGGTGAATAAGTAAATTCTGTTATATCCATCGAATATATTCCATAATATATAAATATTTTGGCACCATAATCTGTGTGTAAGCCCTCTTGATCCTCATATTGTACAATGATATTAGCTGATTTTTGATCTATTATATTGCTGTTATTGTCATTGTGGCAACTATGACAAAATAGAGAGAGCAATATAAGAATAGCACTTGTATAACGATGTCGACTCATAATATTTAATTTATTGGACCAGGGGCAATATATAATCTATACCATCCAGTATAATACTGTGGTGAAAAATTGGGATAGCGGAGAAGTCTATTTGGACGCTGATAAGGTGTATTCCATTCGGATATAGATTTTGTTGTATCAGCGAGAACTATATCTCCAAAATTGACGATTACCTCACCTAATTCATCATTACCTAAAGTCGTTGTTTTTTCAAAACTGACTGTTCTACTATCTTTAATACTACCACCAAACTGTGCTCCTAATTTCAGTGTTTTTCCAAGAGTCTTATTAAAACTAAAGTTAGTTGCAAATTCAGTAATGGATGAAACTGTATTTTTAATAACTTCATTAGCATCGACTTCTTCTATTGATATTTTAATAGTACTACTATAATCTTCTAAATTCCAGGAAAAAAGAGGAATAGGTTCTTTGAATAATACCTTTTTGTTTTGGCCACTTCGTACTCTTATAACATCTCCGTCTCTATAACCTTTAACATCAAACAGATCGCTTCCTTTAATTCTGAAGAAAGTTGTAAATTCATTGCCTACTGCAGTCTTGGATGCAACATAAACCTTAACCTGAAATTCATATTCCCCATCTGTCCAACCACTTCCAGATAGTCTTATTAAACCATTGGATTCGCCAATAATATTTCCTTTAAACTGAGGGTCTCCACTTTGGTCACTGATTTTATTTATAGCTCCTTGTACATCTCCGATCATTTCGAATCCCCAAATAAATTCTTTGTATGAATAGTTGAATGGTCCATTAGGTGATTCTGATGAAATATCATAATAGATATAATCTCTTTGCCATCCTGTACCATTTGGATATTTCCCATATGCTTTTTTTAATTTTTCAAAATTAATATTTGTACTAATGCGTGTTGCACTATTTTTTGTTTGTGGTTTGGTTGATGAATTATCAAAAGAAGAGTCTAAAAAAGTAAGTCCATTCTCATCTAGCTCATTGTTAGTGATTTTTCGTGTTTGAAGATGTTTATTTGTGGTAATTCTTTCATTTTCTTTAATAACTACTACAGGGAAAAGGGGGATTTCATTTGCGAGGAGTATTCTTTTACCACCAAACTCATCTAATATTGGAGTATTGATAGAGGAGGATAAGCGAATTGCAACTTTGGGAATTGTATTTGAAATATCCCATTTCTCAGCAGAAAAGGTTTCTTCAGGTAATTGGGGCACAAAGATAGTAAGTGTTGGACATTGTTTAATTATAATTGATAAGGAGTCTTTTGAGATATAATTTAAAAGAAGTTCTTCTATCGATTTACCCATACAATTTTTTTTATCTTTAATCATTGTATATAGTACATCGTAGTCATAATCAATTTTTTTGAGAGCTTCATTTCTAATAATTTCTCTAACATCTTTATCTTCAGCTAGTATTTTTGCAAATACGTATCCAAACTTTGTTTTTAAGAAGTCCTTATCCACAGTGTTGTTATTTTTAATATAACTGTTAGTCTGATTCATAGGACTATTTTCTTCACATGCGTACAGACTGAATATAGCATAACATAGGTATAGCAATATTGCAGTATAATTATTTATAAAAGAAATTGTATTTTTCATGTCAGAGTTTTTATTATATTCTTTCTTATATAACTGTTAAATAGATATTGTATATTTCATTTCTACATATGTATATAAATGAAATACCTATATTGATTATAGATAGAGTGCCATCGTTAGTGACGGTTGGAACAATGGATTGCATACGCGTATTTGCCATCCGATCTTGTCGGCCTAATGCTTGGGCTTAAAGTTATAATATTTTTTAAAGTTATGCAAACAGTTGAATCTTTTTTTTAGTATAAGTTATAATTATTTCCTTTGCAGAAAAGCTTGATTTGTGATGAAGGACAATACTATTAATATAAAGAATATGGTTTATAATCGTTGTATTGTGATTTTAATCTGCAAGAATCGAAGTAAGAAGATCCCATTGACCGCGGAAGAGGTAGAGGCGTTGCGCTGAACCTATTAAAATATATAGAAATAAAGCCTGTTGCATCTAGCGTAATGATGTTACAGGCTTTATTGGTTTTCAAGGAAATTGGTTCGTTAAAAACTCCGGGTAAAATACTGTTCTATTCCCTCCGTAAAAAAGTACCTCCTTACGAACTAGATACGGAGCAGGTACGGTTCAGCCCCCGGGCTGTTTAGTTGAAATAGTAGGAAACCTCTCCTACGCAGGGATGAACAAGCTGGATATCATTACTTTGTCCTTCAGATAACTGTATAAAATTAGGAGGATATATATCGAAAATGTGCAAATGCTTTATTGGTTTTGTGCAAATGATATATCCTTTTCTTCGCCCTCAGCTGCGGGCTGTTCGCACACATACCTGGGCTGTACGGTTTACGTGCGTGGGCTCTACAGCCCGCAGCCGAGGGACGAAGAAACGAATGAAGCTTTACGGCATTATGTATAGTTCTTTTCGGTATTATACATTAATACTTTGGAGAAAAAGTACGTAGATCCTGGAGGCTCAAACCATACATTTCACTTCGAAATGGCGGGTATTGGAGGCGTATGTTTTATTGCAATGTGGGCAGAAGGCGGTACATCTGGAGAAAATGATGTTAATACAGCTTAAAACGCCTATACTTTAGTGGTTTTAATAAAGATGTGAAAAAAGAAGGAAAGTCTTGACTATTGGTTTATAATCAAGACTTTATAGATGTTGAAAGGGTATATTATTCTTGGATAATCGTACTGGCAATCATTTGCCGTCACGCTGCCAGCACGGTTGCCGTCACTGTTTAAACGCCTATGAACACGGGGTTATAGAGATTCGTGCTGGAGTGCTGGCTAAAAAACGTTTTTTTTCTCTTGTATGTCCTGAGTTCAAGTTTTAAATGCGACACTTCGGTCAGATAGTGGTGTTGGGTATAA
>USLU01000091.1 GCA_900555635.1 uncultured Bacteroides sp.
GAGGAAAAAGCAGCATAGCCAAAAGAAAATATAGCAGAACTGTAAAATATAAAAGAGGTTGTGCCAACGTTTTGACACAACCTCTTGTTTTTATGTTTTTCCTCTGTTTGTTATGTTATATTTATATATGTTTGCATTATATTTGCCACATTGTTGTCACGCGCTTTATTATGTGAAAATATGATTTTTAATTAACATCTTTATCTATATTAAATTTTAATACTCACTTTGTTGTCTTTCTGGGTAATATTGAATAGTCTATCTCTGCACGAATTGTATCTTTACTTGCGTTTTTTTACAATAAATATGATTGACTGGTAGATGCTTGTCCGGTTTTATTATCCATTCCTTAATTTCAAAGGGGTACAATAATAAGTAGCGAAAATAAAGTAAGAGTCACAGATTTCATGGCTCTTACTTTATTTTATTTATTCTATTCTTCTTCCAAATTAAGCCCTAATTGCATTGCCGATTCCTTTACTACTTTGTAAATTTGTGCCGATTCATTCAATGGATTTAAACTTGTGGTTTTAGCCTTAAAAGAGATTTCTATTTCCAAACCATTATTTTTGAGAGGAACAACAAAGCTGGAGAATAAATCAGTCCAACGCTCAACCGGTACTTTTCCAGAGACTTTGATGGATTTAAATTTCCGTAACTCGTCTACAGGTTGGGAGGGGGCTGTATGCTCCGATTTTTCTCCTGTGGGTGAATTCCAAGCACTTGACTGTTCATCGGTAGAACTTTCTTCAGATTTTGGTTGATTATTAATAGATTTGTCCACTAACCAATATTGCGGATCGGTAACATCTAAGAATGGAACAGATTCATGATGATAAATGTGATTGTAGTTTCCTTGTTCGCCACAAGCTACATTAAAATCACCATTCTCGCAATACCTTTGAATACTTTTGCTGACAGTTTCCACTCCACAAATCATGGGTTTGTCATCAAAGCGTAGAAAGGCCTCATATAAGTCGTTAACTTGTATGGGTTGCTCTATTGTAGGGTATAAGCCACTGCTGCGTAAAGTTCCGAGGCCAATTGACTTTTCAAGCAGCCATTCTTCTGCTTTTATATTGTTAAAAAGATTGCTACTTAGTTGCGTGTTAAAATCTTGTGCAAAATCTTTAATCTCGATTTTCTCTATTCCCTCGCTAACAGAGTATTTACATACAATATTATAAGCTGCAATAAGTAAAGCATTTGCTTGTTTATCGTACTCGGCTTTACGCTCTAAAATATCTTTCTTCTGTTCTGGTTCTATCTGCCCGCTATATTCAGCTTGTATTTTCGCACAAGCCAAATACTCAAGTAGCTTACTATGTAGCATACCTAGACCTATTTCAGAACATGCCAAATATAATATAGTATTTCTGTATATTCGACTACTATTACCTTTATTTTGGGCTATTTGCTCAACTTGCTTTTTGGTTTTGGTATTTATACTTCCTGGTTGTGTTGCATACTCAGGGCCGAGTATCACCAATGTAAGACTTTTTTGTTCAGGAATATCATTGGCTGGATTAACCAGTACCTTGATTTTTGATACATTACGGGTTTGTGCATTTAGTCGATTAATAATTTCTCCCGAAATATCCGCTTGACTTATTTCAGCTTTAGCCTGATTTACCAAAATATTGATATTAGGTTTGGATTGAAACCAATAACTGCGTGAACCAACATTGGTGGAATAGAGATAATGAGCTACTTGTTCCAATTTGTTTAATGCACTATTTACTTCACTATGATTAAATGCACTAGGTTTCAAAATACATAGTTTTAGTTCCTCAATAGTCAATCCTTTGTTTTGCAAGTTACCCAATGAAGCCATTAATATGGTAGTGGCTATACCTTGGGTCAAGTTATATTTGCCGATATTGTTGTTAGGATCTTCATTGTCTATTTTATAAGCATTGCTTGAGGTACCTATGACATCGGCATGAATCACTGTTTCCCACTGACTTCCCATCAAGCTGGTTATAGTACCTGTTAATGTTGGCAGATTACTAAGGTTGACATCCGAGGTATGGATTAATGCCTGGGTACCAGTTAATGATCCCCGTCGTGTCCACAAATCCTTCACGATGGATGCTAATAATCGTAATACTCCACGCGTACGCTGGAAACGAGAATCCTGTCCCCATTTTAAACGAAACATATCAATCAATTCCGGATGGAAGGGATAAGATTTGCGCATCTTATTAATATATTCCATGCGGTCGGCTTGATTGGGTAAATCGGAACGCCGATTATGATATGTATTCTTGTAACGGTTTAAAACAAGCTCTATCACTTGCGGATTCCCAATATTGTCGAATAAACGACGGCGAACGACTTCAAATATTTCTTCATCTTCGACGGGTTTTATACTTGTTCCAACTCGGACAATACGGTTTTCTAAGGCAGTCAGTATCTGTTGACCGATGGCCGATGAAGCAACTTCCGTTGCGCTAGCGGGTAATGTGGCAATTAATACGCAGCGAGGTACAGAAGATACCACTTCAGTCAGTGTTTGCATAAAACCAATAGTCTGATCGGATAGACTTCCTTTTCCTATCATGACTGCCGATGCTTTATTACAATAGTCTGCTAACTCATCAATTAGTATAAGAGCAGGGGCTGACTTTTCCAAAATAGGTCGAAATAAATTGGCTGCCGGTGAAATCCGTTCTATGTCATTCTTTTTAATTAAGTTGTATCCTTCTAAACCTCCTAATTGATAAGCCAGTTCTCCCCATAAGGTATAAATAGTGATTCCATCATCGGTGGTTCTGCCTTGTGATACATCAGTGGTGTTATTGGTAAACACTGCCACTTGCGCATTCTCAAACTGAGGGGCTACTTTACTATCTAAAATATGTTGAGTATAGGCTGAAGAGAGCAGAGATTTTCCAGTTTTTGTAATGTGGTATAAAGAGATCAACGTATGTGTTTTACCACCTCCGAATCCTGTCTGCAGGGAGATTACTCGATTATCGGTTTCTTCGCCGTTCAACGCACGAACAACTCGGTTGGCTATATCGCGCAATCCGGCTGTGATATAGGTTTTTTCAAAGAACATGGTCGGGTTGCTATACACTTCTTGTCCGATGCCCATAGCCACTTCACTAAGGTTTGCTGCAAAAACAGATTCATCCAGTGAGCCGTTGCGGATATCATAATGGGGATATACATTCGTATACCAGGCCGGTAGAGGGGAGTCTTCGGAGAAAGAAACTGTAGAAGAAGCTTCTGTAGTGACAGGTGTCTCTATTTGAATAGTCGGTTCATTTTCTCTATTTTTTATTGTATCTATTTCTGTTACTAAATCAGGCATCTGAAGTAATTTGGCTACTAGTTTCATAGTGCCAAAAGCTCTGTCTATCTCGTCTTCATCCAATGGCTGATAGTGATTGCATTTATTACGTACTTCCTGTATCTCTTGCAGATAGCTGATAAGTTTATTTGCTTCTTTGCTATTTCCCAATTCATCGGTTAGCTCTTGTTTAAAGGCAATGGCAAAGCTTGATAGATTGCTATAATCTACCAGTTGCTTACGGTCACTATCTGCGGATAGCGACTGAACAGCTTTATTCCAGGTGTTTTGTTTGTCCGGTTTAAGCCGTGCAAAGAATATGCCTTCCCAAGGCTCATCCTTAAATTTCTCCAGTAAGAAACCCACGACGAACGGACGCATGGCTTCAATAAAAATACTGAGTGCTTTGGATAAATTATCATTCATAATCATTCTGTATTTATTAAAATCCTAAATTCATTTGTGTAGCTTGACCGGTTATATCCTTCTGGCAAGACTGAATTAGTTCCTCACTATTAGCAAGTAGCTCATTTACTTGTTTAAGGTCATCTCCATCGGGGAGTAACTCTTTTAGGGAGGCCAATACACGCCAAAAACTATTGTTAGCTTCAGAACCTACCAGCTTAATAAGACGCAATAGTTTAGGACGATTTTCTTTAGACCATAGCATCATAGCCTGTTGAACTTGGTCTATCAATGGATCATTGATGTTAGTACCTTGTATTTCGCCCGTGATTCGTTCTGTGTAGGAAGCTAAATGCTGCTTATTCCCATCTTTAATAAGTAAATGATGATGGAATATGTCGCTAACATCTATATTCATTCCGATGCGTGTGAATTTTGCAGCATCATCAAAATCTGTTTCTTCCATACCGTTCATTTGCAACCAGCCAATGTAGAATTTGGTATATTCATCTCCTTCAAAACCTCTGAGCAAAGCATTGAAAGCTGCTGTTTTTGCTAGTTCTAAAAGTTCCGTTACAGTTACTTCGCTTCCATCAGCTTTTTCTACTTTTTCATATTTGCCAAATTCACTTACTGCTTGTCCAAAGCAAGCTGTTAATAGATCGGCGCCGCGGAAACCTAACCCATAAAGTTTTTCTACCTCTTTATTAACTTTTTCTTCAATGGCTCGTTTCACTTGTTTGAAGCTGCCATAACCAGAACGTTCGGAGGGGCGACAGGAAACGGTTACAGAAGATTCAAGTGCGGCACTTGCCAGTCCCAAACTTCTATTTGCCATTTCAGTATCCATAGGCCAGCTGCCTGTTATGTTCATGCGGGCACTTAGAATAGAATTACACAACGTGGTCCATGCTTCTGTTGTTTGGTGAGCAAACATTATACTGACTATATCAGACGTTTGTTGTTCTATTGCATCAAATATATCTGTGAGCTTCTTTTCAAAGTATAATTTAGCTTCTTGTTCGCTATTGTTATGATGATGTTTTAGCGCAGTACACTCCTCTGATTTAGGTGTTTGCGGTGTTGAAAAGTTTAATGAATATGTGTCATTTAATGTTCGCTTTAGCCAAACGTAGAAAAAATCTGATATATCAGCATACGCAATCGCATCATAATAAGGAGGATCTGTAACCACAGCAGTTAACTGTTTACCTCCAAATTGGCTTTTTTCTCCACTTGATGCATTTTTTAAGTTGGTATAGAAAGAAGAATTACTTTCTGATTCTATGTATCGTAGTATCCATTCAAGCTGGTTTGTAGCACTCCCTGAACTGCTACAAAAAGGGTTAGATTCCGGATAGTCGAAAACCATGGCAATAGCTTGTCTGCTGAATGGATGTTCAATAGTTTCACGACCATTATGCCATCTTCCCAATGAAGTATTAGCTACAGCAATTCGATCAATCCAGATTGCTAAATAGGTAAGGAGGGATTGGATATATTGTGTATGTTTAAAGCTGGTTTTTAAAATTGAAAAATTGTTAACAAATGATTGGAGCATGAAAAGTTGACGGTTGGAAAATAGGTCTCCCCACATTGAGTATCCCCATGTACAAGACGGGAAAGCCTGCGTGTACTTTGTCGGCATATTTTCAGTAGGTTTATTAGTATTAGCTGTAATTGCTATAACATCCTTGAAATTAGATGGCTTGTATTTTTTTCCGTTACTAGATTCTGTTATGATTGCTAAGAACCTTTCTCCTGTTTGTTTTGCTTTAAATTGTTCTTTCAGTTGATCAGCGGTTGTGATACTACCGCAACACGGACAAGTCATGTTTCCCCGATTATTCCATCCATCTTTTATAGGGCACACTCCTTCCTTAATCTCAAATTGAATATCTGTCCCATTAATTACAGGATTCAAATACACCTTCTTTGATGAAGTATTTGCCAAATAGAATTGCTTCAATAAAGGAACTTCCGCTTTACAGCTTGGATTAGAGCAAGTAGCAGTTCTTGCCCAATAGTAGGCGATTGGTTTATTCCCATTTTCATCAGCAGGATATAAATATCCTACTTCCTTCTCTGTCATAGCTAACAATTGTTTGGCATAGTATTCTACATCAAAAGAAAGTCTGTTGGGAATATCTATAATGCCGTTGCTAATAGAAATTCCCTTGGCAATGAGCATATCTATACCCTCTTTCCCATAAATACGACGAAACTCCTCTTCTGTATATCTTATGGGCTTACCATATTTCTGAGGAAACTCTACACTTCCTTTTTCAATGATATGAGCAACCGGATTAATGTCATTGCCATAACTGCGACATCCCAAACGTGCTGCCTCTAAAGGTATAGCACCTCCACCTGCAAATGGATCGAGCACACTTGGCATCTGTCTTTGAAAACAATCAATTGCAGCTTGCAGCGCAGTCTCCTTTTCCTTTATAGTATCAGTCTCCAAATGTCGGTCTATACAACTATAGAGATTGTTTTCAGCTTCTTCAATAGCTTGATAGGCAGCATCAAATGATTGACTTAACGAAACAAAAGAAGCATCAGGATTCTGTCCTGCATTGTATGCAACCCAGATTAACTTTCTTGCTTTTGTCAAAACAACCTTATCATTCTTACTTTCCCATTTTATCAGGCAACCTTCACTTAACTGCTCTTTCGATGCTGTATTTTTGCCTTTCAACATATTAGCTTGACAGACTGGAGAAAACTTACCTATAAACATCAGCAAACGATTGCGTAGATTGTCCGGCATTGGATCGTATATGGCAGTATATGGAATATCCGGATAAGGTGCATATAGTGGATCGTTTCCTAACAAATCCTGTATAGCATCTTTAAAAGCCTGCGGACATTGTTCATCTAATGGGTCTGGTACCAGACTGGCAAAGATTACAGCCCTGCACACAGGAAGTGGACGGCGTGCCCACCATAAATGTAAAGTAGAAATGTGCCCGTGACGAATAGATTTATCACGTACACTTTCAGCCGATATTTCTTTAATCGGCATAGCTACCTCTATTAGCTTTTTTGCTTTTGTCATATCTATGTTTTCTTATTTTTCAGTTTTATTTCTCCATTCATCCAATGGCAGGTAGTATTGTACTCCTTTGTCTTTCCGTTCAAAGATGAGCTTCTTGGCTGGGTTTTGAATACGGTGCAATTGTGGTTTAGATTTGCAATTCACTACAATATAAAGCCATGCACTGTTTCCTAGTTGTGCCAACCGGTTCATTTCATTCTCCGACAGCATAACTCCATCGATCCCTGAACGCCCTTTGACCTCAATATACCGTTTAATATCCAACTTGTTGATGCTCCGGATATCATATCCTAAGTTTTGACTGGAAACATCTTCCGCTTGCCATTCATTGGCTGCCTCATATTCGATAGCCATGTTCATAGCTATGGCTTCTACTTCATCGTCTCTTTTCATACCGTAATGTTGCTCATACTCCATTTGGCTGAGGGGGACGACATAAGCACATCCCAATATTTCCGGAGCTTTGGGATTTATCTGAACCATTTGCTCCATTTCGCGTATGCGTTCATCTTTTTTGCGGAGTAGTTCTGCTTTTCGTTCCATCTTATGCAGCAGCTTTTCCTGTATTTTTATGTCTCCCAATAACACCTTACCTTGCAATTCATTAATTTCAATGTCCAGATCCATGATAATCTGACTGAATGCAGTCTGCAGATATTCTTTCCGCTTTGCAGCATCTGATTCTACAATCTCTTGCGTAGAGGTGAACAGAGGTAAAGTGATATTCTCGAATGCCCATTCGGTGACTTCTTCATTACCTATAAGAGCAGGAGGAGTGATTTGTTTGGCAAATTGAAGAGGGGCATGCAGATCCAGAAACTTGGCTGGTGAAGTTACATGAAACACTCCATTATTATTTTGATAAACAAAACTAAGTTGTTCATTTGCTATACTGTCATCTCCTTTGTTGGGACGGTTGTCTGTAATTTGATTTTTAACGTAAAAAGCAAAATAGTCTTCAGTATCTTCTGGTGAAACAAGAATCGTACCTTTCAGCATTTCGTCTCTGAAAGAATCGCGTACACAATCAATGAGTGCATCAAACAAAGCGTTACCCGGATTGATATAGTGTACCTTACCCAATATGGCATTGGTGTTCTGATAGTCCAGGAATATGTGCTTATCGAAGCAGAACAATAATTTATTGATATTTTCAGCATAGATATTATAATCATCTTTTAGACGTTTGGAAAGTACATCTGGAATGTTTTCCATTTGATAAATTCCGTCCTGTATCATCCTATATTTGCCACCTAAGTAGCTGAAAGTCCTTTCAAAAAACAGACGAATATAAATCGGTTGCAATCGTTTCTCGTCAGAATGTTCTTTGAGGATACGGGCATCTTTATAATCGACTTCACTATGGGCGATTACTTTTTGTTGTTCTTCTATCTTATTCCGAAATACTTTCTCAATGATGGTTTCATCCTGCTCTATAAACTTATCAAAGGAAGATTCTTTTCCATCAAAGACGGAAGCTATAATAGCATCCAGACTAACATCCTTCAGTACATCTTGAATAACATCATAAACGCGGTCATCACCCATGCTTTGACGAATAATATCCAACTTTATCAGTAAACGGGACAATACTTGTCCTTCCCGAGTGTTGTCCGCCACCATATTGAATACCAGTACATCATTTTTTTGTCCATAGCGGTGGATACGTCCCATGCGTTGCTCTAAGCGATTAGGGTTCCATGGGATATCCCAATTTATTAGCAATCTACAAAATTGAAGATTGATACCTTCGCCGGCAGCATCAGTTGCAATGAGTATTTGGGTTTCAGGAGACATGAAATCCCATTGTGCCTGGCGGCGTTCATCAACCGATAAGCCTCCATGAATGACTGCTACTTTATAGCCGTTATTGCTTAGGCGTTCTCTCAAATAGAGCAATGTGTCTTTGTGCTCTGTGAAAATAACGAGTTTTTCACCATTGATAACTCCCTGACTTTTCAAGAGCTCTTTTAGCTCAATGTATTTCTTTTCTTCTTGATTTTGATTGTACAGGCTGTTCGCCATCTCATACAGCCGTTTCACTTCTTTAGCTTCGGTCTGTATCTCTGCTAAACTTTTTGAAGTGGTGAACAGTTTGAATTTTCGAGGGTCAGATAGGATACCATCCAACGCATCCCGTTCATCGTCCTCCAGGTCATCATATTGGTCAATACTATCCACATCCAGTTCTTCTAACTTTTGACGTTGCTTCCATATATTAGGATTCTTGCTTACTTCATCTACTATGCCTTGTAGTGCGATCCAGCGTTTGTATAATGTATTTTTGATCGCAAAAATAGAACTTACCAATCGTCGTTGCATTACAGCCAAGGCTAAAGACACATGAATGTTCCTTGTTTCGGTTGCTTCTTCTTTCTGTTTGGTCAGATAATTGGTTACATTATCATAAAGTCGCTTCTCTTCTGGTGTCAATTGAAAAGATACAGTTTTAGTATACCGATCCTTGTATAGATTGTTGCCATTCCAGTCTTTCATGTCCTCCTTTAATCGGCGTATGAAAAACTTATTCAGCCCATCTTTACTTAATTCTTTTACTCTGTCGGCAGCAATATCCTCTGTTGCAAAGATATCTTCGTCTAATAATTGAAGAAGTTTCTTGAACGTATCTGTTCTTCCTCTATGTGGGGTAGCTGTCAACAACAAGATATGCTCACATTGTTGCGAAAGTAAATGTGCTGCTTCATATCGCTTTGACTTATATGTTTTTTGCCCATATTCATAAGCCGATAGCTTATGAGCCTCATCAAAGATGACCATATCCCAGTTTGTATTGCTGACAATGTTCAACACATCCTCCCGGCAAATGAAATCAATAGAAGCTACCACTTTATTTGCCGAGCGAAAAATGGTAGGGTCAGCATTAAAAATACTTCTATTGACAAGCGTAAACGGAATATTAAATTTTACTCCCATTTCATCTTCTTGCCATTGTTTGGTTAGACCGCCTGGGGTGATAATAAGTATGCGTTCAATGATCTTTCGCATTAATAGCTCTTTCAATAATAAGCCTGCCATAATTGTTTTTCCTGCACCTGTATCATCTGCCAGCAGAAAACGTATCTTAGGTTGGGGAAGCAAAAATTTGTATACGGCTTCTACTTGGTGGGGTAGTGGATCTACAACACTACAATTGATGGCAAATAGAGGGTCAAATTGATAAGCGGAATTTATTCGTTCTGCTTCTGCAAATAATACAAATTTATCGGGATCGCCCTTGAAATTGAACTCTCCATCAGATGTCAATACTTCTAAAGAACTGAACTGTTCTTCTGTAATCACCTTGGAACTGCTTTTATTCGTATTTACTCCTGTAAATTTGAGCGAATACATAGTTCCTAATTTCTGTATTTTGTTAACAACAACAGCTTCTGTTGGTATTAGATTCTTTATTATATTGCCGACTTCAATCATTGTTAGAGGATTTTATAAGATCTTTTACGTCCATTTGAAGGACTTCTGCTATCTGAAATAAGACTTCCAAACTGGGCTGTCTTCTATTGCAAACATAAGAATTGACAATACAGAAACTTTTTCCAGTTTTTTTGCCAGCTAGGTTTGTTTGATACCTTTTCTTCAAATACTTTTTTTATCCGATTCATGGTTTTGTCCATTACAAAATTCTTAATTGTTAAACAAAGATATAAAACAATCTGCTATAAAAAGAGAAAAGAGGATGATTATTTCTCTTGGGAGGGTAAAAAAGAGGTGTAAAGTGTCTACTTAATATCCTTGTTTCATGGTATCACAGGTCTGATATACTATCTATTTGGATTAGAAAACTCTTTATACGAAAATGACGATATGCTCAGCTACAAAGTGCAATATCCATCTAATAGATGGAGGCACTTCGATGTTGAAAGCTGTGACAGATGAGTAGAGAATTAGCCGCGAACTGACGAATAAGGAAATGAATACATAAAGACACAATGAAACAATGAACTGACGGACAGGGAGAATTAACAACGGGTGGCTTTGCCAGTTAATCAGATTGTAGTGTCAAAATAGGTAGAGATGAATTATAATCAGGGAATGGAACAAAGAATAGCCACATTTACTTTTTTTATATAACTTGGGTGTAACAGAATTTATTGAAGGAAGACCCTCGGGTGTTACTTGCGTCTCAAATGCATCCTATCAGTGTCTTTCTAAGATATTTATTTCCATGTATTACCTTTCGGGATTTAATTTTATTGGCACTTTCTTCATTACGAGCTTAAATCCCTGCTAAGAGACTAATGCGGAAGCCGTGAGAGACGATTTCATATCCACTTTGCGTTCTACAATAATAGTAGTAGCTGACCACTGTTTGCCCTAGGGGATTGTTTGTGAGTTATTTTGAAAGGTACTTATTGCTAAGCTCATTCATTTTCAATAGGCATTCTACCTTGTGTATTTTTGCTGAATCGATTTCCATCTTCAACTGCCGTATTACATCCACACCCGTTTCATTGACAATTCCGATTAGTGCATCTTTTATAATATCCGGTCCAACACGGTTAAGAGTACGTCTATGTATCTGCTCTAATAATACTTCGGGGCTGTCACGCCATTAAGTATACACTCCAATGCATTTTTATAACTTTTTGAATCTGTTATTACACCATTGTAGACAGACATTCAACTTGGGAAATTTATAGACAAATTTTTTGTTTAAGTCGAATATCCGACGGTCATACTGACAAAGGTGCTGAATTCCCGTTACTCTTCCTGCCAGGAAATTGTTTAATATAATAGGAATTCTCTAACTTTAGTGAAAAATAATTTTCATGAACTCGCCAAATAGGTATCCGATAGACTCTGGTACTTTGTTATTGCAACTTCGCCTATTGCATTTTCAATTAATAAATTGCGAAATTTGTCTAATTTACTAGTTAAGATACCAAACTTCTCTTGAATTTTATCTCCATTCTCACCTAATATGCACACAAAAACACTATCATTGTGAACTTCAACCACAATTTTTCTCATGGGACATAAGATTTATGGCATAGATCACGGTAAATAAAAAAGTATTTGTGGCTCACACACTGAGACCACTTCACCAACAAGGATGAGAGTAGTCTTGTTTTTTATCTAAGCTTAGGAACAGGATTCAATTATAAAACTCGCATCTTGTAGTTTCCCACTTTACACAAAATAGTGGACGGCGTAAGATATAAGATAATTATAGCTGAATCCTGTTTCTTATTTATATAATATTTTGAGCACTTCCTATTAAACAAAACTGTATGGTGAACTTTTTGTCGTCATTATCTTCCCTAAAAGTATTTCTACTTTACCTTTTTTGTTAATTCATTTAATTGTTCTTGAGCTTTATATATTTCCAAACGTTCCTTGAGAAATTAAAAAATTGAAGGGTGAACGGAGAACTCGTTTATCTTATTCCAACCATCCCCCAGCGAGTATATCAGTTCGTTGACAAAAGCCTCGTCAGGGGTTATGTCGCTGAGTATTTCTCGCACATACACTTTGTGGTTAATAGAATGAAAATTACCCTTTGTATTTGGACCAGCGCAATACTTCCACAACTTCGCATCCTGTTTCCAGTAATGTACATTAACGCATGCAGCCAATGTTTCCTCGCTGCGACCTGCAGTTCTGAAGTCTTGCCCTTTCTTGATATTATACTTACTAGTTACAAGTCGCATCAGTTTCCGGGTAAGTTTCTCTTCCGGTGGAGCTTCCTTACCTAGTTTCTTAATGTCTGAATAGAACAAGTCATGGGACACATTATCTGCATATTCGCGAATACGCTGCTTGCATAGTACCTTCGACTCATTGCTTTGCACCATATCCATAAGGTCATGGTATACCTCAACTGGTACTTGTACATTCTTTAATCTCACGAGTGCCTGGTGTATTTCCTCCATTTCAGGGAATACAAACTCACAAGTGTCATAAATGTTGTATGTGATACCATCCTTCTCAATACAATAGATAAAGTTCTCGTTATATCCCTTCTTAAATGCAGGAATATGATATTCGTGCGATTCAAAATTCTCTCCCAAAACTGTAATCACGCCATCGTGAGCCAATCGAGGTTCTCCAACCTTGTAAGCTATCGATCCGTCTTTGGCTATGGTAAGTTGTGCAAAGTAATACAGATTATTTTTCTTTTTCTCTGCATACGTGATGACGCATCCTTTGAAACGTTCTATCATATACTGAGGCAGTGCCTCCCTTATACAATAGTCCTTAATCAGTATCTGACGGAAGATATTCTTGATAGTGGCCGCCTCAATCTCAGATTTAATCATCACATCTTGGGTAGGAATTTTCTTTTCTATCAGTTCCATTTTCTCTTTCAAATGTCTATAATCCAAAGTTTGGTGTTCGCTATCAGAAAGTTTTTCCTCCTGGTCTTTGTCACCAACGATACGAATGCAGATTTGTTTTCTACGCTTGTCCTTCTCATGCCAACCTTCAAAGCTATTGCCAAACAGCTTTTTGATGTACTCCCTTGATTTCTGCTCTATCAAATTTCGTAACTTTTCTACACCTGTTTCGGTGGTATGACAGGCTATCTCAATCCATGAGGTAGAGAGCATATCACGCAACAGTTCATCTTCTTTCCTGAACTCTGCATCCTGTGCTTTCAATAATGTAGGCTTTTTGTACTCTATTGGATTAACAGACACGTACTTCAAATAGGTTGTAAGAAAGTCCTGCAGCACACTTCGAATAAGATAAGCCTGCGATTCCTCAAAGTGTTCTATATCACTGAATCCTAGGAAAGGTATGTGGTTCTTGTTACCTTTTCTAAAAACAGACGGATGGTTATAGTATTCCTTCGTTCCCTTCTTTTTCTTGGAAGAAAAATAGATTCGTTTTTCATCAAACTCCAAATGATATACCGGAGAATCTTTCTTGTTATTCTTTTTTACCTTATCTTCCTCGGCAAAAGTCAATGTGCGCGCAGTCAAGAGATTATCGTAATCGAAACTAATATGCAGGCCCAACTCCTCACCCGCACTTCTCCCTTTATTATATATGCTACTGCAAGTGCCACAAATTAGTTTACCATGGGCATAGCTCAAGGTTTTATTACGATTTGGAATCATTGACAACAATAGGTTTAGCATATTGTTAGTATGGATACCTTCATCGTAAGCAGGACGATAGGTAATCTGTTTAATTTTGACATTAACTTTCTTCAGACATTCCTGCAGCAGTGCCATTGTGAGTTTCTCCTTCTTTCCACCCTGAACCGCTTGTACTCGTCGAGTGTCAGCCGCAATGTCTTGGAGTCGAGCGCCATCGTGACCGAATCCACCCGCATGTGCTTCACCTCCGAAAGCAGCGCGTACTATTCGATTGGTAACGGTCCCGTTCCGTCCTCAGCCGCACGGCATGACTGTGTTGCAACCATACGACACCACCGAGAATCACGACAGCAGCCAACGGGCATTTTACCGGAATTCTATTCATAGGTCATCGTATTCTCAGGGATAAACCATAGAAAATCATCCAAATATGCCTCCTTTAATAGCACCAGCGCACCGCGGTTTTTCTTCCTTCTGGAAGCGAGGTCTTCCACGACCAATCCGTGCCGGTCCGCCAGTTCGTCGAGTCTCAACTCGGAAAGCTCCGCCGAGACTACGTTTCACGTTTATTGGGGGGGCAATGTATCAATAATATTCATTCGGAGTATCTGTAAAAATGTTATATGCCGGATATGGGTTCGGTATACTTCGCCTGAGAGGTTCTTTTTGCAGAAGTAGTTTTTTGAGTATAATGGTAAATATATTAATTATTAGATACTATATTTGGATTTAAGCGTTAATATATTTACTTTTGTGCTATGATGACAAATTCTATAACCCGGGCGATGTCCAATCCGGAGATTATTGCGGAGTTGGGCAGAAGATTCAAGGAATACAGGCTGGCTGGCAAGCTCACCCAAAAAGAGGCCGCCGAGCAGGCCGGTGTAAGCCTTGTTACTTTACGGCAGTTTGAGAATGGAAATGCCTGTAACATCAACATGGGTAATTTTCTTGCACTCCTACGGGTAGCGGACTGTCTGGAACAAATGGATGAGCTGTTGCCGGAAATACCTGTTTCGGCATACGTGCTGGAAGAAATGAAGAGTAAAAAACCGAAAAGGGTGAGACATGGAAAATAATATTGTGAATGTTATGCTATGGGGTGAAGAGGTAGGGAAGCTTTATTGGGACGAAAGGAACAGAAGGGCCATCTTTAACTATCATCCGGATTTCGTAAAGAAAGGCTTGGAAATAGCTCCGCTGACCGCTTCTGTAAAGGGTGGGGCAGCAAAAGGTATGCCTATATCCGGCAATAAGGATAAACTCTATCAGGGATTGCCGCCGTTTCTGGCAGACTCTTTGCCTGACCGGTGGGGAAATATGGTTTTTGACCGGTGGGCCGCGCAGAACCGTATCCCGAAACGTATGCTCACTCCGGTAGATAAGCTCTCTTTCATCGGGAAACGAGGGATGGGGGCTTTTGAGTTCGTTCCGGCCACTCCCGGACTGGAATCTTCTTCTGCTCTTCAGATAGACAGTTTGTACCAACTGTCACGCCGTATTTTTGAAGAACGGGAAGAGGTGTCGGTGCAAGAAGACGAGACGTTGCATCTGCAAAGTATCTATGAGGTAGGAACTTCTGCCGGGGGACAGCACCCGAAAGCCATTATCGCCATTCATGAAACCACACATGATATACGTTCGGGCCAGGTGCCCTTGCCCGAAGGCTATACTTATTACATCCTGAAATTTTCGGAAGGAGAAGATTTTCCTTTTACACAAATGGAAATGGCGTACTATGAGATGGCAAAGGAAGCCGGAGTGACCATGATGCCCTCGCGGCTTATTGAGATAGAGGGGAAATATCACTTTCTGACGGAACGCTATGACAGGATAAACGGGGAGAAAGTACACACTCAGACGCTTGCTGCGATGAATCCCGATGCAACAAGTTATGAAGATTTGTTCGAAGTGTGCCGGAGGCTGAATATTCCGGCCAGTGAGCAATCGGAACTCTACCGCCGGATGGTATTCAATGTAATGGGTGGTAATGTGGATGACCACATCAAGAATTTTTCTTTCCTGATGGAGAAAGACGGGAAATGGCATATTACTCCGGCATACGATGTAACATTTACCACTAATTTGGACGGTGCAGCATACGAAAACATACACTGTATGAGTATTGCCGGAAAGAATGATGAAATAGTAGAAGATGACCTGCTACAGTTTGCGAAGCTGAACGGTATAAAGAATGCAAAAAAGATAATAGATGAAGTGGGTATTGCCATCGGCCATTTCTATGATCATGCCTCTGACCTGCAGATAGACGACTACTGGAAGAACCGTATAGAGCAATATCTTTCGAGCTTGGTGCCTCTGGAGATAGGAGAGGCTATGAGGCATTATTTGCCTACACTTGTAGAGCCGTATGAAACAGAAGACAACCTACAGGTATCGGAGGTTAACATCATAGAGAATACTCGGCATGACTTCCGCATAGAAGCAATGATTAACGGAAAACGGCAAAAATATATTGCCGGTCGTAAAAGTGATTTGGCCGCTGAAATCATAGCTAAGGGCAGAAACAAGATGCCTACGGAGGATAAGAAAGCACTTGTGGAACGGCTGTTGCTGCCTTTGGCAAGAAGGGATAGTGAGAAAACAAATAGCAATAGCAGGAGATAGACTGTTGTGAACCGTTGGATACGTGAGCCAGCGGTTTTTATATGGGGGGAGTAGTAGGTTTGGAATGTAGCCAGTAGGTAACTGGCTTTTTTTGTATATTGTATACAGGTAAAACATTATGAATTCATGGAATTTGAGGGACTAAAACAAGATGGATACATTTATTGCAAAACAAACTTTGTACAATAGCAGGAGTACATTCTGTAAAATTGAGATGCTTGCGGCTATCAATGGTTCAAAAATAAAATATTTATAATTTTTTAAACAGAGAAAACGCTGTTCTGTTTCTATGAATTTACATCTGATTATCAAATTATTAACTTAATAATAGTAGATATGAAAAGAAAGCTGTAAGAACATGCAATGACTCCAAACGTTTTATATGGTATTTATTACGTATGTCGCCTGAGTATGAATATTGTACGTAAACCTATTGTAGAAGAAGGTGTGTTTTCGGAAACAGAACTAGGTATCATCGGTTCCTGCCTCTTCTTTGTCTACGCCGTAGGAAAGTTGACAAATGGTTTTCTGGCTGACCGTAGTAATGTAAGGCGCTTCATGTCAACCGACCTGCTCTGTTCTGCCTTAATTCATTTGCTATTGGGGTTTACAAACTCTTTTTATGCCTTCGTCCTTCTTTGGGGATTGAATGGATGGTTTCAGTCAATGGGGGCTGCATCGGGAGTTGTTTCCTTGAGTCGCTGGTACAACAGCAAAGAATGCGGAACCTATTATGGCTTCTGGTCGGCCAGCCATAACATCGGTGAGGCTTTTACTTTCATGACAATCGCCTTGATTGTAGGTTGGATGGGATGGAGGTATGGAATGATTGGTGCAGGGGAGATCGGCTTGCTTGGGTTCCTGATGATGATTACCTTTATGAGGGATACTCCTCAAAGCCAGGGGTTCTTGTTGGGCAACGAGGCACCCGCTCCCAATGGTAATGCCAAGAAACAGTAGGAAGAATTTAGTCGTGCCCAGAAAGCGGTACTTCGTAATCCTGCCATTTGGATATTGGCACTTAGCAGTGCTTTCATGTATATCAGCCGATATGCCGTGAATAGCTGGGGAGTGTTCTATTTAGAAGCGCAGAAAGGTTATTCCACGTTGGATGCCAGTTTTATTATTTCCATAAGTTCCATTTGTGGAATAGTCGGTACCGTTTTTTCGGGTATTATTTCTGATGAGCTGTTTGCAGGAAGCCGTAATTTTCCCGCATTAATCTTTGGACTGATGAATGTGATAGCTAGCATAATTGTATTCTTTTCATACGTTGTTTTCTAATGCAAACTTATATAAAAAACTTGATTTATAAGCGTGTTCAATAAAAATAAAGACCACTCCGTTCGTTCATATTTCGAGATTCCCGAACATTTAGTATCTTTCAAGTGCTAAAAAATAGTACTAATTATATGAGGAACGTATGTGGTCTTAATGTGCATAAAGATAATGTGTTTATGTGCATTCTCAAAGAAAATGGTGATAAAATTGAAGAAAAGTTTGGTGTATTAACTCCTGAGCATATCTTTTATTTCAAGTGCCGATAATATGCTGAAGTAATCTTCTTCGTTTATCTTACATAATCGACAAAAGATTTTCTTATTTGCTCCTTCAGGTAGTAAATTTGTAAAGAAGGGGAACAAGTATTGGCTTGTGTACGATTGGTGAGACTTAGATAAAGTCAATGAGATGGCAGGAAGGGAAGGATTGATAAAATAACCATCATCATAACAAAACGTATATTCTTGTTTTGAATGTTCAGTAAGTAATCCGGCGTAAATATGATTACAGAATATTTTTAATTCTCTCATAGGTGTTACTGTTTTTAGCTTGTTGTTTTCTTTACATTAAGGCAAATTTCTAGCCCAAGTACTTCGCAAATTTTTTCTATTGTTTTTAAGGAAGGGTTTCCTTTTTCTCGTTCAATGTTCTTGATTGTGGATAAACTTATCTCTGATATTTCAGCTAAATCCTCTTGCGAAATTCTGAGGATGCTTCTTCTGCTTTTCAATACTTTATAAAACTCCATAGTTTGATATAATGAGCTAATTATGTAAATATAGTGAGAATGTATTGGAATATCTATAAAAGTTTAATTTAATAAACTTCTAACTAATCAAAATACATTCAATTGATGATTTATTAAGATGGCTATATATTTATTGATTTTCTGATATACTTATTGTTGTTTATATCTTGAAAAACTTTATCTTTGCACAGGCAATTGTTATCTATAGTGATGAAGTATAGGTAGTTATAGGTGATTTTTCCTATAATCATTGATTTATTATAATAACTGTGGTAACTTGTGCTATTTTTGATATGCTAATAGATACTTATTGTGTTTTTGGCACGATTTTGGCACGGTTTCTGTGTAATTTCTTGATTTACAGTATTTATTACTTTTGAGGAAGTGAAATAAAATCGCTGAATAAGACGATTGAAATAATAGAAAAGGGGCTGAAAGTCATAGACTTTCAACCCCTTTTTATTTTTGAATGACTATTATTCTATATCGGAAAGTTCAAAAAAAAGTCCGTACGTCTTTTT
>USLU01000092.1 GCA_900555635.1 uncultured Bacteroides sp.
GCATTTCTTTTTCTGCCAGATCGATTTCCTTGCGACCGAAGTCGGCAAGCGTAATATCTGCCACTTTGTAAGGCAGAGTAGAGAATAGTTCTTTAGACATATATGTTTGATTTTAATTAAAAAGTGGTGCAAAGATAATGCAAACCGAAAGCAGAACAAAATAAGCTGGCTTATTTTTACTGCTGAGGTGCAGCTTATCTTATTCAAAGATAGAACATTCTGATTAGTAGGGCAAAAGATTTGTCATTTTTTAAATAAAAGTAAAAGCAAGTGTTGATTCAATCATTTTTTACAGTATATTTGTAACCACAATAATTGTAAAATATGATCAGACTCTATCATTTATTGGAATGGGCGATTACAGGAATAAGACAAAAGAAGAGTTGTTGGACATCATCTACCATCTGGAACAGAAATTAGAAAGATGCTCCATTCAAGATGATCCTTGTGATAATAATTCTCAAGGACAATTCCGCGAACGATATGCTCAGGAGATATTGGATACGATTCCTGATATGATAACTGTATTTGATTATGATGGAAATTGTGTTGCATTAGTTTCTGCTCCCGGTACTAATCATATTGAAGGCCTTTCCAATGAAGCTTTATGTTGTTCCAAGCTTGAAAATATTGTGACAGGAGATGCTTATGACATTATCTTTGCCAATATGGAAGAGGTGAAGCGTACGAAAAAAACACATACCGCCCAGCACTCTTTAATGTTCGAAGGAGAATTGCACCATTTTGATAACAGAATTTGTCCGTTAGGAGATCGGTATTTGTTGTGTGTATGCCAAGATGTGACAAGACGTGTTAGATCGGAACTTGAAAATGCAAAACAACAACAAGAGATCGTCCGTTTGAATTCTATTATGGGGGCGATTCTGGATAATATTCCTGTTTATCTGTTTGTTAAAGATGCCAAGGATGATTTCCGTTATTTGTATTGGAATAAAGAGTTCGTTAAACACTCCGGTATACCGGCAGAGAAGGCGGTAGGGCATACCGATTTTGAAATATTCCCCGATTCGGCAGATAGAGAGAGGTTCCGCAAGGATGATCTTGAAACCATGGAACTCGGCTTCAAAGAACTTGAAGAGATATATACAAGTGCAAACGGTGAAAAACGGATTGTACATACTACAAAACTAATGGCAGATTCTCCGAATGGCGATTCATACTTGATTGGTATTTCATGGGATATAACAGGTTTAAAGCAATCGGAAAAAGAACTGATAGCGGCACGGGAGAGAGCCGAAGAGTCTGACCGGTTGAAGTCTGCTTTCCTCGCTAATATGAGTCATGAGATACGTACACCGTTGAATGCTATTGTCGGCTTCTCCAGATTGGTGATTAGTCCGGGGGATGATGCTGAAAAAGAAGAGTATAGCTATATCATAGAAAAGAACTCAGAACTGCTGCTGAATTTGTTCAATGATATAATTGACCTTTCTTCATTGGAAGCCGGAGTGATGGACTTATCGAAGGAGGAGATTAATTTATATACTATCTTCACGAAAGCGTATAACCAATTTTGTAAGAAAACGGCGAAGGATGTTCAGCTGAAGCTTGATGAAGTGGATCGGAGCCTGTGTATTGTTAATGATAAAATTCGCTTGACCCAAATCTTGACGAATTTATTGAGCAATGCCATAAAGTTCACCCTTTCCGGTGAGATACATTTTGGTTGTCAGTTGCGGGGTAATGTGGTGCAGTTTTATGTGAAGGATAGTGGAATTGGCATTGCTGCCAATCGGATTGCAACTATATTCCAGCGTTTTGGTAAGGTTGATAACTTTGCGCAAGGTACCGGTCTCGGACTGACTATCTGCAGAATGCTGGTAGAGCTTATGGGCGGACGTATCTGGGCACGGTCTACCGAAGGGGTAGGTACGGCTTTCTATTTTACGTTGCCGCTTAGTGTTTAATACTTAAAATTCATTCCTCAATCCCCTAAAGGGGAAGATTGGTTATTCCGTATATAAACAGAACATTCACCTTCCCCTTTGGGGAATCGAGGGATGCGTTTTATATAATTTCTATTCCCTTTTCTTTGCAAATTTGCAACCCCAGATCCTTCAACCTGAACTTCTGTATTTTACCGCTTCCAGTCATTGGGAACTCATCAACAAAGAAAACGTATTTAGGTATTTTATAACGCGATATCTTGCCCATACAGAAGTCACGTACATCGGACTCGTGTATATCTGCGCCTTCATGCAGGATGATGAATGCACCGACTTCTTCTCCGTACTTCTTTGAGGGAATGCCGGCTACCTGTACATCTTTTACTCCTGGCAGTTTATAAAGGAATTCTTCAATCTCACGTGGATAGATGTTTTCACCGCCACGGATAATCATATCTTTTATACGTCCTGTAATTCGATAATTGCCATCCGCGTCTTTCACGCCTAGGTCGCCGGAATGCAGGAAATTGTTCTTATCAATAACTTCGGCAGTGGCTTGTGGATTCTTATAATACCCTTTCATTGTATTATAACCACGGTTACACATCTCGCCTTGTACACCGACCGGACACTCTTCGCCGGTTTCAGGATCAAGCACTTTGACTTCTGTGTGTTCAAAATCATATCCCACTGTGTTGCAACGGGCATCAAACGAGTCTTCAATACGGGTGGCGGTCATTCCGGGTGACGCTTCTGTCAGTCCGTAGACGCTGGTAACCTTCATAAACATCTTTTCTTCCACCTTTTTCATCAGTTCTACCGGACAAAGGGAACCTGCCATGATGCCTGTGCGCAGGCTAGACATATCGAACATATCGAACATGGGGTGATTCAATTCGGCAATGAACATAGTAGGTACTCCGTAAAGTGCCGTGCAACGTTCTTTGTGAATGGATGCAAGCACCACTAATGGGTTGAAACGTTCTACCATTACTTCCGTGCAACCATGAGTCAGGCAGTTCATAGTGGCAAGCACTACACCGAAACAATGGAATAAAGGTACGCAGACGCATAGCTTGTCGTCGGCGGTAAACTTCATGTGCTCGCCGGTCAAGTAGCCGTTATTGGTTATGTTGTAATGAGTCAGCATGACTCCTTTTGGGAAACCGGTGGTGCCGGAAGTATATTGCATGTTGACTACGTCGTGGCAATCAACTTGGCTTTTGAGCTCGTCTAAGCGGCTGTCTTTTACATTGTCGCCTAAAAGTAGTATTTCGGTGGTATTATACATGCCCCGATGTTTCTCCTGCCCCACATAGATAACATTCTTCATATAGGGGAAACGTTCACTCTTTAAGTGTCCGCGTTGGCAAGTCTTAAGTTCGGGAAGCATGTTGTAGGTCATCTGTACGAAATCACTATCTTTTTCACCATTGACGATACAAAGGGTATGCATATCAGAGTTTTCGCATAGATATTCAAGCTCTGCCTGTTTGTAGTTTGTGTTTACTGTTACATATACAGCTCCTATCTTGGCGCAAGCATATAGCAACGTCAGCCAGTCAGGTACATTGGCTGCCCAAATGCCAACGTGTGTTCCCCGTTCCACACCAATGGCGATAAGACCTTTTGCCATATCGTCCACCCGACGATTGAACTGGCTCCAAGTGAAGCGCAGATTACGATCAGAATAAACGATATATTCTTTATCGGGCGTAGTTTCTGCCCAGTGCTCCAACCATTGGCCGAGCGTTCTTTCATATAACATAATAAATTAGGAATTAAGAACGAAGAATGAAGAATGTTCACTCTTCGTTCTTCATTTAAATGGGTGTATAAATTACTGCGAGTATTTTTGCCGCTTGTCCTTCGTAAGCATGTACATGGTGTGGAACGATAGAGTCATAGTAAATGCTATCTCCTTCTTCAAGCAGGTATGTGCTTTTGCCATAGCTGATTTCCATGATACCTTCCATAACCATGATGAATTCTTCGCCTTCGTGTGATGAAAGTACAAAATCACTGTCTTGGGTAGGAGCCACATCAATGATGAATGGCTCCATGTGGCGGTCTGCTTTAGACTTGGAGAGAGAATGATACTCCATGTGTTTACGGCTTTGGATAGCATTGTTGGAGAAGCTGATGCTGTCTTGAGCTTCTGATTTGCGGCATACTACTGGACCGGTTTCATCCTGATCGTCCAGGAAAGTACCCAAACGTACACCAAGCACGCGCGCAATCTTGATAAGCGGTGCCAATGATGGCAGGTCAATGTTATTCTCTATGCGTTCGATCTGCTCGATAGCAAGTCCCGAACGTTGTGCCAATTCTTCTATGCCGATAGATTGGCTTTCGCGGAGTGCCTTAATCTTTTCTCCTACAATCTTACTAGTATCCATAATGAAAGTATTTTCAGTCTAAAGGTTATGATTTATAGTTGTTAAGCCGCAAAAATAAGATAAACTTTCACTAAGTGCAACTATCTGAAGAGAAAAGTTAAGCTTCCTTTCTATTTTCTCAAAAGATATTGGAGGATGGTTTTATTTGGCAGTTCTATGTAGATGGCTGCCAGTATTAGCACTGAAAGCAGAATGATAATGTAAAATGTGCCATATCTAACCAATTTAGGAGGAATTCTACCTATGATGTTTTGTACTTTTTCGCTGCGTAGCTCTATATTCTCATTATTTGCCATACTATTTTTGTTGTTAATTCCCTAATTCAAGCTGGTTCTTTACTAAGTTGTAATAAGCTCCACGACTTTCTATCAATGAATTGTGGTTTCCAGTTTCAACGACTCTGCCTTTATCCAATACGATGATTTGGTCGGCATTCTTTACAGTGCTTAGACGATGGGCTACCACAATTACGGTCTTCCCTTTGTAAAATTCATTAAGGTTTTCTACGATGACACGTTCATTTTGGGCGTCAAGCGCATTGGTAGCTTCATCTAGGAAAATATATTCAGGATTCTTATAAACAGCTCTTGCTATGAGAATACGCTGCTTTTGCCCTTGGCTTAGTCCGATACCATCTCGTCCTATCATGGTGCTATATTTTAGAGGTAATCCTATAATATAGTCTTTGATATTGGCCACTTCAACGGCATGTAGCAGTCTTTCTTTATCAATCTCTCCATCGTCTATGGCAATATTCCGTGCAATAGTCTCGGAGAAAATGACTCCATCTTGCATAACTACTCCACATTGTTGCCGCCACCATTTGAGGTTGAGCTCATTAATGTCTATATTTCCTATTTTGATACTTCCGCTCAGTACTTTATAGTATCCCAGCAGCAATTTGATGAGGGTTGTTTTACCACTACCCGAGGCTCCTACAATGGCGATAACTTTTCCTTTTGGGATGGTGATGTCAACAGTATCAATTGTTTTATGCAAATTGTGTGGGTCATACTTGAATTCCACCTTTTCGAATCTTACTTCTTCTGAGCTATTGCCAAGACCTGGTCGTTGCTTGTCGTTGTTTTCCTCATTCTTCATTTCGTGTATCTCGTTGATGCGTTCCAGACTTATTTTGACGTCTTGCAGGGAATAGAGAAACTTCATTAGTTGCTCTACCGGACTATTAAGTTGGCCTATGATATATTGTACGGCAAGCATCATACCCAAAGTCATGTCTCCATGAATAACGGCGGTTGCGGCAAGAACGGTGATTATTATATTCTTCACTTCGTTGATGAAGATACTTCCTGCTTCCTGAGTTTGTTGTAATTTCAGGCTTTTCAATTGCACTTCAAATAGATCGGCCTGTACATCCTCCCATTCCCAACGACGGCGTTGTTCGCAGTCTTGCAATTTTATCTCTTGCATGGCGGTGATGAACTGGTAGGTTTTGTTATTGTTAATAGCCTGCTTCTCGAAGAGTTCATAATCTATAAGTTTGCGTCGCTGTAGGAATGTAGCAATCCAAAGGCCGTAGAGGATACTTCCCATTAAGAAGATAACGAATATCAGCCAGTCGTAGCAGAAGAGAACGATGCCGAATATAGCAAAGCTGAGCAAAGAAAATAGTACAGAAAGCGTTTCTGTGGTGAGGAATTGTTCTACACGCTTGTGATCATTCATCCGTTGTAACAAGTCGCCCATTAATTTAGTATCGAAAAAACTCATGGGCAGTTTTAATAACTTGATAAAGAAGTCGGATATTAGCGAGATGTTGATTCGCATACTGATGTGCAGTAATATCCAACGACGGATGAAGTCGACACTGGTGCGACTGACAGTTAATGCTAATTGACCTAAAAGTATCAACCAGATAAAACTTAGGTTTTGCTGGGCGATGCCCACATCTACAATGATCTGCGTGAGAAATGGCAACATTAACTGGATAATACAGCCTGTCAATAATCCGAGGACTATTTGTCCGAAGTAACGTTTGTATTGTTTGATGTAGCCTAGGAGGAAGCCAAATGAGTGTTTTTCTTTCTGCCCTTCTCTTATTGAGTTATTGGCTTTGAATACTTGTGTCGGATTCAGAAACATGGCTATCCCTTTTTCTTCGCCTTGGGATTGTGTGCTTAACCAACCGTCTTTAAATTCTTTTTCAGTATAGACCACTTTCCCTTTTCCGGGGTCGGCTACGTAGTATCGGAATCCTTTTCGGTTTTTTTTAATTTGGTAGAGTATAACAAAATGATTCTGATTCCAGTAGATGATGCAGGGTAAATCTACTTTTCTCAGTTGCTCTGTAGTGGTACGTCCGCAGACAGTATGCATATCTAACTTTTCTGCTGCTTGGCTGATACCAAGCAAAGAAACTCCCTCAGTGGTAGCAAAGCAAAGTTCGGAAAGTTGGGTGAGAGTGTAATCTTTGCCATAGAACTTGCATATCATTTGGAGGCAGGCAATGCCGCACTGCATGGCATCATGTTGGATATATATAGGAAATTTCATGTTACTGTTTACTTAGAATGTACCTCTATCCATATCTCTGTTTTTGATCTTTTGTTTAATATTAAGGCTCTTACCGGTTGTGAAATTCCAACTGAACCCTAATACGAACATAGAGCGGTTATTATTTATCGAGGTTCGACTATTATGGTGTAATATGTCGTTGGGAAGTGTTTCACTATTGTATTTTGACTTTGTGAAAAGCCAATAGCATCCAGCAATCAGGCGGAGATTCTTGTGCTGATAAAAGACTTGCAGGTTACTCCGATTTTCGTCTTGCTCAAGATAGGCTCCATCTAACTGTTTAGAAATAATGTTGCCGGAGTAAGTAGCTCCCCATGCTTCTTTTCGAAAGCTTAACGAATAGAACAAAGGCATATACCAATGTGAATATTTGCCGATAATAGGGCTGTTTAATTTTTGGTTAGTTGCCGTACCATACAACTTGATTGATAAGACTTCATTTTTAAATGGGCGTATGGTTAGTGAATAAGATACTCCATATTGGAAAAATGATTTCGCATTTTCAGATGTTGATACAATATAGCTTTTTCCATTTATTATTTCCTCTTGATAATATGTACTTATAGGATTCTTGGCATAAGTGCTTAATGCAGTCAAATTGAGATCCATCCAACTGCTGTTCCAATTATAACGTAAAGTTGTAATGTAATTGTTCCCACTACGGAGATAAGGATTTCCGCGACGTAATAATTCATTGGTTATTAGTGTGCTGTTATTGCTTAATTGGGAAATGGAAGGGATGGCCGCTGAAGAAGTCAACATCCATTGTAGGTTTTGGTTGGAATTGAATTTGTATGCTACAATAAATTTTGGGGTGAATAGTACTTTGGTATATTGGGTGTCATCGTTACGTGTATCTACCAAGGTGCTACCAATTCCGATGCGATACATTATTTTTTTTAGGGTATTTCCATATTCGGTGTAAACATAGTGGTTGTTGTTGCTCGACTCGTATTCATACTCTTTTCCATTCGAGAGATAGTTGCTGATAGTGGAATTGGATGAAGCCCAAGTCCCTTTATATCCAATGCTGAGCGCGCGTGCACCCCATATCTTTGTATAGGCTGCTTCTCCTATTATAGATTTCTTGTAGTTGTTTAAATTCATGTAATCTTCCAAAGTTGTCTCTCCACTTTCTGCATACATTTCACGATTTAATCTTTCTTGTTTGTTATGATAATAAGTTCCAACGACATCTACGGTCAATTCTTGATTCTGTTTTATTTTCTTGGAGAAATAAATGTCAATAGCCGGACCAAAACTATTGATATTTTGGTTGTGGTATTTATTCCCCTGAAATAAGTTGTTGTCAATATATTTGTTTATATTGCTACTCCCATCTGAGAAGTTTTTACTGAAGTTTGGAGAAATAGTTGTTTGCAGGATATAGTTTTCCGGTATACTATGGGTGTATTTCAGGTTTATATTATTATTTGTGTAACCGAACTTGTCTTTGTCTTGATAAAGATATTCTATATTTTCTCCATTTAAAAGATATTTATAGGAGTCTGTACTCAATCGTTCATTGTAATTGCGATATTGTAATTCATAGTCGAAGGATATTTGGTGGTTTCCTGCTACATGTTTCAAGAAAAGATTATCATTTCCAAATCCAGTGGTAAATGCATGTAATGCATCTATACCACCATTCCATCCGGTATCCATCCGTTTGGTGATAATGTTTACCAAAGTGCTGGCTGTTGCATAGCGTGCCGGCGGAATGTCGTAGTATTCTACTCGTATTACTTTGTCAGTTGGAATGCTTTTTAAATCATTATCGGTGGCGTTTACTCCGTTGATAAGGATTTTCACACTGCCACCTCCCATCTTGCTGATTTTATTATTTGTCATGTCAATAGATAACTCTCCGATTTCGTTCAGTAGATCATTGGCATAACGTGCATTCTTTATTTGTTCTTTGGAAAAAGTATAGACGGACTTATCTGCATAGTTGTTTTTGCGATTGGCTTTGATAACAACTTCGTTCAAGGTAGTAGTCGTTTCATCTGTTACAAAGTCTTTTGTAATAATATTCCCTACAGATGGTGTATGCAGTAATATGGTCTCTTTTATTGTGCAATATCCAATGGCAGAGACTATAATCTGATATTTTCCGGCTTTCACCTTTTGCAATATATAATTTCCTTGAAGATCCGTAATGCTTCCGGAAATCAATTCTGTACTATCTGTGGCAGAATACATTGCTATGTTAATAAACGGTAATGCTTCACCACTGGTAGAATGGACGTTTCCTTTCAGTATTAGCTGTGCATTGGCTGTGCAAAGGAGCAGGGATAACAATATGAATCCTATAGTTCTTTTCATAGGTAAGCGGCTATTTCTTTTCATGCCCTTTAGCTATTAATTGTTGTTTGAGGTTTAGTAAAACAATATCTTCTTTGGTAACTCCTTTGTCGAAAGGAAAAGGACAATCTATGTCTTCAGAATTTGTATTCTCCATTATTTTCTGTGTACAGATACCGGGGCAGCAAGGCAAAAACTCACAATCTTGGCATTTGTTGGGGATTTTTAGAGACAAACGTTTTTTCATTAACTCGGTATCCCATTCAATGATTCCCAAAGAATTCAGATATCCATGTCTTGCTTTCTCGTCAAAATCTCTGGCTGTACATTTGTATACACTTCCGTCATAGTTGATTATCGCTTGCCCAAAATTGTCAGTATTGCAGCAAGCAAAAGTGTGCTTAAATCTAAAGCTATTTAAGCAGAATCCTGCCTTGTTAATAGTGTCTATCACATTAAATAGCAATTGGACATCTATTTGTTCAGCATTACATTGCCAGACTTTCTGCAAGGTAATCACAGCTTTTCTTCTATCCATAAAAGAAAGATCTTTTATTAGAGAATCAATGTTGCTTAGTACTCTGTCGTCATAATTGATTCTTAATGTGAATATAAAGTCTGCATCTGCATTATTTAGTAGTTTCAGGTTATTTAAGATACGCTCATAACTATCACGCTGATTTTCGTTTTTGAATTTTCTAATAGAGTTATGCATTTCTTTGTCACCATCTATAGTTATTTGGAATCTTGTACTAAATGGCTTTAATAAATCAATATATCTTTCCGATACAAGAGTACCATTTGATACAACGGTTAGTGCTATTTTGAAGTTGTTTTCTTTAGCTTGTTGCTGAACTCTATCAAGTAAAGTGGAAATTGCTTTATAGTTCATTAGGGGCTCACCACCAAAAAAGGTGAGATCAAGGATTTCAAAATTGGTGATTTTAGATATTAAATTTATATGTTTTAATATCCTTTCTACCATTTCTATTGTCATATATGATTCCTTGGAATGCTTTTCATAGCAATACCAACAGTTTAGATTACAATCTAAAGTCGTATTCAGTATAAGCACGTAAGTTTTGGATGAAAAGCGTTTTTGTAATTGTACGCTTTTTACCATTTGTCTTTCATCAATATCATCTTGAAGGATGAAGCACTTGTTTTCTAACTCACATTTTAATTCTTCATTCAATGGTTTTCCTTCGTTGATGTATGCTGTTATCTCTGGAGTTAATTTCATAAATTGTGTAGATAGGGTATTGTACACAATATCAGTTCCATTAATGTTGAGATAAAAATTGTATAGACTTTTTTTCATTGGAGTTGATTTTGATGAGAGAGAAGCATTGAATGGAGAAATCATTCGGTGGAAAAATTCTTCTTTCAATGCTTCATTAGTTATACAAAGAAACTTAGTTTCAATTTGCAATAGTTATTTGTTACCATTGCTATTACCGTTACAATTGCAATTGCAATTGCCATTGACGTCATCTACGCTACTTATTATATCTTCAAAGATGCTTTTACCACCACGGACTTCTGACAGTTCGTTTTCCGAGGTTACTAATTCAATTTCTGCATTCTCAAACTTTACTAAGCTTTGTTTTTCCATAATAAAATGAATTTAGCTATTATTGCCTACTCGTGAGTTTTTCGACTTCCACTCCTGATTATACAGATTGGGTTCTGTACTATTTAAATAGATTTACCGGTTTCTTCTTTTATATGCTTGGTGGAGGGGGAGGAGGAGTGTCTTCGTCTTTTTCGTCAAGATTGCGTTCACTTATCCAACGCCATTGTTCGTCAATCCAGACCCAATACCCTCCACCTTTAATCTGTTGCATATCATTTTCTGATAGAATTTCTAAAATTGTAGTATTCATTTTTTTTGTTTTTGATGTTGCAAAGGAAATGCTTTGTTTTGAGTGGATTTATAATAGAAATATAATCATTTTATAATAAATTAGGTCGAGATTGATTATCTTTGTGCATAATTCTGATTATAAAATGAAGAGGTATTATTATATCACTAGTATTGCTGTAGCTTCAATTTGCTTGCTACAA
Source organism: uncultured Bacteroides sp. (assembly GCA_900555635.1). GTDB lineage: Bacteria > Bacteroidota > Bacteroidia > Bacteroidales > Bacteroidaceae > Bacteroides. The sequence goes on from USLU01000092.1 coordinate 11,213, forward strand.
GTATTTTATGTGATAAGTCTATATAATCGTTATGTGGACGAAGAAATAATTAGAATAGATAATTTTGTACGCATATCTATTGATAAAGAACGACATATGCGCTCGGTTTATGCCGAAGGAGAGAAACCTGGAAAACGTCAGTATGTATATACGAAGGCTATGGATGAGATGTCTCCTCATGAAATAGATAGCTTGAAGCGATTATCCCCCATACCTAAAGATGTTCCTATTTACAATGTAGATGAAGCTAGAAAAAAAGGAATTGCTAATACGACGATTGATCTTGTTTCTCAAGTGACGCAAGATAGATTGTTGGAAAAAGGTTTTCCTGTAAGGTTGAACACACTGGATAGTATGTTCATAGAAGTAACGGACAATCAGTTTCGGCATGCTTTTCTGCTTTACAATAAGAGTAAGGAAATAACAGATTCTTTAAATTGTTATGGTAATTCGGATTTTACTTCGGCATTCTATCCTATCGGAACTAAAGGTCTGCAATATTTGAGGATTAAGGCGGATATTCCACAGCTTCCCTTTATTAAACAACAAGTTTGGGCATTACTTTTATCAGTATTTCTCATGTTGTTTGTAGTATTTTGTATGACCTATCATTTAATAGTAATTCGTCGTAAAGATGCATTGTTGCAAAGGCGTGAAGATAGCATTAATGGCACTATACATGATTTGAAAGCTCCACTCAACAGTGTTTTGGTTACTTTGGGGTGGTTGCAATCAGATGAAATCAATCTACCCAAGAAGAAGGCGGTAGAGATTAGCAGGGCAGAGGTAAGACATTTAGTCTGTAACATTGAATCTCTGCTTGTAACCGTGCGTAAGGACAGAAAGAAGCTTGTACTGAAGAAAGAAGAAATTGATATCTTACACCTGACGGAGATGGTGAAATGTAGTATGGATGCACTTTATCGCGCTAAACTCCATACTATTGAGATTGTGAATGAATTACCTGTAGGGGTAAAAGTTATTGCCGATGGACTGTATATAGAGAATGTTATCAGAAACCTTATAGAAAATGCTTTGAAGTATTCTGATGATGGCGTGAAGGTGGAGGTTACTTTGTCCATTGTGAACCGCATGTTGCAAGTATCTGTACGAGATAATGGTTGGGGCATAGCTCCGAAATATCAGCAGCAACTGTTCCGTCAGTTTTATCAGGTGCCCAGAGCAGAGGAACGAATTTGCAAAGGCTATGGCATAGGACTGGCGCAGTCGAAATATATTATAGACGAACACAAGGGAAAGATTAAAGTGGAAAGCGCCGAGGAGAAAGGCAGTATATTTACATTCACTATTCCCCTTGTCTGATATAGAAAACCGATTATGAATAAAATCAAAGTATTGTTTGTTGACGATGATGTGGCGTTGGGAAACATCATCACCTTGGCGTTGGAGGCTGCGCACTACGAAACGCATTATCAGACTTCATTAGCGGGTATCAAAGAGGTGGTGAAAGACTGGCAACCGGACATTATGGTGCTCGACGTGGAGATTGGTAATAAGAATGGTATTGACGCAGTGCCTGAACTGAAACTGATAGCGCCGAATACTCCTGTTTTGTTCGTTTCATCGCATGTAGAGGTTGCAAGTGTGGCAAGGGCGCTAGATGCAGGAGCAGTCACTTATCTGAAGAAGCCTTTCGAGATAGCCGAATTACTGGCATATATTAACAGGTTTGCAGATTCGTTTCATCCGAAAGAAATTGAAATAGGTATGTTTCATCTGTGTGCCGAGGAAAGTCTGCTGATGAAGGGGAATGAAGCAGTGAAAAAACTCAGCACCTTTGAATGCAAACTGCTGAAACTGTTTGCATTGAATCTAGACACTGTTGTAACCCGTGAGCAGATAGAGCAGGAACTTTGGGAAGGAACTTCCGGTAGTGAACAAAGCCTGAACAATTACATAGCCAAACTCCGAAAATACTTATCCGAAGACAAGCAACTTGAATTGCTCACTATTCCGAAGGTGGGGTATAAATTATCTTCATTTTGACACTTTGTATTTCTATGCTGCTCAGAATGGCGTATTTCCGTACAGATGCCTATTATAATGGAAATACGCAAACGAAAATCGGTAAGTGATAGATACTGAGTGCAGTATCGAAATACTTACATTTCTATTAGAGTAAAATCCTTGTCAGAAAGTACACATGTAGGAGTGAAAGACGACACTTATAGGAGTGTTAGCTATAAGTAGTAACCCTTTTACCCGTAAGTAGTAGCCATATCACCTATAAGTAGTAACCCTATTACTCATAAGTAGTAACCCTTTTTTGCATAAATAGCATGAAAAGGTGAGGGAATATGCAGAAATCGTGTATCGTTATTCTTTATTTATTCGGTATATATGCTGGAAGAGGTTTCCTATTGAAAGCATCTGTTGGTAAAAACCATCATATGGCGTCATTATGACAGGTTCTTGTCTTGCATTAGTGTCATTACGATAAATGCCTCTAATTTGTTTTTCTCTTTATTCTTCCTATCTATCTCGAAGGTGATACCTTCATTTCCATATCTCCAGTGTAAGAGATAGATTGTCGGTTAGATGCCTGCACGTGGATGGTGGTCGATCCGTTGGGATAGATTGTGAGGCTGTATTCGTAATTGTCTCCTTCGCTGCGGGTCTTGAAATCTATCTGCATTCTTCCTTTTTTAAGTTCTTTGGTCTTGTATTCGGTTATCGGTTCGCTGAACACGAGTCCTTTGCCCCCACCATAAGGTATGTTGTAAGCTACGCCGAAGTAGGGCAGGTAGGAATAGACAGAATCATTGCTGATTTTCAGAGAGTAGTTTGTGGTCAGCGTGCGGCTTCCCCCTCTCATGGGCTGCATACGGTTTACGTCGATCTTGTACGTTTGGGAGTCGATGGCTTCCTTTACGGCACGTTCAATCCGTGCTTTCTTTTCACTCCGGCTTTGGGCGGTAGCCGGTACGGTGGCGATCATACAGATCAGCCCCAACAGAATCAGTTTACTTGTTTTCATCATTCACTTGTTTAGGTTTTTATTTCCACTACGTAGATGTGTCTACCTTACTTTTGTTTCTTTTGGGCAATGAAAATCATATCCGTTAAGAAGCTTCCATCTTGTTCCGGATATCTTTTCTTTTGCAAATCTACTATTTTGAATCCGGATTCTTCCAGGCATCCGGTAATAAAATTCTCTTGATCATAATATACGAATACTCTGTTTGTTCCGCTGAAGCTGGTTGTCTCATGGATTGTATAAGTTTGTTATTAGTCTTTGTCCTTTAGATCTTGGCTTAGCTTGCTCTCTATTTCTTCGATGGATGGCAAACTAGACTTGATATCTTTAGGTAATGCTTCGTTCAATTCGTAATCCGAAATCCCGATGGGTTTATGAATGTCCCTTAATGCATATTCCGCCATAATTTTGTCCTTGCTTTGGCAAAGAAGCAGACCGATTGTCGGATTGTCTCCTTCACGGCATAACAGATCATCAACGGCGGAACAATAGAAATTTAGCTTACCGATATACTCGGGTTGGAACTCATTACGTTTCAGCTCTATGACCAAATATCGGTGCAGAAAGGTGTTGTACATGAGGATATCTATATAAAAGTCTTTCTCAGCAACCTCAATATGATATTGCCTGCCCATAAATGCAAAACCAGATCCCATTTCAAGTAAGAATTTCTCAATATACTTGAGGAGCCCTAATTCGATGTCGCGTTCATCATACTTGTCTGTGAAAGTGAGCATGTCGAAGATATAAGGGTCTTTTAGAGTTTCTCTAACTTGTTCCGCCTGAATCTCGGGGAGTGTAGTGCTGAAGTTATTGGCTAAGGCTCCGTGTGTGTTGTAAAAGTCCCGTTTAATGGCTTCTACAAGGAAATCTCTGCTCCAACTGCTCTTGATGCATTGAATCATATACCAGTAACGGGCTTTCAAGTCTTTGACCCGCTGCATAAGAGTGATATTTTGAGACCAACTCAATTTACTTACTGGGAGCGTGATATTCCCATTTATCAAATACGAAACGGTCCGTTTCGTATTTGTAAGTTCTTGATTATATTCGTTATAGAACTGTATCATGAACTGGCAATTTCTCACGGAGAACCCTTTTACCGTAGGATACTCATTCTTCAGATCATTAGCAAGTTGCTCCAATGCATTATTACCCCAGCCTATCTGTTTCTGACTTTGAGAAAGCAGTTTACCTATATCCCAATACATGTATAGCATTTCTTCATTGGCGGCATAGATTGCTTTTCTTTGGGCGAGTGCTACCCTTGCCTTTATTTGTTTCAGTAAGGCGGGATAACTGAAGGACTGATTTTCCGGTGTTATCATTTTCTTTATGTTTTGTTAGAGGAAGAGATTTTCATTCCTCTTCAAAGGTTATACAAATCTAAAGATAATGTTTTGGGTAATCAACTTAATTGCTGTATTTTTGTACAGTAATTAAGTTTTAAGTACTAATTAATGCTTAATTATCTTGCACTATCCGTCATAATATAAACTATATACTTGCACCCTGTATGATATACATTGAAACTCCCCGCCTGTTGCTGCGTGATTGGAAAGAAGAAGATTTAGAACCATTCTCAGAGATGAACCAAGACTCATCAGTCATGGAGTTCTTTCTGAAAAAGCTGACTGATATGGAGTCTTTGGATTTTTATAATAGAATTAGAAACGAGTTTGCCCAATGTGGCTATGGTCTGTATGCCGTAGAGCGCAAAGAAGATTGTGCCTTTCTCGGATATACCGGATTTCATAACATCGCCTTCGATGTAGATTTTGCTCCGGGTGTTGAAATAGGTTGGAGATTGAAGCAAGACTGCTGGAACCGTGGATATGCTACCGAAGCTGCCGAAGCTTGTTTGAAGTATGCCGCAGGGCATCTTCCGTTTGCTACAGTCTATTCTTTTACTTCTTTACCCAATAAACGCTCTGAACGAGTGATGCAGAAGATAGGAATGCAGAAAGTGAAAGAATTTCCGCATCCTTCGGTGCCTGACGGACATCCCTTAAAAGAACACGTATTGTATGGAGTTACCCTAACTGATAGACACTAGCCTTTGTCCTGACAAACACTTGAGTCTATCGTGATAGACACTGGCGTCTATCGCGATGAACACTTGTGTTTGACATCTTGAACACCAGTGTCTGACAAACGTAAGTCTTTGCAGGTCTCTGCCGCACACAAAAAAAGCGGGAAGTTCTCTATAGGAAACTTCCCGCTTTTTAATGCTTTTGCCGCAAGTAGATTACTTACGCAAGCCAAGTTCTTTGATAATGGCACGGTATCTGTTGATATCGCGGTCTTTCAGGTAGTTCAGCAACGCACGGCGTTTACCTACCAACATTGTCAAAGCTCTTTCAGTACTATAATCTTTTCTGTTGAGCTTAAGGTGCTCAGTCAGGTGGGTAATACGGTAGGAAAACAATGCTATCTGAGACTCAGCTGATCCAGTATCAGAGTTAGACTTTCCGTGCTTACCGAAGATTTCTTGCTTTTTAGCAGCGTCTAAATACATAAATGTTTAATTAAAAAGTTATTTAAATATTCCCTTTCGGGGCTGCAAAGATAGGTATTATCTTTTATATCACAATGATATATAGCTTTTTTTTCTTCTCTATACTATATATCTAATGCAAAATGTGTACCTTTGCTCCGCGAAAATAGGCTGCACCTTAGCAAATTGCAAATAAATTTGCATCTGCCTTCGGTTTGCACTATCTTTGCGCCCAAATAATAGGTATTATATGCAAAATATCAGAAACATTGCAATTATTGCCCATGTTGACCATGGGAAAACGACGCTCGTAGACAAGATGCTTTTGGCAGGAAATCTGTTCCGTGAGAACCAAAGCACAGGTGAATTAATGCTGGATAACAACGATTTGGAACGTGAACGAGGAATAACGATTCTTTCAAAGAACGTTTCGATTTCTTATAAAGATACCAAGATTAATATTATTGATACTCCGGGGCACAGTGACTTCGGTGGTGAAGTAGAACGTGTGTTGAATATGGCAGACGGATGTATCTTATTGGTAGATGCTTTCGAAGGTCCCATGCCGCAAACACGTTTCGTGTTGCAAAAGGCTTTGCAGATTGGTTTGAAGCCCATCGTTGTAGTGAACAAGGTAGATAAGCCCAACTGCCGCCCCGAAGAAGTTTATGAAATGGTATTCGACTTGATGTTCAGTCTCGAGGCTACCGAAGAGCAATTGGATTTCCCCGTTGTATACGGTTCGGCAAAGAATAACTGGATGAGTACCGACTGGCAGCAACCTACTGATAACATCTACTCACTGCTGGATTGTATCGTAGAAAACATCCCTGCTCCTACGCAGTTGGAAGGTACTCCGCAGATGCTGATAACCTCATTGGATTATTCTTCATATACCGGTCGTATTGCCGTAGGCCGTGTACATCGCGGTACGCTGAGAGAAGGTATGAATGTATCTTTGGCTAAACGTGACGGTAAGATTGTCCGCTCTAAGATAAAGGAATTGCATACATTCGAAGGTATGGGACGTGTGAAAGTGTCCGAAGTATCTTCCGGTGATATATGTGCGTTAGTAGGTATCGAAGGATTTGAGATTGGAGACACAATCTGTGATTTTGAAAATCCGGAAGCATTGCCGCCTATCGCTATCGACGAACCGACTATGAGCATGTTGTTCACTATCAATGACTCTCCTTTCTATGGTAAAGAAGGTAAGTTCGTTACTTCCCGCCACATCCATGAACGCCTGATGAAGGAACTGGACAAGAACCTTGCTCTGCGTGTACGCAAGAGTGAAGAAGATGGCAAATGGATCGTTTCGGGCCGTGGTGTACTCCACCTGTCTGTATTGATCGAGACGATGCGCCGTGAAGGTTACGAGTTACAGGTTGGTCAGCCGCAAGTTATTTTCAGAGAAATTGATGGCGTTAAACATGAGCCTATCGAAGAGCTTACCATCAATGTTCCTGAAGAATATGCCAGCAAAATGATTGATATGGTAACTCGCCGTAAGGGTGAAATGGTGAAGATGGAAAGTGCGGGCGAACGTGTAAACCTCGAATTCGATATGCCCTCACGCGGTATTATCGGTTTGCGTACCAATGTACTCACCGCATCTGCCGGTGAAGCTATCATGGCGCATCGCTTCAAAGAATATCAACCTTACAAAGGTGAGATAGAGCGTCGTACCAATGGTTCTATTATTGCTATGGAGTCGGGTACAGCTTTTGCTTACGCTATTGATAAATTGCAGGATCGTGGTAAATTCTTCATCTTCCCGCAAGAAGAAGTTTATGCCGGACAGGTAGTAGGTGAGCATTCTCACGATAATGACCTGGTAGTAAACGTTACTAAATCAAAGAAGTTGACCAATATGCGTGCTTCCGGTTCCGACGATAAAGCTCGCTTGATTCCTCCCGTACAATTCTCTTTGGAAGAAGCATTGGAGTATATTAAGGAAGATGAGTATGCAGAAGTTACACCGAAGTCTATGCGTATGCGCAAGGTTATTTTGGATGAAACAGAACGTAAGCGTGCTAATAAGAATTAATCTCCTAATTAATATACAGAAAAATGGAGGTGTGTCGTAATGCACGATGCACCTTCTTTTTTTTCGTTGACTATAAAAAT
>USLU01000093.1 GCA_900555635.1 uncultured Bacteroides sp.
CCATAAAGTGCCTGCCGGTAAATACGCGGTATCGACCAGTAACCGTAATTTTGAAGGACGTCAGGGACCTGGCTCGCGTACATTGCTTGCCAGTCCGCTGGTGGCTGCGGCTGCGGCGATAACGGGAGTGATTACCGACCCGAGAGAACTGATCTAACCCCTCGTTCCCCTGAAGGGGAACGAGAATAGTTTTGCTATATCATTCTTAATTTTAATATATAGAAATAATGAAACAGAAATTCAATATCATCACTAGTACTTGTGTACCCCTTCCTTTGGAGAATGTGGATACAGACCAGATTATCCCGGCACGTTTTCTGAAAGCCACTACAAAAGAAGGCTTTGGAGAGAACCTTTTCCGTGATTGGCGTTATGACAAGCAGGGTAATAAAATAGATTCTTTTGTGCTGAACGATCCAACTTATAGCGGTAAGATTCTGGTAGCAGGCAAAAACTTCGGTTCGGGTTCCAGTCGTGAACATGCTGCTTGGGCTATTGCCGATTATGGTTTCCGGGTAGTGGTGAGCAGTTTCTTTGCCGACATACATAAGAATAATGAGTTGAATAACTTTGTGCTTCCGGTGGTTGTAAGCGAGCCGTTCCTGCAAGAACTGTTCAACTCCATTGCTGCTGATCCGAAAACAGAAGTAGAAGTGAATCTGCCCGAACAAACCATCACCAACAAGGCGACAGGTAAGAGCGAAACATTTGAAATCAATACTTATAAAAAGCATTGTCTGATGAACGGCTTGGATGATATTGATTTTTTAGTGGAGAATAAAGATAAAATAGAAGCTTGGGAGAATAAACAATGAAGCATAATCATCCGAAGATAGAAATCATGGATACTACCCTCCGCGACGGTGAACAAACCAGCGGGGTGTCCTTTGTTCCCCATGAGAAGCTGATGATTGCCCGTTTGTTACTGGAAGAGTTGAAGGTAGATCGGGTAGAAGTAGCTTCTGCTCGGGTATCTGAAGGAGAATTTGATGCCGTGAAGATGATATGCGATTGGGCTGCGCGTCGCAATATGTTACCTAAAGTAGAAGTACTTGGTTTCGTTGACGGTCGTACATCGGTAGACTGGATTCATGCTACCGGTTGTCGTGTTATTAATCTGCTGTGCAAAGGCTCTCAGAAACATTGTACCTATCAACTTCAAAAGAGCCCCGAAGAACATATCGAAGATATCCTGACTGTGGTGAACTATGCCAACGAGCAGGATATGGAGGTGAATGTTTATTTGGAAGACTGGAGCAACGGTATGAAAGATTCTCCGGAGTATGTCTTTCAGTTGATGGACGCTTTGGTTCAGACCAACATCCAACGCTATATGCTGCCCGATACTTTGGGGATTTTAAATCCGTTGCAAGTCATCGAGTTTATGCGGAAGATGGTAAAACGCTATCCTGAAGCACACTTTGACTTTCATGCTCACAATGATTACGACCTTGCAGTCAGCAATGTACTTGCTGCCGTCTTGAGCGGATGTAGGGGGTTGCATACCACTATTAATGGTTTGGGAGAGCGTGCAGGGAATGCTCCTCTTTCCAGTGTTCAAGCTATTCTGAAAGATCATTTCAGTGCGATAACCAACATTGATGAAAGCCGTCTGAATGAAGTTAGCCGTGTGGTAGAATCTTATTCCGGTATTGCCATTCCTGCCAATAAGCCCATCGTAGGTGAAAATGTATTTACACAAGTAGCCGGTGTGCATGCCGATGGCGATAATAAGAGTAACCTTTATTGCAATGACTTGCTTCCCGAGCGTTTCGGGCGTAAAAGGGAGTATGCATTGGGTAAGAATAGCGGTAAAGCCAATATCCGCAAAAATCTGGAAGATTTAGGTCTTGAAATGGATGAAGACTCTATGCGTAAAGTTACCGAGCGCATCATTGAACTGGGTGACAAGAAAGAATTGGTTACACAGGAGGATTTGCCATATATAGTTTCTGATGTCTTGAAACACAGCATCGTGAATGAACGGGTCAGGCTGAAAAGCTACATCGTAAATTTAGCCTCCGGATTGAAGCCTATGGCATCTTTGAAGATCGAAATCAACGGAAAGGAATATGAAGAGAGCTCGAGCGGAGACGGTCAGTATGATGCTTTCGTACGTGCTTTGCGTAAGGTGTATAAAGTGACGTTGGGACGTAAATTTCCTATGTTGACCAATTACGCCGTATCTATTCCTCCCGGTGGGCGTACCGATGCATTTGTACAAACGGTCATCACCTGGAGCTTTGAGGACAAAGTATTCCGTACCCGTGGCTTGGATGCCGACCAGACGGAAGCTGCCATCAAAGCAACCGTGAAGATGCTGAATATCATTGAGAATGAGTATAAATCATAAACTATCAAGCTATAGTTTCTATCAACGAAATAACGAATATTTAAAGAATAAAGAATACAATGAACTTTAAAATTGCAGTATTGGCCGGCGATGGTATCGGCCCAGAAATTTCTGCCGTAGGTGTGGATGTAATGACAGCTGTTTGTGAGAAATTCGGACACGAAGTGAGTTATGAATATGCTATTTGCGGTGCAGATGCTATTGATAAAGTGGGCGATCCGTTTCCTGAAGCAACCTACGAGGTTTGTAAGAATGCCGATGCAGTGCTTTTCTCTGCTGTAGGTGATCCGAAGTTTGACAATAATCCTACCGCAAAAGTTCGTCCGGAACAGGGCTTGCTGGCTATGCGTAAGAAGTTGGGGCTGTTTGCAAACATCCGTCCGGTACAGACTTTCAAATGCCTGCTACATAAATCTCCGCTTCGTGCAGAACTGGTAGAAGGCGCAGATTTCCTCTGCATCCGCGAACTGACCGGAGGTATGTATTTCGGCGAGAAATATCAGGATAATGACAAGGCTTATGATACTAATATGTACACTCGCCCGGAGATTGAACGTATCCTGAAAGTAAGTTTTGAATATGCCATGAAACGTAATAAGCATCTTACGGTTGTGGATAAAGCCAACGTGCTTGCTTCATCTCGTTTGTGGCGTCAGATTGCACAGGAGATGGCTCCCCAGTATCCTGAAGTGACTACCGATTATATGTTTGTAGACAATGCTGCCATGAAAATGATTCAGGAACCGAAGTTCTTCGATGTAATGGTAACTGAGAATACTTTTGGTGATATTCTTACGGATGAAGGCTCTGTTATCAGTGGTTCTATGGGATTACTTCCTTCCGCTTCTACCGGTGAAAGTACGCCGGTATTCGAACCCATTCATGGTTCCTGGCCGCAAGCAAAGGGCTTGAACATAGCTAACCCGTTGGCACAGATATTATCCGTAGCAATGTTGTTCGAGTATTTCGATCTGAAAGAAGAGGGTGCATTTATCCGCAAAGCGGTAGACGCTTCTCTTGATGCAAATGTTCGCACACCCGAAATTCAGGTGGAAGGCGGAGCCAAGTATGGTACAAAAGAAGTCGGTGCTTGGATTGTAGACTATATCAAGGCTTAACTATTCACATATTTGATTCCTGCCCCTTGGATGTTTCGTTCATAAACATTCAAGGGGCTCTTTGATTCTCCTCCTTCAGGAAGGAGGGGAATTAAGTTACTCCGAGTATTCAGTGTAAATTTATCGAACTCACGTTAAATACTTTCTTATTGACATACCTTTCTCGACTGATTTTGAATAGACAATAGTTATTCAGTATAAATTCTTATCTTTGCCGCATAATGTTTGATTTAAAAGAACGATTATGGCAAAGATTGCGAAGAATCTGACGGAGCTTATCGGACACACCCCGTTGATGGAATTAGCTGAATACAGTTGTAAATACGGATTGCAAAAGAATTTAGTAGTCAAACTGGAAGCTTTTAATCCTGTTGGAAGTATTAAAGACCGTGTGGCACTCGCCATGATTGAAGATGCAGAAACGTCCGGAATATTGAAACCAGGTGCCACCATTATAGAACCTACTAGCGGAAATACAGGCGTGGGACTTGCCATGGTAGCAACCATAAAAGGATATCATTTGATATTGACCATGCCCGAAACAATGAGCATCGAACGTCGTAATTTATTAAAAGCTTTAGGGGCTGAGATAGTATTGACGGACGGATTATCCGGTATGGCGGGTTCTATCACTAAAGCTCAAGAACTTCGAGAAAAAATAGCCGGTTCCGTCATCTTGCAGCAGTTTGAAAATCCTGCTAATCCCAAAGTGCATGAACTGACTACCGGTGAAGAGATCTGGGATGATACCGATGGAAAAGTTGACGTATTTGTGGCAGGTGTGGGTACAGGAGGTACAGTCTGCGGTGTAGCCCGGGCTTTAAAAAAACATAATCCGAATGTATATATTGTTGCTGTAGAGCCTGCTTCTTCTCCCATTTTAGAAGGAGGAGAGTCTGCTCCGCATCGTATACAAGGTATTGGAGCTAACTTTATCCCTTCAATTTACGATGCTTCTGTAGTAGATGAAGTTATTCCTGTACCCGATGATGAAGCTATTCGTGGCGGTCGTGAACTGGCATCTACGGAAGGATTGCTGGTAGGAATTTCTTCAGGAGCGGCAGTATATGCGGCACGCTTACTGGCCGGACGTCCTGAGTTTGTGAACAAAACAATTGTTGCTTTGTTGCCGGATACAGGTGAACGGTATTTGTCAACAGAGCTATTTGCTTTTGATACCTATCCATTAGACTGATAAATAAACTGATATGAAAAAAAATATTCTTTCTTTCTTGATATGGATTGCAGTAGGAACTCCTGCTTTTTCCCAAACTTATGAGGAGTTGAGTGAGCGAGCTGTAGCAGCTACCGAACAAGATAGTTTGGCACAAGCCGAAAAGTATATTATGGAGGCTTTGAAACTTGACCCTGCCAATCCGCATAATGCTTTATTGTTTTCTAATTTGGGGACTATACAACGTCGTCAACGTCAATACGACCAGGCAATTGAATCTTATACGATGGCATTGAATATAGCACCACGTACTGTACCAATCTTGATGAATCGTGCAGCGCTTTATCTGGAATTGGGTAAGGATGAATTAGCTCGGGTGGATTATGCGCTTGCCCTTGATTTGGAAACAGACAATCAGGAAGCTTTACTGATGCGTGCTTATATTTATAAACAAAAGCGTGATTATAAGGCTGCAAGGTCAGATTATGACCGATTATTGAAATTGAATCCTCAGAGTTATAACGGGAGGCTGGGATTGGCTATGCTGGAACAGAAAGAAGGAAAATATGAAGAAGCCCTTTCTGTGTTGAATAAAATGATTGCTGATAAAGCGGATGGAGCAACACAAATTACTGCTCCGCTGTATGCCGTACTTTATGTGGCTCGTGCGGGTGTAGAAAAAGATATGGAGCATCTTGATTTGGCTCTGATTGATTTGGAAGAAGCTATTGAACTAGATCCGTCACAGTCGGAAGCTTACTTGATGCGTGGGCAGATTTATCTGTCTCAAAAGAAAAAGGAGCTGGCTAAACGTGATTTTGAGAAAGCCGTTAAGTTGGGGGTACCTCAGGGAGATGTACGGGAATTACTGCAACAGTGTAAATAAATATTTAGCTGTATTTGCGTATTAATTCAATAAAATCTTTTCCATATTTCTTCTTTTTATATTCGCCAATTCCGCTGATATTCCCAAATTCTTCCATGGTTGTAGGACGGGAAGTACTTAGCAGGTGAAGCACTTTGTCAGAGAGTACGATGTAAGCAGGAAGAGCCTCCTGATCTGCTAAGCGTTTTCGGAGCTCACGCAGTGCTTCGAATAGTTTTCCACTTTCTACATTGGGCAATCCTAAAGGTAATTCCTTGGTAGGAATTGTGGACTTGCGTTTCTGCCCTCGTTTGGTTTCCGTGGCTTCTTCGCGACGGATAACTACAAGCTGGGCAGTTGACCTCCCGTACAATACATCACATCCGCTAGGAGTAATTTTTAAATGATTATTCTCATTATAAGCTATCTCAAAATAACCGAGTTGCAGCATTTGCAATAGGTAGTCGTGCCAATCGCGAGCCGGGACTTCACGCCCTGCACCAAACGTTTTTAAATGCTGGTAGCCTCTTTCTGTTATTTCAGGACTCATTGACCCTCTCAATAAATCAACCAAAATGCTTGTTCCTATTTGTTGCTCGGTGCGAATAATGGCACTAAGTGCTTTTTGTACGATTATAGTACCGTCAAAGCGTTGTGGAGGATTTTTGCAAACATCACAATTCCCACAATCATGAGTTGTGTTTTCTCCGAAATAACTTAACAGGATACGCCGTCGGCAAATGTCGGATTCAGCATATTGTTGCATGCGTTGCAACTTCTCCAGATTGATGGTTTTCTGCCCACTTTCAGTAGCAAATTTTGTAAGCAAAATTAAATCAGCTAATGAATAGAATAAGAGGGTGTCGCTAGGTAATCCGTCTCGTCCTGCACGTCCGATTTCCTGATAGAAACTTTCGATACTTTTAGGCAGATTATAGTGGATGATCCATCTAACATTGCTCTTGTCAATTCCCATTCCAAAGGCGATGGTTGCGCACACTACTTGTACCCGGTCGTTGATAAAATCATCTTGTGCTTCATCACGTTTAGAAGGTGACAAACCGGCATGGTAGACAGCGGCTTTAATGCCTTGCTTCTGCAACATTTGGGCAACGGATTCTGTTTTGTTCCGGCTCATGCAGTAAATAATTCCGCTTTCTTTAGAATGCCGGGCAATGAAGTCGAGTATGGCTTTACTTTTTTCTTTTTGTTGATAACCGCGTTTCACCGTTAAACTGAGGTTAGGACGGTCAAAAGAAGAAGTGAAAACTTTAGGCTGATTTAAGTGCAATTGTTTAATAATATCCTCACGGGTTATTTTGTCGGCTGTAGCAGTTAGTGCAATAATGGGTACCTGCGGAAACTGTTGATGTAGTATTCCCATTTGTGTATATTCCGGTCGGAAATCATGCCCCCATTGGGAGATGCAATGTGCTTCATCAATAGCAAATAAAGAGACTTGAATGTCACGTAATAAGTAATTAATTTCTGCCAATAATTTTTCGGGTGAAATATAGAGTAGTTTCAACTTACCTGCCATGCAAGCACGCCGTAAGGTTGCATTTTCTGTTTCATCATTATTGCTGTTCAGCGCACCCGCTGCTATCCCGTTAGCACAGAGGGTTTCCACCTGGTCTTTCATTAAAGAAATAAGGGGAGAAACCACTATAGCAGTACCTTCGCATAATAAAGCAGGTAATTGGTAACATATGGACTTGCCACCACCTGTAGGCATTAGTACAAGTGCATCTTTCTTGTCTAGTAAATGGTGTATAATTTCCTCTTGCAACGGTCGGAAACTATCATAACCAAAATATGTTTTAAGCGTTTGAAGCATAATGTTCGAAGGTCTCTATTTTTTCTGCAAAGGTACATTAATTATTGTATAAAGTAAAATAGAAATTTACATAGAAATAATATAGTATTGGTCTTATCGAAGAGTTAAAGTTTCTTATTAATTAGCTTGTGGAACTTCTTTTCAACCTTTTTCGTTGTTTATGAATGAAAAATATGTATGTGAAAAGTTGCGTATTAAAAAAAAATGTCAGACTTTTGTAAGGTCTAAAGGAAAATCCTTTGGACTTCCAATTTTAAACAACCCTAACCAGTTAATTCGATGAGTGATTTAGAAAACAATGCACAGGAAATGGATGCAAAGAAACGTCCTTACAACCTGCGCGAAAAGAAAGAAAAGGAAGCTGCCTACCGCTCGCTGATACGGCCGGAATTGGCAGACGAGTTGTACGACAAGATATTAAATATCGTGGTTGTGCAGAAAAAGTACAGAGATCCAGATTATTCAGCTAAAGATTTGGCGAAAGAATTGCAGACCAACACCCGTTATTTATCTGCAGTTGTGAATTCGCGTTTCGGTATGAATTATTCTTGTTTGTTGAATGAATACAGAGTGAAAGAAGCACAGCATTTGTTGACAGACAAAAGATATGAAGACAAAAATGTTGAAGAGATCAGCACCATGGTAGGTTTTGCTAATCGTCAGTCTTTCTATGCTGCCTTTTATAAAAATGTAAATGAAACTCCTAACGGATATCGTAAAAGACACGCAGAAAAAAAGAAATAACTCTGCAAACTGAATGTATAGAAAGGAAATATTCCGAAACTGATGCTTTGGAATACTTCCTTTTTGTCTTTATAAATACCAACTCTCTACATATTCCCGACACATGAAGAAACAACTAATTTTGATGGTGACTGCCCTTTCTTTATTGACAGCTTGTGGCAGAAATCCAAAAACAACTGCTGAGGCAGAAAAATTTGATTATACAGTGGAACAATTTGCAGATTTACAGATTTTACGTTATAGTGTGCCTGGTTTTGAAAACCTATCACTCAAACAAAAAGAACTAGTTTATTACCTGACAGAGGCTGCTTTGCAGGGTAGAGATATCTTGTTTGATCAGAATGGAAAGTATAACTTAACCATTCGTAGAATGCTAGAGGCAGTTTATACGGGTTATAAAGGGGATAAAAATACTCCTGACTTCAAAGCGATGGAAGTTTATCTGAAGCGCGTATGGTTTTCTAATGGCATTCATCATCATTACGGCAGTGAAAAGTTTGTACCGGGTTTCAGTCCTGAATTCTTTAAGCAAGCTGTGTTGAGTGTAGATGCCTCTGCTATGCCGTTAGCTGAAGGACAGACTATAGAGCAATTATGTGATGAGGTCTTTCCTGTTATTTTTGATCCTAAAGTTATGCCCAAACGAGTGAATCAAGCGGCGGGCGAAGACTTGGTATTAACCTCTGCTTGTAACTATTACGATGGTGTAACACAGCAAGAAGCTGAAGATTACTACAATGCGTTGAAGAATCCGAAAGATGAAACTCCGGTGTCATACGGTTTGAACAGCCGTTTGGTTAAGGTAGATGGTAAAGTGCAGGAAAAGGTTTGGAAAGTAGGAGGGCTTTACAGTCCGGCTATTGAAAAGATCGTATATTGGTTGAAAAAAGCGGAAGGGGTTGCTGAGACTCCTGAGCAGAAAGCTGTAATTGCTAAGTTGGTGGAATTCTATGAATCCGGCGATTTGAAAATCTTTGATGATTATGCTATTCTTTGGGTAAAGGATCTGAATTCACGTGTTGATTTTGTAAATGGCTTTACTGAAAGTTATGGTGACCCACTTGGTATGAAAGCTAGCTGGGAGTCCTTGGTGAACTTTAAGGATATGGAAGCTACTCGACGTACGGAATTGATTAGCAATAATGCCCAGTGGTTTGAAGATCATTCTCCGGCAGATAAACAGTTTAAAAAGGAAGAAGTAAAAGGCGTATCGGCTAAAGTGATTACTGCAGCTATTCTAGCCGGTGATTTATATCCGGCAACTGCAATCGGTATCAATTTGCCGAATGCAAATTGGATACGCAACCATCATGGCTCAAAGTCCGTAACCATTGGTAATATAACTGATGCTTATAATAAAGCAGCACATGGCAATGGCTTTAATGAAGAGTTTGTATACAGCGACGCTGAACTTCAATTGATTGATAAATACGGTGACCTGACTGGCAACTTGCATACTGATCTCCACGAATGTTTAGGACACGGCTCTGGTAAACTGTTACCAGGTGTTGATCCTGATGCTTTGAAAGCTTACGGTTCAACCATAGAAGAAGCTCGTGCCGACTTATTCGGACTTTATTATGTGGCTGATCCGAAGTTGGTGGAGTTAGGATTGACGCCTAATGAAGAGGCTTATAAAGCTGAATATTACGCCTTCTTAATGAATGGTTTGATGACTCAGTTAGTTCGCATAGAGCCGGGCAATAATGTAGAAGAAGCTCACATGCGTAATCGTCAACTCATTGCTCGTTGGGTATTCGAGAAAGGTGCAGCCGACAAAGTTGTAGAATTAGTGAAGAAAAACGGGAAGACTTATGTTGTAGTGAATGACTACGATAAACTTCGCAAACTTTTTGGTGAACTGCTGGCCGAAATACAACGTATTAAGTCAACAGGAGATTTGGAAGGAGCTCGTAATTTAGTAGAAGCGTATGCCGTGAAAGTAGATCCTACTTTGCATGCCGAAGTCTTGGAGCGCTATAAAAAGCTGAACCTTGCTCCTTATAAAGGATTTGTCAATCCTAAATATGAAGCAGTGACGGATGCTGATGGTAAAATTACCGACATTCAAGTAACTTATGATGAAGACTATGTAGACCAGATGTTGCGTTATAGCAAAGACTATTCTACTTTACCTTCCATAAATAATTAAATGATAATGGATTCAAAAGAACTGTTACATCAACAACTGAAAGATATCAAAACACAGCTCCGTCTCTCAATGAACGGGGCTGTGTCCCAAAGTATGCGTGAGAAAGGTTTGGTATATAAACTGAACTTCGGCGTAGAGTTGCCCCGCATCAAAAGTATAGCTGCCGGATATGAAAAAGACCACGCATTGGCGCAAGCCCTGTGGAAAGAAGATATCCGCGAATGTAAGATACTAGCCGGATTGTTGCAGCCTGTTGACAGCTTCCTGCCGGAAATTGCAGATATCTGGGTAGAAAACATGCCCAATATTGAAATTGCCGAACTTACTTGCATGAACTTGTTCCAATATTTGCCATACGCTCCGGCAAAATCATTCCATTGGATTGCGGATGAGCGTGAATATCTCCAAGTATGTGGCTTCTTAACTATTGCCCGTCTGTTGATGAAGAAAGGTGAAATGAATGAACGGGTAGAAAATGAGTTCCTGGATCAAGCCATCAGTGCATTCTTGTCAGGTTCCTATCATGTGCGAAATGCTGCTATGACCGCTATTCGCCGCTTTATGCAGTATCGCGAAGAGAATGCTTTTCAGGTATGTCGCCGTGTCGAAAGCTTAAAAGATTCCTCTTTGGAAGAAGAAAAATTACTTTATAACCTCGTTAAAGAGGAAGTTGATTGAAAAGATCGCATTATTTTTCTCTCATTCTCTCTTGCTTTCCACAAAAAAGGATTAACTTTGTTGGCTGTAAAACTGCGCCGTCAAATGGAAAGTCAGAATGTGAAAGATACAGTAAGGCAGATATTCACTGAATATTTGAATGCGAACGGGCATCGAAAGACTCCTGAACGCTATGCCATACTCGATACCATATATTCTATAGAAGGGCATTTTGATATTGACACGCTTTACTCACTGATGGCAGATCAGGAAAACTTCCGTGTCAGTCGAGCTACTCTTTATAATACTATAATCTTGCTTATCAATGCCCGTTTGGTTATAAAGCACCAGTTTGGCAACTCTTCCCAATACGAAAAATCATACAATCGCGATACTCACCATCATCAAATTTGTACGCAATGCGGCAAGGTGACGGAGTTTCAGAATGAGGAGCTGCAACATGCTATTGCAAATACCAAATTGAGCCGCTTTAGTCTGACACATTATTCCTTATATATGTACGGATTGTGCAGTAAGTGCGACCGGGCGAATAAAAGAAAGAAAAAGAATAATAACCATAAGAAAGAAAAATGAAAGTAGATGTTCTATTAGGATTACAATGGGGCGACGAAGGCAAAGGCAAAGTCGTTGACGTATTAACTCCGCGATATGATGTTGTGGCACGTTTCCAAGGCGGACCGAATGCCGGACATACATTGGAGTTCGAGGGGCAGAAGTATGTGCTTCGTTCTATCCCATCGGGAATTTTTCAGGGAGACAAGGTAAATATCATCGGTAACGGTGTAGTGCTTGATCCGGCTCTTTTCAAGGCAGAAGCTGAAGCTTTGGAAGCATCCGGCCATAATTTGAAGGAGCGCTTGCATATATCAAAGAAAGCACACCTCATTCTGCCTACTCACCGTATATTGGATGCTGCTTATGAAGCTGCCAAGGGAGATGCTAAAGTGGGTACTACCGGTAAAGGTATTGGCCCGACTTACACAGACAAAGTAAGCCGTAACGGTGTACGTGTAGGAGATATTCTGCATGATTTTGATAAGGTGTATGCTGCAGCCAAAGCCCGTCACGAGCAGATATTGGCAAGTATGAACTATGAGTACGATCTCACAGAACTTGAGAAGGCATGGCTCGAAGGCATTGAGTACCTGAAACAATTCAAATTGGTTGATAGCGAACACGAGATTAACGGTTTGCTGAATTCGGGTAAGTCTGTATTATGCGAAGGTGCGCAAGGTACCATGTTGGATATCGACTTTGGATCTTATCCTTTTGTAACTTCTTCAAATACTGTTTGTGCAGGTGCTTGTACCGGTTTGGGCGTTGCTCCCAACAAGATAGGTGAAGTTTACGGTATTTTCAAAGCCTATTGTACACGTGTAGGTTCCGGTCCGTTCCCTACCGAATTATTTGACGAGACTGGTGACGAAATTTGTACTTTAGGACATGAATTTGGATCAGTTACCGGACGTAAGCGTCGTTGCGGATGGATTGACTTGGTTGCCTTGAAGTATGCTATCATGGTAGACGGTGTAACCAAGCTGATTATGATGAAGAGCGATGTGCTCGACGCATTCGAAACAATCAAAGCTTGTGTAGCTTATAAGATCAATGGTGAAGAAATAGATTACTTCCCGTATGATATTAATGAAACCATTGAACCGGTTTATGTAGAACTTCCCGGCTGGCAGACCGATATGACCAAGATGCAGAGTGAGGATGAATTCCCCGAGGAATTCAATGCCTATTTGTCATTCTTGGAAGAGCAACTTGAAGTACCTATCAAGATTGTTTCTGTAGGTCCTGACCGCGAGCAGACCATTGAGCGTTATACGGAATAAAATAGACTGATAACCTTTAGCACGGATTACACGGATTTCGCGGCTTCATCTGAAGACCCGTGGTTGTTCGGGTAATCCGTGCTTTTTTTATTTACTCTTATGAAAACACAATTCTTATCTTTTTTACTAGTGCTTTTGTTCGTAACATCGGCAAAATCACAAACCTATCAACCTACCCAAGAGAATCTGAAATCACGGCAGGAATTCAGAGATGCCAAATTCGGTATTTTTTTACATTGGGGATTGTACAGCATGCTGGCTACCGGCGAGTGGACTATGACAAACAAGGATCTGAACTATAAAGAATATGCCAAACTGGCGGGTGGTTTTTATCCTTCTAAGTTTGATGCTGCCCAGTGGGTATCTGCTATTAAGGCTTCCGGCGCTAAATATATTTGTATTACGAGTCGTCACCACGAAGGTTTCTCCATGTTTCATACCCGGTATTCCGACTATAACATTGTAGATGCTACCCCTTTCAAGAGGGATATATTGAAAGAATTGGCCGATGAATGTCATAAGCAAGGGATACGCCTGCATTTTTATTATTCACATATAGACTGGTATCGGGAAGATGCTCCGTGGGGACGTACGGGCCATGGCACCGGACGCCCTGATCCCAAGGGAAATTGGAAAAGTTATTATCAATTTATGAATAACCAGATTACGGAGTTGTTGACGAATTATGGTGAAATCGGTGCAATTTGGTTCGATGGCTGGTGGGATCAGGATCAGAATCCGGATTTTGATTGGCAATTGCCCGAGCAATATGCCATGATACATCGCCTGCAACCGGCATGCTTGATCGGTAATAATCATCATCAAACTCCTTTTCCCGGGGAAGATATACAGATTTTTGAGCGCGATCTACCCGGTGAAAACACTGCCGGCCTCTCCGGACAAAAAGTGACTGCATTGCCTTTGGAGACCTGTGAGACGATGAATGGGATGTGGGGATATAAGATTACGGATCAAGATTATAAATCGCCTAAAACTTTGATACATTATTTAGTGAAAGCTGCCGGAAGGGATGCCAATCTGTTAATGAATATCGGCCCTCAACCTGATGGTGAACTGCCGGCTACAGCTTTGGAGCGTTTAGTCGAAGTAGGGGATTGGATGAAGATATATGGTGAAACTATTTACGGTACCCGTGGCGGTTGCATAGCTCCACATCCTTGGGGTGTGACAACTCAGAAGGGAAATAAGTTGTATGTGCATATTCTTGACCTTCAGGATAAAGCTCTCTTTCTGCCCTTGGAAGGAAAACGAGTAAAACAAGCTGTCAGTTTTGCAGATCGGCAACCCTTAAAGTATCAGAAATGTGAAGGTGGTGTAATGCTTTATCTTCCTGCCATACCGACGGATATTGATAAAGTTGTTGAAATGGTAATAAGTGATTAAGCCATGCAGGCATATCGTATAACATTAATCACTATTCATTATTATTTAATTCTTCCTAAAAGTTAAAGGAAATACTAGTAATGCTCGTCGTTTCCTTTTATTTTTGGCAAACAATTTGTTATACAACTAGAAACGACTAATTATTTACTAAAAAGAGAAAAAGAAAATGGGTACAGGAATGATAGGAATACAATGGATTATTTTTATCGGTATCGCCGTTATAAGTTGGCTGGTACAGATGAATCTTCAAAACAAGTTTAAGAAATACTCTAAAATCCCTACCGGTAACGGGATGACGGGACGTGATGTTGCACTGAAAATGTTGCATGATAATGGTATTTATGATGTTACCGTGACACATACACCGGGACACTTGACCGACCATTACAATCCTGCTAATAAAACAGTGAACTTGAGTGAAGGTGTATATGAGGGTAATAGTATTATGGCTGCTGCGGTAGCTGCCCATGAATGCGGACACGCTGTTCAGCATGCACGTGCTTATGCGCCGCTGACGATGCGTAGTAAATTGGTGCCGGTTGTATCTTTTGCATCGCAATGGATGACTTGGTTATTGTTGGGTGGTATCTTGTTGCTGAATTCTTTTCCGCAATTGCTATTGGCAGGTATCATCTTATTTGCAATGACCACACTATTCAGTTTTGTTACTTTGCCGGTTGAGATTGATGCTAGTAAGCGTGCACTTTCATGGTTGAGCAGCTCCGGCATTACTAATTCATACAACCATAAGGCTGCCGAGGATGCTCTTCGTTCTGCTGCTTATACATATGTAGTAGCTGCTCTTGGTTCTTTGGCAACTCTGATCTATTATATTATGATATTCATGGGACGTAGAGACTAAGGCGGTTCCATTATACCTTAAACATCCAACACGCATCATCTGTTTACCCCAAACAGATGATGCGTTTGTATTATACAGATGATACATTTACCCCAAATGTATCATCTGTTTTTTCTTTGCATGATATATTTCGACGAGATAAACTATATATTCTCTTTTCATCCTCGATAAAATACCGTAACTTTGCCACCTGATTTTTAAAGTAATTGATACGAACATGGCAGCAAAACCCAGTATTCCGAAAGGAACCCGCGACTTTTCGCCTGTAGAAATGGCGAAACGTAACTATATATTTAATACCATACGCGATGTTTACCATCTTTATGGCTTCCAGCAGATAGAAACTCCCTCTATGGAAATGCTTTCTACGTTGATGGGTAAATATGGTGAAGAAGGTGACAAACTACTATTCAAGATACAGAACTCAGGTGATTATTTCTCCGGTTTGACCGATGAAGAATTATTGAGCCGCAATGCTGCCAAACTTGCCAGCAAATTCTGTGAAAAAGGTTTGCGCTATGACCTTACAGTGCCGTTTGCACGTTATGTAGTAATGCACCGCGAAGAAATAACGTTCCCTTTCAAACGTTATCAGATACAACCAGTTTGGCGTGCCGACCGTCCGCAGAAAGGACGTTACCGTGAATTTTATCAGTGTGATGCCGATGTAGTAGGTAGTGACTCCCTCTTGAATGAAGTAGAATTGATGCAGATAGTCGATACTGTATTTACACACTTCGGCATTCGTGTTTGCATAAAGATTAATAACCGTAAGATTCTGAGTGGTATTGCTGAAATCATTGGTGAGTCTGATAAAATTGTAGACATAACCGTAGCTATCGACAAACTCGATAAGATAGGTTTGGAAAATGTGAATGCGGAACTGAAAGAAAAAGGTATCAGCGATGAAGCGATTGCTAAACTGCAACCTATCATTCTGCTCAGTGGTAGCAATGAAGATAAACTCGCTACATTGAAAGAAGTACTTGCCGCAAGTGAAGTAGGACTAAAGGGTGTGGAAGAGAGCGAATTTATCCTGAGCACGCTGAAGGTTCTTGGTTTGAAGAACGAAATAGAACTTGACTTGACTCTGGCGCGTGGCTTGAATTACTATACCGGAGCTATTTTTGAAGTAAAAGCTCTTGATGTACAAATAGGAAGTATTACCGGTGGTGGGCGTTATGACAACTTGACCGGTGTGTTTGGCATGTCCGGCGTTTCAGGTGTAGGTATTTCTTTCGGTGCCGACCGTATTTTCGACGTATTGAATCAACTTGAACTTTATCCCAAAGAAGCCGTAAACGGTACTCAATTGTTGTTTATCAATTTTGGTGAAAAGGAAGCTGCTTTCTCTATGAATATACTTGCACAAGTTCGTGCAGCAGGCATTCGTGCTGAAATTTTCCCGGATGCCGCTAAGATGAAAAAGCAAATGAGTTATGCAAACTCCAAAGCGATCCCGTTTGTAGCTTTGGTAGGAGAGAACGAAATGAATGAAGGCAAGGTTACTTTAAAAAATATGGAGACCGGCGAACAGAAATTATTGACTCCTCAGGAACTGATTAGCGAATTGAATTAATAAAATCTGAAATACATTTAAAAGGGAGCACAAAATGCTCCCTTTTTTTGTATATTTGTTTGAAGATTATGAACAGTGTCATTACTCGGATACCAATAAATTTGTTTTTGCTTTAAGTTTGCACTATATTTGTCATAATCGTGTAAGATAGATGTAATACATTGCATTTACTTTTGCAGTGACAATAAATAAAGGAGGTTCTTATGGTTTCAGTTGAATTAAAACAAGAAAAACACAATGCCCTCGTCAGTTTTTTGATGATTGTCATAGCAGCATTGTTTTTAATCTACATGGGTAGTTCGTTAGTACAGTCTACTAAGGAATTTTGGGAGAATTATTCCATTGAAGAGTTGTTGGAGTAATCTCATCGATTATCTGCGTTTTACTATCCCCACATACACCAGCAGAATCACATTCATCATTAATGCATAAATAATGGCAGGTATTGCTATAATATCATTATTGAATACAAACGGACTGCTGGCTATGGCAATAGCCTGAGCTGCATTCTGCATGCCTATTTCGATGATGAGCGTGCGTTGTTCCTTTCGGTTGAGGCGCATTGACTTTGATAGCAGTGCACCTCCACCCATAGCCAATAGTATAAGAACAGAGATACACAAACCTAGTTTGCCGAACTGGGCGGTGATAGTAGCATGGTGTTGAATGAAGAAGATAGCTGCCAGCAAAATTAATGCGGGAAAAGCAACTTTAGATAAGACTTTGTGAATACTTTCTGCTATAAGCGGGCGGTAACGTTTCACCAAAATCCCGGTAACAATAGGAAGAAGCATCAGTATAAGATTTTGCACCATAAGGCTACCTACAGGGAGGTGAACATCAATATTCAGGTTACTGCCAATAAACCGGGTGGCAAACTCCATAATAAAGGGGATGGTAAACAGAGTCATGATACTGCTACATGCGGTAAGCGATACGGACAGTGCCACATCTCCTTTGGCAATCATAGAAAAGATGTTTGATGAACTGCCGCCGGGTGAACAGGCTATCAACATGATTCCGATAAAAAAGAGAGGATCAAGCTTGAAGAGCCAGCCTAAGACGAATGCCAATATTGGCAAGAATATAATTTGTCCTATCATTCCCGCTATAATCGGGCGCGGACGTTTCTTGAACAGTTTGAAATCTTCTATTTGTAGCGTAAGTCCCAACTCAAACATTAACAGTGTGAGAATGGGAAGGACAATCCAGATTGCGTTCATTATATTATTCGTTTAATTCGGGGTGCAAAGATGCTCTTTTTTATGATAAATACCAATAAAAAGCGACTCTACCTTATTATATATACTATATAAGCATTGCCATTTGTGCAATGCTAACTCTTCTTATCTTCCTCCTTACTTCCTATCGTCTGTTTTATTACTTCCTCTCTTATTCAAGGCTTATTGTTATAGTGCACAAGATGCCATCTTATGTAGCACAAGATGCCATCTTATACAACACAAGATGCCATCTTGTGCAGTGATTCCCTATGGGCTTGTGGTGATGAGGTTATGCCTTTAGGGAGGTAGGGATAAGTGTTTCATTCGTTACAGATTAATCTACATTTTGTTCCGAAGAGACATGCGACTACTTGTTTCGTAATCTTTCCAGTTCTTTTTGCCATTTTGTCAGCCTTCGTCTGCCAAACGAACAGCTTTCTTGTTTGGCACACTTTTCGTAAGTTCTTTATCGCTTGTGTAATGGCAAGAAACTATTATAATTAATGTATAACATATAAAAACAAAAGAACTATGAACATTAAACCATTGGCAGACAGAGTGCTGATACTCCCTGCACCTGCAGAAGAAAAAACTATTGGTGGTATCATTATTCCTGATACAGCAAAAGAGAAACCTTTGAAGGGTGAAG
>USLU01000094.1 GCA_900555635.1 uncultured Bacteroides sp.
GGGTTTCCTTCTCTGGCAGGAAATTCCTATTTGGCAAGGCATTGACTTTACAGACGATGATACCCGTAAGAAAGCGCAGAGGATGCTTTCTGAAATGATTAAGCGCGATCAAAACCGCTGCGCGGTAGGTTATTGGGGTGTTGCCAATGAAACACAGCCTTCCAAAGAACGGAATGAATTCCTTACTTCCCTGCTCGAAACGGGAAAACAGCTGGACACTACCCGCCTGTATGTTGCCGCTTTCGACCTTGTGCACTTCAATAGCGAAAAACAGCGTTTTGTAATGGAGGATTCTTTTACTTCCCAACTGGACGTTGTAGCTATCAATAAATATATGGGCTGGTATCATCCGTGGCCTGTGGAACCGAAAGACGCTATATGGGAAGTCGTGACGGACAAACCATTGATAATTTCGGAATTTGGCGGCGAAGCATTGTACGGTCAGTCCGGTGATGAGAATGTGGTCAGCTCCTGGAGTGAGGAATATCAGGCACGTCTGTATAGGGATAATATCCGTATGTTCGACAATATCCCGAACCTGCGTGGTGTATCTCCCTGGATTCTGTTCGACTTCCGTTCGCCGTTCCGTTTCCACCCCACCAATCAGGATGGCTGGAACCGCAAAGGACTCATATCCGACCAGGGTATGCGTAAGAAAGCGTGGTATTTGATGAGAGATTATTACATGAAAAAGAGAAATAACCGATAAGTTTAGTTATATTTGATTATAATGAAGCAATATAGAAATGTAGTGATTTGTATGTGCATACTGCTCCTTCTTGCCGGAGGAGCGTATGCGCAGCAAAAGACGGTCAGGATACTTGCCATCGGCAACAGCTTCTCCCAAGATGCCGTGGAGCAATATCTGCATGAACTTGCGGAAGCCGAAGGCATTTCAACCATCATCGGCAATATGTTTATTGGCGGCTGTTCCCTGGAACGTCATGTGAAAAATGCCCGTGACAATGCTCCTGCCTATGCCTACCGGAAAATCGGTACGGATGGAAAGAAACGGGAAAAGGGCAAGATGTCTTTGGAAACGGTGCTGGCAGATGAAGACTGGGATTACGTCAGCCTGCAACAGGCAAGTCCTTTTTCGGGAATGTACGAGACGTATGAAGCCTCTCTGCCGGAACTTATAGAATATGTAAAAGCACGCCTTCCAAAGAAAACAAAGCTGATGTTGCACCAAACCTGGGCGTATGCGTCTACTTCCAAGCATAGTGGATTTAAAAACTACAACTGCAATCAACTGACCATGTATCAGGCTATTGCCGATGCAGTGAAGAAAGCGGCTAAGGCGAATAAGATAAAGATTGTCATCCCTTCGGGCACTGCCATACAGAATGCCCGTACTTCTTTTATCGGCGACCATCTGAACAGGGACGGTTATCATCTGGATGTGAAGATTGGACGTTATACCGCTGCCTGTACTTGGTTCGAACGTATCTTCAAGCGCAATGTGGTCGGGAATCCTTATGGACCGGAAGGGTTGGATGAGGCGCGGAAAACTGTTGCCCAGAAAGCTGCCCATGCAGCAGTGAAACATCCGTATAAGGTAACCGAGCTGTCTATTACTAACTAACAATGGACATTGCCGCCTGTCTTGCAGCAAACCCCATGGTATTATAGATGACTTGACTCAAATGTAAATGCAGCACACCAAAGGCGATTTGATTGCTCGTGGTAACCTAATGGTGTACTGCATTTATTTTTCGTATATCGTATGGTTTACTCCATTAAGAACTGGCGTATGGGACAATGGCGTATGCCCTCATAGCTATAGAGCTATATATTCAGCGTGATGGGTATATATACTCACCATGCTGAATATACATGTCCACCAAGCGGGATCTATAGATCCACCACGTGGGCAAAAGTGAGGTGAAATGTGGGCTTATGGCTGCTTGCGCGTGGGCTCGAACACGCCAGCACGTGGGCTGAACAAAACAGAGCCTGTATTTGGGTAAAACAGAGGCTCTGTTACAATGAAATGCAGGCTCCGTTTTGTTACAACAGAGCCTCTGTTGAAAGTAAATATGGCAAAAGGAACTGGAGTTAAACACTTTTGCTTTCAGGAGTACTTTCAGCAAAAATCACCGATGAAAAGGGGCTTTTTTAAAGAACTGAAGGCTGAAGGCGGTTTTTATTCTAATAGTTAGTAAGGAATTTGACTGTAACAAGAAAGGGAACCGAGTTTCTTTCTCCATCTTTTATTTTTCATTGCAACAAAAGTATGCTTTCTTATAGGGAATCAGTCCTTTTTACAGTTGAATTCTGAAGGCAGGCATCCGAACTCTTCCTTGAAATATTTAGCGAATTGTTTGGGTGACAGTCCTACTTGATAAGCTATTTGAGAAATGCTTTCCTGACTCTGTTCCAATAATTGCTTTCCTCTTTTTATGCGCAAGACACGGATAAATTCAAGAGGGGACTTGCCTGTTATCGTCATTAGTTTTTTGTATAAGTGACCACGACTCATTCCGACAGTCATGCTTAGGTCTTCGACAGAGAAATCTGTATTGTCCATATTCTCTTCCACTGCTTGTATGGCTCGCTCAATAAGCCTTTCATCAATAGTGCTGATGGTAATCTCGGCAGGAGACACTTCAACTTTTCCGAATCGTTGATGGTTGCGGCTACTCCATTCTAACAGCTTTTGGATACGGAGTAGAAGAATATCCAGATTGAAAGGCTTGGTTATATAGTCATCGGCACCTTCACGCAATCCTTCCAGCATATGTTCCTGGGCGGTTCGTGCAGTTAGTAAAATAACAGGGATATGTGAGTAACGGAAGTCTCCCTTTATCTTATTACATAGCTCCAGTCCGTTCATTATCGGCATACGGACATCGCTTATTACAAGGCTGATATCATGCAGGGCCAATATCTCCATTGCTTTTTCACCTTGTTCGGCCTCATAAACAGTAAATCGGTCTTTCAGGCAGTCAACAATGAATTGTCGGAAATCTTCGTTGTCCTCCACAATAAGTAATGAACAACCTGTTGGCGTTTTTGCTTGCTCCGGTTCTTCCTGTATGTCTGGTCTTTCAGTTGGCGTTGCCGTGGGATTTATGTTCTTGCATTCATGTCGTATGGGGAACATAAATTCAAAGATAGTACCTTGGGGATGATTATCGCGAATTTGAATGTCGCCATTATGGAGAGTAACATATTCTTTGACTATATGCATGCCTATGCCACTGCCGATATAATCAGTGGATGAGTGTTCTTCTTGATAGAAACGGTCGAATATTTTAGCTTTGTTTTCTTCACGTATCCCGATTCCGGTATCCGCCACTTGGATGCAGGCATATTCTCTTTCATCTTTTATGATACGATCCAGCACTACGTTCACGCTTCCGTGATTCACGTTGTATTTGAATGCGTTCGATAATAGATTAAGCATTATGCGCTGCATTTTATTCTTATCAAAGTCTGTTTCCAGATTATCGGTTTTCAATGAAAGGCTGAAGGCAATATTCTTTTTGTCTCCGTACGAATAGAAAGAATCACATACTTCTTTGATGAAATCAGCCAAATCGCCGTGGGAAGGATTGAGTTGGGCTTTACCATTGTCCAGCCGACGTAAATCAAGCAGTTGGTTGATAACGTCCAGGAGTGCCAATGCATTGCGATGAATCAACTTCAATTCCTTTTTTATGTCTTGTGCCGTATTAGTAGCCAATATTTGCTCAAGAGGAGTGATGATAAGTGACAAAGGAGTGCGCAGGTCATGGCTTACATTAGTGAAAAAGCGTAATTTGGCTTCGTCAATTTCATGCTGCTGCACCGTTTCCATATCACGTTTTTGTTGAAGCAATAATCGACGGTGTTTCCGTTTCATGTGGATAAAAATAAGTGATATGGCACTCACCAACAGTAATGCATAGATGCTATAAGCTATATTAGAAAGCCAGAATGGCGGATACACATTGATGGAAAGTGTAGCACTTGCATCGTTTTCATAATCATGAACCTTCATTACCCGTACTTGAAGTTGATAAGTTCCGGGAGCCAGTTTATTGAAATAAATCCGGTTTCCCTCCAGCTTTGTCCATTCTTCGTTTTTATTGAGTCTGTATTCGTATTGTAGCTTGTGCAGATTGCCATAGTCCATAGCCGAGACTTCCACAGCAAAACTGTTGTCTGAATAGTTCAGGTTGAGGTTGTTAAGCAACTGGATGTTCTTTGTGAGAATGATACGTCCGTTGTGTGCGGGCCTGTTTGCATTGACACACTCATTATCAATATATAAGTCGGTGAATATTACTTGGCGGTCGAAGTAAAACAAGTCATTGCCGCGTGGGATAATTTTTACGTATCCTCCTCCGCCTCCGGCAATTACTTCATTCCTGTGATTGCAGAAGATTGAAAAATTATTGAAAGTAAGGTTACCGATTCCATCCTCTTCATAATAAGGGTGGCAACGGAAGTCGGGCATACTGGTAGCATCGGATTCCACTACTTCCACGTGGGTGATGCCATGGTCTGTAGTGAGCCACATATTGTGAGATGCATCTTCGATAATGGCACGTATATATGAATGGGAAACACCGTTTGCGGTATTCAAATTGATTAACTTATTTTGCTTCGGGCTATACACATTGACCCCTTTCCGTCCGCCTATCCATAGTAGTCCGCGTGAATCTTGATAGATGCAATTGGCGAACTTATCTTGTATCACTTCTTCACCGTCGGCAGTTTGTTCCAATATCGTCATTTCCCGGGTGGAAGTATTCATGTGGTACACTCCGGAACTGGTAGCCACATAAAGAGAATGACCATCAACATATGCCAGGTCGGCAATGTAATTGGTCAGTAAAGTTGAATTACTCATTGTATAATCTTTGAGCATTCCGGAAGGTTCCAGGCAGTAGAGTCCTTGCGAGTAAGTGGCAAACCATAAGTTACCGGCATTATCCTGTGTGATACGACGTATGTATTGAGGCAGTTCCACCGGATTATTTTCCGGCGCTTTGAGCGGAGTGAACTGCCCGTTCTGATAATAAAACGCTCCACCGCCGAAACTTCCCCACCACACTCTGCCTTTGTTGTCATGGAAAGAACAAACAATCAAGTCGGAAGGAATCTCTTTGTTCTTTGATTTATAATAAGTATAGGTGTTTTTATCCTTGTCGTAACTGGCTATGCCTTCACCGTCAAATCCCAGCCATAGTTTGCCCTCTCCGTCTTCGTAGAAACAACTGACATCCTCCAGTTGGGGACAATAATGGTTTTCGAATATCAGATTGTTCAAACCTGAATAGGCTACGCCCTGTTTGCCGGTTCCTATCCATATCACGTCGCGGTTGTCCTTATAGATATAGGTCACGTGATTGTCCGGCAGGGAATATAATTTGTCGACATCCTTGAATAGACGCGTCACCTTGCCCTTTTCTTTATCATACGGGCATATGAATATTCCTCTGCCATCGGTTCCTATCCAGATATTCCCTTTGCCGTCGTCGGTTATTGTGGTAATCATGGTTCGTTCTCTACTGAGTTCCGTTCGGGCGGCAAAGTCAATCCAGTTGTTTTCTGTCAGAGAATAACATTTGACATCTGCGCTGTGCGGGGCGTACACCCAAAGCCGGGAAGAAAAGTCCAGATAAATGTGAGGCACATAAGTGGTATGTATTTCCGTATGAAACAGTTTGGTTATGGATTTATGCATCCAATCTATGTTAATTACATTTCCATCGGTCATGAGAATGTAACATCTCTTGTTGCGGCATGCCATGTCGGCAATGTTTACGCTGCCCGGAAGTGACTGTTTGTATAGCGTTTCATCGGAGAAGATGTAGTAATACAATGTGTTGTTTGCAACACACCACAGGTTCTTGTCGTCATCTATGAATAATTGCCTGGGGCTTTCAAAGATACCTATCTTGTGCAGAAGAAGCTCCGTTCTGTTATCCAGTTCGTCCATTTCACGGTCATAAAAACAATAGTTAACCGGAGTTTTTATCCATATATTGCCTGCTGCATCTTCTGCTACCCATTCTACGCTATTGTTGTAAGCTCCTTGCCGGAGGGTAGTATAAGTCTTGAAATGATAACCGTCATAGCGGTTCAGGCCATCACGGGTAGCAAACCACATGAACCCATATTTATCCCGTTCTATCGCTTGAATATAATTGTCGGACATGCCTGTTTTTACTCCCAGCTGGTGAAAACTCATTTCGTTTGAAGCGTATGATGCCAGGCTATTCAGCAAGGAGATAAGAAGAAACAAAGGAATTCGTAAGTGTCTTTTCATAATTGTATCTTTTCACGTTGCTAAGTTAAGAATTCCGTTCATAAATCCCTTATCCCGAATGTATCATTTTAGGGGAAGATATGTGTCTTTTGTATCTTTTTCTATCCCGAATCGATTATTCTCCGGTCAGGATACAATTCGGATAGTTTGAAAATCAAATGAGAAATAGGCGGTACTTTTTTATTCGTACATTTGCCACAGTCAAAAGGAAGTCCTTAAATCGACAGAATAAAAACCTATCAAATATTTATATTATGAATCTAAAATCCAGAAAAACAGTATTTATCACAGGGCTCTGCCTGGCATCTCTGGTTAGTGGTGTTCCTCTTCCCGCTAATGCGTCTGCCGACACGACAGCAATGATACAACAGCAATCCGTTAAAATAAAAGGACGGGTGACGGATGCTTCGGGAGAACCGGTGATTGGTGCAAATGTAGTACAGAAAGGTACGACAAACGGAACTATCACTGATTTGAACGGTGATTTTACATTAACCGTTTCGCAAGGGGCGGTTTTACAGGTCAGCTTTATTGGCTATAAGCAGCAGGAAGTATCCTTAAAGAACGGACAGGCCCAGGTGACTGTTGTTCTTAAGGATGATGCGGAACTGCTGGACGAGGTTGTCGTAGTGGGTTATGGTACAATGAAGAAACGTGATTTGAGCGGTGCCGTTTCGCAGATAAAAAGTGACGACCTGATGAAAGGCAATCCTACTGATTTGAGTAAGGGGTTGGCGGGCAAGATTGCCGGTGTGCAGGTGAATCAGAGTGACGGCGCTCCGGGGGGCGGCATCAGTATTCAAATTCGCGGTACGAACTCTTTCTCTACCAATTCACAACCTCTTTATATTGTAGACGGCGTGCCGTTTGATACGGGAGATACCCCAGCCAGTGACACAAATAACAGTCAGAATAAATCAAACCCATTGGCATTTATCAATCCGCACGACATTCAGAGTATTGATGTCTTGAAAGATGCTTCCGCGACTGCCATATATGGTTCCCGTGGGGCGAACGGGGTTGTTATCATAACCACCAAACGAGGTGAGAAGGGAAATGAAAAGGTGGAATTCAGTGCCAACTTTACATTCTCGAAGATAGCGAAACGTATGGATGTGCTCGACGCATTCACTTATGCCAATTATCAAAACGAACAAGTGCTTAATGATTATAAATATAGTAATAAACCTTATGGCAAGCTGCCGTATCCCGGGGCTTGGGAATATCCGGCCTTGCCGGGTGGCGGAAACGATACTTCTGCAGGCAAATACCTGCCGGCACCGGAAGACTTCCTCCGACCGGGTGATTATGTAGATGAATATGGTAACATTTCCTATGTGGGGGTGGCCGACTGGCAGGATTTGATTTATCAGAACGGCTTTTCGCAGGAATATAATATCAGTGTATCGGGCGGTTCGGACAAGGGTTGGCACTCATTCTCCGGTAACTTCCTCAAACAGGACGGTATCATCAAGAATTCCGGTTTTACTCGTTATTCATTACGTTCCAATATAGGCAGGTATATAACCAAATGGTTGGAAATGGGCATGAATACCAGTTTCACGCATACTGATACGGATTTCTCGAAGACCAACTCTTCTGATTGTGGTGTTATCCGTTCTGCATTGGTGTTTCCCTCGACGTATGATCCGCAGAAGAATAAAGCAGAAACTGGTGAATTGAGCTGGCTTGCATCCAATCCGTTGGCTTATATAACCAACACAAAAGATAATTTGCGCAGCATAAATGTGTTCAATTCAAGCTATATGGAGGTTAAACTTTTGCCTTTTCTGAAGTTCAGACAGAATTTGGGTATCAGTTACACTAACAATGACCGTGGCATGTACTATGGCCGCGAAACGCAGGAAGGTTCGTCCACTACTAATATCAATGGCAAGGCCGAACAGTCAAGCAACTGGTGGTTGGGAATCACCGCCGAATCACTGTTGACGTTCGATAAGACGTTCGGTATCCATAGCGTTAATGCGGTGGCAGGTTTTACGGCAGAGAAATCCAGTTGGGGAAGCAAAGCAATGTCGGCCACGGGATTTCCCAACGACATCACTCAGGACTTCGATATGAGTTTGGGAGCTAATCCGGGCAAATTGAGGTCTGACAGGGGAGATGCAGCTTTAGCTTCATTCTTGGCACGTGTCAATTACACTCTCATGGATAAATATATCCTTACTGCATCCTGTCGTGCTGACGGTTCGAGTAAGTTTACCGATAAGAACAAGTGGGCTAGTTTCCTTTCCGGAGCTATTGCATGGCGTATGTCGGAAGAGAAGTTTATCAAAGACTTGGGGATATTCAGTAACTTGAAGTTGCGCCTGAGTTATGGTGAAACGGGTAACCAAGGTATCGGAAGTTATCGTACGCTGCCAATGCTTAATATGGCAAACTATCCTTTTGGCGGGGCTATCAACAGCGGCTTTGCCGAAGTGGACTGGAGAGGCCCGGTTTCCGATGACTTGCGCTGGGAGACGACTGCCCAATATAATGTGGGAATTGATATGGGATTCTTGAATAACCGCATTAACCTGACGGTGGATTATTATCATAAGAAAACACGCGATTTGCTTCAGGATGTGAAAATCCCTTCAAGTACCGGTTTCGGTAGCATGATGGTCAATAGCGGACACATCACTAATGAAGGGCTTGAACTGACCGGTAAGTTTTATGTATTGCAGAATACACCGCTGAAATGGAATATCGATGCGAATATCTCGTTCAACCGCAACAGGATTGGCGGACTGAAAGCTGACCAGTTTGCGCAGAAATTATGGAGTTCGGCTGATGAGGTGTTCATACAGCGCAACGGTTGTCCTATCGGGGCTATATATGGTTATGTAGAAGATGGATTCTATGATAATCTGGCAGAGGTGATGGCTTCGCCCAGTGCAGATATCCGCGCAAAAGGCGCCGGTATGATTGGTGAAATAAAATACAGGAACTTTGATGATAATCCCGATATTACTTCGGCCGACCGGGTGATTATCGGAGATACGAATCCTGATTTTGTTTATGGACTTACCAGCAACTTCGAGTGGAAGGGCGTTACATTGAGCTTTTTCCTGCAAGGAAGTCAGGGAAACGACATTTTCAATGGCAACCTGATGGATATGAAGATGGGGAATGTGGGTAATATCACCCGTGAAGCCTATAATACCCGCTGGACAGAAGCCAATGCCGCCCAGGCAAAGTGGCCGAAAGCCGTTTCGGGCTACGAACGTAATATGCTTATCTCTAACCGTTATGTAGAAGACGGCTCTTACTTGAAGCTGAAAAGCTTGAATATCGGGTATGTCTGGAAACCTAATTTCAAAGGTATCAGCAATGTCAATGTGTATGCCAGCGCAACCAATATCTTCACCATTACCGGCTATAGCTGGTTCGACCCCGAAGTGAATGCTTTCGGTTCGGATGCCTCCCGGCGTGGTGTTGATGTGTATTCCTATCCCAGCAGCCGCACATTCTCATTGGGCATAAAAGTAGATTTTTAAGATGATAAACAATTAAATGTAACTCCATGAAACTGAAAAAAATATATATCCTGTTATCTCTTTCTTTAGCAGGCATGACAACTTTCTCCGCTTGCCAGGATTTCTTGAGCGAAAAGCCATATTCTTTTGTGGGCCCGGAAGAGGTGGGCAACGATGATGCTGCAGTCAGCCAATGGGTGACCGGCGTGTACAGTAAATGGGCGGACGATATGTTCCGTTGGGGGAATTTCCCCCGCGTGCTTGATATGGACTGTGACTATGCTTCCGGTCCTGACTGGGCATTCAGCAATGCAGGTGCCGGCAATTATCAGGGAGATGATGTGACCAATACCATTTGGAAGGGTTGCTATAACTTGATTAATCGCGCTAATGTGGCTATTAAATATATCAATGCAATCACGGGTGCCGATGAACGGGTAAAGACGAATGGTCTGGGTGAGGTGTATTTCCAAAAGGCTTTTGCCTATTTTATGCTGGTAAAGGCGTATGGTGAGATTCCGTTGTTTGACAGGGCTGTCACGGACGGGGCGGGATACAACAATCCTCGCCGTCCGATAGCCGATGTCTATGCTGAAATAGTTCGTCTTTTGGAAGAGGAAGCCATTCCCCGTCTTTATAAGAATACGGATGCGGAGTATCAGACAGGGCATGTATGTGCAGGAACAGCTGTCGGACTGCTCGCTAAAGTATATGCAACCATGGCTTCCGGTGCACTTCCTGCAGGTGAGAAAATGACAGTGATGACCGGTTCGTCTTATTCATACAATGGTGACGATAAAGTCTTGGATATGCCTGTAAGGCGGGAGTTTGTAAAGACTCAGGTGAAAGGTTACGAAAGTTTCGATTGGAGGGATTGCTATGAAAAGGCTGCCAAATGGGCGGGATATCTGCTCTATCCTACTCCGGACAACAACTACGGCAGCCATGATCTGCTTCCTTATGACCAACTGTGGAAGCGTTCCGGACTGGGGCAAAGTACCGAACACCTGTTTGCCTTGCAAGGTGCCAACGGTGATGAACTTTATGGAAACAGTATCTTTGAATGGTATAATGGGATTGACAATGGACGCGGTGTAGTGGCCAGCGGTCTGTATATCGGCAATCGTTATCACTGGTATACTCTGTTCACCTCTCAGGATTACCGTATCACACAAGGAGTGAAACATCGTTTTATAGTAAGCTATCAGGACGAAGAGGGAAAACCGAAGAGCGGCTTTTTCTATCCGAACACGCCGGAGTACGTGCTGAAGGCCACAGGCTATGATGCTAACGGAAATTATGTGGCAGAACCGGAAGCTCCCTACAACGACGGACGTAACTATTACTTTAACGTATCGAACGAGTGTCTGGCATTCACCAACAAATATGCAGACGTTACAGACGCCACACAGAAAAAATCGGATGCCTACTGGCCTTTCCTTCGTCTGGCTGACATCGTGCTGATTTACGCAGAAGCGAAATGTGAATTGGATAATGGAGTATCTTCGGAGGTTATCAGTGCATTGAATAGGGTACGTATCCGTTCGAATGCTACTCTTGCATCGAGTTCCGGTGATGGAGCCATTGCTTCCAAACAAGCCCTGCGTTCCGCCATTTTTGAAGAACGTGCCAAAGAACTTGCGCTGGAAGGAGACAGGCGATGGGATTTGATTCGTTGGGGAATCTATGTGGAAGTGATGAACTCTATCGGCGGAATCAACAAGGACGGTTCTCAGACCCACTACGATGAAGCCGGTGTGAACAAACATCGTGAACAGCGTCATTTGCTCTTTCCATTGCCTTCTGATGAGGTTTCTACTAATGAAGCGATTGACAGCAATAATCCGGGTTGGAGTTAAAGTGCCTTCCCTATTCTAGAATAAAGTCAGAAATTTAAAATCAATATTTCATGAAAAGATTATCTTTCAAATCCATAACTCTTATGTGCTGTATGGCGTTGAGCTTTGGTGCTTGTCAGGACATAGTGACCTATAATGATAATTATGATGACGAAATGGCGTCAAGCGGTGCCCCCGTTATTGACGCTGTGTATGACTCCAAAGACAGGGATAAATTGTTGCCAATCACTGACGGAAATCTGGAGCAGATGATTGTA
This sequence comes from uncultured Bacteroides sp., assembly GCA_900555635.1. GTDB lineage: Bacteria > Bacteroidota > Bacteroidia > Bacteroidales > Bacteroidaceae > Bacteroides. Next base: position 11,861 of record USLU01000094.1, read on the forward strand.
CTCGACGGTTCCAATTTAAGCCGTGTGAGGAAAGTGATGTTCAATGATGTTGAACTTCCTGTCGGTGAGGTATATGCGACTGCCGGCAGTGCCTACCTTCCCATTCCCCGTCAGATTCCGTTGGAAGTGAATAATAAACTCTATTATGAAACGGAGTTGGGAAGTACCACTTATGATTTCACGGTGTCTGTACCTTTGGTTCAGGTGGACGGTCTGTATAATGAGTTTGCTCTTCCCGGCACATCTGTACAGCTGAAAGGTAAATACTTCGACCTCTATGGGTTCGGAGGCGCGAATTCCACTTCTACTGTCAAAATGAATGGTGTCGAGCTTGAGGTAGATTCCATCTCGGACAAATATATGTCAGTTGTCATTCCTGAAGATGCTCAGGATAACTCTGTCATCGAAGTGAGTTATATGGGAGCGGGTTCTGTTGCACATACCGAAAAAATCCCTTATCGTATGACGGATGCGATTATCTGGAACCTTTCTCATCCTGATGATTACGGACTCTGGGCAGGCAAAGAACTTATCATTAATGAAGCAGGCGACAATGAGCCCGAGATTCTCTATGGACCTTATTTTAGAGTAACCGGCAGTTATGGTGCCTGGAATTGGACGAATCTTGTTTGCGGAGGATTCAACTGTCCGGCTGATGTGGCGGCAGCTCCTGCCGATTACAACTTTAAGTTTGAGGTTTACTCTCCGACGGGACATCCGTTCTACGATTCGGCTGGATATGGCTATCTGATTCAGCTTAATAATGGCAATTATCCGTGGAATCCTTCTGCGAATGGCAGTTTCAATACTTACGGGAAGTGGTGTACTGTTTCGATTGATTTGCAGACTGTGTCGGGCAATGCTTTCTCGGAAGGATGGACAGGGTTGTCATTCATTCTCCAACCCAATTCGGATTGGAACGTAGACCACAGTTTCGCCAATATCCGTATTGAGAAGAAAATCCGGTAAATGATTATAGAAAATAGGTATGAAGAATATATATAACTTTTTGATTTATTTCATCTTTTGCGGCATAGGAGCGGGATGCTCTTCCTCGTCCGGGGAAGACTTTCCGGTTCCGGAGCCGGAACCGGTGGACAATTCATTGATAAAGAAAGAACTTTGCACCGAAGGTGCATCCGTTGAGGCTAAGAAAGTGTATACATATCTGAGAAACTGCTGGGGGAGAAAAACCTTAAGCAGTACAATGGCGAACGTGGCATGGAACGTCAATGAAGCAATATGGGTAAACCGTCAGACCGGGAAGCATCCTGCCATTGCCTGCTTTGATTACATGAACCTTCCCGCTTCACCGGCCGACTGGATTGATTATAATAAGACATCGGTTGTTGAAGACTGGTGGAATGCCGGAGGATTGGTTGCTGCATGCTGGCATTGGAATGTGCCGGTCACGGAAAATAGCAGTGAGTATAAATGTATGATTAGTGAAACGGATTTTGACATCGCCAAGGCATTGCAGGAGGGAACCCGGGAAAATGAAATCATTAAAGCCGATTTGGAAGAATTGGCGGGTTACTTACTGCTTTTGAAGCAGAAGAATATTCCTGTAATTTGGAGACCGGTGAGCGAAGCTGCAGGCAAATGGTTCTGGTGGGGGAAAGATGCAGCTTCATACAAACGGCTCTGGAAACTCGTATATGAGACTTTCAAGCAGAAAGGACTGAACAATCTTATCTGGGTATGGACTAGCGAAACGAATGACAGGGACTGGTATCCCGGTGATGCATACGTGGATATTATCGGACGGGACGTGTATCACAAGACCAGCGCTGCCGGACTGGCAATGGATTTTGATGCACTAAAAAAAGCTTTTCCGGACAAGCTGATTGCACTTAGCGAATGTGGTGATGTGGCAACCATAGACAAGCAACTGGCAGTCGGAGTCCAATGGGCATGGTTCATGACTTGGTATGATTATGAAGTGACAAAGGACACTACTGCGCCTGTTTTTAATTCCGGACAGCACGAACATGCCGACAAAGCCTGGTGGAACAACGCTTTCAGCCAGCCTGGTGTAATTTGCCGTAGTGATTTGCCTTCGTTTAAATAACAGACTATTCAACTTTTTTGATGAAATATATTATTCTGACTATTAATGCGATATTTTGCCTCCTCTTGCCGACTGCATGTAGCGGAAGTGGAGAGACCGGTGGAAAAACTCCGGAAACAGTTGCCTTGTTGCAGAACTTGAAACAGGCGGAACGGAAAGGCATTCTTTTCGGTCATCATGATGATACTGCTTACGGAATAGGCTGGGAAGGAGATAAGGGTCGTAGCGATGTTAAAAGTGTCTGCGGTGCCTATCCGGGGGTGATGTCTTTCGATTTGGGCGAGATTGAACTCGGAGGAACACATAATCTTGACAAAGTATCCTTTGCGCATCTTCGTGAATATATTATCGAGCAGTATGCCCGTGGCGGCATGATTTCGCTCAGTTGGCATGTACGTAATCCGAAAACGGGCGGTGACTCATGGGATGTGACCGATAGCACCGTAGTGGCTTCTGTCATGCAAGGGGGAGAGAACCATGTGAAAATGCTCGAATGGATAGACCGTGTGGCCGATTTCCTGCTTTCGCTGAAGACGAAGGAGGGTGTACTCATTCCTGTGGTGTTCCGCCCTTGGCATGAACATACCGGAAGCTGGTTTTGGTGGGGAAAGGATTTGTGCTCTTCGGAACAGTACAAGACTCTTTGGCGGATGACTAATGACCGTTTGCGTCTGAAGGGAGTGAATAATGTGCTGTTAGCTTACTCTCCGGGAATGGAATCTGATACGGTTGAGGAATATCTTGAACGCTATCCGGGGGATGATATTATAGATGTTCTCGGTACGGATGTATATCAGTTTGAACGTTCCCAGTATATCAAGCAATTGAACAAGATGCTGACGATTCTAACCGAGGCGGGCAAGAAGCACGATAAGCCTATTGCTCTGACCGAAACAGGATTGGAAGGCATTCCCGATTCTTTGTGGTGGACAGGGACTCTGTTGCCTGTCATTGAGAAATATCCCCTCAGTTATGTACTGGTTTGGCGTAATGCGCGTGAAAAGTCCACTCATTATTATGCTCCCTATCCCGGACAAGTATCTGCCGATGATTTTGTGAAATTCAGTCGGTCTCCGAAAATATTGTTTGTCGGAGACAATTTTGAACTCTATAAATAAGGAAACATGATGAAGAACCTGATTAGAATCTGCCTGTTTACTATGCTTTTGTTTGTAACAGGAGACCTGGCTGCCCAAAATATACATTTGTCAACCCCTCGTACCTCACTGGTGCTCTCGGCTCCGGCGGGAGGAGAGTTGAAGTATGTATATTATGGCAGTAAGCTTACTGAAAATGACTGTCGCGAAGTTTATAATGCACCTACCATGCAACATGCGGCTTTTCCGGTATATGGTATGAACTGCCCGGGTGAGTCGGCGCTGGCAGTGACTCATGCCGACGGAAATATGACTTTGCAAATGGAAGTGGCTGGTACGGAAATAAAGAACACTGACGGAGCAGTTACTGCTGTCATTAAACTGAAAGACAAGGTCTATCCGTTTTCTGTGAATGTGTGCTACAAGGCCTACTCCGATGTCGATATCATAGAGACTTGGACGGAGATAGCCCATGCGGAGAAAAAGAACGTTATGTTACGTAAGTTTGATTCGGCTTTTCTGCCTGTGAGAAGGGGAGATGTGTGGTTATCAAGTCTGTATGGCTCATGGGCCAACGAGGGAAGGCTTGTGCAGGAACCTCTTGAACCGGGCATGAAAGTGATAAAGAACCGGGACGGTGTGAGAAATTCACATACGGCACATGCCGAGGTGATGTTCTCGCTTGACGGGAAACCTCAGGAGAACTATGGCAATGTCATTGGAGCAGCTCTTTGTTATGGCGGAAACTACAAACTGCGCATTGATACGGACGACAGTGAATATCACCAGTTTTATGCCGGCATAAATGAAGAAAATTCAGTTTATAACTTGAAGAAAGGAGAGCTTTTCATAACTCCGGCTTTAGCATTGACTTATAGTGCTGAAGGGTTGAGCGGATGCAGCCGTAACTTTCATCGTTGGGCGCGCAAATACAAACTGGCGCATGGAAATTCTCTCCGTAAAATATTGCTGAACAGTTGGGAAGGAGTGTATTTTGATATCAACGAGAACGGTATGAACCAGATGATGGGAGATATCGCATCTATGGGCGGTGAACTGTTTGTGATGGATGACGGGTGGTTTGGCGATAAATACAAACGTAACTCTGACAATTCTTCATTGGGCGACTGGAAGGTGGATACCGGGAAGCTGCCCGGTGGTATCCGTAAATTGGTGGACGATGCCCGCCAATATAAGGTGAAGTTCGGTATATGGATTGAACCGGAAATGGCCAATACCACTAGCGAACTTTACGAAAAACATCCGGAATGGATATTGAAAGCTCCCTTGCGCGAACCGGTATTGGGGCGTGGAGGGACGCAGGTGGTGCTTGACTTGGGTAATCCGCAGGTGCAGGATTTCATATTCAATCTTGTAGACACTTTGATGACCAATTATCCGGAAATAGATTACATCAAATGGGATGCGAACATGGCTATTATGAATCATGGGTCGGACTATCTGCCGAAGGATGAACAAAGTCATCTGTATATTGCCTATCATCGGGGATTTGAGAATGTTTGCCGCCGGATACGTGCCAAATATCCGGAACTCACCATACAGGCGTGTGCCAGTGGAGGCGGGCGTGCCAATTATGGAGTGCTTCCTTACTTTGATGAGTTTTGGGTGAGTGACAATACGGATGCGTTGCAACGAATTTATATGCAATGGGGAGCCTCTTATTTCTTTCCGGCTATAGCTATGGCTTCACATATCAGTGCTGCGCCCAATCATCAGACTTTCCGCACCATTCCTTTGAAATATCGTATTGATGTGGCTATGAGCGGTCGTTTGGGAATGGAAATACAGCCCAAGAATATGACAGGCGAAGAGAAAGAGCTATGCCGTAAAGCTATTGCTGATTATAAAATGATTCGTCCTGTGGTACAGTTGGGAGATATTTACCGGTTGCTTTCTCCGTATGACAGGCTTGGAGCAGCTTCGCTGATGTATGTCGCACCGGAAAAAGAGAAGGCTGTGTTCTATTGGTGGAAGACCGAGCATTTTTGCAACCAGCATTTGCCGCGTATCAGGATGGCGGGGCTTCATCCGGATAAGATTTATAAGGTGACCGAGCTGAACAAGATAGACAACCAGCCTCTGGATTACGAAGGAAAAGCTTTCAGCGGTGTGTATCTGATGGCGAACGGGCTGGAAATGCCTTATAATCACAAAGTGGATTACCATAAGTTGAGTGATTATTCCAGCCGGGTACTTTATCTGGAAGAGGTTAAGTGAATATATATAAGAGAATAACGACATTTAATTTGACGATTGATATGATTACATTTAAAGAGAAGTTGAATACTCTGTTTGATGATTACAATAAACTGATTACCCGCAAGAATGTGCCTTTGGAAGACGGTAACGGTATTTTCGCCCGTTATAAGTATCCGATACTGACAGCTGCCCATACTCCTGTCTTCTGGCGTTATGATTTGGATCCTGAATCCAACCCTAATCTGATGGAGCGTATCGGTATGAACGCTACATTGAATTCCGGAGCTATTAAATGGAACGGCAAGTACCTGTTGGTAGTACGTGTGGAAGGTGCCGACCGTAAATCGTTTTTTGCGGTGGCCGAGAGTCCTAATGGCATTGACAATTTCCGTTTTTGGGATTATCCTATTACGATGCCCGAAGATGTGATTCCGGCTACCAATATTTATGATATGCGCCTTACGGCGCATGAAGACGGCTGGGTGTACGGCATTTTCTGTGCGGAAAGACATGACCCGGCAGCGCCGGCGGGCGGCCTGTCCGCGGGCCCCCGG
>USLU01000095.1 GCA_900555635.1 uncultured Bacteroides sp.
AAAGATTTTTTATAGCAAAAAATAACAAACGAAAACACAGGTTTTTACACGTGCCCCGTAGTTTCTCTAATTTCTTAAGAAGTTTCTCACGTTCATAAGCAAGAGCCAAGGCTTCCTTGATACGGGAATCGGTCATTAAAAATCCCATTTCCGCGCCATAATAAGAAGAAAGCAGCATCATCTCCCTCATATCCTTTGATCCGCGCAACAGTTCAATGGTACGGTCAAAATATTTATATGCCTCATTTTTCAATGACAACCGCCAATTATTCTCTCCTATACAAAAAAGCAGTCGGGCTTCGGCTTCCCGGTCTTTCAGTTCCTGCGCCTGCGTAATTCCATGGAGGGCATATCTCATACTCTCATGGTATTTACTCATCAAAGACGACAGTTCGGCCAGGAAAACCGTCATTTTCAACATGTGCTTCGGTTCCCTTTGAGAGATGGAGTCGAGCAGATATGACTTTCTGGCATACATGAAAGCTAGTTTATTCATATACATATTGCGATATGACAAACTACGTAATTCATTAATCAGCTGCAAAGAAAATACTTTTCTGTTTTCTGCTTCGTCCAACAATTGCAAAGCACGTTCAGGGTCGGAAATATAAATATCTCTGATATATTTTTCAGTATACAGAGAATCATTATTTATTGTTTTTTCAGCCCTCGAAAATTGATTGTGTACAAATAAAAGCACAAAAATACATACCAAAAAACGCATAAAGTCCTTATCGTATTTAAATCATTCAGCATCCAAAGGTATGTATTTTCCACAAAAAGAACAAAGCGCATTTTAATTTTGAAAAATATAAATAAGAAACATTAGCTATCGTAAAAATGAAATTTACGACCAATTATTCCGACAACAGACAACTCATTGATGAAACGAAAACATTGAAATTATTCTGCCGAAGGTGGTGCATTTTCCGGGCCAGTCCCCCATTCTTTATTAGCCATATCTCCCATTACAAGCACCAGTTTTCCACCTCCCATTATATCCGGATGGCTAATCCAAGGCTGATTCCATTCTTTTCCGTTCAGCGTTGCCGATTGGATATATTTATTTTCCACCGAACAATTACGAGCCTCCACTTCAAAACATTTGCCATTTCCCAAATTGACCTTGATATGCTCAAAAAACGGGCTACCTATATTATATGTAGGAGACCCCGGAGTAACCGGATAGAATCCCATCATTGAGAAAACCACAAAAGCCGACATTCCACCTCCGTCTTCATCCCCCGGCATTCCCATCAAATCATTACGGAACCATTGATGAAGCAGCATACGAATGCGTTTTTGTGTTTTCCAGGGTTCTCCTGCGTAATTATATAAATAAGGAACGTGCAAACTTGGCTCATTAGCCATCGAGAACTGCCCTACATTTCCTGTATGATCGGGTAATTGTGCGTAAAATGCATATTTCCCACGTCCCAAAGGCTCATTGAACATTGAATCCAATGCGTGAACAAAGCACTCATTTCCTCCCAGCAGCTCTATCAAATCAGCAATATTGTGCTGCACATCCCAACGATATATCCAACCGTTATTTTCTCAATAATACTCACGCGCTCCCATCCCTCCGGAAAACCGGTAATCAAATGGTTCTATAAATTTTCCATCCTTATCTTTCGGATGAAAGAATCCGGTTGCAGGATTAAATACATTCCGATAGTTATATGAGCAGGATAAATAATGAGTATATTCTTCCTTTTTTTGCAAATAACCGGCTATCCGCGACAGGCACCATTCGTCATAAGCTGTTCCCAAAGTCACAGCAATGGGTTGCCGTTTTTCAAAAGGATGTACCTCCGCCACCGTTTCTTTTTCTCCCGGTGACAATGCGGGAATATAACCATGTTTCTTGTAAAAATCATCCAGCCATCCGGCAGGTTTGCCCGACCATGGAGCCAGTGTTTTATCTTCGATTCCTTGCTTACACGCCTGATATGCTTTTTCCACATCAAAATCCGTCAATCCCTTCACACAAGCATCAGCTATGGTAGCTACCGCATGGTTCGAGTTCATACGCCGTGAATCTCCTGTTATTTCCGGAAAAGTAGGCATCCATAAATTATCCATTTGTTCTGCCATACGAATATAAGAACGAATAACATCTGTTTCCAATTCAGGTTCGATCAATATACGTAAAGGGTGTGTAGCCCGGTAAGTATCCCAAATCCAATCATCCGTATAAAAAGGTACTCCATCATCCTCGTGCACAGTTCCATCAAAAGCACTAAAATACCGTCCGTCTTCACTGATATTCACAGGGCGTTCATAACAACGATACATGGATGTATAAAATACGGCTTTATTCTCATCCGATTCATTGGTAATTTCAATTTTACTCAATGCCTCGTTCCACTTTTCACGTCCTTTTCTTGCCAGTTTCTCCACATTATAGTCGTTCAACTCGCGATATAGATTTCGACGCGCCTGTTCTACGCTGATAAATGAAATACCATAACGCAGATGTATCGTCTGTGCCTGATCGCCTAAATACAGTATTTGATAAGACTCTTTTTCATTGCCGGATTGTATACGTACGGGAGGCTTTTCCGTTTCCAGATACATATATACCTTCGTCTGATTTTCTAATTGTTGAAAGCCGCTGACCGTATTTCCATTTGCCTGTATCACTCCATTCCCCGAGTTCAGCATAAGATAAGTCGGCTTATCAGCCATGGTTTTCGGCTCATAAATACCCGACTGATGTGACGGTGCATATTTCACTTCGATCCGAGGTTCATCTAAAAACACAGAATAGAAATACGGTTTGATAATTTCCTGATCGTAACTATATGAAACCACCGGTTTTATCGCACTTGCATCTCCCTGAAAAGGGCTCAAATTAAATGCAGAACTTCCTCTATGACTTGTCACGATCAAAGGAAGTCCCTTTATTCTGTCCGATGTATAATCCGCACGCTCGGGATATACACGCAGCATACTATTAGGCAAGTGTACCGTAGGATAAGTAGACACCAACAAGTGACTAATATTTCCCATATAAGGATTGACATAGTCAACTGGAGTTTTTTCTATCTGTTTAGTACTACAACAAGTCAATATGGGTAAACTTAAACAGAAAGCTATGTATATAAAAAAGTATTTCTTCATTATTTTGCTTATTAAGCAACTCTATTGTATTATAATAACTTATCCGGATGGAAAGAGGGTATTTGCCTATGGAAAGCAAATACCCTTCTTCGTTTACCAAAGTTGCTTGTTGTTCATATAAAGTCTATTTATTGTAATGCCGGAGTATCGACACGCCCTGTTCTATTAAACCAAAGCCATAATTTGCCATTGCTAGGAAGAATCCATGCACTGCCATAATCATAATGGTAATTCAACTGAATGCCTATTCTCATCGGGGTTTGTCTTTTTGCATCATCCAAGAAGGTGATAACACCGGTAGTTGAATTAATAGAAGCATAATCCGTGAATGTCACTTTAGTTACGTCATCAGATTCACCATTGGCGCCTACAAGGTTAAATTGCCCTGCTGTGAAGTTCAGACCTCCCGATCCCGGTTGAGCGCAATAGGCTTTAGCCCATTCGGCAACTACCAATTTTCCATCTTTCACGGAAGCCACATCGGATGTATAATCAAGATAAGGCTGCGAATGAGTAGCAAGATAAGCTTGTATATCAAATGTATTCGTTGTGGGCGTAATATTGAAATGAGCAGATGCACCCGATAAACCCATACCTACATTTTGGCAGGCAGCTATTTCGTCAACGATTGCCCAATAAATTTTAGAAAGAATATTACCACCAGCATCTTTCACCAAAATCAGTAGTCCTGGATGAGCAGCATCATTCATGCTTTCACCACCGTTCCATTTGCCCGAATCTCCCGGACGGAACTTTAAGTCCCACATACCATCAGCTTTCAGAGTTCCTAAAAAAGCAGCATATCTGGTATCATTTGCCACCCAATTGTTCTGCTCTTCCTTTGCACCTAATTCAAAGGTAGCTCCCGCCGGTAAATTCTTATAAAGTTTTTTGAAGTCCATTTGCCCGTTAAAGTTATACTCTCCCAGTCCAGCCGGAATCGTTGCCTTATAAGCTCCGTCATTTCCCGCTATCGCTTCCATATTACATGAGGCAATAGGTTTAACGACCGTATTTCCTGCATAGGCGGCATTTATCTTGATTTTAAAGAAATCAGAACTTACTGTTGTTTCATTATAGGTTATTTCCAATGCAGCAGTATAAGTCTCATCCTTCTTGACATCACTGTCTTCATTGACAGCCAATGTAACGTTCCAAATTCCTTCCGCTATTTTTGCAGTCTCTGTAATCACAAACAATTCTTCGCCGGCATTTCGGGTCTTTAACAGAGTCACATTATTCAATGTAAATGTTGCGTTTACAAGATCCACGTCTTTTGGCATCACTTTAAACTTAACAGTCACCTTACCTTCCACATCCGTCAACGCCACATCGTCTACATATTCCGGCATATAGAATACTCCGTTTAGTCCATTATAATCAGAGCCTTCTTTCGAGAAAGTATACGATTTACCATTCAGAGTGATAGTCAGCGTTTTATCTTCTTCATTCTCCGTTATTGCTATTTCAGGAACAGAAGATGTTGCACCTGACACAATTTCGATAGATTGTCCATCAGTGAAAGTGAAAACCCAGTTTCCATTTTCATTCTTCTCATAACTTGCTATTCTTTTAGCTGTAGCCAACGCATTTGAAAGTTTAGCTTCATTATCCCTGATATTCGCTTCCGCAATGGCCATCCTGCGTTCCAAATTATCAATATCGTCTCCATTACACGCCACAAAACCTACTCCCATCGAAAGTAACATTGTTCCCAGTAAAAACGCATTTACGAATTTCTTTTTCATAATAAATAAAATATTAAGTTTGACATAGTTCTATTTAAAATTAATCTTGACTTTCATCCAGTTGCACTTCAACCTTCTTGATTTCCGAAAAATTATATTTCTTATACTGGTCATTACAGCAAGCTCCTACCCGTACCCAATAGGTTCCGGAATATTTGAAAGGAATTTTCGACCGCAGATAAATCGTTTCACCATCCTGTGCATTGGTTATAGTAACGGTAGGGGAAATGTAATTCTCATCGCCACTGGGTCCGCAGTATTTAGTATGCGAAATATACAATTGCATATTATTCACATCCGGCATTGCAACCCCTTCTTTACTGTTACGAATAAACTTCACTGCACATTCCAAATAACCTTCTTCGGTCAGATAAGGATTGCCCACAAATTCTACGTACAGATAAGGAATCACAGTAAAATCCAGTGACGTTATTTTACCACTGGCCAAAGTCACAGTTTTTGTATCTTCAGCCTCATCCAAAGGATAAAAAGCCCCTTCGACAGGAAGTACTTCGTAAGTACCCACAAACAACTTCTCATTTGTGTAAGTCCCTTCCTGACGCAAATTCAAATACTGTGGAGTAACTACCGTCGATTCATCTCTCGCAAAACTTCTTTCTACAATCTTTATTTGCATACTGGTCTTTCCTGCTCCCACCTGCAAAGGATTGCCATCAGGACTATAAATTGTTCCTGATATTCCAGCTTCCGGAGCATCATAGTTGTCAATCTCACAAGAGGCTGTTCCTACTGCGAGTGCCAACAACGCTAATAGATTTAGTATATTTCTCATATTTCTTCTGTCTTAATGTATTAGTACTGATTATTTTGTTCAAGTAACGGATTTACCTTTCGTTCACCGTCAGGTATCTTATCATAATAGTTCTTTGTTTCAAATGTCAAGGAATTATTGGCAAATTCAGAGACACGGGTATCATAGATATACTTGCCCACAGGATTACCTGCACTATTTACCGTAGCCCCTTTAGCAAACAGGAAAGGAAGCAGTTCACGGCGGCGATATTGATAAATTTGAGTATCGAACGTAAACCAGCGACGCAAATCCCAATACAGCTTATGCTCAAATGCAAGTTCTTTATAGCGTTCTATACGGATGATATGAAGTCCGTCATTCGGAGCATAAACAAAAGAACCCGCTCCCATACCACGTTCAAGTCCCTCACGTGATATATCAGTCAACTGCGTAGGTGAACTCAGCAAAGTCGCCCCGGCTCTCGAACGGACACTGTTGATACAATCATAAGCATCTTGTCTCAAATCAGTTCCTTCAAAATTAGAGACTCCATTCTGATATAGTTCTAAAGCAGCTTCTGCACGATTTAATACAACTTCAGCATAACGAATATCAATCCATGATTGAGTAGATACATGCAATTGAGTATCACCTATTGTCATATTCAGATTCAGCCATTTTGCTCCGTGAAAACCGGTTAAAGTATTTGTAGCCTGGTTAGCAGGACCATCGATTCCATTCTTGAATAACTTCAGACCGGCTTTCGTCACATAAGGATTCTGCTGATTTCTACTGTCTCCCGTAGCACGCTCTATATTCTCTCTGACAAAGGCAACATTACTATAGCTGGATGTAGTCTGTCCGTCATCTGTAATAAATTTGGCAATCGGAGTAGAAGGATCGATTTCCTCCTTAATAATACCTGCGCGAATATCCAATTCCACGCCTTTGTAGGTACGTCCGGGTAGTAGCAGACAAGCTCTTAAACGCGGCTCGGCATTTTCAAATAAAGCTGTCGGACTATCATATACCACATAATTACCTTCATCATCTGTCGTTTTCAAACGCCCGGTGTTGCGATGCAATGGAAGTCCGTCAAACAGTTCCACCCAGTCAAGAGTTACATTATACCGGTGTCCGTATGTAGTCGTCATCCGAGGAGGACAATATACAGCATCGAAACTATGCACGTAATCGTTCTTGCTATACTGACGAATGAATATGGACTCACTGTTATCATCAGCCCTGCTGAACACTTCACGGAAATTAGCTTCTTTATCAGAATTACCTTCATACAAAGCATATCCTCCATTTTCTACAATTTTGGCAGACTGATAGGCCTGTAAGAAATAGTCATTTGCTCTTTCTGCGGAAATGCCACAAAGCAGTTTGGCAGCATCTTCTTTACTTGCATAATTGAACTGGCTTCCATAACGTGCTACTGAACCGGCATACAATGCAACCCTTGACTTAAATGCGGCAACTACATATTTATTATTAGCGCGTCCTGCCACTTTTTCCGTACCCATATCCGCAATAGCCTCATCCAGATCTTTCAAGATAAAGTCAATGCAAGCTTCATGGCTGCTACGTGCAATCCACAAATCCTCATCGTTACCGGTAGATTCTTGAGGAGTATCCAAAAGAGGCACTCCACCATAACGTTTCACCATAGAAAAATAGACATAGGCGCGAATAAATTTAGCTTCAGCAATCCAGCTTTTCACCCCATTCAGTTTACCAATATAGGCGGGAAGATCTTCTATCAGAGTATTTGCCTGGCGGATTATCTGATAACCTCTGCTCCAATATCCTTTTTGTGGAATATAAATAGCCGTTTGATTGGCATTCACAGTCTCACCCGTACTGCACATATCCCATTTAATACAGTTCCAGAAATAAAATCCATTTTGGTTTCCCTCGTCGGACATATTGAAATCTTCCATCGGAAGATGATTGTAAAGCCCCGCCATATAGGCTTCAATACCACCTTCGGTATAAATTTCAGAATTAAGTATTATATTCTTGGGCGGAATGTCCAAGTCCTGACAAGCTGCAAACAGAGAGCTTGCTAATGCAATCATTATGATGTTTTTTATCTTTTTCATGTTTTTAGTCTCCTTCCCAATTAGAATGTGATGCTCGCACCAAAATTATATGTTCTATTCAACGGATACATATACCCATTCAGTTCTGCCGGTTTTTCCGGGTCGACTCCTTTTACTCCTGTAAGAGTAAACAGATTATATGCATTGACAAATACACGCAGGTTCTTTACTCCTACACTAGATAGCCACTGCTTAGGTAGCGTATAGCCTAACTCCATTGTCTTCAGACGCAAATAAGTTCCTTTCTGAACAGCAAAACCAGAGTTATCATCCGGTGCAATGCCTCCATAAGCATAATACCCGGGAATCCATTCCACACTTGGATCATACGGGTCCTGATTCGGATTCGCGGGACGCCATCTATCCATAAAGAGATCGAGTGCGTTTCCCTCCCAACCCAAAGGAGAAGACAACTGTTCACCAAAAGCCACATAAGACATTCCTGCACCCTGGAAAGTCATGCTCATATCCAATCCTTTCCATGCGCCGGTCAGCGTTATACCAAAGTTCATCAAAGGATAGTTACGTTTATTTTCAAACTTGCTGGCATCCGCTCCTTCTTTGGATACAGTGGTTGCGATAGGATGTCTGTCCATATCGTCAATGATACCGTCATTATTCCAGTCTTCATAGATATAGTCACCCGGCAATGCAGCATTTCCGGTATAAACAGGAGAGTAGGCTACATGGTCATAACTTTGATAACGCCCGTTATCCCCCCAGCCAAACCAAATATCATTGTAACGGTTAGTTATATTATTTCTCCAGTTCTCATAAGAGTTTCCCGAAGGATTGCGCTCTTTGTAACGCCACATTGTACGAGTTATTGAAATATTCCCAGTCACACTATAAGTAAAGTCTCCAATCCGATTACGATGTCTCAATTCGACTTCAAGTCCTTTTGAACGATCGCTCTCCAAGTTTTCTTTCGGCATCGTAGCACCAAACGTTCCCGGAATTGTAGACAAACGGTCGGCCATCAATCCATCACGATTACGCATAAATGCATCGAAAGAAAATCCCAGCAATCCACTCCACAAATCGACATCAACACCCATATTCCAGGTATCTACTGTAAACCAGGTTATATTCGGATTAGCTAATGCACGGAAACCAACCGCATTGATAAAATTGCCGTTAAAGATATATCCCTTCGGATAGTTATTGATTTTATCGCCACTGGTATTCGGATAATTATATCCCGTAACAAACTGATAATCGGCAACGGAATCGTCTCCCATGCGTCCCCATGAAGCGCGCAGCTTCAAATTATCAACGAATGAAAGTTTATTCTTGATAAATGATTCTTCGGCCATACGCCAACCTAACGACACACTTGGGAAAAATCCCCAACGGCTGTTAGCCGGAAACTTTGATGAACCATCATAACGAAATGAGAACTCTGCCAGATAACGATTCTTGAAATCGTAATTGAAACGTCCGACCAACGCACGTGAGGCGCTTTCTCCAATTCCATTCGCATTGGATGTACCTAACTGGTTTTCCGAATTTCCGGCAAACAGGTATGGATAAGCAATGGAAAACTCACGGGAAGCACTAATATTGTCTCTTTCATTATGTGTTTCTTCAAAAAGTAATAATCCTGATACATGATGTTTTTCCACGAATGTGTTATCATAACTGACGGACGCCTGCCACAATACGTTGTAACTGTTACCATAATAGCGATTCAGATACGTCGGACTCTGTCGGGGAGAAGCTTCATAAGTTCCGTTCGTCGAATTATATTTATACTCATTATATTCTTTTCTATAATCTGTATTATCACTCGTCGAGTTGTCATAACTGAACATACCCTTCACTTTCAACCCCTTTACGAAAGGAACAGTATATTCTAAATCCACTGACGACTGAAAGATGCGATTACGGGCTATGTTATAACCGGACTGTTCCGGATCTATGGCTGCCAACACATTTACAATATCAGCCCCCGGCTTCCAATAATACTCGGGGTTATCATTAGCATAGACCGGTTCATCCGGTATAGAACGCCACAATGCTTTATAAATTTCGAAAGTAGCTATTTGCTGGCGTTGTTTTTTATCCAGGATACCATTGATTCTTACAGAAGCCTTCAAGTTTTTAGTAATCTGTGCCGTTACATTAGAACGCAAGTTATAGCGATTGTAACCCATCGCGTTCTTTTTGAAGAAGCCTTCCTGATCTGTATATCCCAAATTGATATAATAGTCCATTTTATCACTGCCACCACTAATAGACACATTATGTTGCTGCTGCGGAGCTGTATTATTCATCACTGCACCATACCAGTCGGTCGAATGTTTGTCACCATTCAGATAGGCGTTTATTTCTTCCTGTGTGTATTTATGTTGCGGATTTGTCGTATTCCGCATAGATTTTTCATTAAATAAAATCATACGGTCTACCGAACCTACCGGCTGTAAAATCTCCGCTGGTGTCTGGATGCCATAGTACATATTATACTCAATCTTAGCTTTGTTCTTTTCACCTCGTTTAGTCGTAATCAAAACCACACCATTAGCAGCACGTACCCCATAAATAGCAGCAGAAGCATCTTTCAATACGGAAACCGACTCTATTTCATTCGGGTCCATACGTTCGAAGTTGTCACGGGGCACACCATCCACCACAATCAGCGGAGCACCAAAGCCACGAATATCAAACTGATTGGTCAGTTCGCCTGGTTCTGATGTCTTCTGTATCACACGCACACCAGGCACTTTACCCGTCAACATATTCTGCACATTCTGACTTTTAGTAGCAATCATTTCATCACTATTGATTGCCGAAACAGCCCCCGTCAAATTTACTTTCTTCTGTGTACCATATCCTACCACTACCACTTCATCCAAAGCTTTGGAATCTTCATTTAGAATAACATTGTATATAGTTGATTTACCTATTGAAACACGTTTTGCCGCATAACCGATATACGATATTTCCAATGTACCGGCATTGGGTACACTCAAAGAAAATTGGCCGTCCAAATCAGTGATTGCTCCGACGGAATTACTGCCAATCAATTTTACATTGGCACCAATAATTGCTTCTCCGCTTTCGTCCGTCACTTTACCCGTAATGCTTTTGTTCTGCGCATAGCCGGAAAGTGTGAATAAAAGAGCTGCAATAAGAAAAATAAGTTGATTTAATGTCCTCATATTTTTAAATTTTAGGTATCTATTAGTCTATTGCTTCCGGCTCCTTGTAAGCTGGTTTTGTTTGGGTATACCCGGTCGCTCCCTTAAACCATTTACCAGCTTCACCAGCCAGGAATATATAATATCCGGTATTCAAATCATCATCATAGCTAAGAAACTGTCCCTGCGGATTAATTGCCGAAACATTGATCGGAGTCACATCCTTATGAGTACATTTAAAAATAGCTGTACCTTCATCTATTTCATCAAACATAGCTACGAACACTCCATCTGCTCCCCATTCCCTGTATGATGCCAACTGTCTCCAAAAGAAAGTCCCCTTCAAACGAGGCACCTGATCGTAAACATCCCTGGCCGGCAACGTAATCTTTGTCCCATTGTTCTCGAATACGGTTTGGGTATTTCTCCATGAGAAACCAGGGAATGCCACCGGAGCATATACTTTATGATTCTTTTTGCACCAGGCAACATCTCTCTCGATTATCTCCTTTTTATTAAGGAAAGAATTTACATCGCTATAACGACCTACCGCCCATGGTGATATAACCGCACAACGTTTAAAGACTTTTTCCCATTGACTGAACGGTTTTGCATCACTTCCGGAAGAAAGCCATGCATAGCCACTCCCTGCCAGATAGGAAAGCTCTCCTTTCACTCCGTCACGACCTTCCATATTATCCATCAGCTCCAGATACTGTTCCGGCGTGCTGGATTTGCCATTATTCAGACTAATACCAAAGAAACCGACAAGAGGACGTCCCTTTTCCCATAAATAATTAGGACATTTGTCCGGATCTGTAAAGTGGAATCTGTCGTTTAGTCTTTTCCAGTCATTGATAATGTAATCAAGGCTCTCTCCTTGTTCTAACCCGCTCAAGTCATATTCAAGCATGATAGCAATATTATATTTCTCGGCAGCCTTGATCGCATTTGCGATAATTTCCTCCATCCACGGACGACCTTGAATGGTACTTTTAAAACGTTGGATAATAGCTCCGTTAATTCCATACTGCTTCATCCATTTAAAATGCAGGTCAGTCGTTTCGTAATCAGCCGAACTAAAAAAGTAGGCGGTCTGTCCGTCAGGTTGCTTAAAAGCTGTCGGATATTTCTTTGTATACTCGCTCATATCCGGCCAAAACTCAATACTGGAATACCCCGGTTTAAATTCATTGTAACCTGTAGGATACAAATGCTGCCAGCCTTTTCCAACTGCATCCCCTTCTGCCGTAAACCATCCCTGATAACCACACATCACCTGCCCGGAAAAAGTCTTATGCTTTACTGCAGCTGGTGTTTCAGGCACTTCCTCTTCCGTTTGTTCGGGTGCGGGAGGAGTAAGCAAAACACCCGGTTCCTCATTTTTCCAATACTCATCCGGAGTGTCCGAAGAACATCCGGCGATCAAGCCAGCCACCATAGACATGGCTAAAAAGATTTTTCTGTAATTCATAAATTATGATTTAATTTGAGGTTTGACGAACCATTCGTATAGTTCCGTCTTCATTATAATATAATTTGTCGACACACACTGAACGCAGATTTCCTTTTCCACCGGACAAAGCACCGTTGTGATAAAAAGCGTACCACTGCCCTTTGTATTCTACAATAGAACCATGATTGGTTTCGATACCGGTACCTTCCATATAAATTCCCCTGTACTTCCATGGTCCTAACGGATTGTCACTTGTTGCATAATTCATGCGGTTCCCACCCGGCTGGTGGTTATCCGAATAAGACAAATAATAAATGTCCTTATATTTATGTATCCAAGTAGCTTCATGAAAATCAACAAGCCCTTCCATCAATCGCAAAGGTTCGGCCAATTCCATCATATTTTCTTTTAGTTTCGCTCCCATACAACGACCGCCACCACCGAAATAGAAATACGCTTGTCCATCCTGATCAACATATACACAGGGGTCGATCATGGCAAATGTATCACCCAATCCTTCTATATACCCTTGTACTTTAAACTCACGATCCGGATATTTACTGGTAGCCACTCCAATCTTCCAGGTGTGATTCCAGTCTGTTCCGCTTGGATGCGGAAAATAGTAATAATAGGTTCCATCCTTATAAGCACAGTCCGGTGCCCACATAAATCCCCCTTCTTTTCTTCCCCAAGGCACTTGTGATGAGTTTAGAATCTCACCATGATCTTTCCAGTTTATCATATCATCCGTAGAAAACACATGATAACGATCCATCAAATCACATCCCCGGGGAGGATTTACATCATGGGAAGCATAGATGTATAAGCGGCCATCTTCCCAAACATGGGCCGAAGGATCAGCAGTAAACAAATGAGTTATAAAAGGATTTCTGCTTACAGTATCCATTTTTTCCACATCCTCCCAGTTATCCGTACGAAACGATGAAGCCGGTAAACCATATACATCAAAAAGACTTCCTTCCACATAATCTTTATATCCATAGCGAATAGCTACAGGAACCGGTACCTGGTCACAGGTCACTGCCAACAGTCCTCTCCGTCCTTCCACTATAGCCCTCGCGGGATAAAACTTACGATCACTTCCCGCCATTTCAAATCCTTCTAATTCTACTTCAAGCGGAGCTACTCCTTCCGGCACATTATCAAAATTGACATATACCTTATTACCTTCGATACTCATAGAATGATAGACAGGACCGGAATAACCAAAGGAATTCCGCTGATAAGTTTTAGCCAATGCCCAATATGCCAATCTCTTACCCACTTCTTCTTTTTTTGCCGGATGGATTTGTGTCTTAGCTCCAATATCCATAGTTACAGCCATACCGCAATTAGGCACAATTTTCATCATTTCCAACTGTGCTTCCCGAATGCCCGGCGCTCCCTTTTTCTCAATACCTCCATAAGTATATGGAGCTATCTGCACATAATAGAATGGAAAATCACCCACTCCAAAATCTTTCCGCAGTCCGGCTACAAAAGCAGGCATCAGTCTTTTATAAAGCTGAGGGTTGTAACTGTTGCTTTCTCCCTGATACCAAATCATTCCTTTAATAGTATAAGGTATCACAGGGGCAATCATTCCATTATACAAAGAAGAGGTATTCGAATCAGTGACTTCGTCTTTAAATGGCGCAACAGCTTCTTTTGACATCCACGCCTGTACACGGGTACCTCCCCAATCTGAAATCACCAAACCGATCGGAACCTCCAATACCTCATTCAGATAACGGGCAAAGAAGTAAGCTGCCGCACTGGTTTCAGCTACGCCTTCCGGAGTATGTTCATTCCAAACACCGCCACATGTATCTAAAGGTACAGGCGAAGGATTCTTTTTAACAGTAAACATACGTATGGGAGTTTCTTTACGGGCCTTCACTAATATATCTTGTGCACCTTCCACAGGTTGCCGATGAAATCCTTTCATTGGCATCTCCATATTAGATTGTCCTGAACAGAACCAAACTTCACCAATCAATATATTCTGCAACGTTGTTATTTCACCATCATCAAACATGATTTCAAATGGTCCTCCGGCCGACGGAGTCATTACCTGAATACTCCATTTACCGGATGTATCCGCACTAGTCACGTATTTCTTTTTATTCCATGAAGTTATCACTTTGACTTGTCTGGAAGGAGAAGCTGTTCCCCAAAGATTTACGGTAGTCTGCTGTTGCAGCACCATATTATCTCCCAATACAGTCGGAAGCTTTACCTTAGCTGACACCGATTGTGATAAAATAAATGCCAGGACAATTAAGATAGATTTTGCTTTCATCAGATTATATTTAAAATTAAACTTTTCGGCAAAGGAAAGAATGCCGACTTAAACAAAGGCTTAAATAATCGCATAATTGAGAGTATAAAATGCGTGTACATGATATTTTAAGCGCATTTTTTTCTTATATCGGTTAATGAATCATCCACGATGCATTTACATTCAAACACTTACCTTTTACCCGGATTATCAATGGATAGCATGGCCTCACTGCCATATCCCCCGCTCCCGGACCATCATTGACAGTAGGATTGGAAGGGATACCCGATGCCTTCCCCAATACAACTTCAATCTCTTCTATTCCGGGTAGTTCAAAAGTGATTTCGGCAGAAGGAGTATGACAAATAAAGCCATGTTGATAATGCCAGACCATCGTTCCCTGAATACATTGATGCACTTCCGAATCATTCAATAAAATAGCTGTGCCTTCTCCCTGCAATAATGGTTTTTCATTGAACATTATCACATATTCGTATAGATGTTCATCAGTTGATTCACACATAAAAGTATCCTTCAGCAAATTACCGGATAGCTTCATTTTGCGTATCATTTTCACTCCCGGATAAGCTTCATCTATTTCAGCTGCCGCATGAGTATCATCGAATGCAATCAGTTTTCCTTTCTTGTTCTTTTGATCTTTAGCGTCCACCAATACAGTGCTGTGGGATAATGTCCGTTTATACCATTTTAAATAATCAGGAATACCATAACCTGAAGTCCCAAAATCAGAAACTAGTTCCGTTTTTCCATTATGGAGAGTAAATGAGAGTTTATCAGGATGTTCATGCCCACGTTCATTGCCACTGTATTTCAACACAACCGTCTTATCTCCGCTACGAAGCAGACAAAATCCGGAAGTATCAAATAAATAACTCTTTTGAATAAGCGGAGTTCCGGATGAGGGTATAGCTTTCCCACTAAGCAATGCAGCCGGATCAAGGCGTTTCTTTCCGGCATAGATTTTTTCCAATACTTCCTGTAAAAGCGGATCATGCAAACGAACATTTGCTATCTCATAAAGCGCAGACTGTGACAACAGATTGGCTCCATACCATCCGTCACTATGTGCTGGAAACGATAAATCAGGATAGACTCCTTTCACTGGTTCGACAAACATAGCATGCATATCTTCATCATACAAATTTATATTTCTGCATCTTACCGCCTCTGCTGTTTTCAGTAAAGCCTCCAATGGATAATAATGATAGTGGGGAGAACCCTCATTTATCCACCCGTCTTTATTCAGATGCCGCTTCAGAGTATTCCGATAACCCTCTTTTTGATTCACTGCTATCTCAATAATCGAGTCTTTTTCCAATGCAACTCCCAAAGCCGCTAATCCACTGTTCAGCCACATCTGCCAGTTTCCTTCGGCAGGACGATGTAAAAGCAAGTCAACAGCCGGTTTCAGATATCCATTCTCTATTATTTCTTTTTCTTTTTTTATCAGCGTCTTTTTTATTGCGCCATATACCATTGCTATATCTGTAGCCCAACTGGATTCATCCAAATTTTGCGCAAATGCCTTTCCACTATGCTGATAGGTTTCTTTTCCGGCTGCATCATGTACCTTATAATTCGGGTACCTGGCAGCATAATCCAGTAGCATATCCCGTATGTAACCGGCATACTCTTTTCTTCCCGTAGCTAAATAGAGATATGTACAATTGACCATATAATCACGGTTCTTCATGTGAAGCATATAAATCCATGCACGGTCATAGCGTTCAACACCCGCCCAGTCTTTCCCACAAGCAGAGCAGTAATGTTGATTTGGTTTATTCCAATCGAATGTGAACAGCAAATTATGCTTCGGACAGAAATAATGATGAAAATGTCCTCCTTCTTTTACAGGGACTTCCAACGAATGTTTTCTCCGTTCCACCACTTTCTCTTCCATGTCTTTTATTATCTCTTTCCCCCATTCTACCTTGGCAGAAAGCCGTATATTCTTTTCATCCTGTTTAGAGAAAAAATAAAAATCTTTTTTCTCACCGACTGTACTTCCCCATGCTGATATAATGCAGTTCTGACAGATGAACAGCCCGATAATAATATTTTTCTTTATCATAGTATTATAATTTCCAGTTTCCTGTATAATAAGCAATAGCTAATTCTTTTATCTGTTTTTTGTTTCCGGTCCTCATCAAATGATTTTCTATATCCTTAAAAAGATAATATTGCAACCAATAACCATAATGATACCGTTCACGAACAGATGCCGGATTCATCCATTTAGCATACCAAAGAGTCTGTACTCCCATCTTCTTCGCCACAGCAACTGCATTTTCTACACGTTGCCACATGTCATCTGCCATCCTTTGCATCAAAGAGACATAATCTTCATAACGATAATTCGAAATATCAATTAAATCACAACGGTCATCTATTCCCAACGCCTTTAAAGTAACGTAACCATTCTATTTTCCGCCTTGACATAAGTTGTTAGCCGCCATATG
>USLU01000096.1 GCA_900555635.1 uncultured Bacteroides sp.
GTGCCGATGCCCGCGTTTTGGAAAACGGCTATGACTCCAAAACCTATCAGTACCATCTGTTAGGATTATCACATCATAAGGCTGCAGCAACAATCTATAATAGTTTCAATGTTTTACCTTTAAAAAAACGCATCCGTATGATGAATAAAAAAAGAACCAAAGAAATAGGAAGAACTAAATATCTGATGTTCTTCCCTTTAGCTGCCCTATTGATGATTATCAGTAATATCGATAGCATGGCACGAACTGTTACCAATTGGACGGACACTTCAGAAATGACCGACGAAAGTCCGACTGTTCTTTCAAGTCCGCAAAGTAAAGCCACTACTCCTTTCCAAGTTACCTTTGTAGATAAGCAAGGTAAAGTGATACCTCGTGTAGTAGTCCAAACGAAGATGTACGACAAGAACCTAAGCTTCATCGCAGGAGAAGACGGAAAGGTGACTATTGATTTTGATATGAAAGGACTGCAACATGCAAGTATGTATGCTACCGCTCCTGACGGAAGAAAGAACTTCTTTGTACTGTCAGTCGGAAAATGGGAACGGACTATCAATATGGATGAAGAACAAGTAATCCCCACAAGAGATGCTGCTCCTGATAGCAACGGTGTTTACCCGGTAGTAGATGAAATGCCGGAATTCCCGGGAGGAATGAATGCATTCATGCAATATCTATCAAGAAATATAAAATATCCGGAAGAAGCACATAAAAAAGGTATACAAGGTAGAGTTGTCATACAAATCATTGTTGATGCCGAAGGTAATGTAACGGAACCCAAAATTCTTCAAGGTGCTGATCCTTTATTAGATGCCGAGGCAATGAGAATAACTAATGAAATGCCTAAATGGAAGCCGGGCAAGCATGAGGGAAAAGCAGTAGCGGTAAAATACACTTATCCTATTATGTTCAGGTTACAATAGCATAAAAAAGGACTCAGAATAGATTCCATTTCTATTTTGAGTCCTTTTTTATTAAAGTTTTCGAGTAGTTATTGACTTTTCTGTACGAATTACAATTCTACTCTAAAGGTTAAATGTTTCCTGCAAGTTTCTTCAACCCTTTCAACTCTGCTTTATCCTTTACTTCCATAATACTGATGGCATAACCACCACCGGAAGCGGCTTTCAATTTAAGAATAGTCTTCACAGAGACTAAACCTTTGCGAATAATGTATGCCTGCGGATTCATTTTATAATCGGCATCCTTCGCATCGGCATAAACAGTGGCAATGTATTGCTTATCGGTATCCAGAAAATCAAGCTTCAGGGTTGAAAGATGACCATGTTCGCTGCTGGTACAACCAATAAACCAGTTGTTGGTACCTTTCGCCTTACGGGCAGCTGTAATATAACGTCCCGGTTCGGCTTCCAAATAACGACTATCGTCCCAATCTACAGCTACATCCTTGATGAATTGGAAGGCATCCATAAAACGCTCGTAGTTTTCGGGGATATCAGCAGCCATTTGTAAGGGGCTATACATAGTTACATATAAAGCCAATTGACGGGCAAGGGTTGTATTGGCATGCGTATGGCTTGTCGGATTCAATTTATTAATATCCATCTCGAAGATACCCGGAGTATAATCCATCGGACCACCTTGCAAGCGGGTAAAAGGAAGAATCGTTGTATGGAAAGGCTTGCTGCCCGAAAAAGCTTCATACTCGGTGCCACGGGCAGACTCATTACCTATCAGATTAGGATAAGTACGGCACAAGCCCGTAGGACGCGTAGCTTCATGGGCATTGACCATAATTTTATGCTTGGCGGCCTCGGTTACGGCATAGAGGTAATGGTTGTTCATCCATTGGCCATAGTGATGTTCACCACGGGGAATCATATTGCCTACATAGCCGCTCTTCACCGAATTATATCCATATTCATTCATCAACTTATATGCAGCTGCCATGTGACGCTCGTA
The DNA here is from genome assembly GCA_900555635.1 of uncultured Bacteroides sp. Lineage (GTDB taxonomy): Bacteria > Bacteroidota > Bacteroidia > Bacteroidales > Bacteroidaceae > Bacteroides. The sequence continues at coordinate 1,924 of USLU01000096.1, forward strand.
ATTGCGAACCGACCCCGAAGTTTCGTGATGCATCATCAGACGAACTCCTTTAGACCGGGCATATTCGTTGAGATACTTGATATCGAAATCGGGATAAGGAGTCACAAAGTCGAACACATAATCCTTAGAGTTGCCGAACCAGTCTTCCCAACCTGTATTCCAGCCTTCAACCAATACCTGATCGAAACCATGCGCAGCAGCAAAGTCAATGTACTTCTTCACATTGGCGGTATTGGCAGGATGAATGCCGTTAGGCTTTACTTTTGAGTAATCGGTTTGGTCCAGTTTCACAGAAGGCAGATCGGAAGTATATGCCCAAGGCTTGCCACCGGCAATCATTTCCCACCATACACCCACGTACTTCACAGGTTTAATCCAGGAAGTATCTTCGTATTTGCAAGGATCGTTCAAATTCAAGATCAGGTTGGAGGCAAGCATCTGCCGGGCGTCATCACTGACCATCACTGTACGCCAGGGAGTCTTGCAGGGAGCTTGCAAATAACCCTTATTGCCTTGGGCGTCAGGAGTAAGCCAGGATTCGAAGATAAAGTTCTTGTCGTCCAGATTGAGGTGCATGCAAGAGTAATCCACCAAAGCTGCTTCGTGCAGGTTGATGTACAATCCTTCGGCGGTCTTCATCTGAAGGGAAGTCTGAACGCCTGTAGGAGAGAAGGACGTTTGAGAGGCATTACTAGTTACGGCACCATTGAACAACCCACGGATTTCTGATAATTTGGATTCGGTATAATCGTATTCCTGGGTATCATAATCACCCGGAATCCAGAAGGCGGTATGATCGCCGGTCATGGCAAACTGCGTATGCTCTTCTTTAATGACAAAATACACCAAGTCCTTTTGTTGCGGAAACTCATAACGAAGTCCCATGCCTTCGTCATACACCCGAAAACGGATATTCATCAAACGATTGGTGGCGGATTGTTTCAGTTCTACCAGCAATTCGTTGTAGTGGTTACGGATATCTTTGGTTTCTCCCCATACCGGTTGCCAGGTTTCATCGAAAGTAGAAGTAGAGGTGTTGATAACTTCAAAACCCTCCATCAGGCTGGGAGTTCCTTTCAGCTCCAAGCCCAGAGTGCTCGGTTTAATTACGGGAGTTCCTTTATAATCCAACTGATAGGAAGGAACTCCATTCTTTGTTAACTCAAAATCGAGCTTTATCTCTCCCGAAGGAGAAGTGACGCCTTCAGCCCTGCCGGTTAAAGCAAAGAAAAGAAGAGCGGCACTAAGCAATAATTTCTTCATAATGATATTTCTTAGTTAGTAGATAAATTCAATTACATGTTCCTGTCCATCGTCCGGCAATCGAAGCGAGCAAGTACTTTGCTGCTTATCCGGACTCCAAACGATGGTAGTAAACTCTGTTTCCAGGTTTTCATTGAGCTTTTCAGCTTTTGCTTTCTTGATTTTCTGTCCGTCTATCCAAACTTCTTTGGGCATTTGTGCAGTGTGGATGCAGAACATCAGATTGCGTTGTCCCGGCAAAGTGTACTTCTCACCCACTCTTTCTGATACTTTCAGAGAGTAGCCCTTATCGGTGGTACGGCAAGAAACTGGTGTACGCAAGAATTCTCCACGAAGATAACCCAAGTCCGTACCGGCATCTTCGTACAAGGAGAAAGATGTTTCATTGCCCGTTGCAGCGGGAAATATCTCGAAGGTAAGCGGATAGACCGGCTTTTCGTCTGTATAATTCAATACAGGCATTTGCGGAATGATGCTGCCCTTACGCACAAACATAGGGATGGTATTGAGCGGTGCATCTACGGTAAGCCATTGCTCACCGCTATATTCAGTGTGTTTGTTGTTGTAGTCAATCCAAGTTCCTTCAGGAAGATATACATTCTTATTGCGTGCTCCTTTCTTCACCACCGGAGCCACCAACAATTCGCTGCCAAACATAAACTGGGCATCGGTAGAGAAAGTCTCCATATCCGCAGGATATTCCAGGAACATGGGTCGCATGATGGGAAGTCCCGTTTCGTGGGCTTCGCGAGCATAACTATATATATAAGGTAGCAAGCGATATTTCAATTCGATGGCTGCCTTGGCATTCTTCTCGGCTTCTTCACCAAACAACCAAGGTTCTACGGCAACATTCCCTTCGTGATGAATGCGGCTCAATGGGTTGAAAGCGCCCATTTGCAACCAGCGGGTATAGAGTTCCGCCATTGCCGGATAATCTTCTATATCTCCGCAATAGCCGGATATATCACAGGTGGTGAAAGGAATGATTCCCAGTCCGGCAGAAAGTAGTACGGGGATTTGGTTTACCATCTGCCCCCAGCCTTGTGCCACATCGTCACCGTTGCCGGCATCACCGGTCCAGCCGAACGTATAGCGTTGAAGTCCGGCAAAAGCGGCACGTGTCATCTGGAAGACACGACGGTCGGGGTTACGTTTCTCGAACTGTTCTTTTACTACTTTATCCCAAGTAAGTCCGTAGACGTTATGAATCTCGTTATGCATACCCAGATGATGTTTCATTACCAGACGTTCCGTTTGCTCTTCGTTGCTCCAGGCAGGCTCGCCCATATCAGTCCAAAAGCCGGCGATGCCATCGTCAATAGGTTTCTGCTGATAGGCTCCCCACCAATCGGCAACAGCAGGAAGGGTGAAGTCTACCACTCCGCAATTACCGCCCCAAGGCCAAGGCATGTCGTAGCTTTTGTGGGTGGTAGAGTCCTTTACAAAATACCCCAAACGGTCGGCTTCTTCCCACTGCTTCTTGTTGGCTTGAGAGATAACGGGATCTTGCGAAACGACGACTTTAAAGCCCATCGCTTTCAAGTCGGCAAGCATCTTCTTCGGATTCTCATAATTCCCCTTGCGCCAATCGAAATCCTGCAAGTATTGCGTCCAGCCAATGTCCTGGTAGATAATGTCGCAGGGAATACCACGTTTGCGGTAACCTTCGGCTATTTCGTAAGAGAGCTTTTCGTTAGTCAGCATGCCACGGCATTGAGCAAATCCTAACGCCCAACGAGGAGGCATGATGGGTTTGCCTGTGAGGTCGACGTATTGCTTCATGATTTCTTTATAGTCTTTGCCGAAGATAAAGTAATAAATCATCTCTCCACCGGGAGCTTCAAAGCTATAGTAATCACGGCTTTCGGTACCAAACTTGAATTCTGTTTTGTAGGTGTTGTCCAAGAAGATACCATAGCGGTAACTGCTCATAAAGAAAGGGATGCTTTTATAAAGCGGATCTTCGACGATGCTATAACAAGGTTTATCACTGTTCCACATCTTATACGATTCGCCGCGGCGATCCAACTTGCCGGTCTTTTCGCCCAAGCCGAAGAAGTGTTCGTCACGACGAAGGGTCTTGTACTCCTGCTTGCGTTCTCCGTCACTGATATGTCCTTTGTCGGCATAATCGCTGAATAGTAGTTTCTGATATTTATCGAATATCTGCAAGTTAAAAGGAGCTTTATTGACCCGGATGCGAAGTTTGGGAGTAAATATCTCGTAGCAGGCATTCTGCTCATCGACATGTACTGTGCCAACATCTTCCAAGTCTTCATTGATAACCGCAAATGAAGAAGTGTTCCGTTGCAATTTGCCATCGGGCGAAAACCAGATGCGCACTACGGACTGACTGCACAATTGCAACTGCACCGCCGACCGGTCGCTCAACTGAAAGGTGACCTGCCTGCCTTCTTGCGAATAAGAGAGGCAGTTTCCGGTAACATTCGCAGCATGCAAAGGTGCACAAAGAAAGAGACAAAGTAAGATTGGATATAAAAATGTTTTCATGTTCTATTTGTTTATTCAATTACTATCATAGTCCAATATTTCAAGAAAGGAAGTGTAAAAGTGATTGCTCCGTCTTTTTGAGTGAACGCCAGTTCCTGGGAAGCTCCGGCATGAAAGTCGGGAGTAGCTACCCATACTTTGTTTACTTTACCCGATACATTCAGTTTCAGGGGTACATCGGACACCAGGCGAGGTTCGGGCATCGTTCCATTTAAGTCCCTCCAACTTAAATTATCGGCACTCAGGAAGTTGAGTAGATGGATCACCTGTTTACCATCCACATTACGGGCGTACGTAGTGATGGCCGACTTCTGCGGAGGCCATGCATTCAAAGAAAGATTCCTGTTTTTATCGATGCAACTCAAAGAAACGTTAATCTCAGCTTGGGTAGTTTTATCTCGAAGCAGATTCTGATAGCCAGTCATAAAGTCGTAATAACGAACGATAGCTGTCTTCAGTGCATCGTTCATCTGCAACACCGTACTGGGAAAGTATTCGCGACACAACATATGGTCGCCAAGTTCGAGGTGCGAACCTCCCAAAGCAAACATCACCGCATCAGCCAAAAGTATGCCGGGCGTATTGAATTCTCCGGTAGTGCGACCTGCTTTGTCGTAATTCATATAAGCGGCAAAAACGGTCCTGAGAGTATGATTGCTGTATTGATCGTTCGCCTTGATAATCGTATGCAAATCTTTAAAACCGGCTTCATCCCCCCATACCTCATTATAAAGGAAATCTACCTTGCCTGTACCTGCAATCTGCGAAGCTCCATAGCTGCTTACGGCATTCATCACAAGGCTTTTGGCAGGATGCTTCTGCTTCATGGCTTCTATAAACGAGGCGTAACCCTTAGGCAGATTTACTTTATTGCTGCTATAGTCATAGCGGTCGCCCCGATTGCCAAGCTGGTCTATCTGATAACCGTCGAAGTCGAAGTTGGCATAGACATCATCGTTACGCTCGGTCAGGTAGGCTTGCCACTCGGCATTGGCGGGGTCTAGCAAGTAAATGTTGCTCTTCCAGCTCGAAGGCAGGTCGTGCGAGTCTTTATCCATGCGTCCGGTATTCTTGAAGATATACCATTCCGGTTTTACACCATCGGTAGCGGCATCGTCCAGTGCACCAAAGCAGAGATTGTAGAACAGAGACTTCATGCCCAAGCTATGCTGAGTAGCTATGTATTTCTTGACTACTTCGGTATAGACATCACGATTGGCAATATCTTTATACGTTTCATCCAACTTCGAGCGTGTGCCGCCCAATGGCCAATGATGCTTGTTGTGCCAATCTTGAAACTGTACGCCATTGATGTGGCAACGATTCAAGAAAGCCATTTCACTTTCTATCACACCGGAGGCTTTCTTCGATGCATCAAAGGTGGCAACGAATCCGTAACGGGGAAAACGTGCCCAGTTGCTCGACACATCGACGGCAATGGTTCCCAAGATGACTTCGGTTCCGTCTTCTTTCGTGCGATACACATCGACCATATAGCCGGTATAGTCCGTAGAAGGGGTTACCCATGTCCAGGAGTTTCCGAAGGCTGTTTGCTCCGAAACTACTTTGTTTAATGTGCGGTAGCGTATCTTGACTCCGGCTGGCACGGCATCGGCAGTAAATGCTACCGATTCGCCCGGTTTGTAACAAGCCTTATCAGTAGTGAGGTTTACCGACAAGTTGGAGATGACTGGTGTCACCGTACTCACGCCGCCGCTCTCTCCTCCTCCTTCGATGCCTCCTCCGCTTACATCGTCACTGCCTTTACTACAGGCAGACATCAGGCAAATAGCCATAATTGTATAGAATATCTTCTTCATAATTTCTTAATATATAACACAACATTCCTTCCTACAAGAGCTGTAATAGTTTAATAATCAGTAAACTCTAGTTTCGAAAGTAACATTTGCTCTGTCTGAGCATACTTCCGTACTATTGGATATTAATATAAAAGTTATTCGCTGTTAAGGAAAAAGTTGCTTTATATAGATATAAAAGTTACTTTAAGTACAATATAAGCTATAACCGCAAGTTGCAGTTTTATAATCAGAACTTTTGATTATAAAACCAAAAGTTACGGTTATATAATCACAAGTTCTGATTATAGTTTTCTTTATAGCAAAGGCATCTTTTATATCTAGACAAAATAAGTTTTAAGTAAGGCTTAAGTAAGTTTGCAATTAACTCCCAATAAGCTTAAGCCGTACTTGGACTTAATAATTATTGCATCACTATCGAGATGGTTTCTTCCAGCTGATTCAACGTTATCTTATAAGAGCCTGCTGTCTTGATCTTCCACTTCTGATCGATACCTCCTACCATTACATCGAGGTATTGGGCTTTGAAAGCATCGGATGCCTTATCAATGAACAGTACCGCTTCCGTCTCGCCGGTGGGTTGCTTATCAGCTTCGGCGGGCATAAACCAAGCACCGTTCCAGTCACTCTTCTTATCGCAGGATAGTTTCAGTTCACCGACATTCAGTGTTCCTTTCCAAGTCAGGATGTATGGGTTATCCGTTGTCTGCATAGGTACGGCATTGTTAATGTCCCAACCTGCGGCAGTGGCATCGCCTATCATATAAATCATGGAGTAAGGCGTGAATTCACTCATCATCATACGTTCCTTACCCGTGCGTATGTCTACACAAATCTTATACGCCTTGCCGCATTCGTTGTCTTTCAATACCCATTTATTGTCCGGATCGAAACCCTTGACAAAGGTCATTTCCGTATCAGTATAAGCGGCATCGGCATTCTTTGCTTTGTACATATTCTCCCAACTGCCTTGTGTAGTGCCGAATTTGAACTCGCCGCCTTTGCCTACCTCAAAGAAGCGGCTATAACGGAAGAGGAACGGATCGAGCGGATCACGCTTCATCGGGTCGAATCCCCAGTCATTGGCATTGCCTACAAAGTAAAGTTTGTCGAAAGCAGGAGCTAAGGTTTCAGTCTGAGTCAGTGTTACTACTCCTGTAAACAGATTGGCTTCTACGGTATAGTTATGATCTTCTTCAATGATGAAGGGTACATCGGATTGGTCATCACTGGTACGGAGTATCAGCTTGCCATCGGATCCTTTATTATAAGATGGCAGGAATGCACCGAGGGTGGTGATGAATTTGAATTCACCCGCGCTCATCCGGCCTGTCCAAGTAAAGATTCCATTGTCTTTGCGGGTCATTTCGGTGGCATCGTCCGCACTCCAACTGCCGGGAGTGGCACTACCTATCAGATACAAGGTAGCAGTAAGCGGTTTGTAAGTAGTAACGCTGAAAGAAGTGGTGCTTGTCTGCTTCTCGTCTTGGCCTGCAACTGTGGCAGTCAGGCGGGCTTCCAGAGAGATATTTTCACTACCCGTAGCACCAAAACGCTGGCGCATGAGGTTGTTCAGTTCTTCCACATTCTGCTTCCAGGTGTATTCTTGCACGGCATTCTCTACAGCTACGTAAGGATCGGCAAAGTTGCTGCCGGCTTTGGCAAGTTCAAGGGTATAGGCTATTTTATTGCCTGTACCGTAGTTGGTACCGGTAGTCCAAGTCAGTTCCACGGCATTGTCGGAATGAGCCTGCTCGTTTAGTACTATTTCAGTCTTACTGGTAGTAAGCGCCAATTCATTATGGCCTTTGTCCAGTTGCATGTAATCGTCGTCAATACAGGAAGACAATACTGCGCAACCCAACAAAGCAAACACGATTGATGATATATATTTTTTCATAATCTTCTCTTTATCCTTGTGTACTTATGTTCTTATGTCTAAAGTATTAATAACCCGGGTTCTGTGTCATCAGCGTATTAGCATCCATTTCCGTCTGCGGAATGGGGAACAACAAGCGGTTCTTGTTCACATTGCTCTTACCAATGGATTTCAGGTATTGGATGGCATATTCTCCGTTGTTAATACGGATCATATCGAACCAGCGGTGTCCCTCAAAAGCGAGCTCCATGCGGCGTTCGTGGATAATCTTTTCACGCATGGCATCTTGTGACAAGCCCGAAACGTCTGCCAGTCCTGCACGTCGGCGTACAATGTTCAGCGGAGCAGCTGCCTGCTCGGGGTGCCCCATTTCGTTCAGGGCTTCGGCTTTCTTCAACAGAATATCGGCATAGCGATAGATGACGAAGTTAGCAGGATTGGTATTGTACTCGGGTGAAACGCTTTTCGACACCAGGAACTTACGAACATTATATCCGGTATTGGAGTAAGAACTCTTATAAGTCTTGCCGTCATAATCGGGACATCCGGCATATAGAACGGTCAGGTCTTTGCGTTTGTCTCCAGCTTCGTATTGACGGAAGAACTCCTCTGTAGGCTGATTCCAACCATAGCCACCGGCTACAAAGTCGGCATTACGGGGTCCCATGAAAGTAGAAAGCCAGGAAGATTGCGGGTTATTGCCCCAAAAATCATATTCCGTACTGCCGGAATACTGTACTTCAAAGAGAGATTCGGGACCGTTATTAACCAGTGCATCGAAGTTGCTCTCGTACTTGCAGGTAGAAAGATCATAACCCAAAGCGGTAATTTCATCACATAAGTCGGCTACCTCCTGATAATATTCCGTATGATTGGGAGCCAATGTCAGGTAAATATCTGCCAGCATAGCCAAAGCTGCATCTTTGCAGGCACGTCCCACATTGTCTTCATCGTATGAAGATTTGGCAGGAAGCAGCTCTACGGCATTCTTGCAATCGGAGATTATTTGTGTGTAAGTCTCTTCGATAGTGGCACGAGCGATATCGGTTGATTCTCCGGGATTAAAAGGAGTCAGACGCAAGGGAACGCCACCATACAGACGTACCAGCACATAATAATAATGTGCACGCAGGAAATAGGCCTCGCCCATACAGCGGTTCTTGATTCTTTCTGACACCGCTTCGGCTTTGGACATACTGTTCAGCAGAATGTTGCATTGTCCGATTCCCACCCAAGGGGAACGCCACATGTAGAGTGCCATACCATTGTCACTCTGAGTAATAAAGTTGGAGGCTTGAATGGTTTCCAATCCGTCGGTACCACCACCGGCGCCAACCAGACTATTGCCCGCAACAATATCCAATGTCCAGATGCGTTGGTTGTACATATTGGATGACTGAAGGGTGCGGTAGCAAGCATTGGTCAATGCAATAGCTACATCATCGGTCACTTCAGTTTCGGGGTCGACCGCATTTTTAGGAGACTTATCGAGGAAGTCGCTGCACGAAGCCAGCAGCAATACTGCCAGCAGATATACTAAGTTTGTTATCTTTTTCATATCCGAGTCAATCATTAAAAGTTAAAGTTCAATCCTATGCTGAAAGTGCGCGAAATAGGATAACGATTCGAGTCAATGCCGTTGATGGCCACTTCGGGATCGAAACCGGAATAGCCGGTCAAGGTGGCTACATTCTCGCATGAAATGTTCAGACGGGCGTTCTCAAGCTGTATCTTCTGCAACCATTGCTTGGGGAAGTTATAAGAAAGCGTGATGTTCTTCAAGCGCAGGTAAGAACCGTTCTCAACAAAGCGGTCGGATACACGGGTGTTCTGATTAGGGTCGCCATATACGGCACGGGGCATGAAGTGGCTGGTCCCCTCCCCTCTCCAACGGTTCAGCACATCGGTAGTCTGGTTGTAAGCGGCAGCCATACCGGTATTGTCAATGTTATTGGCATTATAAATCTTATTACCTGCCACGCCTTGAAGGAAGATGGAAAGTTCGAATCCTTTATAAGTAAGGCTGTTGTTCATAGAGAACAACCAAGCAGGATTGGGATTGCCTATGACGGTACGGTCGCTATCGTTGATGACACCGTCATTATTCAAATCCTTGAAACGGATATCGCCTTCTTCGGCTCCCGGCTGCACGGCATGGGCTTTTACTTCGGCGGGATTCTGGAAGATACCATCCGTTACGTAGCCATAGAATACATTGATAGGATAATTCTTTGCCAACATGGTAACGTAAGAGTTATTTATCTGATTCAGATAATAAGGAACGGCACTATTCAGGTCCTTGATCTTATTCTTATTATAGGTAGCGGTCACGTTAGTTTCCCAACCCAGTTCACCTGTCAGGTTGATGGTGTGCAAACTCATTTCAATACCTTTATTGTTCACTTTACCGGCATTGGTATAGGAAGTAATGGTATCTTCAAAACCCGATGTAATAGGAATGGAAGCTTTTACAAGCATGTCTCTCGTCTCTTTCAGATAAGCATCCAGTGAAAACATGATACGTGAATTGAATAGTGAAGCATCGAAACCGATATTGGCTTGCGCCACTTCTTCCCAGTGAATGAAAGGATTGGCAAGTGTGGAAGAAATTAGCGCCGTCTGATTCTTGCTGGATGTACCGAACGGATATACGCTGGTATTGTAAGTTGCCAGATAGCTGTAGTTGCCCACACTGGCCTGGCTACCCGTAACACCGTAACCTACACGCAACTTCAGATCATTGATAACTTCGTTCTTCGGAAACCACTTTTCCTGAGAAGCCCGCCAAGCCAAAGATACAGACGGGAAAGTACCCCAACGATGCTGTTTACCGAAACGACTGGAACCATCGCGGCGAACGGTAGCCGTCAGCAGGTAACGGTCTTCATAGGAGTAATTGATACGTGCCATGTAAGAAAGCAACGCCCATTCCGTTTCATTTCCGCCGATGGAATACATCTCTTCGCCATTATCCATCTCGTGTATATTATCGAACATGAAGACATTCTTCTGTGCATTCAGGTAATCATTGGTGTTCCATTGGGCGGACATACCTGCCATTACACCTACACGATGTTTTTCGGCAAAAGTATGGTCGAAAAGGAAGTAGTTATCCCACAGATAAGTGAACGATTTGTTGTCACTCTTATAGCGTGAAGTTTCTTCCGTAGGAGTCGGCTTCCAGTTGTATTTCGGGGTAAAGTTGTCTATGAACCAAAACTTGGCATCATAACCAAAGGTACTCTTGAACTTCAACCATTTGGTAAAGGTCAGCTCAGCAGTCAGATTGGCAAGGAAATTATATCCTTTTGTCTGGCTGGTATTCAGTTCGGTAGGTCCTATCGGATTACGAATACTACCGTACCACTCGGCATTACCTTCTGGACCACTCCAACTACCGTCTTCGTTCTTCACCGGAAAAACAGGAAGCGCTTTCAAGGTATTGCTTATATCATAAGTCCCCGAGTCTTTTGTATCGGTACTGAACGTAATGTTATTAGAAAACTTCAACCATTTCAACACCTGCGCATCACTATTGGACTGGAAAGTGAAACGGCGGTAATTCACACTGTTCACAATACCGGACTGGTCGAGGAAACCACCGGAAACATAATAATGCGACTTATCGCCTCCACCCGAATAGCTTACAGTATAATTCTGCATAACACCTGTACGGAGCAATTCGTCCATCCAGTTGGTACCCGCGCCCAGTGAAGAAGGGTTCGCCCATTCGGGATTCGGGTTACGTCCGCTGTTTGTCATCATATCATTGTTCAATTCGGCATATTGGGCAGCATTCAGCAAAGTAGGCACGCTCGTAGCATTCTGAAAAGAACAGTTGGCAGATACTGATAACTTACCCTTACCTTCGACTCCACGCTTGGTAGTAATCATTACCACGCCATTGGCACCACGCGAGCCGTAGATAGCTGTAGCGGAAGCGTCTTTCAGTACATCCAGACGATCTACATCCGCCATATTCAGGGAAGAAAGTCCCAAGTCGGTAGGCACACCGTCGATCACGATCAATGGGTCACAGTTATTGATAGAGCCCAAACCACGAATCTTGATGGATACATTATCACCCGGTTTACCTGCATCAACAATTTGCACACCCGAGATACGGCCTTGAATGGCTTGTCCCAAATTGGCTACAGGAGCATCTTTAATATCCTTGTTTCCAATAGATGAAACAGCTCCTGTAAGGTCGCTCTTCTTCATGGTGCCATAGCCTACCACGACTACTTCATCCAGCATCTCACTGTCTTCGGATAAGATAATTTGAAATTGTTTCTGTCCTTTCACAGAGACTTCCTGAGTTTTGTAACCTACAAACGATACTACCAGTACTGCATTGGGAGCTACATTCAAAGAGAAGTCTCCATCTACACCGGTAATTGTTCCGTTCGTTGTGTTTTTCTCTACCACGCTGGCACCAATGACGGTTTCGCCAGTCTGGTCCTTTACAATACCTTGTACTGTAATTTGCTGTGCAGACACGCACATCGGAAGTAACATTCCTATCAGACAAACCAAGATTCGCAGCCTGATTGGCATTTTGTACTTTTGCATACTATAAGAATTTAAAGTTAATAATGGAAACAAAAATCATAATCGTTACTCTTTGGAAAGAGGAACAATGCAAATGTATCGGATAAGCACATCCAACATAGAAAGAATGAGTAAAAAAGTAGTAGATTACAGTTCGATTAAAAAGCTAATACACTAATAATAAAGCGTATAATATTATAATCAATCTATAAAAAAGTAGTGAAAATATAATGGTAAAAAGAACACTTACAAAGCCGAAAGTGTCCCTTTAGCTTTTTGATTTGCCTATATTCAACACAGCCAACTCCAACTGTTCGCGATCGCCGGCTGCTTTATTGCGTGTCTTTGTACGATAGTTGTAAATGGTAGTAACGGAGTAACGCAGGAATTGAGCTATCTTTACGCTATCGGTAATACCCAAACGAATCAAAGCAAAAATACGCAATTCGGTATTCATCCGCTCATTAGGTTTCAGAGTAATCCGCTCACCTTCGGCAAGCAAAGCATTGAAGTCTTCTACGAAAGTAGGAAACAGTTGAAGGAAAGTATTATCAAAGTTCGCATAGAAGTCTTTCAATTCTTCTTCGATGAATTTGGAGGATTTGATATTCTTATAGAGTTCTTCCACATTACCGGTAGCTGCAATCTTACCTAACGAACGACGGTAATTATCCATCTTTTCCAGATAAACGGAACATTGATCCATATATCTGCCTATGTATTCTTCCTTCAGATAAGAATTTTCGGCAATGCTATGATTGGCTTCGGTGAGGCGGGTATTGGAAAGATGCAATTCATCGTTCAACTCTTTTAACCGCAGGTTGGCATTAAGCACCTCACGTCGTGCGGCGGCCACCCGTTTCATCTGCTTGTATACATAGAAGATAGCAAGCAGCAAGAAAACAGAAAGCAGGCTGATAGAAATAAGCGCCCACTTCATCTGTTCCTGTTGCTTCTCGGTCTTTTGTTGGTAGGCATCGTTGATAATTGGAAATATCTCAAGAATTTCCAGTTTACGCAATCGGGCGTTACAGGCAGTAGCGTCCTCCATACATATCTTTACATAAGAATAAGCACGTTCTATATCTCCCTCCTGATAAAGCAAAACAGCCAGTTTACGCAAAGAAATATATTCGCGCACTGCCGATTTCATATCCGCTGTAGCAGAAATAATAAGATATTCCTTTTCTTTCTCTATATCTCCTTTCAAGCGATACGATTCGGACAAGGTATATGCACAAATGGAAATATCATGAGCCTCGTCAATCTTCCGCGCCAAATAATCAGTCAGCAAATGAATAGCTTTGTCGTATTCACCCCGTACATTATATTGGTCGGAACGAATCAAGGTAGATATCAGGAGATTATCCTTATTAACAATTATCAATGAATCCCGGTATTTATCTGTCAGTTCAGTATAATGCTTCTTTTCGCGTTCAGTTACGGCATAATCGGCCATAAGTCCATAGACTGTACGGTAAATATGATAATAATAAGCATGAAGATCGGACGGAAGTTGTTCTATACGAATATTATGCATGACGTCGAGTGCTTCTTTGTACATGCAAGTGACTCCCATAATCTCCGCTGTATTCATCAGAGCATTATCTTGATGCCCCCGGTTATTCAGCCTCAACGCTACTTGATATCTTTCATTAGCTACGTAAAGTGAAGAATCGGAATTGAAAGAACGGTATTCTTCCAACAAAGTGCCAAGTGTAGAGAAACGTTCTTCATCCGAAACACTTTGTCTGAATTGCCGTTTTAAATCATCCAGTTTCTGTAATTTCTGCTCCAAATAGATAGGACGATCCTTTATTGTTTTATCTAGTTTAAACAATAAAGAATCTACCCGATTATCGGTGGCATAAAGATGCCATACGCTCAGGCTACAGAAATACAGAAACAGGATCAGCTTTTTCATTTATGCATCTCCACTATTTGTGTCGGTGCCATCTCCACATTTCGGCGGTCTACCTGACGAACAACAGCAGCAGCCAATTGCAAAAATGCACGACCGGTAACCGTATTTTCATCTAAAGCAACCGGAGTACCTTTGTCACCACTTTCGCAGATGCTTTGTACAATAGGAATTTGACCCAGCAACGGAACATTCATTTCCTCTGCCAGCTTCTTCGCTCCATCTTGACCGAAAATATAATATTTATTTTCCGGAAGTTCGGCAGGTGTAAACCAAGCCATATTCTCTACCAAACCAAGAATCGGCGG
>USLU01000097.1 GCA_900555635.1 uncultured Bacteroides sp.
CAGGTGATTCGGCTAATGTTATACAATTACCGAGTGGGGTTACGGCTTCTTTGGGTGACAGATATACGATTGACAACATCATTAAGGGTAAAGTCCCCGATAACTACTTCAGTAAGGACGACAAAGAAATGACTCTTAACGGAGTTGTCCAGAAACGTCTTATGCTCCCGGAGGGCATTTCTTATGTGGATGCTTATAGGTACAGCCCGACCGGTGAACGCATCAACATCGGAGATGAAAACTACGACGATCCGGATAACGTGGAAATGCCGGAAGAAGAAGCTATTGAAGAGATTGTCACATTTGATGATGAATACCCCAAATACACAGGTAGTACTGATGAAGTTCCTGAGCCTGACATTGGCAAGGAGTTAGATGATGATAAGAATCCTACTGGAAACGAATATCCTATTTACACATTCAAGGATACCGATCTAAAGAACTTTAATAAGAAAGATTTCGTAATAGATGAACTTCGTTTGATTTTTCAGACGGGTAAGCTAGCTGGACTAAACTTTGCTCTCGATGTAAAGGAGAGTGACAACACAGGCACTACCTTTGAAATAATCCGTAATGAGGACTACGGACGTTATCTTCCGGATGATACTCTTTATCCGCAGGCTGCTCACGTGGATAAAGGCGAAGATATTCCCGCAGATACATATATCCTTTACGGTTTTGATACGGCATTCATTTCCGAACAAATGTTACCGAATTCAGAGCAAGTACTTCTGAAAAAGGCAAAAGATTATGTAAAGAAGTCCATGATAGACCCGTCCACCTATGATTGTGAGATGGATGCTGATTTCATTTACAATAAAGGTAATATTCGTACATACGAAGTCGGGGCTAAAGTAAACCTGATTAATAAAGCGTTTTTCCCCGAAGGGCGACAATCCCGAATCATCGGCTTCGAGTGGCCGCTGGATTTTCCTTACGATCACCCGATTTATACAGTTGGTGAAACGGCTGCTTATTCACGTATAGGTGAGATAGAAAGCAAGATTGATTCTCTTACCTACAAAGGGCAAACTTATAGTGGTTCTGCTCTAGGTGGAGGAGGAACTAGTGTGTATGTGATTGGTGTCAATGATAAAACGCTGCCATCAGACAGAAATGTATTCTCTTCGAAGAAGTCTCTAGCAACATTTCTCAATAAGACAACCCCTGACACAGCCTCCGAAATCATTACTTTTTTGAAAGGTCTCATTTCAGAAGGCGGTATTGAAGTCGGTGGCTTCATCGACAGCCTGATCTCCGGCACTGGCATTGGATTATTCCCAGATGGGAAAATCCAAGCTTCTAGTATGGAGCTTCGCAGCTCTCTCACCGTCTTAGAGTTAATTTTCAACCGCCTATCTGCCCAAGAAGGTGATACCTCTTTCACCGAATCCGGTGTAATCGAAAGTATTGAATTATTAGGAGACGGCACCTACCGTCTACCTTTGCGTAAACGACATACAACGGACTTCACAGCTTTTGACTGGAACGACATCATATACGGTTCTGTCAATGACCTAGCCACCGGAGGCGGTAACTACCGCACCTCATGGATGCGAGTAGTAGGAGTCAACACCGTAGACAACTACATTGAAGCAGTCCTCTATCCTGATTCAGAAGTACCGGGAGGTAAGAACTATCCACCTGAACCATTAATGATCATTACCCGTAGAGGTAACACTTCGGATGAAGACCGGCAGAGTTATTGGTATATCTCCAGCTATGAGAAATGTATCTGCATGCTCGATGGAGTAACAAAACCTATCTTAGAAGAGAACAACTACTCTATCCTGATTGGAAAGATGAAACGTCTGTCTTTGTTCGACAATCTGCCGATCAACTACCGACAAAGTTATGTCTATTGCCGTGGCCTTATCCGTCAGGATGATATTCGCATAGATGTAACCGGCAAGCCTGTCTACGAGTTTGTCAACCGTGGAATCTGGAGTTTATCGGTTGCCACCTCTGAAGAACCATACCTTTTCGAATCAAAGAATCCTATAACGGGTGTCAATGAGACCAGCACCGTCTACCAGCGTGGAGCAAAATGGCAATGCCTAAAGTCCCGCACACTGCTAGAACCTAAATGGAACTCCACCGATTGGGCGTTCTTGGAAGGTAATGGAGAATTCTCTATCGACTTTGAAAGCAGCAAGGGTTTTAGCTTCTTCTACGGTCTGATAGATACAGTAATAGAAGCCAAGTTCTACCATGGTACAACTGATATCACCGAAGATGTAATGAGTACTTCCGGAACGGTAATCACATGGAACAGAGATACAGGAATAGCAGCAGAGGATAATGCTTGGTCACCCACCTTTGTAGATGGCAAAAAAAACAAGATACACCTCATATCTTCCGATATGGGATCGCAGTGGTTAAATGCCCGGTCCGTCACATTTAAGATAACAGCAGTTATTCCACTAGGCGAAGAGAATTATTTACGGGAATCAGAAGAATTACAATTTAATCTTTAATTAATATGCAACAAAAAAGAATAGTCAACATTCAAGTCAAGCCGTTGAACGCCAGTTCCGGGATGAAAATCATCGGTGAAGGCTCTTTTCAACAGAAGTACAGCCGTGACGATAACGCATTCTATCCGTCTTATTCTTCTATCCTTCCTTTGATGGTAACGGTTGCCGTCAACTTGCAAGATCCGGACGGAGTGATAGCCAACGGACCTGTAGCCCTTGACCGTATCGACTGGTATCTGAACGAATACAAACCCGCTAACAAAATAGCCGATAACGACCCTAACTATGAAATAGCCACGGTTAATGGCCTCCTTGTTTTAAAGGTAAAACGGAATACTCCTGTAAGTGAACCGTTCCTTCTGATTGGTGAAGCGTTCTACACTAACCCCAAAACAGGCCGTCAGGAATCACGCATCGAACAACAGCTTCTAAGTACTATCTACTACGAGGCATCTTTGCTGTCTTTGATGGCGGATTCTCCTACAGAGGTAATTGTAGACCCCACCAAAATAGATGATACCAATCCTGCCAATTGGTACGTCCAATTAAAAGCAATGCTAAAATCAGGTGAAATTGATCTGACAGAAGATAATGCGGTATATTGGTGGTACGTTAAAGATGGCAAATACACCCGTCTGATAACTACCTCTGATGCTTGGATGGTAACGACCCCCAACGCAGACGGTACATATCCTCGTACGATTACCGTAGACGCTTCACGCATCAAGAATTTGAAACTAGAGTGTCGTGCTTCTTATAAAGGAGTGGCCGAATCGTCACCTTCATCACCGACTAATGCCGCATTATTGGTACAGTACAACGTGCGTGTAGATCTTCCCGTTTTCCAGAATGCCAAGCAAATTCCAATTGCCGGGGCATATATCACAGTGAAAGACATCAATACGGATAAGCTTATCAAGTCTCGTTGCGAAATCACCGCTGGCGGTCGGGTGATCGAGAATCCGGAAAAGTACTACAACATCACATGGAAAGCAACGCAGGCTGACGGAACCAGCTTGATTATCGGTTACGGTGAATACATCGAAACAACTGTCAAAGCTCTGGGTATCAGCTATACTAATCCGGTTGTTATTGAACCTTCGGTGATGCCTAAAATTGGCTCCTGGAACGTTGAAGGAAGTATATATACAGGCATCGGAGCTACTCCTAAATTCCAGTTCGGGGTAAATCAGATAGCAGACAAGCTAGGCGCATACCTGATTAAATGCGAAGACGGTGTTAATGTTGAAATCATCGGCAAGCTTAAAAACAACAACTGGATGCGGTTTGAGGACGGCTCACTGGCTCCCACTACCGTAAACTCGCCCGAAGAGGATAAAGGTTATAATATCATGTACGGATGGATACAGACTATCCATACGATTGAAAATGTAACGATAGGCAGCGAGGTAGTCGCTCTATTTGGTGAAGAACCATTCGAATACAATGGAATACAATCAAGGACTATTCCCCCGACACTGATTTGTCCGGGATTGCCAGCGGTGGTTAATGGTAAATTCCGGTCCATGTATTTCAAATACAGAGCTGGAGATGGTGGTTCAAACGGATTACTAGGAATTACAGAGTTTAATAAGCAGGACAGGACATATCCGAGAACCGCTTTAAGTCAATTGACTACAAATGACTTTGCTGTAGCCCACAATGCTGATCCCACTAAAACTATTCCGTTCGCTCCACTGATGGACTGGCATTTGCTAAACATCACCAATGCCCTGATGAACAAATTCGGGACAGTATATCTACACGATCCAAATAAGTTTGGAGGAGGAATCTCAAGTAATGTGAGCGTAACTAGCGAAAATGCCACAAAAACAACCAATGTGGGGTATATAACGAACGAGTCAGACCCATGGACATACCAAAGATTATCTGAACAACCGCCTTTCTGCACTGACGATAAAGGCACAAAACGCAATTGGAGTGCTATTCTATCTAATGAATACCCCCGTATGGAATGTCTTGAAATTCAGATGGCTCTCTCTTATGCGGCAGAGAATAACATACACCCTGATACATCGTTTACTTTTAATGGAGGTTCTTATCAGTATTCCAATGTTCCCGGCACAAAAACACTTCTTGAAGGGGAAATGAACGCCAGGTTGAGGAAGGTGGTATCCTTGGAAAATATCAATGTATTCGACGCGTCTGGAAATCCTGTTGTAGTAAAGGATATAACTATAAGCTTGCAAACTTCAGCAGTCTATGGTATGGACTTAGTATCTGCCGACGTCTTCCAATACGCCGGAGCAGGGATTGAAAAGGTAGCTACGATACAAGAAGACGGGAGACATCTAACTAAAGTATTTATTTGTCTTGATCAGCCCAATTTGACGCTTAATAAGACAGTAGAAAAAACAAGTGGCGATTTTGATTTTGAATCTGCTTATGATCAAGCTGGCGCATATACGATGAGTAATAGCGGATATTTCACCGATCTGATACGAGGAACCAGAGTCGGCACAACCAAAAAAGGAGGATTATCCGATAATACTTGCTATATGGATACAGGAAATGGTATAGGCGTTTCTCCTATTGGTAAGAAGGTTCGCATAGGTCATCGCGTGCGTGGTTGCGGCTATTGGGGCCTCTGCTCCGCTCGCTCTTTGCTTGCGTATGCTCCGCTTTCGTCTACGCATGCGCGCTACGCTGGCGGCTTTCAAGTTCGTTTACCAGAAGGGACGTCAAGTGCAACGGCGCAAAACGCTAGTGGCGAAAGCGCAGCCGTGAGTGAGTGAAACGAACATGCGAGGGAGGCTCGTCCTCCCTATCTCTAAGGTTTTACGCGTAGCGTGGTTACGGCAATTGGGGCGTCTGCTCCGCTCGCAATTTGAATGCGAATAATCCGCTTTCGAATACGAATGCGAACTACGCTGGCGGCTTACAAAAGAACTAATTTGCACGTAAAACCTCGTCAGTAGTACGAAACATAAAAGACAATCCCTATATACGAGGAGATAGGGAAATGGGCTAGTAAAAACATGAAAGTCCGTTAATAAGGCTTCCGCTTGGATAAAATAAAGATGAAAAGAAAAGGGAACATAATGAGCCGTTTAACGCTTGAATTAATAAATCAGGCAACAGTTAACGCTTCTAAGAAGCATGCAAGTAAACAAGAAACAATAAAATTTATACAAGATAAAGAAAATGAATATAATATATACCGACAGCTCTTAAATGGGCAGCTTGCAAATGTAAGATACCGATATAAAAACATTGTATCTCCTAACGGGAAGAATAGAACCGTGGCTATCAGTAAATTTAAAGATAGAGTATCTATGCATGCTTTAATGCTTATGATGAAACCGGAATATGACAACAGATTATCTGACGATTGCTACAACTGCATCAAAGGAAGAGGGATAAATTCTAAAAAACGAAGGTAT
Source organism: uncultured Bacteroides sp. (assembly GCA_900555635.1). GTDB lineage: Bacteria > Bacteroidota > Bacteroidia > Bacteroidales > Bacteroidaceae > Bacteroides. The sequence continues at coordinate 5,882 of USLU01000097.1, forward strand.
GACCCCGTACGTCAGATAAAACGAATTATAAACGTTTATCATCCTTGGGGATATCTACAGCTTGACATTAAAAAGTGTTATGAGCGTACCAATCCGGACATTTTGTTTTCCCGTCATGAAACGATCTGGAAAGATAAGCGATTTCTGAATATGCTGAAACAAATATCCTTTTGTGATACCGGAATGCCGATAGGAACGCCTCCGTCTCCGATCAATCAACACATCATGATGATGGGATTTGACCGATTTGTTCGCCAAGATTTAAAGATTCCTCATTATGTGAGATATGCTGACGATATCCTTCTCTTTGGAGATAAAGACAGGCTCCATGAAGCAAAATGGAGAATAATGAATTACCTCTGGTATAATTTAGGATACGAGCTAAAGAAAGACGCTCGCCCTACACCGATGAAAGTTGCTCCGGATATTTTAGGGTATGTATTTCATGCCGATCATACGGAAATAAGGAAGAGCACAAAGAAAAGAATTAAAAATGTATGGAACAATCCTCGTTCAAGAGCTTCTTATCAAGGAATTCTTAAAGGAGCCGATGCCATAAACTTAACGAGAAAATTAAATATGAAATTATCATTTTTGACAACTAAGGAAACAATGGTCAGAAGGCGGATGGATTCTCCTTTGATAGATATATCCGAACTAGAAGGAAAATCCTTCGAGGTTCTCGACTTTGAGGTACGCGAACCTGACCGCAAGAAAGGGAAATACTGGATGCGCATGCAAGTACGTTACGCAGACATTGAAAACGAAACAGAGGTGACAAAGACCCGCCTCGTAAAAGGTTATCACCCTGCTATCTGCGAGTTCCTTAACAACATGATTCAATATATCAATAAAACGGCGGCTATTGGTCGTATATCATTTGAGGAAGCATGGAAGACTACATTACCTTTTGAAGACTGCGAAGTAGAGAATGACAAGGGGTGGTGCTTCAAAGGTACTCTCAAAAAGGAAGAATAGTATTAACTTAAAAACGATAACATTATGAATTACCTATTAGTCAAAAAAGCGCAGTTGGTAGAAAAAGGAATCTATATTGATGCGCAGGAATTGAGTGACGGTCGGGCCGTACTTAGTATTAACGCAATGAAAGTGATCGGAAGCGATCTGCAGGATGTTGAGATTATCACGCAACAAACCTTAGACGCTCTGTTGCTAGAAGAGAAAAACAAAAGTAAAACATCAAAAAAGTAAGGAGGACATAAAATGAAGAAGATAAATGGAAGTTTTCAGCTTTTTGCATTGATGAACGGTGTGAATATCCGAGCACGTATGGGTGTCATCAACGGGCCACTTCGTCAGGAGTATAAGAAAGGGACAAATATCTGCAATCCCGATTGGGAGACATCAGCAACAAAACCACTCATCTACGCTCACCTGAACCGTGACGATAATGGTTCTGTCCTGATTCCCACTACCGTAGACTTGTTTTATAACGGTGTTCAGATTGCATTTGGCGGTGACGGGTTGAGCACTACCGGAGCACTTGCCGGAGTATTCAAGAAGTCAACAAAGACGGTGAATATTGGCGGGCGTGACTATCCGAATATGATTGTCTTTGAGATCGTGAAGAATATCGTACCGGTATCCAATTACGATAATGATACAATCTTATTGTCCGGCGCAACGGAAGTAAGCGGGCAATCCCTCGCCTTTGACGCTATTTCCGAAACTGTTGAGATCGTGGAGACTGTCGGTAGCTCCACTACCTTGTATCTGGACGGAGATACGGACGTCACAACATCTAGCCCCGTAGCAACGCTGAATGCTCATCCTTTGATAGATGGAGTAACCCCATCTGATTTGTCGGCATATACCCCTAAATGGAATAAGGTAGTAGGAGAAGTCTCTACGCAGGTCGCTACCGGTGTGTGGTCACTTAAAGTTCCGGCTTCCGAAATTGACGGTACGGCTACTTACCGCTGTGACCTATATCGTAAAGACGATTCTACGTTACTGGCCAGTGCTTATATCAATGTAACGGATTACACCGATCCTTATCGGGTTAATTTGTATGTAGACGGAATTACAGGCGAGCAAATCAAAGAAGGTGAAACGGCTGTATATACGGCAAAAGTAGAAAAAGACGATGGCACGGAAGACACTACGGCTCAAACTACATTCACGGTAACGGATAATTCCGGTGCTAAGATTGATTCCTTGTCCGGAGTAAAGAAGAGCATCAATGTGGCTTTTCAGAATGTGATCAATGCCGGTGGAGGAATCTCCGGTTATGTAAGCGCAACAATAATATCTTAAACTATGGCTAAGAAACTGTCTTCAAATCTATTCAAAGTGAGCATAGCCCCTGAAAATGGGGCGGATGCTACTACTTATTGGTTGGTCCCATCCGTTACTCAGGTAAAGAGAAAAGCTGACGGGTCACATTTACCGGAATATGTATCGTGCGAATGCTTTAGCAAAACGGGCGATGGGAATCCTGTCTCCGGAGGAGGTACAATCAAGTTTGTGCTGACATACAAAACAGGAAGTAATTCGGCTGAATTTGTATATGGGTCACGGATCATCGTCACATCCGATATGGAGGCAATCTCATTCCGGTTATATGTAGGAGGTACACAGGTGGATGAGAAGACGGTTTCTGTTGTAGAGGATGGGCAGGAAGGGTTGCCGGGTCCTGCTGGTGTTCGAGGTAGATTACCATTTCCTTCAGGTGCTTTTGATCTATCAACAGTTTACACCTGTACAGATGACATAACTCCTATTGTCTACTACGAAGCAGGAAAGACATATTATACAATGCGTAAAAATGGAAACTCTGTAGGAATCGATCCCGCTGAAGATTATGCTTCAAACGGAAGCGATTCTACCTGGATTCCTTTTGAAAACTACAAAGCAATATTCACGGAGATTCTGATGGCTAACTTTGCCAAGCTTGCTAGTGCTGTGTTTTATGGTGATTATATGTTTTCGCAACATGGAGTTGATAGTAACGGGAACGATACTATGGCTTATGAAGGCTTTGGTACAAATGCGTTTACTCCTAATACATTAGTAGACTGGTTAACAGGAACTATTACAACAAAGAAACTAGTAGCAGATGGAGCAGAGCTTACAAATGTGAAAGGATTAACAGGAGCTTTTAAAAAGCTAGTAGCGAATGATACACAAGGGAGAGAGGCTGGATCAATTACATTTGGGCAAGAAGCATCTGGACCGGAGAGTGCTTCTTTGAATATAAAATTTAATAAAACTTGGTTTGACGGAGATTTATACCATCAGGGATATAATTATGAAGAATCTCGCTCTCACCGATTTTATACTTCTGACTTATGGTGTAGAGGACAATTCGGACATTATCGAATGACAGATCTTTCTTTTAATTCCGCTTCGACTAGTGATTTCTTTGCGCATATTTATAATTATGGAACTGACACAACTTATCACAAATATGCAGAATCTGGTCAGCCCATTGATTGTATAATCCTAAATGGGACAGGGAATTATGTATTATACGTTTGTGACTCTTCACAATTCAAAATGTTAACCATTATAAATGCTTCTGGATATCCCAAAAGGATAATGGTTACATTCCAAGAATCAGCAGTGTTCACCCTTGAACCATATAGATTTAAGATTTTCATAACAGCAGAAATCAATACTTCTAAAATAAATCCAAATCGAGCAAATAATTTACGTATGATGCAATAATGAAAATAGACTTTAGAAAAATTCAAGAAACCTACATAACCTAGAATAAAAAGAATGAAACAAATAATAAAGAAATATCTCGGATGGTTGAAGGATAGTAACCGTCCGAAACACATGAAAGCCGGAATGTTGGTTTTCATAGCGATGCTGGCGGTGTGTTTGACACTTGGAGTGGGATTAATTCCCTCAACTGTGATTGCTTTCGTGGCGACTGTTATTGTTGCGGTAGCAGTCGATTATAAAGATAAACTCTACGGGAATACATTCGATTGGTTGGATGTATTGGCTACTGTATTGTTGCCTGTAGTGATCACATTAGTAGTACTAATATTAAATTGTATTTTATGAAAGGATTAGATGAATTGTTTGTAGTGGCTTGGATGCTATTTGGTATCTATATAGAAGTCTTTATTATGATACTCGCTGATTTGTGGAGTGGTACTCGCAAGGCAAAACAACGTGGCGAAGTCCGTTCTAGCTACATGTATAAGAAGACAATTGATAAGATAGCCAGATACTATAATGCTTTAATCGCCTTAACTGTAATTGATGCAATGCAGATGGGCGGCGTGTGGTACCTGGATGGATACTATAGCTGGTCTATTCCTATTTTCCCGGTCGTTACATTGCTTGGTGCTTTGGGAATATCATTGGTAGAACTGAAATCCATCTATGAAAAGGCAGATGAAAAAGTAAAGGGTGACTATAAAGAAGTCGCTTTACTTGCTTCAGAGATTGCAAAACACAAGGCAGACCCTACGGAGATAGCGGCTGCTGTAGTAGAGTATATGAATAAAGGAGAAGGAAAGGAGGAGGAAAAGAAATGAAAGTATTGATTGACAACGGTCACGGTGAGAATACACCGGGCAAACGCTCACCGGATGGAAGATTGAGAGAGTGGTCTTATACAAGAGAGATTGCTGATATGGTAGTATCTGGATTGAGAAAGCTAGGAATTGACGTGGAACGCATTGTAAAAGAGGATACAGATGTTCCCTTATCTGAAAGATGTAAGCGAGCTAATGTGATTTATAATGAAACAGGAAAGAAAGCCATCCTTGTTTCGATTCACTGCAATGCGGCCGGATCAGGTGCTGAATGGATGAATGCAAAAGGGTGGAGTGTGTTTGTGAGTAATAATGCGTCGGTGAATAGCAAACGTCTGGCTGATTGTCTTGCAAAAGCTGCTGTAGAGAAAGGCGTTAATATTCGTAAGCCTATGCCCGGAAAATTATTCTGGGAACAAAACCTTGCCATGTGCCGTGATACTAATTGTCCGGCCGTATTAACGGAGAACTTCTTTCAGGACAATAAAGAAGATGTAGAATACCTTTTGTCTCGGGAGGGCAAAGATACGGTTGCCCGGATTCATATTGAAGGAATCTTGAAATACTTAGGCTTATGAAACGATTAATCTACGTATTTATCATATTGCTGACGTCAGCAATATGGTTGCCATCCTGTCGGACACAATACATCCCGGTTGAGACAGTGAGAACTGAGTATAAAACACGGGATAGTATTCGGGTTGACAGTATCTATAATCAGGATAGCATCTATGTATTAATCAAGGGAGATACCGTATACCAATATAGATATAAGTACCTGTATAAGTATCAATATCTAAATAGAACGGATACGGTAATTAAGGTTGATTCGATACAAATCCCTTACCTGGTAGAGAAGCAATTAAGCCGATGGCAGTCTATTAAAATGGAATTGGGCGGTTGGGCGTTCGGACTGGTTATTGCTTTTGTTTTGATAATAATTGTATGGTTGGTGTATAGAACTAAAATAAAATAGCGCCTGAATAGACACTTTTGCAAATCACTAGTTTTTCTGATTTCTTGCTACGCTTTTGTGACAGTAATGCATCAATCTTAACGATGATTACGATACTTTTATGTTAAAAATGTATTAACATTACGTCAGTAACAAGATGAATATATTATTCATTTATAGGGATAAATAAAGTCTGTATTTAATTGAATAATAGGGATGTACACCAATTTTAACTCATCAATCAATCAATCAATCAATCATACATATAAGATTTATACAAAATTTCCTTGAAAAATCAAATTTGTTTCTTAGAAATTAAATGTTTAGCTTTGTCGCAACAAATTGTAGCGATAAAGCTAAACTTGTAGAAAATATTGAGATATAGAATGAATTTATGGAGATTTATTCTATTAAAGTTTTAAGAAAGGTGGATCCTATCTTAGACCTTTTTATGTGTTAGATTAAAAGAAAAGCATGCTAAAAAATGCCTAATATAAAGAGTAAGTCTATAGAAAATTATAGAGCAGCAATTATACTATCGCAGGATAGTTGTAAAATGTATTCAGCATCCATACATTGTGCCTATTATTCTTGCTTTTTATTGGTAAAACATATTTTGTGCCACAGGTGTTATATATCATATGCAAATCAAAATAACCAAAATGTTGGGTCTCATTTGCATATTATAGGTTTGATTCTTAATGATTTGTCTGTGAAAGGAGAAGATGATGCTTATGATTTGTTTGATACTAATATGAGTGAGTTAAAGAGATTAAGAATGATTGCTGACTATGAGAACTCTCTTATTTCTCCAGAAGAGTCACGGGAGGCTGTTGTTATAGCAGATGATACATTAAAAACACTAAAAAACGTTTATAAAGGATTATGAATGCAACCGATTTTATAAAACAAATGATGGACAAAATATCTTCTTCAGTAGGAGGTATATCCATAAAGTATGCTTTTGAAAAAAGCACAAGGTTTCATATCGTAGAAGTTAGTCCTGAATTGGTAAGAACAGGAAATGAAACGTATAAAAAATTAGCTCACCAATTTAGAGTTGATTTCCATAAAGAGTTTCCAATGGAAGATATAATAATTTCCAAGGTGAATGATTTACACGATATGAGTAATATCATTTATGAAGTATCAAATACTTCAATTAAAAGTTCTGGATCATATTCCTTTTCGACTTATCAATATGAATATGACGATGTTTATTTACCATTAGCAGCTTAAAAAAATGGCCGAGCAAATAGCAAAATTTCGTTTTTTACGTTATAGTATAATCAAATCATCTATTGAAATAGATGATGGTAAAGTAGTGGATGAAGATTTAACTGTAGAGTTTAGTCAAGAAGGGGCTGAATGCATAGAGAATAATTTGTATAAACATACTTTAGGAGTAGATATAGTTGATAAAAACAATGTTATGCGTATTAGTATTGTAGTTGTCGGTCTTTTTGAATTTGACAGTGATATAGACGAAAAGCTTAAAGCGACGTTTTTTAATTCAAGTGCTCCCGCAATTTTATTTCCTTATGTTAGGGCTTATGTAACTACCTTAACAGGGTTATCAGGAGTTAATCCGGTTATCCTTCCAACTTTGAATCTCTCCATGAGACAATCTAAGTAAATTTAATGCAATTTCTGCTCTAAATATAATATACACCCATTCGCCCCGTCTCTCTGATTCGGGGCTTTTCTTTTGCTTATCTCATTTATAATTCTTATATTTGTGTACAGACGTGGATGTCTGTTGTATCATCTCTCTACGGAAAAGTTGCTAATTTTCGAAAGCGAGAGACAATACGCTATTTACTCCAAAAGGAATGAGCCTCGACTAAGTGTAGTCGGGGCTTTTTTAACTGGGATACAATAATGAGAGGTAGCCAAATAAACTACCTCTTTCATCAATATACGATCTATTTTTGCTGAAGACTTTCGGTATGACTTCATGGAGATTTGATATCCCCTACTACACTTCTACTAAAAAAGATATTTCCTTAGTTCTTCGATTGCTTGTGATGCACTTCGGACTACCACGTACTTATTACGGCATGATTCCGTTTGTTTTTGGAATTCTTTTTGTTCTGTTGATTGTTTTCCTATCTTCGTCTTAAATTCTATACAGAGAGAAGCAAAACCCTTTTTTGGAATAAGTACGATCACATCAGAAACTCCAGGCTTTACTCCTTGACGCTTCAGGTTAGCAGCTTCTCGTACATGACGACTTCCACCATTCGGAACGGCAAATATAAGTTTGTCAGGAATATTAGGGAAATATAGAGGAATAAGTTTAAAGAACTCTGTTTGTATGCGAGCTTCCTCGTTATTATGTACTTCTTTAGAACGTGGAGGATTACGCTGATCTGCATAGCAACTATAACACATAAAGCCGGTACCGGTTTTAATAACCGATACCGTTTCCTTTCCACATAAAATGCACTTTTCTTTATTCATTTTTAATATTACTTTCTAAAAAACATATCTCCCGAAATGCACCGGGCTGTATCATCACCAGTTAGCCGAATGTACCGGAAAAAATTCTGTTCGGTTCGATGCCCGGTGAGTTTCATTATCTCCAGTGTTTTCATACGTCCCGTTAAATACATGTTGGTTGCTGCACTCCTTCTTGCTGTGTGACTACTTATCAACTCCCATTTTTCACGAGTAACTGTAACCAACTTCCCGCCTTTGGTGAATGAGTAAGTAACTAGGTCATTTAGGCCAATTTCTTTCATTATAACCTTCAAATATTTATTGAAGTACTGAATACATAAACCGCAAGGAACCTGACCACCATACTTTGCGAATATCTCTTTTACATAATCGTGAGCCGGGACCTTGACATCCACATTGGTTTTCTTTGTTCGGATCATAATATAGTTATTTATAAAGTTTTGACTTGTCAACCTTGAATAGTCGGAATAACGCAAAGCAGTAAGGCATCCCAAGACAAACATGTCTCTAATTCTCTCCTTTGCTTTCCGCTTATCCTGCCCTACAAACTTGTAATAGTATATCCTTGTAATCTCATTCATTGAAAGAAAGACCGCATTTGTAGGCTCACATTTCAAATCAATTTCATCATAGGTAACATCTACTGCATAATTGTATTGCGAAGCTCTACGAATAATAGTCTGTATTTTTAGAATATATCCTACAATGGTATTATGTCGTAACCCGCAATCTTCAAGATAGACAATGAAATCATCAAGAAATTCTGCCGTTACCGAGTTGGTGAATATGTCACAATCAAACTCCAATGAAAAGTTATCAATGTGCTTTATTATCGCATCGTAAACGGCTGCATAGTGTTCAGACTTGCGTCTGCTTCGCTTTTCAAGAACGTCCCGGATAAAACTCGTAAAGTAAACGCCTTCAAGGGGCTTCTCTTGCCGGAAGTGGTTTATGTAGTCCTTTCTCGCTGTGCGGGTTGGGACCAGTTGTGATAATTGTAATGCTTTGGTCGTATCATTTTAAAAGGTTATTATTGTCATTATCCGTATCAGGAGAAGATTCTCCTACTTTTATTTCTACCCCATCTTCACAGGCTCCGTTTTCGCAGAACGTTCCCTTCTGATGAAATTCACACCATCCGTTACCAAATGAATCTTCATTGATAAACAGCTTACATTCACTACAAACTTGCTCTTTATTCATATTTTTAGTTAATTGGAAAGTACCATGTAATCATAATACCATTTAACGGAATTCCTTTTTACTTTAATGTACAGAAAGCACTGTACGGGTATGCTTCTACTTCTCCCATTTGTGAGAAAAACGGAAAGATTATGTCTCATCCATTTTCTAAGATGTTTATTGCTCTTTTTTATTTTGTTATTCCTATTATTAGTTAATCACCTCTCTATCTTCAACATAACATTC
>USLU01000098.1 GCA_900555635.1 uncultured Bacteroides sp.
ATCAAATAGTCGGGGGAGGAGAGGATAATTCCTCTTCTGCTACCCAGACTATTACATCAGTCCCAAAGGTTCAGGAGGCTTTCAGTGATTCTCATTTAGGGAAAGTAAGAATAAAACAACTTCCTTTCCCTGATTCCGATTTTACGTTGATACTTCCGTCATGCAAAGTCATGATCTGTTTGCACAGGCTCAATCCGATGCCCGAACCGGATGTTTTGGTGGTGAAGAAAGGAACGAAAATCTTGTCCAAAACATCTGTTAGAATTCCCTCGCCATTATCAGATATTGTTAATGTCGGGTTGTCTTTAGAGAAAAACTTTATCTGTATCTCTTTATCTATTTTTCGCTCGCATGTTTCGCGGGCGTTTTTTAACAAGTTGATAAGCACTTGCTCTATCTGTGCCCGGTCTACATATAAAAATAAATCAGATGCAGGCATTTCGAAATGAATATACTCTTCCGGGAATAATTTCTTTAAGTCCATAAACAATTCTGCAACAGATACTTTAGTACGGACAGGTATCGGAATTCGTGTCAGTCGCCGGTAATTCTCCACAAATCCTAGTAATCCCTTACTTCTTCTGTGAATAGTCTGCATAGCTTGCAACATAGCAGAATACTCCTTTTCTCCGAGTGATTCGGGGATTCCCCTTTCACTTAACGTTTCCGAAAGAGAAATAATAGGAGTGATGGAGTTCATGATTTCGTGTGTTAATACACGAATCAGCTTTTGCCAGGCCTCCATTTCATTACGTTCCAGTACAGAATGAATATTCTTCAGACTGATTAACCGCTGTTTCTTCCCCTGTGTGGCAAATGTGGTGCAGGAAATAGCCATTTCCAGAACGATACCATTCTGCTCGATGCGGATCATGGACATATCATTGCTGATAGAAGCCTCCTGAAGTACGTCCGGTAGTTGTGATATTTGCCCCAGATGGGCCACTGCAGCCTGATTCATCCATTCAATGTGCCCGGAAGCATCGGTTACGAGTACGACAGTATCTACTTTATTTAATAAACTCTCGTAATACTGATGCTTGACTTCCTCTGCCAATAACTTTCCCCGAAAGTCCTTCAATGCATTAGAAAGCTCCTGTGCCCACTCATCCATCATCTTATTTTTGAAAGGCGGATGAAGATTCTGCGTCATATCGTTGTAGCGAAGTCCATCCGTCAATCGTCGTAACAAGGTGATTTGCTTGAACTGTATTCGGTAGAGATGCATACCGGCACCTATCAAAAAGAGAATACAGACGGTAGTGCTGAACCATAACTGTCTTTGATACAGCAGACAACTGCCGATAGAAAGCAGAAAAATAATTAAGATGTGCAATGCTACTTTGAACTCAAATCGTTTCATAAGCCTAATTTTTCAAGTTTGCGATACAATGCAAAACGGGTAATCCCTAAATATTCGGCAGCACGGGAGATGTTTCCGTCGCTGATCCGAAGCGCTTTCTCAATGGCCTGCCGTTCCAGTTGTTCGAGATTCAGTACCATTTCTTCGTCCTTTTTCTGTTTAGGTGTCGCATGAAAAAGGAAGTTTTCAGGTTTTAGCATGGAGCCGTCTCCCAAGATTACAGCACGTTCTATCGTATGTTGAAGTTCTCTCACATTTCCAGGCCATGCATATTTCAGCAGTTTGTTTTTGGCTTCCCGTGTCAGTCCGTGCATTTCTTTTTTATATTTGCGGGCATAATGGTTCAGAAAGTGTTCGGCAAGCAGGATGATGTCATTGCCGCGTTCACGGAGTGGAGGTATATGTATTTCAATCGTGTTGATACGATATAATAAGTCCTGACGGAAATTCCCGTCTTCCACCATCTGACGGATATCAGCATTGGTGGCACATATTAAACGGACGTCGATGGGAATGGTTTGCGTACTTCCCAAACGACTGATTTGCCTTTTTTCGATAGCAGTCAGTAATTTAGACTGCATAGGAGGTGAAAGATTGCCAATTTCATCCAAAAACAAAGTCCCGTTGGTCGCCACTTCCATTCGTCCCGCTTTTGATTTCTTGGCATCGGTGAAAGCGCCTTTTTCGAAACCGAACAGTTCACTCTCAAACAATTGTTCGGGTATACTTCCCAGGTCAATCGTGACAAAAGGTTTGCCGTATCGTGGAGAACAACGATATAATAGTCGGGCAATCACATCCTTTCCCGTACCGTTTTCTCCGAGAATCAGTATATTGGCATCCGTATTACTTAGTTTATTTATCGTGGCAAACACTTCCTGCATGGCCGGTGACTCTCCAATAATATCATTTTCCGAAGCATTTTGCCCGCTAAGAATTTCTACTTGCTCTTTCAGCATGTTGACTTCCTGCTGTGACTGACGCAGTCGCATACCCGAAGTAAGCGTAGCCAGCAATTTATCCTTTTCCCAAGGCTTGGGAATAAAATCGGTAGCACCGGCTTTGATGGCCCGGACGGCCTTGTCCGTATCCGCATAGGCAGTCATAAAAATAACAATAGCTTGTGGGTCAAGCTGCAATATCTGCTTCAGACTTTCAAATCCCTCTTGTCCGCTGATGGCATCCCGGCTGAAATTCATGTCCAATAAGATAAGATCGGGATGAAAGGTGGTCATGAAATGCTCGATCCGATCGGGGGTAGTAGCCACCTTTATTTTCTCCGTATACGGTTCCAGTAGGAGGTTGAGGGCAAAGAGCACGTCCTCGTTATCATCTACTATGAGTATCTTTCCTAATTTGTTGACTTCTTCCATATCTTCTATCCATTTAAACTCCGGGAGCAAAGATATGGATAAATCTCATGTGTTGTGTGTGCGATTGCGCACTAATTTTGTGCGTATATGCACACTGAATGAATGAAAGGAATATTACTATATTATTGAATGATAACTGTTTATCTGAATGGCACATCTTTTGAATGATAAATAACAAATATAACCAACGAATGAATCTGAAATTAATCTTCATATCTCTCGGACTATTGTTGACAGAACTATTGACTGCTCAAGATCAAACCACAGAGCTGTCATTGAAGCAAGTCATAGAGATTGCCCGTATGGAATCTCCCGATGCACAGACGGCACGTCACAGTTTCCGTTCTGCGTATTGGAACTATAAATATTATCGTGCCAACTATCTGCCGTCTTTAAGCCTGACATCCGATCCGAATCTGAACCGTGCCATTAACAAGATAACGATGGGAGACGGTTCGGTAAAGTTTGTCGAACAAAATCTATTGAATACAGATTTAACCCTGAATCTTTCACAGAACTTATCCTGGACCGGTGGCTCTTTCTTTCTCGAAACCTCCGCTCAACGCATGGATCTGTTCAGCGAACATCAATACTCATGGCAGACTTCCCCCATTATGATCGGTTATCGCCAGTCTCTTTTTGGCTACAATAGTTTGAAATGGGATAGACGGATAGAGCCCGTGCGCTATCAGGAGGCAAAGAAAAGCTACGTAGAGACGCTTGAACTCGTATCAGTCAATGCGATTAATAAATTCTTTGCCTTGGCCACCGCCCAGAGCGATTACGATATTGCTTCCTTTAATTACGCCAATGCCGATACACTTTACCGTTATGCGCAAGGCCGCTATAACATAGGTACCATCACAGAAAATGAAATGCTGCAACTGGAACTTAACCGTTTGACGGAAGAGACAAACCGCATGAATGCCCTTATTGAAATGGATAATTGTATGCAGGAACTCCGTTCCTATCTTGGTATTCACGAAGATCGGGAATTACGTGTCCTTGTCAGTCCTCAAATTCCGGATTTCAGTGTGAACCTGAATGAAGCACTGGCACTGGCTTACGAAAACAGTCCGGATATACAGACGATGGAAAGGCGGAAACTGGAAAGTGAGAGTGCTGTGGCGAAAGCCCGCGCCAATGCCGGCCTGAAAGCAGATATCTATCTCCGTTTCGGATTGACGATGACTGCTGACAAACTGCCCGACGCTTATCGAAATTTGTTGGACCAGCAATACGTAAGTATCGGCATTTCTCTTCCTATCCTAGACTGGGGACGTGGAAAAGGACAGGTGAGAGTAGCCCGTTCCAATCGTGATCTGGTTTACACACAAGTCGAACAGAGCCGGACGGACTTTGAACTGAATGTCCGCAAACTCGTCAAACAATTCAATCTGCAAACGCAACGTGTCCGCATCGCTGCCCGTACAGATGAAACAGCTCAACGAAGAAGTGAAGTGGCCCGCAAACTCTATCTATTAGGTAAATCTACCATTCTTGACTTGAATGCTTCCATTTCAGAGAAAGATAGTGCCCGCCGTAACTATATTTCGGCTTTATATAATTATTGGAGTTTATATTATACACTCCGTAGCATGACACTATACGATTTTGAGCGAAATACGATACTGACAGAAGACTACCATCTTCTGATTGAATAGAGAACAACGAAAAGTCAGTAAAGAATAGTGATGGAACCCTAATTAATAGAAACTTGTAAAACACCAGATAATCTCATGGATATAAAATTAGAAAAGAAACCGTGGTACATTCGTTACAGATACTATCTGATAGGAGGGCTTTTATTTGCCGCCTTTTTGATTTATGTGATTACTTTGTCTTTAGGTCCCAGAAAACTACGGATAGATGCCGAAAATATACAGATTGCAGAAGTGAAAGAGTCTGATTTCATGGAATATGTAGATGTGGAAGGGCTCATTCAGCCTATACTGACCATCAAGATCAATACTCGTGAAACTGGAAGTGTGGAAAGGATTGTCGGTGAAGAGGGAAGTTTGCTTCAACAGGGAGACACCATTCTTATTCTTTCCAATCCCGATTTGCTCCGCAATATTGAAGACCAGCGTGACGAATGGGAAAAGCAAATGATTACCTATCAGGAGCAGGAGATTGAAATGGAACAAAAAAGTCTGAACTTGAAACAGCAAGCCCTGACAAATAGCTACGAATTGGAACGCCTGAAAAAAAGCATCGCTCTCGACCGCGAAGAATTTCAGATGGGAGTGAAGAGTAAGGCGCAGTTGCAGGTAGCTGAAGATGAATATTGTTACAAACAGAAAAACGCAGCCCTGCAACAAGAGAGCTTGCGACATGATTCTGCTGTCACGATGATACGTAAGGAATTGATTCGTAACGACCGGGAGCGGGAACGGAAGAAGTACGAACGTACTCGCGAACGACTGAATAGCCTGGTAGTCACAGCTCCACTGAAAGGTCAGCTTAGTTTCGTAAAGGTCACTCCGGGGCAGCAGGTTTCCTCCGGTGAAAGCATTGCTGAAATAAAAGTGCTCGATCAATACAAAATCCACACTTCACTTAGCGAATATTATATCGACCGGATCACCACCGGACTACCGGCTACCGTGAACTATCAAGGAAACAAATATCCGCTGAAAATAACAAAAGTGGTTCCCGAAGTGAAAGATCGTATGTTTGATATTGATCTTATTTTTACCGGAGATATGCCCGATAATGTAAGAGTCGGCAAGAGCTTCCGGGTACAGATTGAATTGGGACAGCCGGAGCAAGCACTCATTATTCCGCGAGGCAATTTCTATCAGTTTACAAGCGGACAATGGATTTATAAAGTAAATGCATCAAAGACAAAAGCAGTCCGCGTGCCATTGAACATTGGTCGCCAGAATCCGCAACAATATGAAATAGTAGAAGGTTTACAGCCGGGAGATTGGGTAATTACCACCGGATATGATACCTTTGGCGATGCGGAAGAATTGATCTTGAAATGAATGAAAAATAATAAATAGATAAAACATGAAAACATTGCACTATGCGATACGCTTTTTGTTGCGCACAAAATCATATACTGTTATTAATTTGCTCGGGCTGGCCTTTAGTTTAGCTTGTTGCATTATTCTGCTTCGTTATATTCATCGTGAGCTTACGGTAGACACACATTGCATTGATCGTAATCAAGTGTATGGTGTACAGACAACGTTTGAAGGAAATCGGGTATTAAGTGTTGCTGAAATAGGGAGCCGGGATAGTGTTTACATTGATAATAGTGGCATAGTGACCGTTTAGGGCGGGCGATCTGTACCCGCTTGTAACAGTTTACATTGATAATAGTGGCATAGTGACACGTTCACGCATCGTGTTGCTCGAAAATGATTATTTGACCTATCAGTCAAATCGTATACCTGTTCAAGCTATGGCAGCAGATAGTGCTTATTTTGAACTTTTCCCTTACCACGTGTTACAAGGTTCAGTGTCCTTGGAAGATCCGGCGTCAGTTTTGTTAATGGAGGGTTTTGCTAAAAAACTTTTCGGCAAAGAAAATCCTATCGGCAAGATTCTCACTTATTTGAATGGAAAGGAGATTAGGGTGACAGGCATATTAGAGGAACCAATTAATAAGCGGATGTTTAATTTTGACTTGGTCCTCTCTTCAAAACTATCATCATTATGGGAGCGTATGCCTTTGGATTTTATCCGTTTCACTTCAGAAACGGAAGTAATGAAAGCCAATAAGGCCGGGAGTTATCCCCGGTTTATCAATCAGGATGCTCGTAGTGGGGATAGTCGGAAATACACTTTCTCTCTAGTTCCTATAAGTGATATGTATTGGGATCGGGCTTTAATTGGTCGATCCGGACCAGATATGCTAGTTAGCGGAAACCGTTCCCAACTATTTATTTTAGGAGGAATTTGCCTGTTGATATTACTTGCAGGTGTGATGAATTTCATCAATCTTTATCTGGTATTGATGGTGAAACGAGGTAAGGTGTATAGCTTGCGGAAAGTTTTTGGAGCTGATAGAAAAGCGTTGTTTAAGCAAATATTCATCGAAAACTTTTTATTGATCGCTGCTTCCATGATAGTAGCCTGGCTCATTGTAGAGGTGACAAATATTCCTGTATCATCTATGTTTGGCAGTCAGCTGACGTATACTGCATTTGATGGGATATTATCATTCTCTATTTTGTTGTTTTTGCCTCTGTTAGTATCTATTTATGCGTTTGTGCAGTGCCAACGTTCTTTGTTGGCTGTTTCAATCCGGAAGGTAGGTACAGATAATCGTTCGGTTCGTTCACGTATGATCTTTCTTTTTCTGCAATATATGATTACTTTCCTGTTAGTGGTATTATCAATCTATTTCAGCAAGCAACTGAATTTTATGTTACATGCCGATCCCGGTTTTCGTGTAGAGTCTGTAATTCAAGCAAACTTGATATATGAATCACGAGATTTCGCAGTTTACACTATGGAGACTATCAAACAACGGCAAGAGAGGATTACTGAAATAGACCAACTCATGAAGAGTTGTCCGGATATTCAGTATTGGACGACGGGACATTCATCTATTTTGGGAGACTATTATTCTACAAACTTTCAAAGTGTAAAAGGAGAAACAGTTGCGTTGTTGCAATCTTATGTTACTCCTGATTTCTTTAAAGTTTTCAATCTTGCGTTTGTGGATGGAAGTCTGCCGGAAATGGATGAAGACTCAAGAAATAGAGTGGCCGTTGTAAATCGTGCGGCATTGAAAGCTTTAGGGTATACGCAATGTGAGGGAGCCATGCTGGTGGATGAAATGATGAAAAGAAACGTCCCGGATTTTCCGGCTCAACCTATTGTTGCTGTAATAGACGATTATTATGACGGACATATTAGTACAGGTGTCCATCCGATGGTCTTTATGGTTGGTAGTCAATTAGACGGTGATTTATATCAGATATATTGCCACTCCGGCAAAGAACAGGCAGTTATTGACTATTTGAAAAGTATTCAAAAGAAAGTGTATGGTACAGAGGATTTTAAATATTCTTTGTTGAAGGACGATGTGGCTGAACTTTATAAAAATGATCGCCAGATAGCTTCTGTTTATGCTCTTTTCGCCTGTATAGCTATTGTAATAGTTTGTCTTGGCTTGTTTGGTATTTCATTATTTGACATTAGGCAGCGTTCCCATGAGGTTGCAATTCGCAAAGTGAATGGAGCATCACTGAAAGATTTATATCTTTTACTAGGACGCAAGTATCTTGTCATATTAGGTGGGGCTTTTGCAGTAGCTCTTCCATTATCCTGGTATCTGATATATGAATACACAAAGGATTTTGTAGTGAAAGCTCCTATAGGTATAGGAATCTTTTTGATAGCTTTGTTATTGGTTGGTGGTATTTCTTTAGGGACTCTATTCTGGCAAATAAACAAGATTGCGCATATTGATCCTGCTAAAATTATAAAAACTGAATGAATCTAAGATATTATGATAAAACACTATTTCAAAGTAGCATTTAGAAACTTGTGGAAGTACAAGGCACAGAATATAATTTCCACCATCGGATTGGCAGTAGGACTACTGTGTTTTAGTATATGTATGTATTGCAGTCGTTTTGTAGAATCTACCAATCATTGCTTTGACAATTATTCCCGCATAGCCGAGTTAAATCTCTATAATGAACAGACTGGTGACTATTTTTCCGGCACACAAGTAGCATTATCCGAAGAACTCCGTACTTGGGCTATGGGTGAAGTGGAAGCGATCTCTTGTATGGCATATCCCCGTGAACGCTCTTTTCAGGTTGAACTGTCTCCGGATAAATCATTGCCATACGATCTTGAAATTATAGAAGTCGATACCCTATACAATAAAGTCTTTACTCCGCAAATGGTAGTTGGTAACTGGCGGACAGCAAGCCGGATGCCCAACGCGGTTATTATAAGCCGGTCCACTGCCATAAAGATATTTGGTCAGGTGGAGACTGCCATTGGCAAACACCTGACTCTTACAAGACGGCTTTATACTTCTCCGGACAGTACACCAAAGACAGGAGGTATTGTGTACACAATCCAAGCAGTGATGGAAGATCTTCCACTGAACAATGATTTTAATTTTATGTGTCATACCGATGCATTGGTTATCAACGACAGTGAGGGACTTTTTCAGAGTCCGAAACGTCGCGATATAACGGGAGCCCGGACATACGTTTTGTTATCTCCGCAGGTTGGCATTACTGGTTTGGAAAAACAATTTTCCAAGCGCGACTATACTTATAGCCTATATAACGAGACTTATACCGTTGTTGCCCGTTATATAGGAGACCGGTCGCAGGAGAAAGGTATTTATATTCTGGGATGGGTCACCGGAATTGTCGGCATATTGATATTGTTGGTTGGATTGATTAATTTCTTTCATTTTCTCATCGGCTCTTTCCTGAATCGCACTAAGGAATACGCCATAATGAAAATGCTTGGTTCTGATTGGAAACGGCTGTTCTGCCTGTTATTAACACAGTCACTGATGATTGTATTTGCATCCTCATTTTTGGTGATATGGGGTATCGAACTAATTGGAGATAGAATGGATTTCTCTTTGCCAGGCCTCACAATGACTTTCCTTCCTGAAACACTATTAAAGCATATTCTGCAATACATTGTTTTTCTTGCATTGCTTTGCATGGCAGTCTGTCTGCTGGTATCCGTCCGTATTCGTAGGTCTTCCATACAGACAGGTATCTATGGAGGTCAAAAACGTCGCGGGAAACAGTGGGGACGTAACTTTATGCTCGGCGTCCAGTTCTTTATTTGCTGGATATTCGTAACGCTGACTGTCAGCCTGTTTTTGCAATCAGGAAAGGTGACTGAAACCTTATTTCATACGTTAAGTCAGGAAGATAAAGAAGCGATTCTTAGTATTCCGCTGGACTATCTATTTCTGGAGAATAAAGAAAAACAGGAAATGGTGGAACGTTTCAGGCAGCATGCCGGTGTGAAAGATATTTTGTTATCTGATATATCTTATACTCATGGAATATCCGGAAACTTGTTAATGACGGAGAAAGGAAATGATAACTCTTGGATTGATATTAATGTAATGTGTGTACCATTGAATTTCTTCACCTTTATGAATATTCCGATAACGGAGGGCAGGACGATCCGGACAAAAAAGGATCTCGTAATGGATGAAGTCTGGCAGAAAAGACAAAAGAAAGATATCATCGGAATGAACTTTTACGACCAGACCAGTGATTTCACCGTTTGTGGAGTATGTGCCCCCTTTCAAACAGATGTACATAACCATAATGGCGGATATGCTTTCACACTTTATGATTCTTCTGAATACATAGGTCACTGCTATGTGAAATGTTACCCTGAACAGCAAAAAGAAGTCATGAAATGGATGGAAACCATCCGTCGTGAAGTGCTGCCGGAGAATATTTCTTCCCAAGTACGTACATTTCAGGATGATTTGTACGAAGTGCAGGCAGTGGAATATATTCTGAAAGATATCATCTCGTTTTTTGCAATTGTAAGCATCATCATTACCCTGTTGGGAGTGTATTCCAGCATTACGCTCGATACAGAACGCCGCCAGAAAGAGGTTGCCATTCGCAAAGTGAACGGAGCCGGAATACGTTCCATCATCTGGCTGTTTGCACGTTTGTACCTGATTTTGCTGATGGTGACTGCCGCCATCACCTTTCCGCTCATTTACGTGGTATTGCAACTGTGGAAACAAATGTACACCGTATTTTTTAATGATGGAATATTATATTGGGGAAGCATATTTGGGGGAGTAACCTTATTGACAGTAATTACCATAATCTTTAAAATACTGAGGATTGCACGTCTCAATCCCGCAGAAGTAATCAAAAACGAATAAAAATAATAATTCTAAAAACAATACAGTTATGATTAAGACCATTGACTTACAGAAGATTTTCAAAACGGAAGAAGTAGAAACTTGGGCGTTGAATAACGTCAGTATCGAAGTGAAACAAGGTGAATTTGTAGCCATCATGGGTCCCTCCGGCTGTGGTAAGTCAACATTGCTCAACATTCTGGGGCTACTTGATAACCCGACAGGAGGAGAGTATTATCTGAATGGAACAGAAGTCTCCCGGTATACCGAGTCGCAACGTACCAGTCTTCGCAAAGGCGTGATAGGTTTCGTTTTTCAGAGCTTTAACCTGATAGATGAGTTGAACGTATACGAAAATATCGAACTTCCTTTGCTTTATATGGGTATTTCCGCTGCCGAACGGAAAAAGAGGGTAGAGTCAGCTATGGAGAGAATGGCCATTACTCATCGTAGCAAACACTTTCCGCAACAACTTTCCGGTGGTCAGCAGCAACGCGTTGCCATTGCCCGTGCCGTCGTGGCCAACCCTAAACTGATTTTGGCCGATGAGCCAACCGGTAACCTGGACTCCAAAAACGGTAAAGAAGTGATGGGGCTATTGAGCGAACTGAATAAAGAGGGAACCACCATTGTCATGGTGACCCACTCACAACACGATGCCGGTTATGCCGACCGTGTCATAAACTTGTTTGACGGACAGGTGGTGACCGAGGTTAATATGTAAGCACAAGCCATCAATAAAAAGTATATCATGATAAAACACTATCTGAAAGTAGCCTTTCGCAATCTGATGAAGTATAAGACACAAAGTCTTGTTAGTATTATCGGATTAGCAGTCGGTTTTACCTGTTTTGCGCTGTCTGCTTTATGGATACGTTATGAAATGACGTATGATAACTTCCATGAGGGTGCCGAACGCATTTATCTGGTGCGTGCGCATTACGCCAATGAACCCGGTACAAGCAAATTTACTCCATATCCTTTAATGAAATATTTGCAAGACAAAATGCCGGAGATAGAAGCTGTAACCGCTTTTACCGCACATCATGTAAAATTCCGTATGGAAGATACTGAGCAGGAGATCGGAATGATTGCCGCAGATTCTGTTCTCATGAACTTCTTTGATATACAATTATTGAAAGGTACTGTCAACTTCCTGAAATGTGATGGTCAGGAAGTTGCTATCACTAAAGAATTTGCGAAGCGGCTCTTCAGCAAAGAAGAGGATGCATTGGGGAAAGAGGTGGAAGTAGGCAGACGCGTATGTAAAATAGGAGCAATTGTGAGTGGATGGTCTAACCATTCCAATATTCCATATAATATACTGGCTCCGGCAAGACATTCTCCTCGGTGGGGAAGTTCGAATGAGCAGCTATTTATTCGTGTACGTGAAAGAACAGATATAGACGCATTCCGAACAAAAATGAGCACTGTTTGCATCAACGATATTGAGAAAGAGAGCGAACTTTCCGATTTGTTGATTACCCGGATGTCAGCTTTGCGCTATTCGGATTATGTAGATAAAGCAGATGTTGTTATCTCTTTCAGTTATATATTCTATTTCTCCTTGGCGGGCGGACTGGTGATTATTTGTTCGTTATTCAATTATCTGACGCTTTTTATCAGCCGGCTTTGTATGCGTAACCGTGAAATGGCACTTCGTAAGGTGAATGGAGCAAGCAATAAAGCTTTGTCTGTACAGTTTGCCATTGAATTATTGCTGCTTTTATGTATTGCTCTGATCGGCGGATTGCTGCTGGTGGAGATGAGTATGTCCCAGTTTTTGAATTTTACGCAGATAGAAGCCAGCTCATATTATGGAGAAATCTTAGTATATCTTCTGGCAGTAATCATCCTGTCGTTTCTGTTTGCACTGATGCCATTATCCTATTTTCGTCGTCGAACATTGCAGGAAACAATCAAAGGAGGTGTTGCTACTGCCCGTCCGTACGTAAGCACTCATTGTATGGCTCTTGTTTATCCTATCAGTCAGCTTTACCTTTGCACAGAACTTAAAATTTTATTCTTATGGACTCTACTGATTGTTTTTTAGAGATTCTTTCTGCTTATCAGTCATCCGACAGTGGTTGCCAAGTCTCTCTTTTGGAGTATTGCCATCGTTTTGGCGTTGATTATTATAAATTCCTTGGCTGGTATCGTCATTACAAGTGCCAACTGGGTAACTCAACTTCCCCTTCCGATGTGCAACTGGCCCCCATTCATGTGAACGGTTCCCCCTCCGGTCATTCACGTTGTACATCATCTCCCAAATCTGTCAAATCGGACAACTTTGAGATTGTTTCGTTTCGTCTAAAACTGGGCAATGGAGTTGAGATCCGAAAATGTAACACTAATCTTGAGAGCATAACAGCTCTGCTTCAAAACCTGGGAACATTATGTTAGGGCTGAATCCCAGCATGCGCTTCTACCTGTGCGAAGGTCCGGTAGATATGCGAAAAGGTATTTTCACCCTTGCCGAACTGGTACGCAAAATAATGGGTAAAGAGCCCTCCGCAGGGGATATTTTCATCTTTTTGAGCAAGGACCGGCGGAACATCAAAATCCTTCATCATGATACAGGGGGATACGTGCTTTATTGGAAGAAGCTGGACAAAGACCGTTTCCTCCTACCTGTTTTCTGCAAGGCCAGTCATCGTTATGAAATCGGTTGGGAGAAACTCGTGGTTCTGCTCCAGGGTACTGTCCGCAAAGAATTACTCGTAGGGTAGTACGAGGTTACAGAACAATCGATTGTACGAGGTTATATATTTGATTATCAATATATTAATATGTTTAAAATCTTGCATAAGTCAGCTTTGTTTTGTATATTTGCGACATGGAAGACAAGGAAACGATCAACATATTAATCGCCCAGCTACTGTCAAAGGATGATGAGATCCTGCGGCTTCGAAACCTGCTTGACGACTTGCAGCGTGAACAGCAGTCGGGTAATATGCAGATCCTGTCTAAACTTGACAGGGCACTTGAGGAACTGAAAAGCATGAGACATGACAACAAGGCGCTTTCCAACCGTCTTTCCCGGGCCCTTGAGGCCAAGTCAGCCGCAGAAGAGAAAATACAGGAGCTTTCCAGTGCCCTTGAAGCACTCGAGAATACGCGCGCTGATGAACTTTATGAGATTGCCAGACAGAAACGGCAGTTATACGGGCGTAAATCCGAGAAGAAATCTTCCTTGTCCGCAATGAAGCAAAAAGACCTCAAAGAGGATAAGGATGATTTTGACGGATCCGCTCCTTCGGCTCCGGTTGAAGACTTGGAGCAGAAAGCTGCGGAATCAGCCTCTTCTGAGGCCGCTCCCCGGTCTGAATCCCCTTCCTGCCGTAAGGATTATGGCAAGCAGTCCACCGGTGCGGAGAATGTGGTGGTACATTACTGTGATGAATCGGATATCCCTTCGGGTGCACGCAAGATAGGCATACGTGAATGGATTCAATACTCGATTCAACATCAAGTGGTCAAACATGTATTCAAACTTGTACGGCTGGTGGATACACAGGGAAACATCTCGAACTATTATCAGCCTACAGACAAAAATGATACCCGCAGACCGTTTGAGAACGTCCTTGAAGGATATCCTGTGGATTTTGAACTGATGGCCCGCATTTTGGTTGACAAATACCAGTACGGTTTGTCTCTTGAACGGGTCGTAGACCGTCTCAAGGATGCCGGTGCACGTTTCAACACCTCTACCGTTTTGGCCTGGATAAAGAGGCACATGAAGGAGTTGTGCAAGCTTGAGGAACCTTTCCGGCAGTTGCTTCTCACACCCGGAAGCATGCTGTTCAGTGATGAGACTACCGAACAGGTCAGAGTGTACAATCAGCAGAAGGGTAAGTATGAATACCGTAAACAATACATTTGGGGAATAAAGAATCCCGACCGGAAAATAGCCTATTATCTGTATGACAACGGCAGCCGTAGCATGAAGGTCGCCCAAAAGTTCTTCGCAGGCTTCCGGGGAAGTGTCACCACCGACGGCTACAATGTCTATAAAATGTTTGAACGGGAAGATTCCTCAATAACACGGTACGGATGTATGGCACACGTCAGGCGAAAGTTTGTCGATGCATTACAGACCGACCATCGGTCTGCAGACATAATTAACCTGATATCAAACCTATACTGGGTGGAGGCGGATTGCAGAATTAATCTTCTCTCCGAAGATGAACGCAGGATGGAACGTCAGAAGAGGGCAATTCCTATATTGGCAGAAATATGGCAGATGATAAAACCTGTTTTTGAGCAAACCCGCGGGGATACAGCCAACCTTTTTCTAAAAGCGGTCAGATATGCTGTCAATGAATGGGAAGCAGTATCGCGTTATGTGCAAAATGGAAAGGCGGAAATAGATAATAATCCGGCCGGTGTGTCACGAGGGCATTATAACATGATGCTATTGGCTGGTATCATGGAAATTTTGTCTGCAACTATCAAAGAGATGAGGGTAGGTCCCTCGCAAT
>USLU01000099.1 GCA_900555635.1 uncultured Bacteroides sp.
TAAGTTGTTCTCTATATGCAGTATTTCTATCTTTGCTGCATTTATAAGTTAAACACGTGTATAAGAGAATGGAAGAATTAGAGTTGTCGGAACAATGCAGGCTAGGCAATAACCAAGCTCGCAAAGAACTGTATGAGCAGTATGCGGGACGTATGCTTGGCATCTGTCTTCGCTATACCGGCGACCGTGATACAGCCCAGGATCTGCTTCACGACGGTTTTTTAAAGATATTCGATTCCTTCGACAAGTTCACCTGGAGGGGTGAAGGCTCCCTGCGGGCCTGGATGGAAAGGGTGATGGTCAACACAGCTTTGCAATATCTCCGGAAAAATGATGTAATCAATCAGTCGGCACCATTAGAAGAGTTGCCTGAAGAATATGAAGAACCGGACGCTTCTGATGTAGAAGCTATTCCACAGAAAGTGTTGATGCAGTTTATAGAAGAACTACCTGCCGGATATCGTACAGTGTTTAACCTTTATACATTCGAAGACAAATCGCATAAAGAAATCGCACAGGAATTAGGTATTAATGAAAAATCTTCGGCTTCGCAACTATTTCGTGCGAAGAGTGTATTGGCAAAAAGAGTAAAAGAATGGATAACGCATAATGGATAGATAGAGATGGAAGAGAAAGAATTATGGATGAATAAGTTGAAGGAGAAGCTCGCGGATTATTCCGAGCCGGCGCCTGCTTCCGGTTGGGAACAACTGGAGAAAGAACTTGTGCCTCCTGTGGAGAAGAAAATATATCCTTATCGAAAATGGATGATGGCTGCTGCAGCTATTATAATATTAGCTGTCGTTTCGTCAGTAAGTCTGTATTTTCTAGGGACACCCGCTGCGGATGAAATACGCCATATACAAACTCCGGCATTGGCTTCTACGCCCGATGCATTGCCGGGTGTGCAACAACCGGATATGCAGGGAACTGCTGTGGAACCTGTCTTACGACCGGTAACTCGCGAAGATCGTTTGGCGAAAGTCGACAGGAATCATACGGAGCAGAAAACAGGTGTAGATCCATTAGGAATCGGTAATGAAAATGGACCTTCAACAGGAAATGGAGAGGACTCTTTGAGTGAGGAAGATAAGAATGTAAAAGGGAAGGGAGAAACTGAAAATGTAAAAGATGAACCGAAGCAGGCAGAAAATACAAATGTCAGTCAGGGACAGTCACAAGATACAGAGCGATCGAATAACAGACCGCGTCGCCCCTCCGGTAAAGACAAACTTCATATTCCGACAGAAAAAAGATCTTCTCAAAAGGGAACATGGTCAATGGGACTTTCGGTAGGAAATTCAGGAGGTGCTTCGACAGAAGTAGGTGCCGGATCTCATGCTTATATGTCACGTGTGAGTATGCTTTCAGTTTCCAACGGTCTGATGGAGACGATTCCTAATGACCAAACATTGGTTTTCGAAGATGGAGTACCTTACCTGCGTCAGGCAAAACAGGTGGTTGACATTAAACATCATCAGCCTATTTCTTTCGGATTGTCCGTTCGTAAAGGTTTAGCTAAAGGATTCTCTCTTGAGACAGGACTGACTTATACGCTGCTTTCTTCGGATGCAAAACTGGCAGGTGAAGAACAACAGATAGAGCAGAAACTGCATTATATCGGTATTCCGTTGCGTGCCAACTGGAACTTCCTGGATAAGAAACTCGTCACTCTTTATGTTTCCGGTGGAGGTATGGTTGAGAAATGTGTTTATGGAAAGCTAGGATCTGAAAAAGAAACAGTGAAGCCTTTGCAGTTCTCGGTATCCGGTGGTGTAGGTGCGCAGATCAATGCAACGAAACGTTTGGGTATTTACGTGGAACCGGGTGTTGCTTATTATTTCAATGATGGCTCCGATATACAGACTATACGTAAAGAGAATCCGTTTAACTTCAACATACAAGCAGGTGTTCGTCTGACTTATTAGTACGAACTACCTCACTAAATATAGTAACGCCATCCGGTTCGGATACCGTCACTATCCTGATTGGATAGCGTCATTATCCTGACCGGATGGCGTTACTATTTGCTATTTACTATCTTTTTCTTCAGAAAAGTCGGATAATTGAGAAAATATTAATAATATTGTCACCTGTTTATGACCTATGGCTGCATACCTTTGTTGCAAAATTCTAAGATATGGTAGATTCTACAGATGAAAAACATTTATTAATCGACTTAAAAGGCGGTTCCTTTCAGGCATTCGAAAGATTGTATAATATGTATAGTGGCAAACTGTACAATTTCATTATGCGACTCTCTTCCGGCAATCAATATATGGCCGAAGAAGTGGTGCAAGCCACTTTTATTCGTATATGGGAAGTGCATGAAAAAGTAGACCCGGCTTCCTCGTTTATCTCTTTTCTCTGTACGATTGCCAAAAACTTATTGATGAATATGTATCAGCGTCAGACCGTAGAGTATGTTTACAATGAATATCTCATGAAAAGTAGCGTAGACCGTGATTCACAGACAGAAGAGAATATTGATCTGCGCTTTTTGAATGAGTATATCGATTCTCTTGCCGAAGAACTGCCTGCGCAACGGAAGAAAATATTCATTTTGAGCAAAAGGCAGAATTACACAAATAAAGAAATAGCCGAAATCATGGGAATTTCCGAAAGTACGGTTGCTACCCAATTATCTTTGGCTGTGAAATTTATGCGTGAACAGTTGATGAAGCATTATGATAAGGTAATTACCCTTTTGTTGGCCTTTTTTGTTAATGAAATGTAATAGTAATACTTGTTTTTGGATGGGAAGTAGGATGAAAATGTATACTTGTAAATAAGTGGAAAGATGGATAAGACACATTATAAAGAGCTAATTGAAAAATATTTCGAAGAAACGATCACGGATGTCGAGATAAAAGAACTGTCAGACTGGATAAAGAATGACCGTCAGTTGCATGACTGGTGGGAACAAGAGTTTGAGAGATCGGATTCCTCCATGAACCCAGTGTTGCGTGATAAACTTTTTGCCCGGATCAAAGAAGAGACTTTGGGCAAGGAAGTGCGCCCCCTCCGTATCATCCCTTGGAAATGGGTTGCTGCCATTTTATTACCTGTCTGTGTCGCTTTCTTCACTTACTATCTTTTAGATTCTTCTCCAACGGCAGAAACACCCTTTATTGTGAAAGCGGGCAAAGGAGATAAAGCAACCATTGAATTGCCGGACGGAACAAATGTTGTTCTCAATTCAGCTTCCCAATTAAGTTACCTGAATAACTTCGGAGAAAATGTGCGTCGTGTGCAACTGAATGGTGAAGCCTATTTTAAAGTAGCCCATGATGAGAAACACGCCTTCATTGTGCAAATCGGTGATTTGGAAGTGAAAGTGCTCGGTACTTCTTTTAATGTATCTGCCTATGAAGATGCCAAAGACGTGACAGTCGTTCTTTTGGAAGGAAAAGTAGGGGTCTATGCGCAGAAAATATCGCATATCATGAAGCCCGGCGACAAAATAGAATATAATAAAGCCACTCATAAGATAACAGCCACTCAAGTGCATCCGACTGACTATATTGAGTGGACGAAAGGAAATATGTACTTTGAGAAAGAATCTTTGGAAAATATCATGAAAACTCTTTCACGTATTTATGACGTAGAGATTCGTTTCGACTCCAATAAACTACCTAATGAATATTTCACCGGAACCATTCCGGGAGGCGGCATACAGAATGCGCTGAATATTCTGATGCTAACTTCACCTTTCTATTATGAAATGGACGGTTCGGTGATAGTTTTGAAAGAGAAATAAGTGGAACTTTCATAAAGTATCTTTGTTTATTCATCGAATAACGTCTATATTTGTGGTACACTAATTTGAAGATGCAATGAATACATTAGAGCGCAAATTACCGATAGGGATACAGACATTTGAAAAGATGCGTGCGGAGGGGTGTTTGTATGTGGATAAAACGGCCATTATATATCAGATAGCAGCTACTAAAGTGCCTTATTTTCTTAGTCGTCCCCGTCGTTTTGGCAAAAGTCTGCTAATTTCTACTTTTGAAGCCTACTTTCAGGGTCGTAAAGACCTTTTTGAGGGTTTGGCAATTGAAAAGTTAGAGACAAAGTGGGAGCAATATCCGGTTTTGCATCTTGACTTGAATGCGAAGAAATATGAGACGGCAGCAGATTTGGTCGCCATGCTAAACCAGTATTTGGAGAAATGGGAAGCCGTCTATGGTGATGAGAAGAAAGACCGTAGTCCTGAAGAACGTTTTAGTTATATCATCGAGCAAGCCTATTTGAAAACAGGAAAAGGAGTTGTGGTATTAGTAGATGAGTATGATAAGCCTTTGCTGCAAGCCCTTTTAGATGAAAATCTGTTGGATGAATACCGTCGTATTCTGAAGGCTTTTTATGGAGTACTAAAAAGTTCCGACCGCTATCTTCGGTTTATATTTTTGACAGGAGTCACAAAATTTGCCCAAGTAAGTGTGTTCAGTGATTTGAATCAGCTGAATGATATAAGTATGAAAATTCCTTATGCCAATATTTGTGGTATTACTAAAAAGGAGTTAGTATCCACATTTACTCCCGAGTTGGAGCGGTTGGCAGAAGTGCAGGAGATGTCTTTTGAAGATACTGTCGATAAAATGACGGCGATGTACGATGGCTATCACTTTACATACAGCGAAGAAGGATTATTTAATCCTTTCAGTGTCCTCAATGTCTTTGATGGATTAATGTTTGATAATTACTGGTTCCAGACTGGTACTCCTACCTATCTTGTAGACTTGTTGAAACAAAGTGATTATGACTTACGTTTACTCATAGATGGCTTGGAAGTCGGCAGTTCCGGCTTTGCCGAATACCGTGCAGAGACAAAGAATCCCCTTCCGATGATCTACCAAAGTGGTTATTTGACAATTAAAAACTTTGATAAATCATTGAACCTATATACGCTAGGTTTTCCGAATGATGAGGTAAAATATGGCTTTCTTAAATTCCTGATCCCTTATTATACACCCATCTCTTCTGATGAAACGGATTTTAATGCAGTTAAGTTTGTCCGTGAACTTCAGTCGGGCGACGTTCATTCCTTTATGGAACGTATGAAATCATTCTTTGCCGATATACCCTACGAATTGAACACAAAGACCGAACGTCATTATCAGGTTATTTTTTATCTTGTCTTTAAGTTGATGGGGCAATATGTAGACGCAGAAGTCCGCAGTGCAAAAGGGCGTGCCGATGCCGTGGTGAAAACAAAAGACCGCATTTATGTATTTGAGTTTAAACTGGAAGGAACAGTAGACGAAGCTCTGAAACAGATAGATGAAAAAGGATATCTGTTACCTTATCGAACAGACGGGCGTGAGCTGGTTAAAGTCGGTGTCTCCTTTAATGCTGAAGAACGTAATATTGGTGAATACAAAGTAGTATAATTACTTATTGAGTAAAATATAGAATAGAGCCATTCCGAAGCCCACTACTTAGGAATGGCTTTTTTGTTCTCTGAATTGAATAAGTTAACGAGAGTTAAAGTCTGATAGGCGATTGGACGAGTGAGTATGGCAGTCTGTATACCTATCAAACAACTTAAAAGTTTTAATATATGAAACACAAAACAACCTTTGAAAAACTCCTTGGAACAAATGCAGGGAGAAGTAAAAACTGGAAAACACTGCGGGCTATTTGTCTGCTATTGTTTTTATGCGTCTCTTTTACTGCTTATTCTCAAATAACGGTGAGCGTGAAAGACCTCTCTTTGAGAGCCTCTTTAAAGAAAATCGAACAAGTAAGCAATTACAAATTCTTCTACAATGAGAACCTTCCTGAATTGGATCAGAAAGTTTCGTTAGGTGTGCAGAATGCAACTATTGAACAGCTTATGAGCAAAATTCTAGCAGGAATGGACCTGACTTACAAGAAAGAACAAGAAAATGTAATTGTTTTGATTCGTAAACTTCAGAAGAATCAAACTACTAGAAAAGTAATGGGAACGATAGCCGATGAAAAAGGCGAACCTATTATTGGGGCTAGCGTCTTGGTGAAAGGCACTACTATGGGGACAATAACAGATTTCGATGGAAAGTACAAACTGGATGATGTTCCAGAGGACGCGGTGATATCTATTTCATATATTGGCTACCAACCGGTAGAACTTAGTGCTTCAAACAGTAAAGATTTAGCTCAAATTACCCTGAAAGAGGACAGTAAAGTGTTGGATGAAGTAGTTGTTACGGCACTTGGTATTTCCCGTAAGGAGAAAAACTTATCTTATGCCACACAGGCTGTTGCCGGAAAAGAACTGGAACAGGTACGTGACTTGAACGTTGTCAATTCTCTTTCCGGTAAAGTAGCAGGTTTGGATATTAGTAAAGTGTCTTCCGGTTTAGGAGGTTCTTCTAAGATTTCATTGCGTGGAAACCGTTCTATAAGTGGTAACAATCAGGCATTGATTGTTGTCGATGGTGTACCTATTGATAATACATCTTCCACTACTCGTTCGCAGGGTTCGGATGGTAAGGCACTAACGGGAGGATTTGATTCAGGAGACGGTATATCTTCTATCAATCCTGCTGATATTGAATCTATTAATGTTTTGAAAGGAGCATCAGCGGCAGCTTTGTATGGTTCACGCGCTAGTAATGGTGTAATTATTATAACTACCAAGAAAGGAACTGCGGGACAAGGATTAGGTGTCACCTATTCATCTTCTTTCTCAATAGATTCTCCTAATATAATGTTAGACCTGCAAGATGAATATGCACAAGGTTCGGGAGGACAATATAATAAAAACACTTTATATAATTTTGGTCCTAAGATGGAAGGTCAGATGGTAGAACATTGGTCTAACAATCCTAATTATGCCGGAGATAAAGAATACGCCTTAACTCCTCAACCCAACAATGTAAGAGATTTCTTTAATACAGGTATCAACTGGTCTAATTCAGTTGGGGTGTCCACCGGGACGGAAAAGACACAAGCCCGTTTCTCCCTGAACCATGATTATGCAACGGGAATTGTACCTCAAAACCGTTTGAATCGTGCTTCCGCTTCTTTACGTTTGAATTCGAAACTAAGTAAGAATATAGAAGTCGATGCAAAAATAAACTATATGAACCAAAAGGTAAAAGGTAAACCTTGGACAGGAGAGAATATTTTTAACCCTGTACGCCAGATTTATACCATGCCGAGAAATATCGTGTTGGATGATGCTAAAACATACGAATATGTAAGCACAGGAGGCACGATAAAGACATTGCAACATCATTGGTTGCCGGGTGGCGCAGACCTTTCCCAGAATCCATATTGGGTTGTTAACCGCAATGTACGGTCAGACGAGCGTAATAAAATATTGGCAATGGGTTCTGTAAAGTGGACTATACTCGAAGGATTGAGCTTAATGATACGTTCCAGTGTAGATTATTATCACGATTCTGGTGAATTCAAATTATATAATGATACCTATCAGAGAGCACCGAACGGCGATTATATATTAGATTCCTATGACTCTTTTGAATGGAACAATGACTTCTTGTTGACTTATGCCAAAACCTTGAGTGAGGATTGGACTTTTGACGTAAACTTTGGTGGAAGCACCTTCTATCAAAATCGAAAAGGAAGCAGCTATTCAAACACAGAGTTACTGGCGGAAAACTTATTCTCACAATCCAACGCAAAGAATTTGGTGGGAGACAATTCTTTATTCCGTCGTAAACTAAACTCATTTTATGGTTTTGCACAAGTAACTTATAAAGGATTCCTTACCTTGGATGTGACAGGTCGTAATGACTGGTCATCCACTCTGCCAAAGTCGAGTTTCTCTTATTTCTATCCATCGGTAGGATTGTCGGCTGTATTGAGTGATATAATCAAGATGCCCGAATGGTTCAACTTTGCTAAGGTGAGAGCTTCTTATGCACAAGTGGGTAATGATACAGACCCTTTTATTATCAATCAGACCTATTCGTATATTGCAGGAGGAAATAATGGATATGTGTACAAGTCAAGTAAATTGCCGGCAGTAGACTTGAAACCGGAAAAGACCGGTTCGTTTGAAATGGGTGTTGACGTACGTTTCTTTGGTGACCGTTTGGGACTGGACTTTTCTTATTATAACTCAAACACTACTAACCAGCTGATTTCTATACCTATGCCTTTGGCTTCCGGTTATCAGAACCGCTTTATAAATGCAGGTAAGGTACAGAATAAAGGCATTGAAATTAAACTATACGGTACTCCGATAGAAACAAAAGCTTTTTCCTGGACTACTCAATTCAACTTTAGCAAGAATACTAATACGATAAAAGAACTGACCGAAGATGTGAAAACAATTACTTTGGGATCTGAAGATTTCATAGCGAATGTTGTTGCTGAAGAAGGAGGATCCTTTGGTGATATTTACGTACGTGGATTTCAGCGTAATGATGCCGGTGAGATACTGGTGGGAACAAACGGATTGCCAAAATTGACCTCTAAGAAAACAGTGAAAGTAGGCAATGCAAATCCTGACTGGACAGGTGGCTGGTCAAATACATTCAGATATAAGAACTTATCATTGAATGTTTTGATTGATACCAAACAGGGAGGTAAAATTGTATCTTTCACAGACGCAGTGTTGAGTGGGTATGGTTCTACTGCCCGTACTTTGGCCGGGCGTGAGGGCGGTATTGTATTCCCCGGAGTGTTGGATAGTGGAGAGAAGAATACGAAAGAAATTAATGCGGAAACTTTGTGGACCACTTTAGGAGGTCGTAACAATCCGGTGGGCGAAGTGTTTGTGTACGATGCGTCCTTCATTCGCCTGAAAGAAATTTCACTTTCCTATTCTTTCCCGAAATCTGTATTAGGCAAATTGCCTTTCACAGGATTATCTTTAGGAATTTATGGTAAGAATCTTTGTTACCTACAAAATAAAGCCGGAATATTTGACCCCGAAATGACGGTAGGTACAGGAAATAATCAAGCGTTGGAAGCTTTTGCCTTGCCTTCCACCCGCTCATTTGGTATTAATCTGAACGTATCCTTTTAATGAATAAACTTTAGAATTATGAAGAAAATAAACTATCTATATCTATTGTTACTGACTGTGGTAACAACTTTATGGGGATGCTCCGATTTCGAAGATTTGAATAAAGATGATACAAAACTTCCGGAGCTTGGAATGTCGCACGTTGGTGCAGCTTTTGCATACTCACAATATTGGGGAATGTATGCCGACCGTTATGAGTTTGAGCTGGTAAGTTCGGTCATGTCCAACTTGTATGTTCAATATTTCACGAATGTAACCCCGTCTTTCCAGTCGGATAGATTTGCCGCTCCCGATAAATTTTCAAGAAGAGCATGGGCTACATACTATCTGAAAGCGCTTCCGCAATTGGAAACCGTACTTGAAATGACCGAAAACACATTACCTGTGGCACATGCGGTTGCTTTAGTTTGGAAAGTGCAAATATCTCATCGCGTAGCCGATTTATATGGGCCAATGCCTTATTCTGATGCAAATAATGCCCAGGTAAGCGTGAAATATGATTCACAGGAGGAAGTTTATAAACAGATGTTTGTGGATTTGAATACGGCTATTACGGTATTGGCTCAAAACAGAACTGCGAATGCATTTGGTACAGACGACCAAATATATAGTGGAAGTGTAGAAAAATGGTATCGATTCGCTAACTCTTTGAAATTGCGTTTAGCTATGAGAATTTCGGATGTAAACTTTGCTGATGCTACAAAATATGCAGAAGAGGCGGTCGCAGCCGGAGTTATGGAAACTGCCGGTGATGATGCTTTCCTTATTGCTACTTCCTCATCAACCACTCCTTATGGTTGGCTTTCTGCTTGGGGAGAAACTTATATGAGTGAGGCGATGCAAAGTGTGTTGGTAGGTTACGAAGACCCTCGTTTACCCATATTTTTCAATAAGCCGGTTGATGAGTCATATAATAGTAATTATAGAGGTGCACGCAATGGTATGAATTCTATTGAAATGGGACTTGCAGAACATGCAAAAAATACATCATCCTTGTTGGGTTCGCGTTTTTCTGATTCCGATTCTAAAAATACGGAGCCGCTAATGGTTATGAATGCGGCTGAAAGTTATTTCTTGAGAGCGGAAGGAGTGATTAAAGGATGGAATATGGGTGGAACTGTTGAAGCATTATATAAGAAAGGCATTGAATGTGCCATGAAAACATGGGGAATCTCTGATGCGGCTATTACGGCTTACATAACTTCCGATAAATTGCCGATGGCTCCGGGGGGCTATTTTAATACTCCGGCAATGAATCAGTTCCCCGTTAAATTATCTGCCGACGAGTCCGAACAGTTGGAACAGATTGCGTTACAAAAATGGTTGGCTCTGTTCCCTTACAATTCGTTAGAGATGTATGCTGATATACGCCGTACCGGTCGTCCGCATCTTTACGACCGCATACATACAGATGATGAAACAGTAGGAGTGAATCAACTTCCGGCTCGTTATTTATATCCGGAGGATGAAATCACTAAAAATAAATCAGAATATCAGAATGGATTGAAATTACTTGGTGGTGAAGATAAGATAACTACACGTGTTTGGTGGGATATAAAATAAGAAATAAACATTATGAATACTAAATATTTTACAATTATAGCATTTATGCTTTTTGTGAGTGGAGTTTTCTCCACTCATGCTCAAAATCGGTTGGATTTTCTTTTGAATACTTTGAAAGATGGCGGTAAATCTGACTATGTGATGATTTTTGCTCATCGTGGTGACTGGCGGAATGCTCCGGAGAATTCACTTCAAGCGTATAAGAGCTGTATTGATGCCGGATTTGATGGCATTGAGATTGATGTGCAAATGACAAAAGACAGTGTCATAGTCATGATGCACGACCAGACGATAGACCGTACAACAACGGGAACAGGTAAAGTGTCTGATTATACTTGGACGGAATTGAAAGATTTAAAACTAAAAAGTCCTATCGGGGTGATTACCCGCCAAAGAATACCTACTTTTGAAGAAGTGTTGGAATTAGCTAAAGGTAAAATTTTAATTCAAGTAGACAAATGGCAGCCCATCAAAGAAAAAGTGATAGAGGTTGCGAAAAAACAGGGATGCCTGGAACAAATAATTTTGCGTGGAACGACAGATAGCAAGCATGTAGCCCAAACTTATGGTAAACTGTTGGACGGAGTAAATTATATTCCAGTATTAGTTTGCAAGGGAGAAGGTGATGATGAGAAACTGGATGATTTTATGGATAATATTGAGACATCTGTTATTAGTCTTTCTTTCACAAGAGATGATTTTCCTGTGATAGACCGGGCTAAAGAAATAAAAGATAGAGGATTTCGCATTTGGTACAATTCATTGTGGGCGGACTTTAATGGTGGACATGATGATGAAATGGCGATGGACGATCCGGAGAACAGTTATGGCTGGTTACTGAAAAAAGGAGCCAATATAATATTCAGTGACCATCCGTTCCTGTTGGATGCATACCTGAAGAAAATAGGAAGAAGATAAACTAACACATAAACGAGATGAAAAAACTTATATTAATCGTAGTTGCTGTATTGGCAGCAGTTCAACTCTATTCGCAGGATAGAGTAAGTTTGATACGCGAGAAGCTACTGAATCGTGACCAGAGCACAGTTATAGTTGCCTCTCATCGTGGAGACTGGCGTAATTATCCCGAGAATTCATTGGAGGCGATAGATAATGCTATAAAAATGGGAGTAGATATTGTCGAATTGGATGTGCAGCGTACTAAAGACGGACAGTTGATACTAATGCATGACCCCACATTAGACCGTACATCTACGGGAAAAGGGAAAATAGCAGAAGTTACATTGGATTCTATACACAAACTGAAACTGAAGAACGGTTGTGCTATTCGTACCATTCATAATGTACCGACACTTGAAGAAGCTCTACTGCATGCTAAGGGTAAAATCATGTTGAATTTAGATAAAGCCGACCGTTACTTTGAACAAGTATATGCATTGATGAGAAAGACGGGAACAACTAAACAAATCATTATGAAAGGAAACAAATCCGCCGAAGAAGTAAAAAAGCAGTTTGGTGATTATCTGAATGATGTTATCTATATGCCTATTGTCAATTTGGATACTCATGGTGCAGAACAGCAGATTGAAACTTTTATTAAAGATATGCAACCGGTCGCTTTTGAATTGCTTTTTGTTAATGATTCAAATCCGCTTCCAGTCAAATTGAAATCGTCTCTTGACGGCCGGGCATTAATTTGGTACAACACACTTTGGGATACAATGGCTGGCGGGCATGATGATGATATGTCCTTAAAGAATCCAGATGACGGCTATGGATATCTTATCGATGCACTTGGGGCAAGAATCATACAAACCGACCGCCCTCAATATCTGCTTGACTATTTGAGAAGCAGGAAACTACACGACTAATAGTAAGTTTGCATTTTATTTTTTATATAGGCTTATTCCGGACTTTATAGTTCGGAAAAGCCTGTTTTATACTTAAAAAATAACGATACATGAAAGAAAATTTGATATTGTCAGGAGTAGTTTTGATTTCAACAGTGCTGGTATCCTGCCAATCACAGCACAAGGAGAAAGTTCGTCCGAATGTTATTTTCATCTTAGCGGACGACTTGGGATGGACGGATTTGTCATGTTATGGCAGTCGTTTTTATGAGACCCCCAATTTAGACCAACTGGCTAAAGAAGGTGTCCGTTTTACGAACGCTTACGCTGCTTGTCCGGTAAGCTCGCCTACACGTGCATCTTTTCAAACGGGAAAATATCCGGCACGTCTGCATTTGACTGATTATATTCCCGGCGGCTATTCCATTCCTTCAAGAAAAAACAGATTGAAGAATATTGTCCGGTACTCCCAGTCGATTTTGTGCAAAATATGCCTTTGGAAGAATTGACTATTGGTGAAGCATTGAAGCAAGAAGGCTATCAGACAGCCCATATTGGTAAATGGAACTGTTCGGTAGACTCATTGACCTATCCCCAATATCAGGGATATGATATAAATATAGCCGGTTGCAATAAAGGTGGTCCGGGTAAAGGAGGATATTTTTCACCCTATCACAACCCTTATTTGAAAGACGGGCCGGAGGGAGAGTATCTCACAGACCGGTTGGGTGATGAATGTATCCGTATCATACGTCAATTCAAAGATGCTCCTTTCTTTATCAATCTGCCTTTTTATCAGGTGCACACTCCATTGTTGGCGAAACCGGATAAAGTGAAATATTTTGAAGAAAAGGCTTTACGGATGAATTTGGACACTTGCTGTACTTTTGATGAGGATCCGGAATGGAAGTCTATGCAACCTTATCAAGATGCTTCTCATCATGAAAGGCTTGTACATAGCAATGCCGTATATGCTGCTATGCTCGCCAGTATGGACGAGAATATTGGGCGAATAATAAATGAGTTGAAGCGCCTGAAACTCTATGATAATACTATTTTGATTTTTACTTCGGACAATGGAGGTCTTGCTACTTCTGAAGGCTCGCCAACTTCCAACCGTCCATTGCGGGGTGGAAAAGGATTTACTTATGAAGGTGGTATTCGTGAACCTCTGATAATACGTATGCCGGGAGTTACGATTCCTGCTACTATTTGCGATGAAGTAATAACTTCTACCGATTATTATCCTACAATTTTAGAAATGACAAATAGCAAAATGCAGCCACAACAACATTTGGATGGTATATCTTTCCTAGCTTTTTTGCAGGGTAAAAAAGAACATTTGGATAGGGATGCTGTCTATTGGCATTTTCCTCATTATTCCAATCAGGGTGGCAGACCTTCGGGGGCCATTCGTTGGAATAATTATAAATTGATTGAATTTTATGATACTGGTACAGTTGAGTTGTATGATTTGTCTAAAGACATATCCGAACACAATAACCTTGTAGAGCATAATAAAGAGTTAACTGACGAACTTTTAAATAAACTGCATCATTGGCGTATTGAAGTTAATGCAACAATGCCGGCTAAGAACCCTTTGTGCACGACTTGTAAACAATAATAGAATAGTATTTATGATAAAGAAGCTGCTGAATTTCTACAAAATTTCTTCTCCGCTAGCTAGTGGAGAGGTTGATTCCGAACGTTCTTCCCGCTTTAAGCGCATCCGTTTGGCTACATTTTTGTCGGCTACCACCGGATATGGCATTTACTATGTTTGTCGTCTTAGTATGAACGTAGTGCGCAAGCCGATTGTAGAGGAAGGAGTCTTTTCCGAGACTCAATTAGGAATCATCGGTTCTTGTCTGTTTTTTGTGTATGCAGTGGGTAAGTTGACGAATGGTTTTCTTGCCGACCGTAGCAATGTACGGCGTTTTATGTCTACCGGGTTATTGTGTTCCGCTTTGATAAATTTATGTTTAGGTTTCACTAGCTCCTTTTATGCTTTTGTCTTACTTTGGGGATTGAATGGTTGGTTTCAGTCAATGGGAGCGGCATCCGGAGTGGTTTCGCTCACTCGGTGGTACAGTAGTAAAGAACGGGGAACTTTTTACGGCTTTTGGTCTGCTAGTCATAATTTGGGTGAAGCATTAACCTTTATTTCCATAGCCTTATTAGTCAGTTGGATGGGATGGAGGTACGGGATGATTGGAGCTGGCATTATTGGGATATTAGGCTTCTTTATGATACTTGTCTTTATGCGTGATACGCCGCAGAGTCAGGGATTCTTGTTGAACAAAAATTCTTCATCTGTGGATTCCCATTCTTTGTCTGGTAAACAAACGGAAGATTTCAACAAAGCACAAAAGGCTGTCTTGAAGAATCCTGCAATTTGGATTTTGGCTCTGTCCAGTGCATTTATGTATATTAGCCGCTATGCGGTAAATAGTTGGGGTGTTTTCTATCTGGAAGCTCAAAAGGGATATTCTACGTTGGATGCCAGTTTTATAATATCAATCAGTTCTATCTGTGGAATCATTGGCACGGTATTTTCCGGTATCATTTCCGATAAAATGTTTTCCGGCAGTC
Source organism: uncultured Bacteroides sp. (assembly GCA_900555635.1). GTDB lineage: Bacteria > Bacteroidota > Bacteroidia > Bacteroidales > Bacteroidaceae > Bacteroides. Next base: position 14,956 of record USLU01000099.1, read on the forward strand.
GTAATATTCCAGCTTTAGTATTTGGGTTGATGAATGTAATAGCACTTTGTTTGTTTCTCTTAGTTCCGGGAGCTCATTTTTGGATAGACGTGTTGGCAA
>USLU01000100.1 GCA_900555635.1 uncultured Bacteroides sp.
AAAAATGGAAATGAGAACTAAAAGGAAGGAGTCGCATTTAAAAGTTGAATGCAGCCTGAATTTAGTTTTGCATGCACTTTTACCCTCATACCCTCATACTTGCTCTGTATCTCTTTATTCATCGATGTTTTAGGCATGAGGGTAGCTATGAGAGCAGTTATGAGGGTGACATTTTACTCTCATAGTATCCTTTCGGCTATTTTGTGGTAATTGACTGCTTATTAGTGTTATATCATTTTGGGAAGCTATAAATAGTTTGTTCTTCTTTTCAAAGAAACACGCACATTTTCGACGTAAAGTATAGGTCTTGCATACATTAAAGCCAGTAGCTTTTCTTGTTTATCCCTTATGTATGATTTGCTTATCCCTTATGTTTATTAGAGAGTTACATTTGTGAATATATCAGTTCACTGCAATAAATAGATCTATTCATTAATGCGGATAGATATATTCACTTTTGTGAACATTTCTTTAACTCAAAGCAAAGATACATAAACCTCAAAGGTTTAGTAGAATAAGCACAAAGCAAAAGCAAAAGAATCCCCATGTAAAAGCAATTGAAAGCCCTTTATTTGTTGTTGTGCTATATAGAGCTGAAGTGTATGTAAGACTCGATTGGAAACAACAGGGTTAGTCAATAAAACAGGTGTGGAAATTATAAAAAATGGAGTCCGCTTACTGCTGCATTGAAAATTAATATTATTTTTGTAAGACGAATCTAAATGAATGATACAATGAAGAAATGCACATCATATTGGCTTTTTACTCTCTTTTCTCTCCTTCCTTTTGTTGAAACTCTTGCCGGTTGGAATAATTTTATTATTAATTTTGATAAAAGTGTTTATGGCAAAGGTGCGCAGACTTGGCAGATTGCTCCTTATGATGATAAATGGGTGTATTTTGCTAACAAAAACGGCATGGTGCAGTTTGACGGCAATGTGTGGAGTGTATTTCCCTTGAAAAACTCTTCAGATGTACGCTCTGTGCTGCCTTCTGCCATTCAGAAACGTATCTATGTAGGTGGAATCAACGAATTTGGTTATTATGAACCGAATACTGAAGGATCGTTGGCTTATCATTGCATGTCTGATACATTGGACGGGTCTATTCGTTTCCTTGGAAATGTGTGGGGAATTCATGAGGCAGATAATATTTTGTACATGCAGGGTGATAACCGTGTAATAAAGTATTTGAATGGAAAATATACCGCCATTGAGATGGAGGCAAAGATTGACTGCTCTAATATGGTGAATGGTATTCTTTATATAGGTACGGATAAAGGTGTGTGGTTTTTGGTTGGAAATACTTTTTTTCCTTTGCAAGGGGCCGATGCACTAACTTCCATGCGTATTCGTGGCATAGTGCCTTATAAAAAAGGAGTACTGGTAGTGACTGCTTACAATGGCTTGTTTTATTGCGATGGGCGTACTATGGAACCATTTATAACCGGTGCCGAAGACTTTATGCGCGAGAATGAAGTCTTCTGTGTAGCGACAAAAGATGATAAAATAGTTCTGGGAACTATCCATAAGGGACTATTACTGATAGATTGCAAAACCATGCAACTAAAATATTTCAATGAAAATAATGGGTTACGCAATAATACCGTACTTTCCGTCTCTTTCGATGCCATAGGAAATCTTTGGGCGGGACTGGATAGCGGTATAGATTATGTTTGCCTCAGTTCCCCGTTTACAAACCTGTATTCATATCCCTATTCTTATGGTACCGGATACACGGCAGCGGTTGAAGGTGATTATCTCTACTTGGGAACGAATCGAGGTCTGTATTATACCCATTATCCGGTACGACTGAATGGCAATCTCCCTGATATCAATCCGATGCCCCAATCCAGTGGTCAGGTTTGGAATCTTTGCCGTATTGGTGATGAACTGTTCTGCTTGCACGACCGTGGAATCTTTCTTATTAAAGGTACTACAGTGAATCGGGTTACAGATATTACTGGTGCGTGGTGCTGCCAGTCTGTAGTTGGGCATCCTGATTTGATGTATGTAGGTGTTTATAATGGTATTTATCTAGTAGAAAGGAAGAATGGGGAGTGGCGGGTTGTTTGTAAAATTGATGGCGTGGAAGATTCATGCCGGCTTTTCGAACAAGAGAATGAAAAAGTAATTTGGGTGTACAACAATGATCATGTTACTCGAATAGAATTAAATAATGATTTTACAAAAGTTCTGAAACAAAGAGAGTATAATGCTCAAGACGGATTTCCGGTAGGGCGCGATACATATGTGACAAAGATAGAAGGTCGGGTTTATTTTGCTACTCCTCATGGCATTTACAAATACAATCCTCATAAAGACGTGATGGAGCCTTGTCCGGATATGAATAATCTTCTAAACGGTACTTCTGCTTATTCGCGGTTGCTTGAATATAATGACAGACTTCTCAGTCTGAGTCCTCATGAAATCTGTATCGCTAATCTCGGAACTTATAAAAGAGGTTCCAATACAAGTATTAATCCTATTCAACAGTCTTTGATGGAATTGGTACCTAATTTTGAGGCAATTATTCCTTTGTCGGATTCTTTGATGGTTATTCCTAATGAACAAGGTTTTGCTTTGTTCAGTATTCCGGCCGTGCGTGAGCGGCAAGATCATAGCCACTCCTTATATATAAGGAATATGTATCTGTCTTATCCTAAAGACTCCCTAGTCTATTCGGCTAACTTTTTGGGACAGAAGCCTGTTCCGATGGTGTCATATTCTATGAATTCAGTCCGATTTGATTATAGTCTTTCAATGTTTGCTATGGGTGACGATATACATTTTCAATATCGTTTGAATAAAGGTGGATGGTCTGATTTTACGACAGTCCGCACCAAAGAATATAGCAATTTGTCCGAAGGTGAATATACATTTGAGGTAAAAGCTGTTTTCCCGGACGGAACCACCTCTTCGGATGAAATCACTTTTCGTATTCTCCCCCCCTGGTATCGCAGTGTTCCGGCTTATGTTTGTTATATTGTTTTGGCACTGCTGGCGTTATGGTATGTTTATCGTTGGGATGATATTCGTGTGAAGCGCAAAAAACAGCAAGCAGTGGTTGAAAAAGATAAAGAATTGCATAAGATGGAAAAAGAATATGAAGAAGAAAAAACTCGTCAGGAGAAACAAATTATACAGTTGGAGAAAGAGAAGTTGGAATATGATCTACAGCATAAAAGTCAGGAGATGGCAAATTTGATGATAAACTTTGTCCGCAAGAATGAAATGCTGACGGAAATTAAATCGGAAATCTTCAAAGTCTCTTCTATGCTGAAGGGGGAGGGTGCTCGCGAAGGAAAACAGCAACTTGTACTTATCAATAGCAAGATCGATGCTAATATACAGAGTGATGAAGTTTTAAAACGTATTGAAGATCAGTTTGACCTGATACATAATAATTTCATGAAACGTCTTCATGCCAAGCATCCTGATCTTTCAAACAATGAACGCATGATGTGCGCATATCTGAAAATGAATCTTTCCACAAAAGAAATAGCTCCCTTACTGAATATCTCTGTTCGTGGAGTAGAAACGATCCGTTATCGTCTTCGTAAGAAGTTTGGTTTGGAAAGAGAAGACAGCTTTACGGATTATCTGAACAACAAACTATAACTTTTGCTTATTAACTTCCTTTAAATGGGAGTGTGCTTCAGAGGAGAAGAATGTTAAATTCTTCTCCTTTATGTTTTATAACATAACATGACGTATTGAGTGAAAGTATACTTATTTTCTTGATTTATAGCTGTTTGTTTGAAATTGACGTATTAATAACGTATTCGATATTTTGAATTGACGTATTAAAAAATGATAGATTTATAGTTGTTTTATTCGGTTTTACTCTATGTTTGCACTGTTCGATTGAGAACGAATTTGAGAATGTTAATCTTAATTTAGTAAAACTTATGAAAAAGTTATTATCAGTTTTATTTCTATTAAGCTTTACCTTGGCTTCTGTATATGCCCAAAATATACAGGTAAAAGGTACGGTGGTAAGTGGTTCGGACAGTGAGCCATTGCCAGGAGTAAATGTGGTGGTGAAAGGTAACACCTCCCTTGGAACAATCACTGGTTTGGATGGTGATTTTACCTTGTCGGTTCCTGCCGATGCTGTTCTTTCTATTTCTTATATTGGATTTAAATCACAAGATGTTGCAGTAAAAGGACAAAAAGTACTGAAGATTGTACTTCAAGAAGATTCTGAAGCATTGGATGAAGTTGTAGTAATCGGTTATGGTGTTCAGAAGAAAAGTGTTGTAACTGCAGCTATTAGTAGAGTGGGAGGTGAAGATTTGAATTTAACCAAACCTTCACGTGTTGAAGATGCTTTAAAGGGTAAAGTTTCTGGTGTACAGATTACACAGTCTTCAGGTCAACCGAACTCTGATTCTAAAGTACGTATTCGTGGTATTGGTACTGTTAACAATTCAGATCCGTTATATATTGTAGACGGTATGCCTGTAGGTGGTGGTATCAACTATCTAAATCCAACGGATATTGCATCTATTGAAATTCTTAAAGATGCAGCATCTGCTGCTATTTATGGTGCTCGTGCAGCAAATGGCGTTGTATTGGTAACAACAAAGTCTGGTGTTTCCGGTAAGACTACTGTAAACTATGACTTCAGTTTTGGTTGGCAGAACCCGTGGAAGAAGAAGGCTGTATTGAATGCTCAAGAATATATGACTATCATGAATGAAATGGATGTCAATGATGGTAATTCTCCTCGATATTCAGCTGAAAGTATAGCTAGTTTTAAGGGTGCTGGTACTGATTGGCAGGATGAGGTATTCAACTATGATGCTCCAGTGCAACAGCACCAAGTGAGTATAAATGGTGGTAATGATAAAATGACTTACTTTCTGTCTGCAGGTTATTTTAAGCAAGAAGGTATAGTTGGTGGTAATTATGGTCGTTCTAATTATGATCGTCTAAGTCTTCGTTCGAACTCTACATATACTGTATTCGAAGAGAAAAGTCGTAACTTCTTGAATAAGTTGAAGATTGGTGTGAATATTGGCTATTCCCGAGATACAAGCACTGGTATTGAGACTAACTCTGAATATGGTTCAATTCTGGGTAGTGCTATTTCATTTTCTCCGTTAGTTCCGGTTTTTGCTTCTGATGAAGATGGAGCTAAGATTTTAGCTGATCATCCGACAGCTGTTACCAAAAATGGTAAAGTATTCTCATTACCTCCTACTGGTTATCAAGAATTGGCTAACCCTGTAGCTCAACTCAATCGTCCAAGCGCCGGTAAGAATAACTCAGATAAGATTGTCTCTTCTTTTTATGCTGAATTGGATATCTTGCCAGGTTTGAAGTTCCGTAGCTCTTATGGAGTTGACCTTGCTTTCTGGGGTTATGACGGCTATTGGTATGAAGATTATTTAAGTTCTATGTCTCATACGGATCGCAGTGGAGTGGAAAGCTCTATGAATCGGGGCTACAAGTGGCAGGTGGAGAATTATTTCTCATATAATAAGACTTTTGCTGAGAAACACAATATTGCTATTGTATTAGGACAGTCTGCTTCTCGTTATAGCGTACGCAAACTTAAAGGTAATGATTATGATTTGCTTGATACTGATCCTGGTAAAGCGAATATCAATTATGCTATTGCTGATCGTGATGATGAACGTGTAGAAGGTGGAACGGACGGTTTCAATCATGAATCATTAGCTTCTTACTTTGGTCGTATTGACTACAACTATGCAGAACGATATATGGTACAAGCTACTGTACGCCGTGATGGCTCTTCTCGTTTTGGACCTAATAATAAGTGGGGTATATTTCCTTCATTCTCTTTAGGTTGGAACGTCTGGAATGAACCATATTTGGAAAACATAAAGCCAACATGGTTTGATGTTTTAAAATTCCGCTTTTCTTGGGGACAGAATGGTAATGAATCTATTGGTAACTTCCGTTATCGTTCATTGATGGATGGAGGAGAGAATTATTACTTTGGTGGTAGCTATGACGTTGTTGATAAAACTAATAAAGGAACAATGATTTATGGAACTTCCCCAGGTGCAGTTGCTAACCCTGATGTGAAATGGGAGACATCTACTCAAATTGACTTAGGTGTTGATATGCGCTTCTTTGATAGCCGTTTGAGCTTCGGATTTGACTACTTTAAGAAAGATACAAAAGATATGTTGGCAACAATGCCCGTTCCGACTTATATTGGGCAAAGTGCTCCAATGGGTAACTTGGGTAAGATGCAAAACTGGGGACTTGAATTTGAAACAGGTTGGAAAGATTCGTATAAAGATTTCTCTTACAATGTTGGCTTAAACTTCTCATATTTGAAGAATAAACTTATTAGCTTGGGTAATGCTTCAGGTGAAACTAATTATGAGAGTGCAGGAGCTTCTGGAGTAGGTGATTATGTACATGCTAAGAATGGTGAAGTTTGGCCTTATTTCTATGGTTATAAAACTGCTGGAATTTTCCAGAATGAAGCTGAAGTAAACAACTATAAAAATGAAAAAGGTGAATTGATTCAGCCGAAGGCAAAACCCGGTGATGTTCGTTTTGTTGATCTTGATGGAAGTGGTGCAATCGATTCTGGCGACCGTACAAAGATTGGTAAAGGTATGCCCGACTGGACATTTGGCTTTAATCTTGGTGCCGAATGGAAAGGCTTTGATCTTAGTCTCTCATTCCAAGGTACCATAGGTAATGATATATTTGACTTTGCACAACGTGGTGATATTCCTGCAATGAATCGTCCTTCTTGGATTCTTGATCGTTGGATGGGTGAAGGCACTTCTAACAAAATACCTCGTATGACTTCTAAGAATGAGAATGGAAACTGGACCTCTTCCGATCTTTATATCCATGATGGTTCTTATCTTCGATTAAAAAATGCTCAGTTAGGTTACACTTTACCTGCAATGATTACACGTAAATTCAGCGTTCAGCGTTTGCGTCTTTATGTTGCTGCTGAAAACTTGATTACTATTACAGGTTACGAAGGTTTTGATCCGGAACTTGCTTCTGGGAATTACACGACTTTGGGGGTTGATAAAGGTATCTATCCGCAATCTCGTACAATTTATGTGGGTGCAAATATTACATTCTAACTTTTAAAACTTTAAACAAATGAGAAAATTCAAATTATATACAGTAGCCGCAATTTTAGCTGGTGGAATGACATTGGCATCTTGTGGGGATAGTTTTCTTGAATCAGAACCGACTGACAAACTTGCCGGCGGTGGTACTGCTACTATAGGTTCTATTAACTCTGGATTGGCTGCAACTTATCAAATCTTATTATTTGATTCTTATGCAAATGGTTCCTATGAATCGTCTGTTTATATTAGTGATATTCAATCTGATGACATTTTCAAAGGGGGGGGGGATGCGAATGATGGTATGGCTGGGATGAACTATGCTGTATCTCAGTTTACAGCAGATGCAAATCATACTTTAAGTGGTACTTGGAATATTTACACTTCTGGTAATGCTCGTGCAAATAGTGTTATTATAAGTTGTGGAAAGATCAATCCTTCTAACTCTGCGGAGGAAAAGATTCTTAAACAATATAATGCTGAAGGACATTTCTTAAGAGCTTATTTTACATATATGTTGTGGAAAAACTTTGGTAATATCGTATTCTTTACTGAACCTCTGACACCTCCTTATGTTGCTCCTCAGATGAAAGCTGATGATGTTTACCAACAGATAATAAGTGATGTTACAATTGCTTGCGAAGAGGGTGTTTTGAGTATGTACACCAATAATGAGACTATTGACGGGGTAACAACTACAACTTCTGGTCGTATCAGCCGTGCTGCTGCTTTGATGTTGAAAGCGAGTGCTGTGATGTATCAAAAAGATCAAAGCAAGTATGCTGAAGTCGCCAATGATATGGCTACCATTATAAAGAGTGGTAAATATGAGTTGATGAAGGATTACTCTGCAATTTGGGTAAATAACGGTGAATTCTGCAAAGAATCAATATTTGAAGCCAATCATTTAGGTGAAGGTAAGGATTGGAGTGCTTCTTGGACCGGTTATGGTACAAATCTTCCTGCTTACATATCTCCTAACGAGTTAAAGGATCCATCAGGAGTATTTACTGGTGGCTGGGGCTTTGGTCCGGTTCGCAAAACAACTTATGATATGTTTGCTAAAGGTGACATGCGTCGAGATGCTTCTATCACGAATTGGGCTGCTGTTGAAGGCGCTAGTTATGGTCCGCGTTTTCAAGATACAGGTCTGTTCTTGAGAAAGTATGCTGCACGCCCTGACTATAAGAAACCAGGTGCTAATGACCTGAATTATTGCAATAACTTACGTATCTATCGTTATGCTGAGACATTACTTAATTATGCAGAATTGGTAGTAATGAATGGTGTTGCCGAACAACAAGGAGTTTCAGCTCAGGGGTGTCTGGATATGATTCGTGATCGTGCTTTTGGTGATGCTAACCACCGTGTCGCTGCTACTGCGGCTAGTATTAAGGCTGAACGTCATTATGAATTTGTGGGTGAAGGTAAACGCTATTATGATTTGGTTCGTTGGGGTGATGCTGCGACGGTATTGACTGAAAACCTGCCAGAGTATAATTCTGTACGTACATGGAATGACTATAACAGATATTTGCCAATTCCACAAGGTGAATTAGACAAAACTTTGGGAACAGAATATCCTTTGGAACAGAATACTGGTTATAATTAATTTAACTGAATGTAAAATTATAGACTAATATGAAAAAAATTATATATAGCTTAATTTCAAGCATAGTCGTGCTGTGCTTCATAGCTTGTGATCCTCAAGACAATGATAGTCACAGTTTAGGTGGGCAACTTGTAGCTGAGAGTGATATTGCATTCTCAGTAGCTGCAACAGGTAAACCGAATGAATTTATATTTACTAATACTTCTAAGGAATTACCTGCGGATGTGAAAGTCTTTTGGGACTTTTCTGATGGAAAGGTTATAGAAACATCTCCCGGTGATGCTGTAACTAAGGTTTATAAGAAAGCAGGTTCATATACCGTTAAATTGCTAGCTTTCACAAAAGCTGGTCAGACAGCAGTTGCTCAGTCTGTTATGGTGGAAAAAGATCTTGGTGATGGATTTGCGTGGACAGGTTTCGGATTTGACAGTGATGCAAATTTATTCAAGAACGCAACATTTACGAATGAATTTTATTATGCTAATGCAGATTGGCAGGCTTACCCTGAGCCCCCTCATACTTCAGATGGGAACCAGAGATTGGAGATATCATATGATAAAGCGACAGTTGCTCAGTGGCAGAATCAGGTTCACTTTATAACTAATATCGCCATTGTATCAGGCAAGACTTATGATTTCTCTGTTGCTATCAAAGCTACTAAAGATATTCCGGCAGCAACTGTAAAGGTTAGTAAGGATGGAGATGATAATAATATTCTCTTTTTGGCAGACAAAAATGTAGCTCTTAAGGCCGACCAGATGAAAGTTGTTTCTGGTACTGCACTGGTTGGTTTCGATGGCAATGCAAAGATATCATTAGATTTTGGTGGTAGTCCGGAAAATACACGTGTAGAGATCTATAACATTGTATTAACTGAGCATAATGAGGCTAATGTAGCTCCTTTGGATTATAATTCAGATGCCAACATTTGGAAAAAAATAGATGCAGAGAAAGCCTTTGATATGGAATTTTGGTGGGCAAATGCTGATTGGGGACAGATTGGTAACCCTGGCTTTGAACAGGATGGAAGTATCTATACAATCATATCCAAAGATGCTACTGCTGCCGAATGGCAAGCACAAAATACGTTTAAAACTAAGTCTTTAGCTATCGGTGCTGATGATGTGTTTGATTTCTCTTGCATAATTAGAGCTTCTAAGAATAGCCGTGCTACTATCAAGCTTTGTGCTCAGGAAAGCGATGATAATCAAGCAATCTATAAAAATGATATCCAACTTATTGCTGGTGAAATTAAGGCCATAATGTTTGCGGGTAATAAACTCTCTGCAGGCAGTTCTGCTAAGGTGAAGTTGATTTTTGACTTTGGTGGATGTCAGGCTGATACTGAGTTTACTATCGGTAGCATAACCCTGATTAAGAAATAAGTAACTATATAGTAAGGCCACTTTTCCCTTATTGGTAGGGAAAGGTGGCTTTTCTTGAATTTCTAAATTCAGAATTGAATAATGAAAAAAATGTATTCATTAATACTGTTTTTTAGTACCCTGATAATAACCGCATGTGGCGGAGATAGTGGTGATGATAGTATAGGTGGTGGCCAGATTCCAACTGAAGTTACTATAACACTATCACAGGCTACAATCAATGTACCAACAAAAGGTGGGACTTACTCTATTGATGTAACCACGACGGGCGAAAGATGGCTTGCTAAAACAAGTTTAGATTGGGTTACAATAACTTCAACAGGTGCAACTTCACCTAAAGGTAAATTGTCTATATCAGTACAAACAAATACTGGTGATGCACGTTCAGCAACAGTGATTGTAAGTTCCGGTACAAAGAGTGAGAAGATAACTATAGAACAAGATGCCGTTTTCAAAGTATCCAGGTCTGAAATAATGACGAAATCGGGTGGAGAGGACTACTCGCTTATGATTTCTGGACGCAAGGATTGGACAGCAACTGCTGATAAAGATTGGATAAAGACTTCTCGTGTCAATGATGGCTCGCTTACCATAAGGACTATTCCTACTAGTGAGAAGCAGACTCGTACAGGTAAAGTTATAATTGTAGCTGGTGATGAGACTGAAACCGTCACTGTAAATCAGGAGTCTATTGAAATTACTGAAATTACTGAGCGTAAGGATTACAAATTGGTTTGGCATGATGAGTTCAATCAAGGTACTGAACTTAACAAAGTCGACTGGACTCATGAGGTACAACGGGCTGGATGGGTTAACAATGAACTTCAGAATTATGTGGATGGCGCTTATAATGATAAACGTGTTACTGAACTTTCTGATGGAAAACTACGTATTAACTGCTTTAAGTCAAGTGGAAATGTTTACTCCGGTCGTGTTTATGCCCATGTGGATGAGGGATGGCAATATGGTTATATAGAAGCTCGTATGATGTTACCGAAGGGTAAGGGAACCTGGCCAGCATTTTGGATGATGCCTGTGCATGTTGATTGGGCTACCGAAGGATGGCCAAAATGTGGCGAAATAGATATTATGGAAGAAGTGGGTGTCGTACCCAATGAAGTATCTTCTAGCCTCCATGCTGAAGGACATAACCATACTAATGGTACTCAGGTAACTCATGCTATGACAATTGAAAAAGCTGAAGGAGAATTTCATACTTATGCTATGGAATGGACACCTCAAAATATAACAACCTATGTAGATGGAAAAGTACAGCTTACTTACAACAATGATAATAAAGGTGTTATTAATTGGCCGTATGATAAGCCGTATTATATTATTTTTAATCTCGCTTGGGGCGGTAGTTGGGGTGGTATGCAAGGAGTTGATGAATCTGCACTTCCAGTCACATGCGTAATAGATTATGTGCGTGTGTATCAGAAGAAGTAACTAATTAGCGAAAGGGAGTTATTATTTATAATCAATACTCCCTTCTAAAACAAGTTTAATATGAAGAATCTTTTATTTTTAGTTTGTCTTTTTATTTGTTGTTTTTTATCCGCTTGTTCTTCACCTTCCAAAGATGTGATTGAAATAAAGAAAGCCGGCGATGGATATAAACTCTATATCGACGGAAAAGAGACTTATATAAAAGGTGTTGGCGGAGCATACCGACTAGACGTTGCCAGTCAGAACGGAGCCAACGCCTTCCGGACATGGGGTGGTGATGTTGAAGCGGTGAAAAAAGCTTTGGCTCAAGCTGCCGAGAACAAGATGTATGTAATGCAAGGAATCGGAATGACAAAAGATTCCCTTAAGTACTACGATGACGCATACAAGAATAAGATGCGTGAAGAAGTGCGGACACTGGCGGAAACATTCAAGAACGATACCAGCTTATTGGCTTGGGGCATCGGCAATGAAATTGAATTGGGAAATGCCAATATCGGCGCAGCCTGGCAATTTGTGGAAGAGCTGGCGCAGTTGATAAAATCAATAGATAAGCGCCATCTGGTATCCACTGTGATTTCATACAACCCCAAAGCATTGGATTCCATTGCTAAATACGTACCTTCACTTGATTACGTAGGTATCAACGTTTATGGTCCGATGCAAGAAGTGAAGAAGACGGTTGATCAATCGAACTACAAAGGTGCGTTTATGATAACGGAGTGGGGACCGACCGGTTGGTGGGAAACAGCTACTACAGAATGGAAAGCTCCTATTGAACAGACCAGTGAAGAGAAGCGTGCCGTGTATGAGGAGCGTTATACAAATTATATCCAATCCAATCCCCGTTGTTTAGGCTCTTTTGTCTTCTTATGGGGGCAAAAGGAGGAACGTACTCCGACTTGGTTCAGCATGTTTGTAGAAGATGATGTAGAACAACTACCGTTGCATGGAGAGAAAACACCGATGGTTGAAGCCATGCAGAGAGTCTGGACCGGCAATACGTTGACAGAAACAGCACCTGTAATCGGCGGAATGACCATCAATGACAAACAGGCTATTGATAACATTCGTATAAAAGCCGGCACAACATTTGAAGCAGAAGTTGCTGTAACTGATAAAGAGAACAATCGTTTGACTTACGTTTGGGAGATACTTAAAGAAGCTACGGTGCTGGGTTTTGGTGGTTCATACGAACCTCGTCCCGATAGGGTAGGAGAAGTAGTAACTACAGATACGAATGTATATGAAGGCACTGTCAATGCCCCCGGAGAATATCGCTTGTATGTGTATGTCTTAGATAATACCGGCTTTGTGTCTACGGTGAATGTTCCTTTTCAAGTTATTAAGTGACCAATTATATTTTGAAAACTACTATCATGAAAACATTTAAAATTCTTTCAGCCTGTTTGTTGCTACTTCCGCTCGCTTCCTGCACGCAGATGCAATATAAGGGAGATGCAGCGACCGAACAGAAAGTGGAAGCTCTGCTTTCAAAGATGACCTTGGAAGAGAAAATCGGGCAGATGAACCAGATATCTTCATACGGAAACATCGAAGACATGAGTGGATTGATAAAGAAAGGTGAGATCGGTTCTATTTTGAATGAAGTAGATCCGGTGCGTGTCAATGCGTTGCAACGTGTGGCTGTGGAAGAATCTCGTTTGGGCATCCCTTTGCTGATGGCACGTGATGTTATTCACGGTTTCAAGACCATATTTCCTATTCCATTGGGACAAGCTGCGTCTTTCGATCCGCAAGTGGCGGAAGACGGTGCCCGTATTGCTGCTATTGAAGCTTCTTCGGTAGGTGTGCGTTGGACATTTGCGCCTATGATTGATGTTTCCCGTGATCCTCGCTGGGGGCGTATTGCCGAGAGTTGTGGTGAAGATACTTATCTCTCTTCGGTAATGGGAGCCGCTATGGTGAAGGGTTTTCAGGGAGATTCATTGAATAGCCCTACCTCTATTGCCGCTTGTGCAAAGCATTTTGTGGGATATGGTGCCGCAGAAGGTGGGCGTGACTACAACTCAACCTTCATTTCGGAACGCAGTCTGCGTAATGTCTATTTACCACCATTTGAGGCAGCTGCCAAAGCGGGTGCTGCAACGTTTATGACTTCATTCAATGACAATGACGGAGTACCCTCTACCGGTAATAGTTTCATTCTACGCGAAGTGCTTCGTAAGGAGTGGGGCTTTGACGGATTAGTAGTAACCGACTGGAATTCTGCCCGTGAGATGATTGCTCACGGCATTGTTGCAGACGACATGGAAGCAGCTGCCCAAGCTGTGAATGCCGGGGTGGATATGGAAATGGTAAGCTATACTTTTGTTAAGCACTTGCCCGAACAGATCAAAGCAGGAAAGGTAAAAGAGTCCGTAATAGATGAGGCTGTGCGCAACATTTTACGTGTAAAGTTCCGCTTGGGACTGTTCGATAATCCGTATGTAGACGAGAAGCGTCCTTCGGTAATGTACGATGAGTCTCATTTGGCAGCCGCTAAACGTGCGGCTGAAGAGTCGGCTATCTTATTGAAAAATGATAAAGGTGTATTGCCTTTAAATGAGAATATCCGTTCGGTTGCAATTATTGGCCCGATGGCAGACGCTCCTCACGACCAACTGGGTACCTGGATCTTTGATGGGGAAAAGGCGCATACAAAGACACCGTTGACTGCTATTAAAGAGATGTATGGAGACAAAGTACAGGTGATTTACGAACAAGGATTGGCTTATAGCCGTGATAAGAATATGGCAGGGGTATCCAAAACCGGATAA
>USLU01000101.1 GCA_900555635.1 uncultured Bacteroides sp.
TACATTCCACTTCTTCTGTTGAATAAGGTGTCCCATCGCTACGGAAAATATCATGAAACCACAAGGAAGGTTCAGTTACATCAGGCAACGGAGTATCCCATGCAAAGATCGTATTTGTTTTTCCGGCTACAAGTCCCCAGTTTATTGCACCGATATTTTCTTTCTTTAGCATTGGCATAATATCTTGGAAAGTACTATTTTGAGTACGTGCCATATATTCCGTGCAAATCATCGGACGGCCATATTGCTTCAATGTGTCAATGAGCCGTTGATGCGAATCCAGACCTTCATACGTATGATAGGTTATCACATCCGAGTTTTCCAACTGAAACTTATTCAGATTAGTCAAACTCATATCCCAGACTCCGGCCGACAAGGGTTGCGACGGGTTAACTGTTCGTCCCCACGTAAATATATTCTGCAATAACGGCAGACTTCTTTCACCGTATCTATATCCGCCCGAACCACCGGGCTCATTATATAAATCCCACAACACAATTCTCTTATCATCCTTAAAAGTAGTCAGGATATCTTTCACATAGCTTTCCAATACCGGAAGTATCACTGCCGTATCGCCTTTATAATACAGATCACCCGGGTCACGTGCCCATCCCGAATTGTGTACTCCCGGCTGTGGTTCCGGCTGTTTGCCAGCCTGATATACAGGATTCCAGCAATCATCCAGAAAGACAAAGATGGTAGAGATATGATGCTTGTCGGCAATAGTAAGGTATTCATTAATACGTTTCTTAAAACCTTCCTTATCCGTTTCCCAAACTAGATGGTGCAAATATACACGCATACAGTTCATTCCGATATCTTCTGCCCAGCCTAGTTCACGGTCAATAGTCACCGGATCAAAAGTATCAGCCTGCCACATCTCCAATTGGTTGATTGCCGTGCTCGGAATAAAATCACACCCACGGAGCCATCCCCATTGCTGATACCATTCATTAGCCTGCTCTTTCGTCCAGACTTCACGAACAGAGACTGTTTTCTGACTGCAGGCAATTAACATAATGCCAATAAAAAATAAGAGTAATATCTTTTTCATAATCGAATTTACTTTATCTAATTAGAAACCTTTATTCATTTTCTCCACGTAAATATAACCATATCCCCCGGTTCAACCGCTATCGTAGAACCATCCGGACTTACAGTTGAACCATCCTTCAGCACTCTGCTTACAGAACCATCCACATCAATTGCCAGATTCATCACATTACGAAAGTCCTTATTTACAACTACAAGATACTGGTTACTACCTTTCTCCAATACAGAAACAACAGCACCTGTATCACTCGTTGTCAACGATTTTATAGGGGCCGGTAAACTTCCCAACGCCGTAGTTCCTTCCGGTATTTCGCTTCCGGTATGAGACACTGAAATAACCTGCGCTCCCAAGAATATACCTGCAAGCTGTTGCACCTCCTGATTGACCGTCTTGACCAAATCATATACTTCGGTCGGTTCATCATGTTGAAGTCCGCGATAAGTAAAATACTGGATTGCCTGTGCGCCGTAAGCCAAATCACTGAAAACTTGTAATCTCAACTCGGGCAATGTCGGTATTTTATAAAAATGAGTTTCATCCAGTTTATGAGAAAGTGCAAGTGCAAATGCCCAAAAAGGTTTATTACTCTCTTTAGCAGCTGCTGATATTTCTTCCAAATTCCGATACCAGTCCGGCCGAACAATGCTGGGAGCCCCATTTATAGACACAATAGGATAATTGTCAAACGATATAAACGGCACAGGCACCTGCTCTATAAACGACTTTACATTTTCAGAATAAAGTTCTTTTCCCCAGGCCCAGTTCGGATACAAGTTTATATAACAGGGATGATGACTATCCACCGTCTTAATCTTCTTTACCAATTCCCCCAAGCCTGGCAAATCATTCACCTCCGGCTCATCTTTCAAATGATAGGCATACAATGCCGGATGATTCATCATCGCTTTTACAACCTCTTCGGCAGTACCAACAGACAATAGGTCCTGACAGGAAGTTATCATCTTCACTCCGGTTTTCTGTGCCGCATCAAGCACTTTGAGTGTTGTCTCCAAATCATTATACCATCCCAGATAAATATTAATGCCGGATGCTTTCATCACCGGAAATTTCTCAAGTGATTTGTCTGCTTCCACTCCAGTCCATGCTATAATCGGAAATACTCCATCAGCTTCCGGGATATAGGAGTTTCCCTGAATAATCTCTATTTCCTGCGTTTTCACCCCATTAGGCACCACACGGAATACGGCAGTACGACCGGTTCCCGCATTTGCACTTACAGTAATTGTCACTTTTCCGTTCCCACTCCCTTTAACCGGGGAAATGGTGGCCCAAGACTGATCGGTCTCATTAACAAATTTCCACTCCGTATTAGACTTTATCGAATAAACTTCTGTAAACCCTTCATTGCTGATTTGCAACTTCCCCAAATTTCCGGAAATAGAGAAAGAGGCTTTTTCCGGCTCCATCGAACAAGACATCAACACCATTGGCAACATTGAAAAAAAGAATGCAACCAGAAACTTCTTACTATATGTTTTCATTGATATATACATAATTCTATTGAATATTAAATTAAAGACTATTAATCCCGATTCCCAACTCAATTATAAGGAATCAATCGTATCATTTCACTAGCTTTATCGATATGTATCGTATAAAGACCAGCTTTAAAATCAGGACCGGGAATCAAATCACCGGGAGCACTTCTCGTAACCAAGTTAGCAGGCTCAACCGTATACAGATTCTTCGTGTCCTCCTCTTGCGCCCAACCATATCCTCTGAAGAACTTAAATCCCATAGTCTGATCGATATACACAACTGCTTCAAAAGCACTTGCCCCTACCTTCTTAAAGAAGAACCATTGGTGAGGATATGCGAAGTCCCAAGCGAGCGTAGCCACATAAGGTTCACGTGGGAATCCGACTCCAGCACCGAGAATATACATCACTTCCGGATAAAAGACATCCCGCGGCCGCTCCATGTACATAAAACCGTTTGATGTATTATATTTCAAATTATAAAGTACCGACGGACCATCGAATTTTGCTTTGCTCCCTGAAACATCTTTAAAGAATTCCGGCCGGAGCATGTTAGTGACATCACTACCAAAACCTATAAAATTAATCTTGGCACTTTCCACCAGCTGAACATCCAACTGGACATATCCTCCTCCCACATCAAAGAAGCGGGACTTATCAATATCAATGCTGTATGTCAAAGTCTTATCAGCCAGAAAACTCAACATATCAAAAGTGATATTCTCCAATGTATAACTTCCTACCTTAGGAGTCGGAATCGAAGTAGCTGCATCATCAGTCACAATCGCGATCTTATCGTCTGAATATCCCCATACCAAACCGGAATAATCAGGTTTGTTATTTATTACCTTTTCGGCAACTTTAAAATGGTCGCCAATCCCTGCCAAATCCGCCGCACTCGTCCGGAAACTATAATCCGTTTCATTCTGACTCTCCTTGTCCATTTCATACACATTTCCCAAATCATCAACAAGGTATAATTGGGAAGGTGTTTCCGGACGGGTCACCGCCACACTTGCGGCCTCATCCAAAGTCAGAGTCGACTCATTACCACCTAAATCGTTTACAGCTTTTATAGTCACCACAGGACGTCCATTCTGGAAACCGGCAACAAAAGGTAAAGTAACTTCCTCTTCAATAACTGCAGAACGTCCGCTCAATCCTTTAGACAAATTCAAGATTTCGGCTCCATCCATTGTCACTAATAATTGGAATGAAACCAAATCATTATATTCATCACTGACCTGTGCGGTGAACTTCACTTTATCACCAGCCGCCACAACCGTTTTACCATTCACTCCCCGCAATACGGCATTTTCTATTTTAGGTTTTGAAGGTGTAGGCCACTCCGGCCATTCACTTGGCTTACTAACATCATCTTTTGCACACGAAAGGAGCAATAACGACGATATGAATAATACGTATATCTTTTTCATTTTTCTTAAGATCTCTAGTTTAACAATAATGAATGATGACATTAATTGCGAGCTGCCGCAAGATCCGCTTTCCATCCCTCACGTTCAAATGTCTGTACCAACACTTTTCCATAAGATTCCGAAGCTTGTTGAACCGCATAATTAGGAATAGGCACATATTGATGTGTAGGAGCCACTCCTTTGATCTTCGCTGTACGCTGCGCATACTGATTAAAACGGATGAGATCTATTTTACGCATCCCTTCATACAACATTTCATGTCCTCTTTCCGTAAGTAAAGCATCCAGGAAAGCTTCAACATTCGCTGTTGCCGATGACGGAAGCTCCCCTAGTCCGGCACGCTTACGCACTTCATTGACCGCGGCTATAGCATCAGCGGACGGAGCTGCATTATTTTTACGTACTTCGGCTTCCGCATACATGAGCAGTACATCTGCCCAACGGGCTAACGGTATATCAGTCCCCTGAAAAGCCGTAGCTGTTTCCACCGGGAATTTATTAATGATAAACCCGTCCCATGTAGTAGTATTCCGGTCAATCCAGGTTCCTGCAGTCGTATAATATTTGGTCAGGATCACTTCACGACGTTTGTCCGAAGGATCATACGTATCCCAAAATTTCGGAGACACATTGAAGGTTTGCCCCCATCCCTGCCCTTGCAGGTAGAAAGGAGTCGGATTTCCCTGATCGTCCACTCGAGCTGCATTATCGGGAGTAGCGAGCATCATCAGCGGGTTAAAGTTGCCGGACTTATTCGTACCGTCCGCCGTTTCATCACAACTGACAGCCATAATCACTTCCGAATTAAAGTTATTGGCATTTTTAAATTGCTCGATATAAGGATTGTCCCCTTTCTTGAAAAGACTATACCGTCCCTTCAACTCGTTATACATATCAATCGCTTTCTGATAATAACCGGACATATAATAGCCTTCATTCAGGCAATGCCGCATGATGCATACACGTGCATAGTCTTTATTGTAACGTCCCTGTTCTGGCTGTGTATCTGCAATATACTGATAAGCATAATCAAAATCAGCCATAATCCACTCCGTCATTTGCTGTAATGTCGGACGTACCAGATTTTCCAGCTTTGAAGGATTAATCAGATCGTCCGGATCGACAATCAAAGGAACAGGACCATATACATGCAATAAATAATACATCATCAATCCACGACAAAGACGGGCTTCAGCAATAAACTCCCTTTTACGCTCTTCGGAGACCACTTCAGTAGAAGCCTTCTCCAAAGTTCCAATCACATTAGTGAAGTAGGAAATCTCACTTACTTTCGGAAAGTGGTTCGGGTTTTCATCGCTTAATGTACCGCTTGCGTAATAAACACACTGACTGAAATCGGCTTTAGAAAGGAAATAATATCCGCCTCCCCAACCATTATTCCACACGGCCATTTCATCTGTCGGATAATCAAAGAACTTCAGTACACCTCCGGCAGGGATATACCAACCGTGCTGATTACCACTTGTTCCGGCACCGATCCAATAGGTCCATGTTGTCGTAAAAGGCATATAGCAGGTCATCATAAATGATTCGTATTCGGCTTCAGTCACCGGATAATTAGAAACATTCAACGTGCCATACATCTTGGGATCAAAATTATCCTCACAACTGCACATGATAAATGCAATCATGACAAACACCTTAAATAATTTATTCTTATTCATATTTTCAATCTTTCTTTCGTTACAGGTTTTCTTAGAAACATATTTTTGCTCCGAAGGAGTATGTTCTCGTCATCGGATACTCCGCTTTGGAGCCGTCGCCACCCGTCTTTATTTCAGGATCGACACCTACAAACTTGGTAAAAGTAAACGGATTCTGACAGTCGATAAAAACTCTGATAGAACTCACATAATCACCCACTCTTCCCAGCTTCTTTCCTGAAAGGTTGTATCCTAAAGTGATATTCCTGACACGTACGAACGAAGCATTCTGATAATCTTCCTCAAAGCCTACGTTACCAGGTAAAGCGACAGCCTTTGTTGAAGCAATACCACGCCGGTTTCCATTCTGATTGGTTTGGGAATTCCAGATAGTATATACATATTTGTTCGAATTCTTGGGACTCGTGTAATACACATCTCCGACAAGTGCCCAACGATATGCATAGTTATAGCGTGTACGTCCGAATTGTCCATACATAAATACATCCAGATCAAAATCTTTGTATACAAATGTATTTCCAAAGCCTATGTGAATTTTTGGAAGTGTATTCCGCATCTTTACATCATCAATCGTTATTTTATTATCCCCATTTGCATCCTTAATAATCGGATAACCGGGCTGTTGCGCATCTGCCGGCAAAGATTTCTGCGATTCGGGCATATTGCTTTTATCTATGTTGATAACGCCTTCCGTTTCATAGTAATAATAAGCATTCACCGGTTCGTTCTTGCGGATTCGATATTCTTCATAATAATAGTTGGGCATCCGTTCTTTCCAAACGGCATTATGATGTGATAAGGTCAATTGTGAGGTCCACTTAAACACACGGGGGATTTCAAAGTTTAGTGAGTTGATAGTCGCATCCCATCCGTAACGTACATAATGTCCATAATTCATCGGGACGGAAGATGTCATACTAAGCGGAGAGGCAGAGTCATATCCCAGCAAGTTGGTTACATCATTGCGGAACATATCAAAACTCCCCCAGATTCTATCTTTCAGGACTGAAAAGTCTATACCTATATTTTTCATGGTAGTCTTTTCCCAGGTAACATTCGGGTAATCAGGACCGCTAAGCAGATAGGGCACATAAGTCACTGAATTGTTAGAGAACTTGATATATTGGGCTGCCAGACTGAAAGTGCCATAAAGCGAACTACCCAGATTATCATTACCTGTCTGTCCATAACTACCACGAATCTTCAACTGGTCAATCCATGATATATGCTTCATAAACGGCTCGTTAGATAATTTCCAGGCCAATGACACTGAAGGGAAATAGGCATATTTCTTTCCCGGAAAAAACTTATCCGTCCCATCGCGGCGAATAGTAGCGGCAACTACATATCTGTCGAGCACATCCACACTTGCCCTGGCAAATTGAGAACGACGTTCGTCGGCTGCTCTGAAAGAAGTCGGGTAGAAAGCGCCTTCCGCAGCTTCCACCTTATCAGCTGCAATGTGATCGTTAATCTGTTCGTAGTCAAGTTCAAGTCCATTTGAATCGTTCGTATATCTTCCCATACCGACTACGGCATCGACACGTAACAAATCTCCAAACTGCTTTTTGAAAGTCAACGTGCCTTCCATAGTTTGGTTTCTACGTTCAACATATCCCAAATGCCCTCTTGATTTATACATGTCCATAAAATATATGTCAGAAGGAATATACAGATTACGATTAGCATTCTCCTTATTAATGCCATACATCAAACGGAAGGACAACATATCCTTGATTATATCCACATCGGCAGCAAAGTTTAGATAATAACCGCTTGTTTTAGTCCGGTCACTCACTTTTATCATTTCGGCCGGGTTAGGGTAATTTGAATATAAGGTAGGTTTTCCGTCCTCACCTCTGATCGGTAAATAAGAAGGATAGGTTAAAGCCGATTGTATGGCATCATACCCATTTCCACCCCCACCGCCACCAGAAGTTGAGTTTGTATATTCATTCTCATTTACATTGACAATTGCTGTCAACTTAAGAAATGGAAGCAATTGTGAAGATATGTTTGTCCGAAGAGCATAACGTTCCATAGCGGAGTTTTCTACCGTACCTTCCTGTTTGTAATAATTTCCGGACAGATAATATTTCAGCAGTTTAGAACCGCCCGTAATTGTGATATTATGATTATTGATGCTACCATCCTTTAATACACAATCCAGCCAGTCTGTTGTTTGAGCGGCAGCTATCTGTTGAGGTGAGAATTGAGGTACCCATTTATTATCAAAAGGTTTATCACCGTAAGGATACATACCGTTCGTAAATAAATAGTTTTCTTTATTGAAAATGTTGGCAACATTCATATATTCTTCCCCACTCAAAGGTTCCAGATACGGATAGTTTTTCACGATAGAATAATTTCCTTCATAAGTGATTTGGGGACGAGTTTCAGTACCTTTCTTTGTAGTGATCAATACGACCCCATTGGCTGCACCAATTCCATAAATGGAGGCAGATGCATCCTTTAACACTTCGATAGATTCAATATCGGCAGGATTAAGTCCGGCCAATCCCGAACGATTGATAGAGTTGGGCATAACCTGATTTCCGTTTCCAACCTCTAAAGAAGTGGAAGGCATCATTACGCCATCCACTATAAAGATAGGAGTACCTGCCCCACGAATTGAAAGGTCAACTGCTCCACCCGGTTGCGGGCTTGTCAACGTAGCTTCCAGTCCGGCAGCCCGCCCAAGCAACATCTGTGACATATTACTTGTTGCGGCTCGCGATATTTTTTCCGTTTTTACCGTTGCAATGGAAGTTGTCAGATTCTTACGGGTGGTCGTCCCATACCCTACCACAACAACTTCATCCAACTGTTTTGAATCTTCTTTCATCGTCACATTCAACGTCATCGGTCGGGTAATTTTCTGCGTATATGTAGTGTAACCTATTGAAGTAAATTTCAGTGTCGAGCCTTCCGGAACTTGCAACTGGTAATTGCCATCTATACCGGTAATGGTTCCTTGAGTAGCCCCTTCTATCATCACAGTCACTCCCGGAAGAACCTCTCCGGATTCGTCCACTACCTTTCCGGTCACTTTGACCGGCTGTTTGTTATCCTGTGGTTGAGATGAAACTTTGTTTAATACAATCTGACGTTTTTCAATCGTATAAGATACTCCTTCGCCTTTAAAAAGTTTATCCAGTACCAGAGTCATCCGTTCATTTTTCACAGTAATGCTTACTATACGACTTACATCAACAATGTCTTTGTTGTATAAGAAACGATATTCTGTCTGATTTTCGATACTAGTCAAGACCTCCTCTACAGTCACATTCTTCAGTCGCAATGTAATTTTGGCGGATTGTGCCAGGATAGGTATACTGATAGCTTGCAAAGCTATACAAAACAACCATATAGCACAGATTCTCCCCATTTTTACACTCGCAGGTACATTAATTCTCTTTTTCATTTTTCTAATTGAAATAAGTTTCATACCTTTACATGTTTGGTTATTGGTTCTACAAATAAGTTGATTAACGAATAACTGAATCTTTGGAAAGGAAGGTGAGTCAGACCTTCCTTTTTTTTATCAGTTGTCGGAAGCTGAATTCACTGATTATGTCTTTCTCATGGCTTGTATTATTTAAAGGTTAATAAATGTGTTTTTCTCTCGTTTCTATCAATAAGACGTTTCTAAAAATAAAAGCCACATTCCATATCGCATTATTTTTTCATCTGCACTATTTTTTCTTCAAACTATCGTTTATCCCAAATAATCTTTCTATTTTTACCCCCGACAATAGAACCTTTACTACAATACTATGCCGAATATCCAACAACAGACTTCCGACGACCGTTTTCTGGTAATAGCACTAAAACAGGATGATAAACAGGCTTTTACCCGACTATTCCATATTTATTATAAAGATTTGGTATTGTTTGGCGGTACTTACATTCCGGAGAAATCTACCTGTGAAGATATTGTACAAAATATCTTTCTCAAACTATGGAATGACCGGAAATCATTGGTAATTGAGAACTCACTAAAATCATATTTACTGAAAGCGGTTAGGAATTACTGTCTGGACGAATTGCGCCATCGCAGGATTATAGATGAACACGTTGCTTACGAACTTAAATCGGATTCTATAGATATAGATACGACAGAAAACTACATACTGTATTCTGATTTATGCCGGCAACTTAAAAATGCATTGGAACAATTACCTCCTCAAGAAAGAGAAGTGTTCGAGATGAGCCGATTAGAAAACATTAAATATCAGGAAATAGCCAATCGCCTGAATATCTCTGTCAGAACGGTAGAAGTACGTATCAGCAAAGCATTGAAGCAGCTCCGCATCTTATTAAAAGATTTTTATTTACTACTTTTTTTCTTTCTTTTCCACTAATGAATGTGGGATTTTCTTTCTGAAACGTCTATTATATATAAGGTAAAATGCATTATGACAAATAAAGATTCAGACATAGAAATTATAATCTCCAGATATCTCTCGAAAGAGGCTACACCAGAGGACATCAAGGTACTGGATGATTGGATATCAGCTGCTCCAGAAAACTACAAAAGCTTTCTGGCACAAAAAAACGTATGGGAGATCAGTCACCCAGCTTTTAATCCGGAAGAGATAGATGTGGACAGTGCGCACAGAAAAGTAATGGAGCAGATTCTCCATCAACACCGGCCGCCGGTTTCCGTTCGTCCTAAGTTGTCCTTCCTGCACTATTGGCAGCAAGTGGCAGCTATCTTACTTCTTCCTTTACTGATATTATCTGCTTATCTTTATTTTAAACCCGCTTCCCAAATTGCAGAGACTTATCAGGAGTTATTCACTCCTTATGGCACCTGGTCGGTAGTTAATCTGCCTGACGGTTCTAAAGTTTGGCTGAATGCCGGGAGTTCGTTAAAGTATCCGACTCAATTCAGTGATAAGCAAAGAGTTGTTTCGATGCAGGGTGAAGCCTATTTTGAAGTGGAATCCGATAAAGAGCATCCCTTCATCGTAAAAACGAAACAACTGACTGTAGAAGCTACCGGCACTGCATTCAATGTGAATGCATACGCTCCGGATCATGTAGCAGCAGTGACGTTAGTAAAAGGAAAGGTCGCAGTCACTCTTGACCAGAAAAAGACGATTTCCCTTTCACCGGGAGAGAAGATTGACTATAATCTGGCCACTTCTCTATATAACGTCAATAAGACCAACACTTATAAATGGTGCTCATGGAAAGATGGAATACTCATTTTTAGAGATGACCCGCTGGAATATGTATTCAAGCGTTTGGGACAGACTTATAACGTGGAATTTATTCTGAAAGACGCCGAACTAGGAAAGTATTCCTATAAAGCGACTTTTGAAGGTGAATCTTTAAATGAGATTTTGCGCTTGCTTGAAATGAGTGCACCTATTCGCTGTAAAGAGGTTAGTAACCGCAACACCAATAATGAGAAGTTTGAAAAGCAGCGTATAGAGGTGAGCAGGACTATGCAATAAAGGTAGTTTCAGTCTGTGTAAAACGCCGTTTCCGTATGTTCTGACAAGGGATAATTCTCAATACTATGAGAAAAAATACTCATAGGAATGAGAAAAAATTCTCACTGCGATGAGTATTTTTTCTCATCGCAGTGAGAATGCTTGAGAATTTATTACTTCATCTTATACACCAGTGTACCACCTTTTACAATATCTTCATGCGAGATCGTTTTCTTCGTATATGGTTCGCCATTCAATGTAATACTATCTACATATTTATGTTCTTTCGACAAATTCTCCGCAATAATCGTGAAAGTCTTGCCATCGGCCAGATGCAAGGTCATCTTCGGCAACTGTGGAGCACCGAATACATATTCCGCACTTACCGGATCTACCGGATAAAATCCCATCGCACTAAGCATATACCAGGCAGACATCTGTCCGCAATCATCATTTCCGCAAAGTCCGTCGGGTTTGTTTTTGTATTGAGTATCAAATATTTCACGAACCAATTCCTGTGTACGTTCCGGACGACCAGCCAGTGCATACAAATAAGTAACATGATGGCTTGGCTCATTTCCATGAGCATATTGCCCGATTAATCCAGTAACATCTGCTAAACTTTCACCTTCTAGCTTAACCGTAAACAATGAGTCTAATTTATTCAAGAAAGGTTTTTCTCCCCCAAACAACTGGATTAATCCTGGAACATCATGTTGTACATGCCAAGTATATTGCCATGCATTTCCTTCCGTATAATCTCCACCGACACTTTCAGAATGTGCCAACGCACTTGGGTTAAACGGAGCTTTCCAAGTTCCGTCAGCTTTGCGCGGACGCATGAACTTCGTCTCCGGATCGAAAAGATTCTTATAATAGTCAGCACGTTTCGCGAAGTAAGCGGCATCTTCCTCTTTACCCATACGACGTGCCATATCGGCAGCAGCATAATCATCATATACAGATTCTAAAGTGGAAGATACAGATTCTGCTTTTATCAGGTCTGTCGGGAAATAACCATATTTCGTATAAACCTCCCAATCCGACTTCAACGGATGAGATACAGTCTGCGTCTTCTTTATTATATTGAAAGCACGTTCAGCGTCAAAGCCACGGAATCCTTTGCGATAAGCCTCGGCAATGACTGATACGCCGTGATTACCAATCATACAGAAATTCTCTTTTCCCCACAATCCCCAAATAGGCAGGAAGCCTTGCACTTCACCCTGTTCGATGAGAGAATTCACAAAACCGTCCACACGTTCGGGAATCACCAATGTATAAAATGGATGAGCGGCACGGTAAGTATCCCACAAAGAGAACGTAGAATAGAAAGCACCAGTTCCAGCCTTTACTATAGAGTCGGCAGCATTACGATACATACCGTCTACGTCCGAAATTTGATTAGGCTGAATCAACGCATGATAGAAACAAGTGTAAAAATTCGTTTTTTCATCATCAGTACCCTCTATTTCAATACGGCTCAAATAGTTATTCCATTCATTGTGGGCGGCAGTTCTCACTCCTTCAAAATCCCAGGCAGGAATTTCTGCTTCCAGATTCTTTTTAGCCCCGTCTATGCTGGTGGTAGAAAGAGCCACTTTCATCATCAGCTCGTCTCCCGGCTGCATGTCAAAAGAGGCAATGATACGTTTTCCTTTTTCTGTTTCGCCCATCGGAAGATAAAGTGAATCGACTACCGGACGGTTGAATTTCATCACAAAGAAATAATCCTGATTGACCCATACCGTGTTATTGACATGCCCTGTCAGTGTTTGAGCATCTTCCCAGTTCACTTCACAACTGTTGACTTGTGAATGATATTGTTCTTCTCTCCATGCAGGACCATGTTGCAAGTCAATCAATATAGAGGCAGAATCAGCCTTGTGATAAGTATAGCGGTGAAGGGCAGCATGGATAGAGGCAGTCAGTTCCGCTTTTACCTGTGGATCAGAGAGCTCTGCGGTGTAATATCCCGGAGTAGCCGCTTCTTTATCTTTAGGGAAATGACTACGATAAGCATCCCACGCACGGGCACGTGTGCCAGTGACCGGCATCACCAAAATATCACCTAAGTCCATACATCCCGTTCCATTCAGATGTGTTTGAGTAAATCCCCAAATCAGGGAATCCTCATAAACATATTCAGAACAGTAGCGCCAACCAACTGCTCCCGTCACAGGACTGGTCTGGATCATACCGAAAGGATAACACGCGCCGGGAAATGTATGACCATTATCAGCAGCACCGATAAAGGTATTAACGTATTGAGTATAATCCTTTGTTTCCGCTTTTTCAGTCGGAGTACAGGAAGAATAGAAGAACAAGCCTGCTGCTAAAGCTGCAGCCACAAAAGTTTTTTTTCTTTTCATGGTAAATAGATTGTTAAGTTAATGTCGCATTACATATGCTGATATTTATTTAATTTTTCACGATAATAGCTTTCTACATCTTTCCAATGATAATAAGGAGCTACATCTGTTTTTACCGGTAGTTTAGTTTCCTTTTCGTTTAGTAGTACTTTTACCAATACATCGCTATTTCCTTTTTTATGGAAAAAGACGAATTGCACGTTGCTGGCCATCGGGAAAATATCGTATGCTCTCCATTGTTCGGACAACTTTTCTATATCAGGGTAAGATTCGCCATAATGGTTCAACTCCAATAAAGCGACTAACGGCAGCAGGCAAGACTCATGACCGAACCTTAGAGTTGCCAGGTTCTTACCTTCTTTCAAAGCAGCATCTGCCCTATCTAAAATATTACGCAACAA
>USLU01000102.1 GCA_900555635.1 uncultured Bacteroides sp.
TCTGTCAATCCGATTTGCAGGCCGGCATTATCAAATCCGTCTTGCAATGGCAGAGGCGCGAACTGTTCAAGGGCGCTTACTATTTCCTTAATTTTCATTATGAATAGAAAATTTGGTTGCAAATATAGCAAAAAGCAATGAATTAGGAATACTTTTTACTCTTTTTTTGATAAAAGTCTTCTATTTGTGCTAACTCTTATATAATTTTAGTTTATCTTTGTTGATATCAAACTAAAGACTAAGACATAATGAAAACAAAGCTGTTCGGAATACTATTATTCTTCTTGGCAACAATTGGATTGAACGCTTGCGATGATGATGACACTCTGCAAGATAAAGTATCAACAATTAAAATGTTGGTTTCATCGGCTACCGGCTCTTATACTCCTTGGGACAGTGATATTCCCATTGATTGTATGTTGGTGAAAGAAGAGAACGATGCTGAATATAAAACATTGGAATTTAGTGGGATAATTAATTTCAAATACCAGGAAGGACATGAATATACGCTGATTGTAGAGAAAACAATTTTAGCGAATCCTCCTGCAGATGGAAGCAATATTGTGTATAAATTGATTGAGATAGTATCTGAGTCTGAAGTGAAATATGAGTATATCATAAAGTCAGATGCTCCTAACCCATTTGTGCTAACCGCTGATGGTGGGAAATATGAGATTCCTTTTACCTGTAAGAAAAGAAAATACGTTAATGGTGAATTAGCCGGAGATGAGTATGCTGCTTTGAAAGGATTAAAGTACAGTACAGGAAACAATTATGGAGGAACGATTTATGTCATCAAAGATGGTGAACAAACGGGGTATTATAGATTTATTATAGAAGGAGCTTTACCGTTTAATATGAATTCAGCACCTTGGTGGTATTATGGCATCTATCCTGCTAATTCTAATTTGGTATTTGGTCCTGAGCCTGAACCTATTTTCAAACTATTGCTGGAGCAACCACAAACCGAGGGTGATGATTACTTTATTTATCCTTTTATATTAGCATCAACAGCTACATTTGATATATAAGAAGTTAATAAGATGTATCACAATATATTAAATATGGTACTTATTTATGCTCCTTTTTCTCTACTGTAACAGGTAATAATTTACCATAAGCATCGAAAGATTTACGTGAAGCCAAAGAAATTGTAATCATTAGTGAAAGCATGGATGCTGCAAAAGTAATAACCATAATCATCATCTGATATTTAATGGCTACATTCGGACTACTCCCTCCTAAGATTTGTCCGATCATTGTACCGGGAAAAGCGACCAATCCCATGACGGAAATATTTGCAATCAATGGGCTGAACGACTTGATAATAGCTTGGCGTATAAATGGTGCTTGTGCCTCTGCCCTCGTAGCGCCGTTTCCAAGAAGATAGCGATAGAGTTGCTGTTCCCGTTTCAGACCACTGTAATATGCATTTAGAGCTATCACATTGCTGGACAACATATTGCCCATTAATATACCGAAAATTGGAATAAAGTATTGAGCACTGAAAATATTCTCAATCCGCAGAACTATCCCAATAAAAAACAAACCTACACATACTACACTGCACAAGAATCCTATGGAAATGGGGATAAGTAAGATTTTTCGCTTCAACTTTGTACGTATCAGTGCTGTATGGGATGCAACAAATATCATCACAACGACCCAAAGAAAGTTAATCCAGGGATTATCCCAAAGAAAGAGATAATTCAGGTATATACCAATGAAGAATAGTTGTACAATCATACGAGCCGTACCAATAAGAGTAGCCTGCAAAAGTCCAGTCTTGAACTTCCAGATATAGAACAACGGAATTAGCAATAAGAGTAATCCGATACCAAGGCTTAGATATGATATGTCAATAGTTCCCAAAGTTGTATTTTTATTTGATAAAGATAAATACTATTACTGATGCCAGTACAATGCAAATGCCTAAAATAATCAGAGTTATGCGGAGCCTGTAACGTTGTTCCTGTCTTTCTTTCTCTGCCGTTTGTTTTTGTATTTTTTCCATATCTTCGGCAGTTGTGTTTTGTGGCATTCCACTGTGTCCCTCATATATTTTTAAACGGTCACTTTTACGCTGTCGGCGCAAATTGCGCATATCACGGTTTTCCTTGTCGCGCCGTATCATATCGAAAACAAATCCTGAGAAGCTCATAAGTACTATTTTTATTTCATTATTATGTGTTGGTCACATCCCGAGAAGAATCCTTCATCGTGTGATACGGCCAATATACTACTACCTCTTTCTATTTGTTGCCGGAAAAAAGAGAGAACTTTTTCTGTAGAACCCGAATCTAATGCAGATGTAGGTTCATCAACAATGATTAACGGTTTGCCGATCATAGAGGCTACCGCTATCATTATGCGTTGTCGCTGACCGCCCGAAATTTCATTTACTCGTTTATTATATAGCTTTTTCTCCAATCCTAAATGTTCAAAACAGAAAAATAACTGTTCTTCAGAAAAAGGATTGTTCCGGTTAGCTTTCAATCCAAAAGGGAGTTGCACCATATCTTTCACCCATTCTATAGGTAATGCCAACTCTTGGGGAATCCATGCAATCTGTTTTCTGATTGCATCTACATTTCCTTTCTCTAATGTGATGCCATTTAGATTGATGCTTCCTTCTTTTAGAGGAGTAAAACCTAGTATGGCATTAAGTAACGAGGTTTTTCCGCAGCCCGAAGGTCCGGAGATACTTGCAATCTCTCCCCGTCTAAGGTAGAGATTGAATTCGGAGAAAAGTATGTTGTTGCCATATGCTATACAGGCGTCTTTTATTTGGAGCATTCGTTTCTTTAATTTAGCATCAGCAAAGATAGAGAAAAAAATATTTGTACTATCTTTGTCCTACTAATTAATTCAGGAAAGGAAAACTATGATACAGAATGAACGTGATTGTCGTCATGAACATGTGCTAGACGTAGCAAGGCAGATGTTAACCGCTGCGCGCACTGCGCCAAAAGGAAAAGGGATAGATATAATTGAGGCAGCACTTGTTACGGGTGAAGACCTTAAAAAACTGGCCGACAAGATGGTTGCTATGGTAGAAGAGCATGGCATGAAATTTTTTCTTCGGGATGCAGACAATATTTTGCAAGCCGAATGTGTAGTTATAATAGGTACGCGCGAGCAAACACAAGGCTTGAATTGCGGTCACTGTGGTTTTCCTACTTGTGTAGAGCGTACTGAAGGAGTTCCGTGTGCATTGAATACTGTGGACGTGGGAATTGCTATCGGTTCTGCTTGTGCAATGGCGGCTGATATGCGTGTCGATACCCGCGTTATGTTCTCTGCGGGGCTTGCTGCACAACGTTTGGACTGGCTGAAAGGTTGCAAAAATGTTTTTGCTATTCCTGTCAGCGCATCTTCAAAGAATCCATTCTTCGACCGGAAACCGAAAGAAGAGGCTGCTAAATAATTAGGAGGTTTTACACATATAGGTCCGTTGCCTTACACATATAGGACTGAAGGGCTACGCTCCTATAAGTGTGAGCTCACGCTCCTACAAGTGTAAAATGAAAAGTCCATGATAGGTTTTGAAGTGAAAAATTTAATAGATTAAATATGGGAATTATTGTCGGACTTCCACTAGGTGGAACTTCTCAGAAAGATTATCAGGCACATTTTGGTAAGAATACGAGTGTGCAAATAGAAATGCGTGCTCCTCTCCTGCCCGCTGAGTGGGCGCTTCAAAGCGGCATACAGCTGACTTGGCCTCATGCAGGAACTGATTGGGCATATATGCTCGATGAAGTGCAGGAGTGTTTTATCAATATAGCCCATGAAATAGCTCTACGCGAGAAGTTGCTTATTGTGACTCCGGCTCCGGAAGAAGTAAAACGCTTGCTAACTGATAAGGTTAACATGGTGAACGTGCATTTTCTGCAATGTGAGACGAATGATACATGGGCGCGTGATCATGGAGCTATTACCATGATGAATGCTGATGGTCCTTCCCTGCTCGATTTTAAATTTAATGGCTGGGGTTTAAAGTTTGCTGCTGACAAAGACAATCTAATTACACGCCATGCCGTAGAAGCCAAAGTGCTAAAGGGTAGCTATGTGAATCGCTTAAACTTTGTCCTCGAAGGTGGTTCAATCGAGAGCGATGGTATGGGTACATTGCTTACTACATCCGAATGCTTGCTTTCGCCTAATCGTAACGGACAAATGAACCGTGTGGAAATTGAAGAATATCTTCGTTCCGTATTTCATATAGAACGGGTACTTTGGTTAGATCATGGTTATTTGGCAGGTGATGATACAGATAGCCATATCGATACGCTTGCCCGTTTTTGTTCAGCAGATACCATTGCTTATGTGCAATGTACCGATGTCGCTGACGAACATTACGAAGCACTCCGTGAGATGGAGGAACAGTTGAAATCATTTCGCACATTAAAAGGTGAACCTTATCGGTTACTGGCTTTGCCTATGGCTGATAAAATTGAGGAAGAAGGTGAACGCCTTCCTGCCACTTATGCCAATTTCTTGATAATGAATAATGTCGTACTATATCCTACCTATCGTCAACCGGAAAATGATGTTCGTGCCGGAGAAGTATTGAAAGAAGCCTTTCCGAAACATGAAATCATTGGTATCGATTGTATAGCTTTGATAAAACAGCATGGCTCTTTGCATTGTGTGACTATGCAATATCCTGCAGGTGTGCTTTAAGTGTTTAATTGTAACCTTTTAAATTATAACTAGATAAATGACAAGAAAGATAAAAGTTGGTATCATCCAGCAATCCAATACAGCGGATTTGAAGGTAAATCTGATGAACTTGGCCAAAAGCATTGAAGCTTGTGCTGCACAAGGTGCCCAATTGGTTGTTTTGCAAGAATTGCATAACTCTTTATACTTCTGCCAAACGGAGGATACCCAATTATTCGATCTGGCAGAGCCTATTCCCGGACCTTCTACCGGATTTTATTCGGAACTGGCTGCTGCGAATAATATCGTGCTTGTTACTTCATTGTTCGAGAAACGTGCTCCGGGACTGTATCATAATACGGCCGTAGTTTTTGAACGTGATGGAAGTATTGCCGGGAAATATCGTAAAATGCATATTCCGGATGATCCGGCTTATTATGAAAAGTTCTACTTTACTCCCGGAGATATAGGTTTTGAACCTATTCAAACATCTTTAGGCAAATTAGGAGTGTTGGTTTGCTGGGATCAGTGGTATCCGGAAGCTGCTCGCCTCATGGCGCTTAAAGGTGCAGAAATATTGATCTATCCCACAGCTATCGGTTGGGAAAGTAGTGACACTGAAGAAGAAAAAAATCGTCAGCTCAATGCTTGGATTATTTCTCAACGCGGTCATGCTGTAGCAAATGGTTTGCCAGTAGTTTCAGTGAATCGTGTGGGGCATGAACCCGATCCTTCCAAACAAACTAATGGTATTCTGTTCTGGGGAAACAGCTTTGTAGCCGGACCTCAAGGTGAATTCCTGGCACAAGCAGGAAATAGCGAACCGGAAAATATTGTGGTTGAAATAGATATGGAACGTTCGGAGAATGTACGCCGTTGGTGGCCATTTTTACGTGATCGCCGGATAGATGCTTATGAAGGTTTGACGAAGCGATTTATTGACTAAGGCAAAAAAGAAGTTACTTGAACGTTAATTTCTTGTTCATCATGAAATTAACCCCTCCATACAGAAATAATCCGAGGAACTGAGCAAGGTATTCATTACAATTCAATCCTTCTACCAGACCGATTAAAAAAAGGAATTGTGCACCATAAGCCATTCCAAAAGCTATAGAAAAGAGCAGCACTTGTCGCCAAGTGTTGCTCTTTTCATCTTTGGGAAATATCCAGTACTTGCACCACATGAAGTTGTGAATTTGTGCAAGTATATATGCAGTTATATTTGAGAGCATGTAATTGATATCCAATTCATCCATCATTATCCAAACGGTAACAGCCATGATAATGGCATTCAGTGTACCGATTACTGCAAAACGAAAAATGCGTGTGGACTCTTTCACTCTCTCCTGACTTCGCTTTTATTCTTTTACCTCAACAATCAGATTCAGTTCATCCAGTTGCTTTTGATCAATAGCCGAAGGAGCATCCAACATCACATCTCGTCCGCTGTTATTTTTCGGGAATGCGATACAGTCACGAATACTATCAAGACCGGCAAAGATACTAACCCAACGGTCAAGACCATAAGCCAAACCGCCGTGAGGGGGTGCGCCAAACTTGAAGGCATTCATCAGGAAGCCAAACTGCTCTTGTGCCTTCTCGGGAGTGAATCCTAATATTTCAAACATTTTAGCTTGCAACTCTGCATCATGGATACGGATTGAACCACCTCCCACTTCGATGCCGTTACATACCATGTCGTACGCATCTGCACGAACAGCTGCCGGATCAGTATCCAACAAAGCAATATCTTCGTCTTTCGGGTGAGTAAACGGATGGTGCATAGCCATTAAACGTCCCTCTTCCTCGCTCCATTCAAACATCGGGAAGTCTACAATCCATAATAAGGCAAACTTATTCTTGTCACGAAGTCCCAATTGATTACCCATTTCAAGACGAAGTTCATTCAACTGTTTACGAGTCTTCATTACATCGTCGCCACTTAAAATCAGAATTAAATCACCCGGTTTAGCACCGAAAGCAGCCTTCATTTCTTGCAGAACTTCTTGAGTATAGAACTTATCTACACTTGATTTTACTGTTCCGTCTTCTTCTACGCGGGCATAAACCATGCCTTTAGCTCCGATTTGCGGTTTCTTCACAAATTCAGTCAGAGCATCCAGTTGTTTGCGGGTATAGTGTGCGGCACCTTCTGCACAGATACCTCCCACATAAGCAGCGTTATCAAATACAGAGAAGCCATGCCCTTTCATTATATCCATCAACTCTACGAACTTCATACCGAAACGGAGATCCGGTTTGTCGCTTCCATAGTATTTCATGGCATCAGCCCATGGCATACGCAAGAATGGTTCTGTCAATTCCACACCTTGGATTTCCTTGAACAAATACTTGGCCATACCTTCGAAAAGGTTAATGACATCATCTTGTTCTACGAAAGACATTTCGCAGTCAATCTGGGTAAATTCTGGTTGACGGTCGGCCCGCAAGTCTTCGTCGCGGAAACATTTTGCAATCTGGAAGTAACGGTCAAAACCGGATACCATCAACAATTGCTTCAGGGTTTGCGGACTCTGAGGTAAAGCATAGAACTGTCCGGGATTCATACGTGAAGGAACCACAAAGTCGCGTGCGCCTTCAGGTGTAGAACCTACCAAAATCGGAGTTTCCACTTCAATAAATCCTTTGCTATCCAAGTACTTGCGTACTTCAATAGTCATTTTATGACGAAGTTCGAGGTTGCTGCGTACATTTGCACGACGCAAATCGAGATAACGATACTTCATACGGATATCATCACCACCATCTGTATTTTCCTCTATAGTGAAAGGAGGTGTTAATGACGAATTTAACATGTTTAATTCTGATACGATGATTTCAATATCTCCGGTCGGAATATTCTTGTTCTTACTGAAGCGTTCGTTTACCGTACCTTTTACCTGAATAACGAATTCACGTCCCAGACGGTTGGCGCGCTCACAAAGTTCGGCGTTTACCTCTTCATTAAATACTAACTGGGTGATTCCGTAACGGTCGCGGAGGTCAATAAAAGTCATACCTCCCATTTTGCGACTACGCTGTACCCAACCTGCCAGCGTTACTTGCTTATTAACATCGGAGATACGAAGTTCTCCGCAGGTGTGTGATCTATACATCTTACTATTTACAATTTAGCGATTTACTATTTACAATTTGGCTGCACTATCGAAGCGCAGTGTATAAATATCATGCAAAAATACATAAAACATATTATATGTAACACCAAAGAGAGGGAGATTATTTTAAAAAATCACTTTACAAGGTAGTATTATCGTAAAACGGCTACCTTTACCGGGTTCCGACCAAAGTTCTATACATCCGTTCAGCCTGTCTACGATACTTTGGCAGATAGAAAGTCCCAATCCTACTCCCTGGGCAAACTCATCTTGCTTATAGAAACGGTTGAAGATCATTTTCTGTTCTTCGGGATTGATACCTTTTCCGGTGTCCTCTACAAAGATTTCCACTACACCTCTTGCAGGAACGTACCGATAACCTAATGTTATTCTTCCTTCTTTGGTAAACTTGCAGGCATTATTTAATAGATTTGTAATGACCTGTGTTATACGGATTTTATCAGTTGTTATCTGAAGCCTGACATTGTTCTCTTCCTCTATCAAGAACTGCAAATGTTCTGGTATCAGCATTTGATGAGTGATGTAAACGTTGTTAATCAACTCATTTACGAAGCAGTCTTCGTATTTGAAAATCATATTACCAGATTTTAAACGTGATAATTCCAGAATATCATTTATTAATTTCAGCAGCAGTTCATTATTATGATTAATGGCTTGAATGTAATCCTCTTTTTCTTCTTTGTCAAGTTCTTCATCCGCTGCCAAAATAGTGGAAAAGCCAACAATTGCATTCAATGGAGTACGGATTTCGTGACTCATGTTGGCGAGGAACGATTCTTTCAGCTCTGCTTTCTCGGCAAGTTGTTTAGCTTCTTCCAGCTCTTTTTCACGCTCTTTAAATCCTTGGATATTGAGTAACAATCCGGCTGTACGACATTGTCTATTGGCAGCAGGACTAGTGGTATACCGGAACTCCCACCATTGATATCCTTTATTGTCGAAGTCGCATTGTACCTGAATTATTTCCTTTTGTGCAGTATCCAGTCTTTTCCAGTTCTCGATGAAAATTTCCCTGTAATCTGGATGGATAAGTTTAATGAGGTTGTCAATTGTCAATCTCTTGGGTGTCAGGTCCAACGATTGCCAGAATGCTTTTTCGAAAGCAATGGCGTCCCCCTCCAGCTTCCATGCAAAGGTATTACTACCTTCGATAGCCAGTGCCAGTGTTTCCTTTTCATCGGCCAAAGCGAACAATGCCTTTTTCTTTCTTTTACGTTCACGCTTATATAAATAGGTAAGCCATATAATGAGAGAAAGCAATAGTAGGCTTGATACGATGATAATTATAAGCCACTGAGTATGATACTTTATCCTAAAAGGTATATTGGGAATGGTATAATTAGCTGGAATATTACTAATAGGTATTTCTAACTGTTCCATAACCTTCCAGTCTATCATGTGTTGTTTGGCACTTTCCTGAATGGGAATGTCCGAAGGCTGTTTGCCATGTAGAATTTGAATGGCAGCTCCAACTTCTTCTTTCACTTGTATAGGAAGAGGGGTGAAATACCCTCCCAATAACTTCTCTCCACCTTGGAATGCTTTATTGATAGCTGTAAGGCTTGGACTGGAACAAAGATTTCCGATATTCACTGTAGTAAAATCGCGCTTTATTTGCAGGTAACAGCGGTTTTTGGTGTATTTGCTGAGAGACCACATTATCGGTCCGTCTCCTCTGTTATAGCGTACCGGAATAGTGGTATAGGTTGTAGAGTTGTAGTTTACATTAACATACTCGAACTGAGCTCCTAAGAAGTTTATATCCTTTCCTTTGACTTGTTCCTCGATATCCGAACGTATTTTCTTGTCTAAAAATGTGCTGTCGAGTATTGAAAAAAAGTTTGTTTTTTTACCAAAGATCTTCTTTCCCATTTCAATATTCGCCACAAAATCTATTTTATCATGAAAACCGGTAACATTGGCAAATTGCTTGATTAAACTCCAGTTAGGGTAATTGACTCCACCGAAAACAATGGGCAGGCGTTTTACCATAGGATGATTACATTTCAGTAAAGAATAGGTGGCTTGATCTTCATTGACTATTATGATCTCGGGATTCCATACTTTAAAAGAGTCAAGCAGATTATTCATGTGTTCCAATTCTAACTTTTCCTGGTACGATTCACAATCCAGATATGCAAAGCGTAGATCGGCTTGAATACCTTGTTTTTTGAATTCTTCTGCTAGAAGATGATTGAATTGAGGATATCCGACATAACTATCCTCGTATGAATGCACAATAAGTACCCTTCTAACCTCTTTCTTGGTACAGCTACTAATACTTATGCTTAATAGTACCAAAATAAAAAGTAGTTTGATTGTACTTATTCTATTCATCGTGTCAACAGGTAATACTAATATTTTAGATCTTTGTTAACTTCTTGATTCTCTCTTTTCCTTTATCTATTATCATTTTGTTTTTGTAAGTGAGGTCTTCTACAAAAGCGTCATTTATCTGTTTCAAGCCATTAATATAATCTTGGGCCCGTTGTAGCACATTCGAGGTATCTTTCTCCACATTTTTAGGTACAATGACCTGCAAACCTTTTTGAATAATCTTAACGTCCACATTCTCACCCATTATCATAGGATCTCCATCAAAATGAACCACCCCCTGAGTAGCACGATGAATGCGCAACGACTTGCATCGGAAAGTCTTGATTCGGCTGTTCTGATCAATGGTTTTATTAAATAATTGGAATGAGAGCGATGGTACATCCAGTACAGTAAACGGTTCCAGAATTGTGACGTCCAACAATCCATCGTTTAATGTGGCCTGGGGTGTGATATATGCATTATTTCCATATTGTGATGCGTTGCCACACGCTATTAAAAATGCCTTGTATCGTAAAGTACTTCCATCCATTTCCAATTCATAGGTTTCCGGACGGTAGTTCAGGCTTTCTTGCAGCATCTTTTCCACGTAAGTGAGCGGACCTCGCTTACCTGCTTTAGAGAACTGTAGGCTAACTAATGCGTCGAATCCTACTCCACAAGTACAAAAGAAAGGAACATTATTTATTTTGCCGTAATCAATAATGTCTATTAGTCCTTCATTGATAATGTCAATTGCTTTTTTAGGCTCCATCGGAATTTGCAGATGCCGGGCAAGTCCGTTACCCGAACCACATGGGATAATCCCCAGGGCTGTTTTGGTATGCACCAGTGAACGGGCTATCTCGTTAATGGTACCATCTCCTCCAATAGCAACAACGGCATGTACACCTTCCTGAGCTTTTGTTGCGGCAATTTCTACGGCATGCCCTGCACGTTCGGTATAAATTACTTCTTGTACATACTTCTTTTGATCCAACCTTTCGTTAACCCATTTCAGTATCTGTTCTTTACTTTGGGTTCCGGAGATAGGATTTATAATGAATGATATTATTTTCTTCTGTTCGTCCATGCAAAAGTGTGTTACTATGCAACTTTTCTATCATGCAAAAGTAATATAATTCCTTTAAATTTTAACCATCTTGGTATTTTAAAACGAGTATAATAGATTTTTTAGGGTAAATGAAACACATAACAACATATTTTGCTATCTTTGCACCCTGTTTTCAGAGTTTAGTATTTAATAGTAATTAAATATTCATTATATAATAGACATTTCATGGGTTTACTACAAGACAAATTTGCGAAATACGACGTGCCACAACAGTTTATGGCAAAAGGCGTATATCCTTATTTCCGTACAATTGAGAGTCATCAGGATACTGAGGTGATGATGGATGATAAGAAGGTCCTGATGTTCGGTTCGAACGCTTATACAGGATTGACTTATGATAAACGAATCATAGATGCGGCAAAAGCAGCTACAGATAAATATGGTACAGGTTGTGCCGGTTCTCGTTTGTTGAACGGTACGCTCGACATCCATGTTGAATTGGAAAAAGAGCTGTCTGAGTTTGTTGGTAAGGATGATGCCTTGTGTTTCTCTACCGGATTTACGGTAAATGAAGGTGTAATTCCTCAATTAACGGGGCGCAATGATTACATTATATGTGATGATCGTGTACACGCTTCTATTGTGGATGGTCGTCGTCTCTCCTTCTCTACTCAGTTGAAGTATAAGCACAACGATATGGAAGACCTGGAAAAGGAACTCCAAAAGTGCGAACCGGATGCTGTAAAGTTGATCGTAGTGGACAGTGTATTCTCTATGGAGGGTGACCTTGCCAACTTGCCGGAAATCGTTCGTTTGAAGAAGAAATATAATGCCAGCATTATGGTGGACGAAGCTCATGGTCTCGGTGTATTCGGTAAAGAAGGACGCGGTGTTTGTGATTACTTTGGCGTAACTGATGATGTAGATTTGATAATGGGTACCTTTAGCAAATCGTTGGCATCTATCGGTGGTTTTATTGCCGGTGACAAAGAAGTGATAAACTGGTTGCGTCACAACGCACGTTCTTATATTTTCCAAGCAAGTAATACTCCTGCCGCAACAGCAGCCGCGCGTGAAGCACTTCATATTATCCGTACTGAGCCCGAACGTCAGGAACGTTTGTGGGAAATCACAAATTACGCTTTAAAGAAGTTCCGTGATGCCGGATTTGAGATTGGTGATACAGAATCTCCTATCATTCCGTTGTATGTTCGTGATGCAGAACTGACATTTACTGTGACGAAGCTGGCTTTTGATGAAGGTATTTTCATCAATCCGGTTATTCCTCCTGCATGTGCTCCGCAAGACACATTGGTGCGTGTAGCATTGATGGCTACTCACACAAAGGAACAAGTAGACTATGCGGTGGATAAACTGACTAAATGCTTTAAAGCATTAAATATCATTAAGTAATTTGACAGAAATATATTGATAAAAACCGTTTAGTCATAAGATTAAACGGTTTTTCTTTAAACAACAAACTGAATAAAAAACATTTAAACAGTTAGTAAACATGAAGAAAACATTTTTCATTATTGC
Source organism: uncultured Bacteroides sp. (assembly GCA_900555635.1). Classification (GTDB taxonomy): domain Bacteria; phylum Bacteroidota; class Bacteroidia; order Bacteroidales; family Bacteroidaceae; genus Bacteroides. The sequence goes on from USLU01000102.1 coordinate 12,730, forward strand.
CGCTATTGTATGCGGTATGAGTTTTGCCACTACTGCATCGGCACAATTTAAAATCGGTGGAAAGAAAATTAACGTGGGTAAAGTTGTTCAGGCTGGAGCTGACGCTGCTAAGGCCATCACCTTGTCTGACGCCGACATTGCAGCTATGAGTAAAGAGTACATGCAATGGATGGATACGCACAATCCATTAACAAAGCCTGATACTGAATATGGTAAACGTTTGGAAAAGTTAACCGGAAATATCAAGGAAGTAGACGGTTTGAAAGTAAATTTCGGTGTCTATGAGGTAATAGACGTTAATGCCTTTGCATGTGGAGACGGTAGTGTACGAGTATGTGCAGGTTTGATGGATATTATGACTGACGAAGAAGTGATGTCTGTCATCGGTCATGAAATTGGTCATGTTATTCATACAGACTCTAAAGATGCTATGAAGAACGCCTATCTTCGTTCTGCTGTGAAAAATGCAGCCGGTGCTGCAAGCTCTACAGTAGCTAAGATGACAGATTCTGAATTGGGTGCAATGGCAGAAGCTTTGGCAGGCGCACAATATTCTCAAAAGCAGGAAACAGAAGCAGATGATTATGGATTTGAATTCTGCATTAAGAACAATATCGATCCCTATGCCATGTATAATGCTCTGAACAAGTTACTGGAACTTTCTGCTGAAGCTCCTAAGGATTCTAAATTCCAAAAGTTATTCTCGTCCCATCCTGATACGGCTAAGCGTGTAGCTCGTGCCAAAGAGAAAGCAGACGAGTATATGAAGAATAAGAAATAATTATTCTTTAATATATAAGAATAAGGTGGGGCCAGGATTACTTGAACCCCACCTTATTTTTTATATTTTTCCAGATGAATCCCTTTACATCTTGAGCAATTACTTTTCCTTTGGTAGCTTCTTTATGG
>USLU01000103.1 GCA_900555635.1 uncultured Bacteroides sp.
ATGAACTCCCTTCTCGATGCCCTCCAGCCACGCGAAAAGCAATACCGAACCCGTTTCCTTATTTCGGGTGTCGATCGTTTCTGGTCGCTCCAAGTCAGTGACATTGCTTATTTTTATTCGGAGAATAAAGTAACCTTTGCCGTTACCCACACGGGACAAGAGCACATTATTGACCTATCGTTGAACAAACTAACCGAGCAACTCGATCCCGACCGATTCTTCCGTGCCAACCGGCAAGTTATTGTTTGTATCAGTGCCATAGACCATGCCGAACCCTATTTTAACGGGAGAATTGTGGTAAGTGTACGCCCGCCCTATAAAGATAAAATCACTATCAGTGAAGAGAAGCTGACTTCATTCAAGCAGTGGCTTAACTTCTGAGTTTTTTTAGTACTTCTACCTGAGTTCTTGCCAACAGCTTGGCAAGGCGTTGCCAACGTGCTGGCAAGATGTTGCCAACAGCTTGGCAAAAGTTTGCCAGCAAGTTGGCAAGAACTCACATCCTTGACTGCTACTGCCTATACTTGCAGCACCCGGGTAATTGGTCATATACCGCATTGTCCGCCTTATATTTATCCGTATCGTGCCCCACTTTGGCAATGGCTTTACTTATGGCATCCTCTGAGGTTTTATCCGGTTCAAACTGCAAATGAATCATTTGTTTCTCCTTATCCCAATGAGCGGATTGAACCCCGGTTACACTCATCGCTGCTTTCTCTATACGCTCCTTGCACATATCACATGAACCTTTTACTCCGAACATAGCATGCTGGGAAGGGGTGGAAGGCTTGGCACTCTTTTCATTCATCATAGACACTTTACCTTCCAACTGTGCACTGGCATCAATGGAAAAGACTCCGTCCGTCACTATCTCTTCGCCATCCGATAGTCCCTTTATAACCACATACGCTCCCCCTAATGCCGGTCCCAACTCCACTTCCCGCATTTGGAAAGTAGGCATGGAAGTATCCGGTTGACGGACGTATACGATAGAACGTTTCCCCGTCCAGAGTACTGCGGTTTGCGGGACAACAATCATATTCTTATAGTTTTTTAGCGGAGCATCTACTTTGGCGGTTGCATACATTTCCGGTTTCAGTTCTAGTCCGGGGTTAGCTACATCTACACGTACACGGGCGGTTCGGGTAGTGGCATTAATGATGGGATCGACAAAGGAAATCTTTCCAGTGAATTGCTTTCCCGGAAATGCCGGTAAAGTAAACTCTACACGGTCACCCTTATTCAAAAACGGTAAATCTACTTCGAAGGCATCAAACATAGCCCATACCCGGGAGAGGTTTGCTATATCAAAAAGTACAGCTCCCTGAGATATATAATCTCCCCTATTCACACGTTTGGCAGTTACAATACCGCTTGTGTTCGACTTGATCTCTACCATAGGAGAAGCTTTTCCCGATTTCTGTATTTCGTCTATTTGGGCTGCCGTCATATTCCATAATAGCAACTTCTCGCGGGCTGCCTGCACCAACTGGGGTTGCTGCATGTTGATGGCCTGTAACAGTTCTTGCTGGGCGGTAAATAGTTCGGGCGAATAAATCGTCGCAAGAGTTTGTCCTGCACGAACTTCTTCCCCGGTAAATTCCACATCGAGCTTTTCAATGCGTCCGCCCACGTAAGCAGTCTGTGACTGCAAACTGCGCTCATCGGGAATGATCTTGCCATAAAGCCGCACTTCCTTAACCGGATTCTCCTGGCTGACACGGGTAGTCTGTACATCCGCCAACGCCATTGCTTCTTCTGAAAGTTGTATGGCAGACGGATCTACAGCGGTATCCGCACCGGCATTCTTCTTCAGAGGGATTAGATCCATGGAGCAAATGGGGCATTTTCCCGGTTTGTCCATTCGTATTTGCGGATGCATGGAGCAGGTCCATACGCCACTTTCATCTTGTACCAAATCATGGGAATGCCCTTCGTGACTATGCTTTCCTGTGGCATCTTCGGAATGAGCCGACGGAGTGGAAGATTGGCCGAACAACAGCCAGCCGATAAAAAGCCCTCCCAAAGCAAAGAGAGTATATATCACTTGTTTCTTGCGAATTATTTCAGTTATCTTTTTCATTTGTTGTCAGGATTTAGAGAGATGGATATTAATTTTTCTATGGCTGCAACGCTTGTGTTATAGGCTGCAACGGCTTCACTCTTCTTTAATTTATAATTGAGAAGCTGCCTTTCTACCTCTATGACATCGGTCAACGGTTGGCGTCCTGCGGCAAACTCCTGTATCACCAGTTTCCAGGCAGAAAGTGACAAAGCATATTGGCGGGTATACAAATCCACTTTTCTATCAGCGTCCTCTAACTGCTGGCGTATATTCAAGTATTCCACTTGCAGCTGATTCTGAATATTTTCACGCTTCAATTCACTGGCCTTCCAATAATTCTGGCTTTCACGTTGCTGGGCATTATACTTACGGCGGAAGATGGGCAAGCTGATTTTCATCATGGGCATCACCATATCCTTGCCGTTCATATCTGCCATTCCCATCGGATTATCCATCTTATTTATCAGGGAATATTGAAGCCCGATACCTATCATAGGATAACTCATGCGCCGGTCCATTTTGGCTTTCGCCCGATAAGCATCGGCTTCGGCTTGGACCATGGTTATCATGGGGTTATTGTTCAGAATATGATCCATTAATGACTGTTCGTCCATTTGGAATACGCGCTGTTTCAAGGAGTCTGGCACTACAACCGGAGTTTCTGAATCCCGGTTGAGCAGGGTATTGAACCTAGCCTCTGCAATCATCCGGGAAGAATACAAATCTTTCAAATTATCTTCCAGTTCGGCACGTTCCATTTGTATGCGCAACACATCGGACATCCCCCCAACCGTTGTTCCCATAGAACCACCTCCCATAGCGGACATTGCCGAAGCCGGTGCCATACCTGCGGACGAAGCTGCAGGTGTTGTTACAGCCGGTGTAGTATTTCCCATACCACTCATGCCGGACATTCCGCTACTTGAGGGTGCGGCATTACCTACATTCTTGCCGGAGTTTGTTCCGGAAGACATGGAAGTGCCAGGCGCACTCCCTTGAAAAGAAGGAGCGGAAAAACGTCTTATTGCCAGTTCTTCCAATTGGTGAAGTAAGGCAATATTGGCTTGCGTAGTTTTATACTCCTCATTCAGATTACTAAGCTGATACCACTGTGCTTTTACCTCATACCAAAGATTGTTCCGGCTCTCACGGAATTTCTCATAAGACATCCGTGCCATCTCCGCTGCCTCACTGCGGGCAGCCTTACGGGTACCGAACCATGGAAACATTTGCATGAAGGTGAAATCAGCCACTTGTTTGCCCATTAGTGTCTCCATAGGTTTGAAGAAGTAACCTATTTCCAGCTCGGGATCGGGATATGCTCCTGCTTGCGGTATTTTTTCTAAAGATGCTTTATACATCATAAAGTCCGACTGAATCTGGGGATTGTTGCGGGCTGCCTGCTCCAAATAGACGGAAAGGCTATCTACAGGCTCTTGGGCAACGGCAGCAACTCCTATACCGAAGGAGATAACCGTCAACACCACATATTTTATAAAGTTTATTTTCATCATTTCTCTTGCTCCATATTCTTTAATTGTTTCTTTTCGGCTCTTTTCTCAACTCCCTCTCGCCACCAGCATTGCAGTACAGGTACAACAAACATAGTCATCGACTGTATCAACATTCCTCCGAAAGTAGGGATTGCCATGGGTACCATTATATCTGCACCTTTACCTGTGGAAGTGAGCACAGGGAGTAAGGCAATCAGGGTGGTGGCAGTGGTCATAGCAGCAGGACGAACTCGTTTCAGTCCGGCTGCCACTACCGCCTCACGAATATCATGCTTGGTCCGTGGCTGCTTTTCAAGAAATACATGGTGAATGTAAGTACCCATCAATACACCATCATCGGTAGCCACTCCGAACAATGCAATGAACCCCACCCAGACTGCCACACTCAGGTTAATAGGATGCATCTGGAACAGATCACGCATATTCTCACCGGCAATACTGAAATTCATAAACCAAGGTTGTCCGTATAGCCACAGCAGGATGAATCCTCCGGCAAACGCAACAAATACTCCGGAGAAATGAATGAGTGATGCCGTCACTGTTTTAAACTGGAAGTAGAGTACTAACAGGACTATCAGTAATGCTAAAGGAACTACAATCATCAACCTATCGGTGGCTCGTTGCTGCTGTTCATAATTTCCGGCAAACTTGTAGGAGACTCCTTTCGGTAACACTAACTCACCATTCTTGACTTTGGCTTCGAGCAATGTGCCGGTTTCTTTTACTACATCCACTTCTGCTTTACCGGAAAGTTTGTCGAAAATAACATAGCCTACGAGGAATGTATTTTCACTTTGTATCATTTGCGCACCACGGGAATATTCTATATCCGCCAGTTCCTTTAAAGGAATTTGTGCTCCGGTAGCAGTGGGTACCAGTAACATGGACAGTGTTTCGGGATCATCTCTCAATTCACGGGCATAACGTAAACGAATAGGAAAACGTTCTCTGCCTTCCACTGTGCGGGTAAGCGCCATTCCTCCTACCGCGGCACTCAGTACTTCCTGCAAGTCGGTCACTGAAACACCGTAACGTGCCATGTTCTCCCTGTTCAGCTTTATTTCCAGATAAGGAGCGCCCACTGCCCGGTCATAGAATACGGAGGAAGGAATGACGGACGGAGCTTCTTTTAATGCCTGCTCTATCGCCTTGCCTCCTTGTTCGATGGACTCCAAATCCGGTCCATATACTTTTATACCCATGGGTGCCCGCATTCCTGTGGAAAGCATGACAAGACGTGCTTCTATAGGCTGCAATTTAGGGGCTGATGTCAGTCCGGGCAGATGGGTAACGTTCACAATCTGCTGCCAAATGTCATTCGTGTTTTTTATTTCCGGACGCCATTGGCGGAAATAATCACCTCGTGAATCTTGTATAAGACTATCAGCCGGAATTAATCGGAAACCATCTGCCGGATTATAGGTACCTCCGTTTTTCAGCAGAAACTCCCCTTTCCGGTTTACCTTGAAACGTTCCCTATGACCGTTCTCGTCCAAGATATATTCGGGGCGGTAATTGATGGTATTCTCAAACATCTGTACCGGAGCCGGGTCAAGGGCTGAATTGACACGTCCCCATTTACCGATAGCCGTCTCTACTTCCGGAATGGATGCCAACCTTTTATCCAGCTTCTCCACATAATCCAGGTTTTGTTCGATACCGGTATGAGGCATGCTGGTAGGCATCAACAGGAAAGAACCTTCATTCAGGCTGGGCATGAATTCCTCTCCTGTATTCCGCCAAATGAGAAATCCGCAAATAACGGTTGCCAACGGTATCATCATGAACTTCCATCGGTTTGCCAGACACCAGCGCAGAATGCTTTCGTAAAAGATAACGAGCATCCACAATAAAGCGAGAATAATGGCAACACATCCGGCCACAAAAAGAACATTAACCGGTAAGCCGCTTTGAGGCCCCATCGGTAACCACTCTTCAGAAAGGTAGAAGATAGCTACAAACAGTGCAATACCGATATTTATGTAATTACTCATCTTAGGTTGTGTCCAGCGGTGTGCCAAAAGATTATTTATTCCTACTCCGGTCAGTCCCAAAGCAGGGATACTATTGTACATGACAAACAGCAAAACTCCTGCAACCACCAAAACATAATTCAGCATCTTGCGTATCCATTTGGAATTGATACGTACGGAAAATAGTATATAAGCCAATGTCGGGAGTAAAATTAATCCCAATACAAAGGCGGATGCCAAAGCATAAGTCTTTGTATAGGCAAGAGGTGCAAACATTTTTCCTTCTTGTGCCTGCATGGCAAAGACAGGCAAGAAGCTGACAATGGTTGTAATCATGGCCGTGGCAATAGCACCGGATACTTCGCTGACAGCTTTATAAATCAGTTGTACAAAGGCCTTGCCACGCGTTATCCCCTTATTCTCCGGCATCTCCATATACCGGATGATGCTTTCAACAAACACCACCCCCACATCTACCATGACTCCAATTGCAATGGCAATACCGGAAAGGGCTACGATATTGGCTTCAATGCCTGTATATCGCATCAGAATGAAAGTGGCAAGCACTGCAATAGGCAGCATACTGGCTATCACAACCGATGCACGCAGATTGAGCACCAATACAATAATCACAATGACACAAATCAATATCTCGTGTGAAAGGCTGGTCTCCAAGGTTCCGATTGTTTCTTTAATCAATCCTGTACGGTCATAGAATGGTACTACCGTAACCTTGGAAACTGTTCCATCCGCCAATGTCTTTTGCGGAAGACCGGCATCCATTTCCTTAATCTTGCTCTTTACATTGTCTATCACTTGCAACGGATTAGAACCATACCGGGCTATGACAACACCACCAACTGCTTCTACTCCTTCTTTATCCAATCCTCCGCGGCGGGTACCAGGGCCTATGTTGACAAAAGCAATATCCGATATACGCACAGGTATGCCTTCGCGCACTGTTATCACTGTACTTTCAATATCCGCCACATTCTTTATATACCCCAACCCACGGATAAGATACTCCACTTTATTTACTTCCATGGTTTCAGCACCTATATCCAGGTTACTCTTTTTTACAGCATTCATCACATCCATTACAGATACGTTAAAGCGGTACATGGCATCGGGATTCAGTTCTATCTGATATTCTTTCACAAACCCTCCTGCCGAAGCAACCTCAGATACTCCCTCGGCAGCTGAAAGGGTATATTTTACATAAAAGTCCTGTATAGTGCGCAATTCTTCCGCATTCCATCCTCCGGTAGGTTTACCGGTTTGGGGATCACGTCCTTCAAGCGTGTACCAATAAATCTGCCCCAAAGCTGTGGCATCGGGACCTAAAGTAGGTTGTACATCTTCGGGCAATGTACCCGGTGGTAAGGAATTCAACTTTTCAAGAATACGCGAACGGCTCCAGTAAAACTCTATATCATCTTCGAATATGATATAAATGAATGACATTCCGAACATGGACGAACTACGTATGGTTTTTACTCCCGGGATACCCAATAAAGAAGTAGTGAGCGGATAAGTGATCTGGTCCTGAATATCCTTGGGAGAACGCCCCATCCATTCGGTAGCTACAATCTGCTGATTATCGCCAATATCGGGAATAGCATCTACAGGAATAGGATCACGGGGAATGATCCCGCCGTGCCAGTTAAAGGGGGCAGTCGAAATACCCCATATCACAACCAATAGGAGTAACAAAATGGTTATTACCCTGTTTTCAAGGAAATAACGAATAAATCTATTTATCATTCTTGCCTTATTTTTTATTTAGAAATATAATAACGACATACTCTTCTGCCTTTTGTCAAATTTAAACAAAAGACATACGATTCTTGTTCCGCAAAATGAAGTACATTACGAAACGTGTGAATAAAAAACGTAGAAGAGAGCCGCTAAATCAAAAGCAGGCAGTGATAAATAAAAAGTGGAATTTCCTTTTGCCTAAAAGCAGGAGGCGTGCTGACGTCGGCACTCCACTTTTCTGTGACAGGAGACAGAATACCTCCCCACATATCGGAAAGCAGGCTCAAGACGGCAGGTGTAAAATCTACCACAGGCAGATGCTCGGCATTCTGATCGACTGCGAGTTTTATGAAATGAGCCTCTGTTGAACAGCAGTGTGATGAAGTTTGCTTTTGTCCACAGGAAGAACACTGTTCCGTGGATGTTATCAATTCCAGATCGGAAAGCTTTCCCATACAATAATGGAAGCTTACTGTAATGCCCGAAGACACTACAATATACAGCAAAATCAATATGGACAATAACAATCTTCTCATCTAATTTTAATAAACTCTGTATATTAAAACGCAGCAAAGATAAAGAATGTTTCAATATTCCTCCCAGTTGTTCTTGTAAAAAGTTGCAAACAAGAAACAAAATAACTCTCCAAGCTACTCAGACATAGGAGGGTACCTAAACTTGTTAGACACCCTCCTACTCTTTTTCAGAACTCCCTTATCAAGAATCATGTACATTTGTGCCTCCTAAGACACCTATTATTGCAGTAGCCGCAGCTACCAGCACTTTCAGGATTTTACTCCAGATTGATTTCTTCATGTTTCACACCTCCTCTCAAGATAGGATTATTCCACTATCCTAAAGGATTATCATTTTCATCGCCTGCCGATCCACCGTGATTATCATCATCCGGATTCTCCGAAGAGCTATTATCATTGATGCGGTCCACATCCTTGAATTTCAATCCATCAGAACGGGTAGCTCCCGATGCAACCAAGCGAATATCACTATTTGCACGAAAACAGATACGCAACCCAGTAATATCATTGGCGGTAAAGTCTTCTGCCTTGTCAGTACCCTTGCTTTTGGCTGCAAGATAGAAATATCCCAAACCCTCTATGTTGACGGAGCGTCCGGATAGCAACAACTTCTTTAGCAAAGTCCGGAAGTCCTTCAGCACACTGATGGTTTCACCTTCACTCACACCGGCATTGCTGCTTATCTCTTTTGCCACTTCATTAAGGTCTGCGGAGTTACCATATTCATACGTTATCACCGGATAAACCTTTTTAGGAGAATTCTCATCCATCAAATTGCTCAAACGAGCATGTTTTCTAAATAAAATTGCCATAATTCAATTGTTTTTTTAATGAATACTTTGTTTTAAAATCTCTTTGTCAACGTTAACGATGCAAAGATGCGGCAACTTTATACAGAACGAAAAGAACTTTTCTAAGGCAATATAAAACAAGGGGATACTTACCTACAATATACCCTGACATGGATAAGCACCTAATTACTTACTTAAATTCTGCGATAAAAGAAGAAATAAAGGAATAAAACGGAAAATAGCAGGAGCAAAACCCGGAAGGTTTACGATAAATTTCTTTTGTTCCCCTACAAACTCTCCTATCTTCGTCAAATTGGCATTGCGTTCAATCAATAAATGTTTGAATCGGAAACATGCCATGTGCCTCATATACCCCATATAAGAATTGACTACACACGAAATATGCTGCAAATCCTCCCGCTTTACCGGAATATCCTCACCAGACACCCTCACATGTATATAGGCTATACGTCCGCTTATCCTGTGTTTTGTTTTCCGTAACAGGTATCTTCGATAGGGCTTTACGAAAACACCCAGAAATGCACATCCTTTATGTGCATGCTGCAAAAACACTTTATTGGGATGAAGAGTCAAATTCAATTCCGTCTCCAGAAAACGGCGCAATTCCGGAATGAGAGACAGCAGATAATGACGGTCATTCCCTATAATAAAGAAATCATCGACATATCTGCCATAATATTTTTCACCAAGTACTCGTTTTACATATTGATCCAGTATATTCAGATAAACATTGCTAAAAAGCTGTGATGTCAGATTACCAATCGGCAAACCACATCCTTTTGCTACATGAAAAAGGCTTTTGTCGGGCGGTAAACCCTCCCAGTCTTTAGAAGTGCCCCGTATTTCGCATCCAAAGGTAGGATCGTTATAAATAATTTCCTGCATAAGGTACGTCAGCAAGTCGTAGTCCAGCAATTCCGCCCAACATTTTCCATCCGGCGCCTTCCGGTAAGCATACCGCTTCAATGTTTCCATCACCATTTCATACAACTTTTGCCGATTGATATGCATAAAATATCCCCTGATATCCAGTTTAAGTACATAACACGGTTTCCGCCAATTATTCGAACAAGAGCGTAGATGATGCTCAAACCTCTCTACTCCATACAGTGTCCCCATTCCTTTCCGGCACGAATAACTATCACTGATAAAAGTTTTTTCAAAAATCGGAGCGGTATAGTTAAACAATAAATGATGCACCACCCGGTCACGGAAATTAGCAGCAAACACCTCGCGTTTCACTGCCTTCTCTGAAATAAAGCAAACACTCCGTCCTACCTTATAAGTGCGGTCGCGTAGTTCCTCGTAAAGTTTAATGAGGTTTTCTTCCAGATTGAACTCAAACTCCAACTGGCTACGGGTATTCCGTTTATGTTTCCGGGCATCATAATAAGCCTGAAACAAATCATACAGCAGAAGATTTTCCTTCATAAGCTTTTTGCCAGGCTACCAATTGCTTGGATATAGATTCTGCCATAAGTGAAGCATCGGCATAAGCTTTCAACGAAATCTGTTTCAAATCGTGCAGCAACCGCATTTGCAGCTTTACCGCTACAAGCTTTTCACGCGCTTCGGCTATTGTCTCTACTTTTTGACGGGTAGTATTAGCGCGGTATATGAGTACCAGAATAGCAACCAAGTCTTTTTTCAGGGTTTCGCCCAAAGTGTAACGATAATCACGTTGTACATCCCGCCCCACCTGATACAAGTAAAGTAAAAGATCATAAGTTGCTTTATAGACAGGAAGCTGATTATAAGTCGCCATAATTGATATTTATTATTGATCTAACATCCGTTTCTGTTCCATCAGAAACAACATGCATTCCACCGGAGTTTTACTTTCCAGATTAAAACCGCGAATGTTGTTAGCCAACTGCTCATAGATTGCAGACTTTGGTGAAACTACAAGCCCCTCACTTTGTACAGCCTGTCCAGTTGAAGAGGCTACAAACAGATCACTCTTTTGGGGTATCTTCTTTTTATCCGGCATAATCATCGGCAGATTTTGTTTCCATCCTTCCACATCTTCCGTTATAATAGGTAAAGCAGAAAGTACTATACTATCCGCCTCTTTCAAGAGTATTTTTGCATCCTTCAGAATCGTATCTGCCGATGACATTGGAAAACCCAACGAAACAATATCCTGTTTTACCGAGATTACCCATTTACGGGTAGGCTTATAAGGATGTATCTGCATAAAGAAAGCGTATGCCGATCGTTCATAAGCCTTCCAGAAAATACCTTCGCGTAACAGAATTATGGTATTCTGGTTACCGTTTTCCATTTGAATAATCTCTTTTACAGTCATATTTTTTTTATATTGATTAATACTCTAAAAAGAGTCTCCTTTCCACACTTGGATAAGGAGACTCGCAAACAAACAAAACACAACGGACGATGATATCACATCCTCATCCGACGCTTACAAACCGAAGGATGTAAAAAAATTCGCCTTATACCTCCGGTATCTCATGTAAATACAAAAGCCCAGTTTCGTAAGTTCTTGGACGCAGCGCACGGGGAACGCGTTCGACCGGTTGGTGTTGTTCACCGGGTTCACCCAACCAATGTTCGTGTTCAGAAAACCGCCGTTCTGCGAACTCGCCTGAAACGGTGCTGACGACCACGCGTAGCAACCATAGCCAACGTCGGACACCTGTCCATTGCCGCCGTTCCGATAGCCGGCTGCCGGAAAAGCAATCACTGTAAATGAATGTACCGGAAAACAACAGATACACTTGTCATAAAGGCATGATGCACCGTCAAGTCCCTATACAGACTGGAATAGACAACTAACGGAAACGTAACTCAGGGCATTGCAGAATCATCACACAATGCATAATCCCTATACGCACATTACTCCGCCAGTGGATTGCTGAATTTACACATCACTCTACTGCAAGCACTTGGACCTGCAATACTCTCGATATATAACTGGAGCTTGTCTTTTCAATATTTTAGGGTACAAGCAAAGAAAACGTCCCGTTACTTATTACTAGTAAACGAGACGAAAATTACAATATTATTAAGAATCAGAACTTCTACTCTGCCACCCACTTTTCGATGTTACGAGTCTTCGTGCTGAAATTCACTCCTATTTTCAACAGTTGCCGTGTGTCGACTTCAAAAGGTACAGCGTAATGCTTGTCATTGATTTGCTGCAACGCCTCTTCGGCTGTACCTTCGAGTTTGAACTCCATGACATAGATGTATTTATCAGTCTGCAACACAAGGTCTACTCTTCCTTGCGAAGTGTGATACTCCACATTGACATAAAAGCCAAGAAGTTTGAACACGATAAAAAGCACGTTCTGATAATGAAGTTCCAAGTCGCGCACCAGTTCGTAGGGCGTATCGGCAAAGAAACTTTGGAGGCGACGGAAGAAAGCATCGTAATTGCCCGAACGTATCTCACGGGCAAAACTCTGTATTTCAAAAGGAACCTCAATCTTATTTATGCGGGTATAGAAAGGCAGCAGGAAGCGGATAAACCCTTCTTCTACCTCACGGTTAGGAAAACCTAATTTATAGATGCCGAATTCTGTGTCATATCCCTTTATCGTCAAATACCCGCTTTGATAAATCACCGGAATAGGATTCGTTGATTCGGAATCAATGCTGTTCAGCACTTGGGCATCGGTTTCCTCGTATGCCATGCGTTCCAGATTATAATGATGCTTTTTCAGTAACTTCACCAGATAAGTAGGTGTGCCCGTCTCAAACCAATAGCTGCCGAACTCCTTGCGATCAAAAGCATTGAGCAGGCTGAACGGGTTGTACATACCGATGGAGTTATGCGTAAAATGATAACCGTCGTAATACTCCTTCAACTTATCACAGAATTTATCGTACGTCAAGCCTTGCGCAGCGGCAAACTCATGCAAATCATTTTCTAAATTTTCATGCAGTTCCTTGTCACTGATACCACAGACATCAATATACTCATTCCACATCGAAATATCTTTCAGGTTATTCAAGTCGCTGAACACACTGACTTTTCCAAACTTAGTGACGCCGGTCAGCATGGCAAACTGAATGCATCCGTCCATCGTCTTCAGGACACCATAAAATGGTTTCAAAGTATCCCGGAATTCTTTTTGTAATGCCTCGTTGCCAATGGCTTGCAGCATAGGTTTGTCATATTCATCCACAAGAATGACTACCATCTGTCCCGTCTGTTCGCAGGCACGCTTCACAACTCCTTTGAAACGTAAGGCAAGGGTTTCCTCTCCGGCTCCCGTACCATAAAGGGTTTCCCAGCCAACGAGAGCTTCATTAAGAATCTTATCCAAGCTATCCGGTGTATCATACTTTCCGATATTCAAATCCAGGTGCAAAACCGGATGCTTTATCCAGTCCTTTTCCAACTGCTCTACCGCCAACCCTTTAAAGAGTTCCTTCTTCCCTTGGAAGTAGGCAGCAAGAGTAGAAATGAGCAGGCTTTTGCCAAAGCGGCGGGGGCGGCTCAGGAAATAATAACTGCCCGTCTTGACCATTTTATAGATCAAAGCAGTCTTATCCACATAAAAATAGCCACTCTTACGAAGCTTCTCAAAATTCTGAATGCCTATCGGATAGATCTTATCACCCATAACTATCTATTATTTAAGTTACTCATTGCTTGGTTTAGTTTTTACAAAGATAAACTCTTTGCAGAAACTAAACAAGCGAAAGTTCTGATTTTCTTTACTTGTACCAATATGTCAAAGAACGCAAAAATAAATCGACCGCCTCACGGCGGTATTTAGACTTGGGGGCTTTAAATGCCCCCAAGAAATAAATCAAATAAAACAAATAAATCGAATAGCGTCACTTTGTGACGCTGGATTCTTGGACGCAGCGCACGGGGAACGCGTTCGA
>USLU01000104.1 GCA_900555635.1 uncultured Bacteroides sp.
TTGGCGTTTCCGAAATGGACATGTGGCGCATCATCATACAGATAGACCCAACATTGCAGAGAGGATTCAAAGTAGCCTGCAAAGGCTCTGATATCAGACTGACCGCAAGTGACGACAAACAAATGTTATGGCTGCAATACCAACTGATAAAGAAGATCAGCAAAGAAGACCCGCGTATAGACGGTTCGGATCTTCCTCCCGCCCTTATCAATCTCAACGATACTTGCGGAGCTTTTGCATTTGACTATCAAAGTATTTATTCTCCATACGGCCTGAACGCCGATCATACAGGCGTTATCGGCCTGAACAACTTTGATGACAGCTGGGGAATATGGGGACACAACCTGCGAAAAGTCTTGGGAAAAGATGCAGAGAAAGTATATGCCACCATTCACGGGAAGACAGATGACTCACAACTGTGTTTCTCTTCCGAGGATATGTATCGCCAGATAGAAAGTTACATCGTAGATAACTTCGGTGAAAAGGGGAATTTCCGTTTTGTAATCGCACCGGATGATACTCCGTACGCCTGTACGTGTGCCACCTGTACCGCATTGGGAAATACAGAGAAGAACGCAACTCCCGCCGTTACGGAACTGACCCTCCGCCTGTCGCAGCGTTTTCCCAAACACACGTTCTTTACGACTTCCTACCTGACTACGCAACAAGTCACAGACAAGCAGCTCCCGCCTAACGTCGGGGTAATTGTCAGCGCTATCGACTACCCGCTCCGCCGGACAGACGGCAAGGACGAGCAAGACAAGAAATTTGCGGAACAACTCGACAACTGGAAGAAAGTAACGAACAACATCTATATATGGGACTATATCAACAACTTCGACGACTACCTCACTCCTTTCCCCATATTAAAGATAGCCCAGCAAAGACTCCAACTTTTCAAACAACACGGAGCCAGCGGCATATTTTTCAACGGAAGCGGCTACAGCTATTCTTCTTTCGATGAAATGAGGACTTTTGTATTATCAGCCCTTCTTATCAACCCGGAACTTCCGGTTGATGAGTTAATTAAAAGCTATTTCAATCAGGAATACCCGGTATCCAAAAAATGGCTGTACGATTACTACACAGAGCTAGAAAACAACGCCCAATCCGGAAAGCGGCTCGGACTTTACGCCGGTATCAGAGAATCGGAAAAAGGATTCCTCTATCCGGAGAAGTTTATCAAATTCTATGATGAAATGGGAGATTTTGTATCCGAAGCAAAAGGGAAAGAGCGCAAAAAGCTGCACGAGCTCCAGACCGCCTTGTCTTTCACGCGCATGGAATTAGCACGTGACCACGGTTTCGACGCTTACGGATATGCCAAGCGGAATGGAAAGGATATTCAACCGCTTCCCCAAGCTCGTAAATGGGTCACCCAGCTCAAAGAGCATCAAGCATTTGCCGGAATGGAATATTATAATGAGTCAGCTTATGAGATTGACTATTATATAAAGGAATGGGAACAATATATACTTGCTTCCGACATAAAGAAAAGTTTGTTTCTGGGAATGAATCCTTCCACAGCCCCTAAACTAAATAAAAATGATTCAAAGAAACTGACCGACGGCACTCACGGTTTACCCGGAGACTATCATTGCGGTTGGGTTATCATTCCGGGAGAAGAATGTACCATCAACCTGCCGGTTAAAGGACTCAATGCATCAGGAACATTCTATATCAGTTTTCTGAACCTCCCCCGCCACCGTATCTATGCTCCACAGCAAGTTCAACTGTTGAAAGACGGAGTAGCCTATAAAACAATAGACTTGAAACCGGAAGACTCCCCAGAAAAAGGAGAAATGATGAAAGCCACTGTTCCGGCAGCCCTGAACGGAACAGAACAATTAAGCATAAAAATCAGTTGTTTAAAGAAACCGGGAACGCAAATGGGTATCGATGAAATTGCATTCATCCCTTAGATGCTGAAAAAGTGATATAACAAAAATAAATGGCAACAATGAATAAATCTATATTCTATATTTTACTACTGACGGCACTTCCGCTCTGCTTTACAGGGTGCAGGAAGGAAGTACGTCCCACCAGCATGACGATAAAAGATTCCGTCAGACACTATTACCCTATCAAGCAAGGTCAGCAACTCGATATCATGTTTACCATCACCAACACGGGAGATGCTCCGTTAATCATTTCAGAAATGCAACCTTCCTGTGGCTGTATCATTCTGGATAAAAGTTCGCATATCATCATTCCTGAGGATGGTATCAGGCAATTCAAAGCAACCTACAACAGCATCAAGAATGTAGGCGAAGTGGTTCACCGCATCCGGATTTTCGGCAATATGCTCCCCGACGGGAGAGCCGAACTTAAATTTGATGTTAACGTAGTCCCCGATGCAGACTATACACGTGATTATGAAGAACTCTATCAAGAGTTCAACACCAAAAATGGTATTGTCAGAGAGATGGTGGATGGAAAAGAATCTGAACTGGGATATTATGTCGGAGAACCGTAATCGATATCATGTATCAAGTATCAAATATTAAGTATTAACATCAAATGACTGGCTAATACTCAACACTTGATACTTAATACTTATTTCTCCTTTCTAAGGATGTATTTCTTTGAATGCGGCATTTTCTTCTTTCACATTCTGAATAGTCTGCTTTAACTCTCCAATCGGCAAGTCATATCCATACCAACCTGTATAGCAATCTACCACATACCATTTCCCGTCCGACTGCAACTCGAACTCGACACGCAAATCAACCTCGGATTCTTCATAGCCTGCCTCAAAGATTTTATGCTTCGGTTCATTCAACGTAAACTTGGAAACATAAATACCTCCCTCTTCCTGGGTGATACGTTCTTCCTTCATGGTTTCGCTATCCAGCAACGGCCACTTTTCCCGAGTGAAAGGGAATGTTTTCTCGGTTTCTCCGTCATCTGCCAACAAAGTGATCGGAGTCTTTAATGGGAACTTGATACGAGTATACTGGAAGGCTGCACTGGAAGTAAATTTATCCAGAAAGGATTTGAAATCTTCACCGTCTTGTGTAGTCAGTTCACTATCGGCTTTTGCCTTGGAACTATTACCGCAGGAGATAAACGAAACACCTGCGAGCAGCATCATAGCCAGCAAGCAGCATACAAACTTTTTAGCTCTCATAACACTATATAAATTAATAGTTTAATTGACGGCGCAAAGATAGTAACAAGTTTGGTTTTGCAATACTTTTATACATTAAAATTGGTTCAAATCAAGGCACAAAAGAAACTTCGTTATTACGTTCTAAATAAAAGATTTTAAAGAAATATCCGATTCCATTCGTCTACGGTCAAATAATGTACGTTTTCATCCTACTAATGTACCATTTACTCATACCTAAATACTTATTTCTCCTCACCTTTGTAACAACATACAAACAAAGAATACACTTTAACATTATAATACTATGAAAACAATTTACACCGTATTTTTACTTCTCTTGTTACTCAGTTGTACTTCATCCAGTGAAAAACTAGCATGGGAAATAGCAAACAATTCTCAAACAAATAAAAAGGAACTTACTCGCTTTTTAGAACATTATAAAACAAATAAGGACAAAGATAAATATAAAGCTGCTTGCTTTCTGATAGAAAATATGCCTAACAAATATTCCATCAATGGCAAAGAACAGAAAATATATGATATTGATATAGTAAAAGCTGACTCTCTCATAAAATCACTAGAGCATTCATTCTTTTTAAAAGAAAAGAGTCCTTATTTGAAAAATTATACATTCGAACAGTTCTGCGAATACATCTTACCATACAGAGTCGCTGATGAATCATTACAATATTATTGGAAATGGGACTGTAGTAGAAAATTTGAGAAACAATGTACCAACGATATTATTCAAACAGCACAGAATATAAATGCTCAAATTAAAATAGAGCTATCTCCCGAATTTTACAAAGATACATTAAAATCATATTCATCAATAATAAAGACAGGATATGGTAAATGTGATGATAGAACAGCATTAGTTACTATGGCCTTACGGTCAGTAGGAATTCCTGCCGCATTTGAATTTGTACCTTATTGGGGAAGCAATAACAATGGACATTCTTTTGTTTCAATTATATTACCAGACAATAAAATATATCCATTACAAAACACAGACAAACAAGCAAACGGAGATTATTACCTATCACGTAAAACTCCTAAAATATATCGTAAGATGTATTCAATACAAGATTTAGCCAAACACATCGACAATATTCCCGAATTATTTCGTCACAATGACCTACTGGATGTTACAAAATTGCACAACATCGGCTCTTGTGATGTTACAGTCTCGACTAATATAAATAAAGAAAAAGAAAATTTTTTATCTGTATTTTCCCCAAAAAGATGGGTACCTGTTGCTTTTTCCTCTTCTCAAACATTCCATCACATTGGGACTGGAAATATATACAATGTTGATCGTAATAAGGAAGCTATTGATTTAGGTGATGGCATAGTTTATCTCCCAACTCACTGGGTAAATGAAGAGGCCATTCCAATAGGCAGCCCAATAATAGTATCGGAGGATTCAGTAAGGGAAATAAAACCAGACACTAAACATCTTGAAAGAGTAGTATGTAAACGCAAATTCCCTTTGAATATGCGAATTGTTGATTTCTCAAAATTGATGATTATGGGAGTTTTTGAAGGGGCAAATAAAGCAGACTTTTCTGATGCAACGGAACTTTATAAAATAACAAAAACTCCGGAAAGCAAAATGCAAAAGATAGAAATATCTGCAGAGAAAGCCTATCGTTACATACGTTATAGAAAACCAAAAGGGACCTTTAGTATCGCAGAATTTTGTTTATATCAATCTGATGAAAAGCTTCTACCATTCCACCCTATAGCTTGTGATGCTATATACGAAGACAGTACTATGCTTAATATTTTCGATGGACAACCACTTACCTATTATCAAGTGAGTGGTGGCATAGACTTATGGGTTGGTGTGGATTTATATAAACCTGTGAAGATTTCAAAAATTGGATTTGCTCCACGTAATGACGATAATGCAATAGTTTCAACAGACACTTATGAACTGTTTTATTGGCAGGATCAATGGATAAGTTTAGGCCGGAAACGACCAATAGGTGATAGTGTCGTTTATGATAACGTACCTCAAAAAGCTCTGTTATGGTTGCGCAATTTGACTAAAGGCCGTGAAGAACGTCCATTCACTTATGAAAATGGGAAACAGATATGGTGGTAAAATTATTTCTAACTATTAAATAATAAAATTATGAAAAAAATTACTTTGTTTTTGTCCTTACTTTTAATAGGAAGTGTGGGCTTTTCACAAATTATTCCGGGCGTAAACATCGGTAAACGCAAGGAATATATGATGAGAACGTATAAAATCAATAGTCAAAAGGCAGATGAATACGAACAAATTCTATTCTCCTTACAGAAAGAGAATGACCAGCTAAAGAATCGGAAAATTAGCTCTACTCAATTTAAAGCGGAACAAAAAAAGCTTTATAAAAAATATGGTACAATAATCAGCCAAGCATTTTCTGGAGGAAAACATAAAAAATGGAGCTCTTGTACCCAAGAAATGGAACGTTACCAAATACTAAGTGAAAACAAATTTATTCCATATGAAAAAATGCGTGCTTTGTATAAGGCCGAATCGGAATGGGTCAAAGAACGAGATAAAATGCATAAAGATACTGGAGAAGCATGGGAAAAATATGAAAATAGTGATACTATGGTATCCGAGCTAAATATTAAAATAAAACAAATATTAGGAACTGAAAATGGGACTTGGTATATCGAATATAAGAGACTGTTCTTCAGAGCACTTGACAATATGGACAAATATGGAGTTACATACAAAGATGCCTTTACCATAGCAAAAATAGAAGATACGTATAAACAAAAACGTGCAAACATACTCAATAGCAATAAAAAAAATGCCGAAAGGGAAGTGGAACTGATGGCTATTGATGATGAGATGGCAAAAAAAATAGCAAAGACTGTTCCGTCTGTTTCTGTAAAGTGGAAAAAAGTAAATAATGCAGCATTAGATCATACTTTGAAATCAAGATATGGGCTAAATCAGGAGCAAATAAACAAATTCAAGACAGCTTATAATAAGTATGCAATTGAAGAATATAAGATTCTCAATCAGAAAAAACTGTCTGATAGCGATAAATACGACCAACTCTCCCAATTAGGTGAAACCTTCTGTAAGACAGTAAATCCTTTATTCAAGGTTGATAATTATAAAAAATGGTATGGTTGGTGGAAATACGATTTTGAAAGAAAAATGAAAAGAAAAGGATTAAAATGATTATTTTATGAAAAAATCAACTTATATTTATACTGTTTTATGTGTAATTGCAATTGTCATTAGTATAGTAAATTGCAAAGATGAAGATTTGCTAGAATCAGGTTTACAGACTGACATGAAAGATTTTAGTTTGCAAGAAGCTAAAAACTTTTTTCAAACTCAAGCTCATGCTAATTTAACATTAAGTCGTTCATTGGATAACAAAAGGAATAAAACAGTTTCCCCCGGTGATTTCGTACCTAACTGGGATGCAGCAGTCAGTTCTACCAACAACGGACTCGCTTGCTATGATATTCCTATAACTCCGACTTATCACTTTAAAGCAATTTATGTAGATGAAAGAAATGGCAAGCCTTCTGCAGGAAAAGTCAATGTATATCAGAAACTAGTGATAGTAAAAGATGTAAAGAGCAATAGAATGGATCAATACATCTTAACTTTGATACCCTCCAAATTATATGATAGTAGAAATGGTGCACAAACTTGTAACAACTTTATAAATTGTGCAGACAAGGGTGGTTTTACAGGAGTAGCATTATATTCCTGTGTATATTCACAAGTTACAGCTCGTATAAGTACTTTTAAGAACGGAGTAAAAACGAGAGGGGTATTTCTATTAAATGCTTCAGGGAAAACTAATTTATCAGATAAGTATGAGCAGGCTCGCGCATTAGCATCTACTGTATATATTCAAAAGAAAAAGATGGTCTTAACGCGTGGAGAAGATGACTATAACTACGATTATGATTATGGTAATGAAGATGATTACACTTATATTGGTGAGACACTTGAAGAAGTCATAATTACTCCAGAATCAAATAATAATGAAACAAGTGGCGGAAACGATGAATGGGAAATCATAGCACCTCCCGATAGTGGAACAATAGACCCCGAACCGACAGAACCGGAATCGACGAGTACGGAAGATGATACTGTGACAGAAAAACCTACAACTAACACAGGAGATGAAGACTCTCAACTAAGTACAGCTTTAAAAGATATTACTCCTATTTTGAAGAAAGTAAATATCGATATTAGCAAATATAAAATAGTACAAGGAACGGGGCAATGTCCAGTAAATGCTCAAACACTTGCTAATAATACAATAGAAATTTGCACTGAATTTTACAACCATAAAGACAACGAACGCGCTTCTATAATCTGGCATGAAATATACCATATAAATAATGGACACAATCAAGCCAACTCAACAAAGTCTCCTTGCAGTGAAATCATACTTGTTCCAACAGGTCATATTTTAGAAGGTCTAAATCATTATGTAGAGTGGCGTTTAGACGGTGTAAAAGATTCGAAACAGTACGATAGTCTGCTAGAAGGAGAAAAAGACTTTATGTGTTCCGAATTTTCATTAAAGAATGATCCACAATGGTATTTGAATGAAGTAAAAACATATAATGCAGAAAGAGATAATGGTATAGAGAAATTACCTTACTATGAGGGGCTTATAGACTTTATGCAATGGAAATATGAACAACTATATGAATATTCTAAAAACAAATAAGTATATTATGAAAACAATATTAATATTAATTCTGGCATCTTTACCTTTAATTGGAGCTGCACAAATTGACATACAACTTTCTTTTAATAAAGAAGCGAAAGAAGCCACACTATTATTACTAAATACAAGTGATGATATTTATAGGTTATCACCCAAATCAATAGATCAATATGAGCCAGGAACAGGTTGTATTTATACCTTTTTATATCGTGATAAAAATGATAAAGTAATATATAAAAGAAGCCGTTTTATATATGATGAATTACCATTAGATAAGTATAGATTGGGGCAATATCTGTTACCTCATGAAAATAATGAATATAAATATGAATTTGCCAAATGGTATAGTGGAGAGATTTGTTCAATAGAAGTTGAAATACAAATAGAAGCAATCAATTATACAACAAGAAAGTCTTATCTAAAAAAAATAAAGCGGATTTATTTACTAAAATAAATCCACAAACATTAGTTATCCCATTCTTTATTACACAATAAATAAAGAAAATGAATCTATTTTTTAGGTAATTCAAACAGGTGTGTTAGTTTCTTGAGCACACCTGCCTAAACAATTTAATGTAAACAGAGATATTATTTATGCAATCCTTTAAACATAGATATGATTGAACAATTTACCAAAACAATATTATGAATATAATTAAATCTTTCTTTATAGGTATATTATTGTGTATGTCAATTCCTAGCAAGGGACAAACACAGGATTTAGAAATTACTTTTGCTTATAATAGACAAGACAATGCTTTGATTCTAAAACTTTTCAATAATACGGATAAAGAAATAATAGTATTGAATCAAAGCCTATTGAATGAATCATCTGGAAGCTGCATTATTTTAACTGAAAAACATGATAATGGACAGAGTGATCTAATCATCTCGTTATATGACTATGAAGATGGACAGTGGATCCGTTCTAAAACAATAAACCCTAACGAAAGACTAGAACTTTATTATCCATTTGAAGCTATCCCTACAAATAATGTTACAAGAGCTAGATTATTCCTCTCCACATACTTTAGAGATAGGAAGACAGGAAAATTAGTTAGCAAAAGATATAAAAATGATTTACCCATAAAACAAATTAAATGATAACAAGTAAACATTTATTTATAGGTATTGTACTTTTGGGCATTTCTATTTTTTGTACCGCCCAAGAAGTAAAAATTGAATTTTCTTATGATAAACCGAATAATTCTTTAACCCTTATACTTACTAATAATACAGACAAAGAAATTTTAGTTATGAATCAAGGGCGGTTAAGTGAATTTAGTGGAAGCTATATTGTTTTAACAGAATCTTCTAATGGGAAAAGCGCGGATTTGACGATTTGTCTATTTACTCTTGAAAGCGGGAAATGGATATTACACAAGAGTTTATCTCCAAAAGGAAGAATAGAACTCTCCTATCCTTTGGATTCTATCCCAGCCAATAATGTAGTAAGGGCACATTTGTTTCTTTCAACATATTCTAATGATGAAAAAACAGGAAAACTAACTTCTAAAAGATATGAGAAGAATTTATATATAGATTAAGAAGTTTTATTATTATACGGTACAGTTCTATAAAAATTAGTGCCGATCGATTATGAAAATTATTATTTTCCAGCATTCTTTGTGTAAAACAAAACCAAGAGTGCTGGAAAATTTAGATTACACATTGCTCATCTTTAGGATAAATCATATATAAATATATTTCCACTTAAATTAAATGTACCTTATAAACAGTATGAAAAGCTATTCTATTGAAAACATCAGAATACAAGATATATTACTTATATCAATTTGCATATTACTGTTCTTAAATAGAGCTGTACCTATTGACTACTCATCAATTTGGAGAGTGACTGTATTATGCCTTATATATACTTGCATACGCATTATATCAAAACAATATCGCAATTGCCTATTACACATGGTCTATATTTGGGGAATTACCGAAGTCATCATTTCAATACTTCAAAAAGCGAATTATATAGAGAGCAATCATCATGATTTTGGAATCACAGGAACGTTTGGAAATCCAGGACCATTAGGTGGGTTATTAGCAGTATGCTGGATAGTATCTATTTTTTTCATTTATGAAAACATACAAAACAAGCATCGTATATTAACATTATCATTTTGCATGATAGCCTGTTTTATTTTATATGGTTTACTATTATCTGGTTCACGCGCCGGGTGGACAGCTGCATTGGTAGGAAGCATGATATTCCTATGGCAATGGTTAAAAAGAAAACATACAATCAAAGTCAAACCAACTCTTTTGAAATCAGGTTTTCTGCTTATCATCACCGTTTTTATCATATCAATCTACTTTATAAGAAGAGATTCGGCAGATGGACGGTTGCTAATATGGTATAACACAATAACGATGATAAAAGATTATCCTCTATTCGGTATTGGAGCCGGAGGATGGCAAGCTAATTATATGCTTTATCAGGCTGAATATTTCCTACAAAGCCCAAATTCTCCATACATATTATTAGCTGACAATATTTTTTATACCTACAACGAGTTTTTACATATAACAGCAGAACAGGGAATAGTCGGACTAGTTGTTGTTACATGGTTGTTTTATGCATTATTTAGTTATAAAGAAAAGAATAATACTGACCATTGCCTGAAATCCGCCTTAATCACTTTCTTAGTCTTCTCTTTTTTTTCTTATCCTAGCGAGGTTTTTCCATTAGAAATATTATTCATCAGCATAATAGGTATGATGAAAAGCAAAACCATAAAAACGTTTACAATATCAATTTCTACAAAATACATCATTAGAAGTATAACCTTCATTTTTATTGTATGCATATCAATTGGATCTTATCATATTTATCATAAAACTTTTACTACAATTATCAGGATAGTGGATAAAAATAAAATATCCGAAGATACCTATTCTCAACTATCCCAATTATATCCATTATTTCGCTATAATTCACAGTTAATGTACATCTACTCAAAAAGTAGTTTGGAAGATTATCCTTTAAATACAAAACTACAAATATTGCAAACAGCTGCCCGAATTGTTCCTAATAGTGAACTATATATCAAGCTTGGAGATTTTTGGAAACAGAAAAAAGATTTTTCCCAAGCTGAAGCATGTTATCAAACGGCTGCTGCCATGATTCCACATCATATCACTCCTTCGTACAAATTATTCCAGCTTTATATAGAGGAAGGAAATATAAATGCAGCTATCAACATGGGAAATTACCTTTTAAAACAACCGATAAAGAAAAAAGGAACAAAAGCTTTACGAATGGAAGCTGAAGTTTTAGAGTTTCTTCATAAAGAAAAGAATATAAAGAGAACACAATAAGTATTTATACGAAAAAGATTTTCTAGTCTACAACACGGTTTAAAATATCAAAATCCGCTAGTATAAGATAATATTCTTCAGGCTTATAGAAACTAATCAGGTATGTTTCAAGTATTCATAACCGAAGCGACAGTACAGACACTTTCGCTTATCACAGTACTCTTTTTGCAACTGTATCAATGCCTGACTATCCGCCGCACTGACAACCGGAAGCCCGGCATCGCTCCACGAACGGATAATATGATTGCTTTCCGCCTTCAATTCTTCCAGAAAACGTCCGGCACGTTCACACATTCGTTCATCTGCCTTATGCAGACCGTATGTATAAAGAAAAGGAACCACTGTATTAATGATAATCAAATCCTTGGAACGCTCTCCCATCGTCTTCTCCTTTTGTGAAGACGGTCGCCCGAATAAATAATGATTTTCCCAATAGGGAGACGTACGGGCATCCAGTAAGTTTCTCACATCCACCAGAGTTTCCGCTTCCAACAAACGTGAAAACAACTTATCCCCTTTCTGATAGAGATAAGCTAATTGCGCCAAGCGAATATGCGGAAAGTTTTCCGGACGAAGCCGTAGAAAACGCCATAACGTAGCGTCCATCCCCTGCCTGATTTCAAACTTCCGCTGCAAATAACGGAACTCCTTACAAAGACGGAGACTATACTCGTCTTCCTGTTCCTTTTTCAGAAACGTTTCTTCCAACAATCCCGCCAAACCATAGAAAAAAGCCTCTATCTGAAACAAATCATTCCGGTGCTTATCCATCGCACGAAACGGCAACAGTCCCGCCCACGTTTCAAAAGCATCTCCGTTCAAGCCAAAACCGAAATTACGGGCAAGGGTGATAAAGAATGCATCTTCCCAATTACTGTTACAATGTTTGAGACGCTGTGTGATTAATTGCGCTTTCTGCTCCAAACGTTCCGTTTGCAAAGCGGTCAGCCAAGAATGAATGGTAAGTTTGGGAAGAGAGGCAAGGATGGGATGGCAAGCCGGATACTGATCGGCTACACAAAGTTCGTGGTAATGTAATTGCACATTGTCCGGACAGGTAAGTAATAGTTGCGGTATCTGTTCACCGTTGGTACGGGTTATTTCCGTATCTGCTTCACTCACTACATGGAGAATCACAGAGTCGTATGCTTTGTCAGAATGATGTCCGTGGCGAAACCAGTCGGAAGAATGTGTATGTATTTCTATATTCCCTACCCATAAGGCACCATCAATCTTTAGTTTCGCGTTAAAAAAGTCGGGACCGGCGTTGGGATTTTGCAGACCGGAGTCAATCACTTCTACCGGTAAGCCGTTGGTGGTTTGCAGTACTTTCAGGGGAAATAATTTATGCTTCCACACGTAGTGGAGAAGATGTTCCATGTTAACAAGACGTTAATGTGCGCTGCAAATGTAATAAAAATCTTATCTTTGCGACTATTATTTTGAATATAAGTCAGAAAACAATGAAAATAGCACTGATCGGTTACGGAAAGATGGGCAAAGAGATAGAAAAGGTTGCCCGTAGTCGCGGACATGAAATCGTCTGCATCATTGACATCAATAATCAGGATGACTTCGAATCGGAAGCATTCAAATCGGCCGATGTGGCCATTGAGTTTACCAATCCGATGGTAGCTTACAGCAATTATATGAAAGCATTCAAAGCCGATGTGAAACTGGTATCGGGCAGTACCGGATGGATGGCCGAGCATGGCGAAGAAATCAAAAAGCTCTGCACTGAAGGAGGCAAAACACTGTTCTGGTCGTCCAACTTCAGTCTGGGAGTCAGCATTTTCTCTGCTGTCAACAAGTATCTGGCTAAAATCATGAATCAGTTCCCTGCTTATGATGTCACCATGAGCGAGACACATCATATCCACAAACTGGATGCTCCCAGCGGAACAGCCATTACATTGGCGGAAGGTATTCTGGAAAAGCTGGACCGTAAGGACAAATGGGTGAAAGGCACTTTCCTTGCACCGGACGGAACCATTAGCGGAACCAACGATTGCGCCCCTAATGAACTTCCTATCGCCTCTATCCGCGAAGGAGAAGTGTTCGGCCTTCATACCATTCGCTATGAATCTGATGTAGACAGCATAACTATCACGCATGATGCCAAAAGTCGTGGTGGATTTGTATTGGGAGCCGTACTGGCAGCCGAATATACTGCCACACACGAAGGTTTTTTGGGCATGAGTGATTTATTCCCATTCTTGAACGACTAAGATTTCAGAAGCTAGTTCTAAACAAATATAACATTATGAGACAAGCCACACGCGCACAA